>NZ_JAPFGV010000003.1:0-268614 GCF_059803615.1 Microbacterium sp. SWDP-B6 | reverse complement strand
CCCCCCCCCCCCCCCCCCCCCCCCCCCCCCCCCCCCCCCCCCCCCCCCCCCCCCCCCCCCCCCCACGCCCGATGGCCGCAAGGAGGCCCGAATGCAGTACCGCACCTACGTCGTCCGCCGCATCGCGCAGGCACTGCTCGTGATCGCTCTCGTCTACACCCTCGTGTTCTTCGCGCTCTTCGTACTCCCCGGCGATCCGATCGAGAACAAGCTCATCAGCCCGCTCAATCCGCTGCCGCCGTCCGCGGCAGAGGCGTTGCGGGCGTACTATCACTTCGACCTCTCACCCGTGGAGCAGTTCTTCCTGGCCGTGAGCCGTCTCTTCCAGGGCGATCTCGGATTCTCGCTCGTCAGCAACCGGCCCGTGTCGGAACTCGTGGCCCAGGGGCTCTCCGACACGATCGTCCTCGCCGCGATCGCCTTCGTCTTCACGATCGTGATCGCGTTGGCGACCGCCCTGGTCGCCGTCTACGCGCCCTGGAAGGCCGTGCGCAGTTTCGCGAGCGCCCTGCCGATCGCCTCCATCTCGGCACCGAGCTTCCTCATCGGCTTCGTGCTCCTCGCGGTCTTCTCGTTCCAGCTCGGCTGGGTCTCGTCGGTGCGCGATGAGGGATTCGTGTCGTATGTGCTCCCGGCGCTCACGCTCGCCCTCGCGGTGAACGGGCCGCTGTCGCAGGTGCTCATCCAAGGGCTGCGCAAAGCGGCCGACGAGCCGTTCGTCACGGTGCTCCGCGCCAAAGGGCGCAGCGAGTCGAGGATCGCGCTCGGACACGTGCTCAAGAACGGGGCGATCCCGTCGATCACGATGCTCGCTCTGATCGTGGGAGAGCTTCTCGCCGGTGCGGTGATCGTCGAAGCCGTCTTCACACGCACCGGGCTCGGGTTCATCACGTTCGAGAGCGTCCGCGATCAGGACACGCCCGTGGTGCTGGCGGTCGTGATCCTCATCTCCGCCATCTACGTCGGCATCAATCTGATCACCGACCTGCTCTACCCGATCCTCGATCCTCGCATCGTCACCCCCGGCCGGGTGACCGCGCAGTCGAGACGGCGGTCAGCCGCCGCGGACGGTCGCAGTCGTCCGCTCGGCCCGTCGTCGTCCGCCCCCGTCCAGGAAGAGAGCGCGCTCGCATGACGACTGCACTCGACAGACTCCCCGCCTCCGTCCACGACACCGTGGACGTCGAGCCGAGTGCCTTCCGTCGGCTCACCGCCCGGCTCGGATTCGGCGACCTCCTGGCGCTCCTCGTCCTCGCTCTCGTGCTGCTCTCGGTGCTCGCGCCGGGACTCCTGGCGCCCTACGACCCGCTCGCACCTGACGATGCGAATCCACTCGCCGCACCGTCCGCAGCGCATTGGTTCGGCACCGACTACCTCGGCCGCGACGTGCTGTCGAGGATCGTGCACGGCACCGGTCGGACCCTGCTCGGCTCCGCGGTCGCCGTCCTCATCGGCCTCGGCGTCGGCACCGTGCTCGGTCTGATCGCCGCCTCGTTCGGCGGGATCGTCGACGCGGTGATCAGCCGGATCGTCGACGTTCTCCTGTCGATCCCGGGCCTGCTGCTCGCGATGGTCGTGATCGTCGCGCTGGGCTTCGGCACGCTCAACGCTGCCGTCGCCGTCGGTATCTCCTCGATCGCGGCCTTCACCCGCATCATGCGCTCCGAGGTGCTGACCGTGAAGGACCTGCCGTTCGTCGAGGCGAGCCATCACCTCGGCGGGTCACGCCTCCACGTCCTCATCAGGCATGTGCTGCCGAACTCGTACTCGGCCGTGCTGTCGCTCACGGCACTGCAGTTCGGTCTCGCGATCATCTGGATCTCCGGGCTCAGCTTCCTCGGTTACGGCGCGCCGCCACCCGAGCCCGAATGGGGATTGCTGGTCTCGGAGGGGCGCCAGTACGTGGTCTCCTCGCCGTGGCTCGTCATCGTGCCCGGACTCGTGATCGGCGTCACCGTACTCGCCATCAGTCGCCTCAGCCAGCTCTCCCGTGGAAGGACCGCAGCATGACCGGCACTACCCACCCGCACCTGGCTCAGCATCTCGGTGGCCAGGCCGCCCCCGGCCTCCATGCCGTGCCCGAGAGGCCGCTGCCGCTCGTGGTCGATTCCCTCGCCGTCGGGTACTCGGTGCCCGGTTCGCGCCGACCGCTGCGGAGTGTGAGCGAGATCTCGTTCGAGGTCGGTCGCGGTGAGACGGTCTCGCTGGTCGGCCAGTCGGGCTCGGGCAAGAGCACGATCGCTCGCGCGGTCGCCGGGCTCCTCCCCGTGAACGGCCGGGTGACCTCAGGGCGCATCCAGGTCGCGGGCCACGACGTCGCACAGAGGTCGAGCAGGCAGTGGCGTCCGCTGCGCGGCACGACCCTCGGCTTCGTCCCGCAGGATCCGCTCAGCTCACTCGACCCGCTGCAGCGCATAGGCACCCAGATCGCACAGGCCGTCGCCGTATCGGGAGAGGTCGCGAGGGTCGACGTGCCCTCGAAGGTCGTCGAGCTGCTCGAGCACGTCGGCATCCGTGACGCCGCGTCGCGGGTCAGGGCGTACCCGCATGAGCTCTCCGGTGGCCAGCTGCAGCGCGTGCTCATCGCGATCGCGATCGCCGCGAGCCCGCAGCTGCTCATCGCAGACGAGCCGACCTCTGCGCTCGACGTGACAGTGCAGCGCCGCATTCTCGATCTCCTCGACGGGCTCCGCGACGAGCTGGGCCTCGGCATCCTGTTCATCACCCACGATCTCGCGCTCGCGCAGGAGCGCAGCGACGCGATCGTGGTGCTGCAGGACGGCGAGATCCGCGAGCAGGGGCGCGCCGACGAGGTGCTGTCCGACCCGCGGCATCCGTACACGATCCGCCTGCTCTCGGATTCGCCGGCGTCCTCGCCGCTTCGGTACCGGGATCGGATCGCGCAGAGGGACTCCCGACGCGAGACCTCGGATGCCGGTGCGGAGCGGGAAGCCGTGGTCGAGGTCGCCGGGGTCTCCAAGCGGTATGGTCGCGACCCGGATGCGCCGAAGGCGCTCGACGACGTCTCGCTGACTCTCCGACGCGGCAGCATCCATGCGCTGGTGGGCGAATCCGGATCGGGAAAGTCGACCCTCGCGCGCATCGCCGCTGGACTGACGTCGTTCGACGACGGTGCAGTAGCCGTCGCCGGTCGCGACCTGCCGCAGACCCCGTCGGTCGCCAATCCGTTCGCGCGGCAGCTGCAGCTCGTCTACCAGAACCCGCTGTCGGCAGTGGATCCGCGCTCGACGATCAGGCAGATCATCGAGGAGCCGCTGCGCATCCACGGGGTGCGCTCGGCGGTCGAGCGACGGCGCCGCGTCGCCGAGATCATCGATCAGGTGGCTCTGCCGGCGAGTTCGCTCGGACGACGTGCACGCGAGGTGTCCGGCGGGCAGCGTCAGCGCGTGGCGCTCGCGAGGACCCTGGTGATCGCGCCGTCCGTGCTCGTGCTCGACGAGCCGACATCGGCGCTCGACGTCTCGGTTCAGGCGCAGGTCATCGAGCTGCTGCTCGACCTGCGCGACGAGCGCGACCTCAGCTACCTGTTCATCTCGCACGACCTCGGACTGATCCGCCAGATCGCCGACGAGGTCACGGTGCTGTCGGACGGACGCGTCGTCGAGACGGGGTCGGCGGACGTCGTGCTCGAGCATCCGCACCACGAGTACACCCGGGAGCTGCTCGACGCGGTGCCGCGCTTCGACACCGCTCGGTCCGAGGAGGCCCGACTGGAGCGGGTCGGATGAGCTCGCAGGAACGGGCGGGGGCGACGGAGCGGGCGTCCGCTCAGGATGTCGACGCTCTGATCGCCGAGGCCGACGCCGCGTCGGTCGACGGCTGGGACTTCGGATGGATCGACGGCCGCGCGACGGAGCAGCGTCCGACGTGGCGCTTCTCGGAGCTGCTCGCTCGGCGCATCGCCGTGGTCCCCTCTCTCCTCGACCTGGAGACCGGGGGTGGCGAGGTCCTCGACACGGCACCCACGATCCCGCCGCTCGCCGCGGCGACCGAGTCCTGGCCACCGAACCTCACGCGCGCCGCCGCGCGTCTGCAGCCGCGCGGAGTGGTCGTCGTCCGCGTGACGGAGGGGCAGCCCCTGCCGTTCGCGGACGACAGTTTCGCTCTGGTCTCGAGTAGGCATCCGGTGGCCGTCGACTGGGCGGAGGTCTCCAGGGTGCTCGCACCCGGCGGCAGCTACCTCGCGCAGCACGTCGGGCCGGCGAGCGCGTTCGAGCTCGTCGAGGAGTTCCTCGGGCCGCAGCCCACGGAGATCCGCAGTCGCCGAGACCCCGAGGTCGAGGCGTCGGAGGCGAGGGCGGCCGGTCTCGACGTCGTCGATCTGCGCACGGAGCGCCTGCGTATCGAGTTCCACGACGTCGGCGCGATCGTGTGGTTCCTGAGAAAGGTGATCTGGCTGGTGCCGGGCTTCGACTCCGCTTCGCACCGCGAGCGTCTGCAGAGTCTGCACGAGCGGCTGCAGGAGGGCCCGTTCGTCGCTCACTCGTCGCGCACGCTCATCGAGGCCCGGAAGCCGCGGCGCTGACTCTCCGTGAAGGAGTCGTCACACATGTGGAGCTCGCGGAGGGTCGGTATCCGGGTGTCGCCGTAGTCTGAGTCGGACAGCTCGATGAGGACCTCAGGGACAGGGATCGATCAGTGACGACAGCTTCGACGACTGGCAGTTCACCGACGGCGCGTGCGGCTCGACGCGAGCGGCGCGTGTGGATCACCCTGGGTGCCGTCGCGCTTGCGGTCGGCGGTTATCTGACCGCGGCAGCACTGGTGGCGAACTCCAGTGATCCGTCGGAGGCAGTGCACTCGTACCTCGCGGCGATCGCCGACGGCGATGCCTCCACCGCCGCGCAGATCGTCGACCCGGATGCATCCGGTATCGATGCGACGTACCTGACCGACGACATTCTCGGTGCTGCCACCGAGCGTATCGAGGTGGTGTCCGTCACCACGAAGAAGCATGAGGGCGACACCGCGGAGGTGAGGGCTGTGATGGAGCTCGCGTCGCAGACCTTCACACATACGTTCACGATGACGAGAGATGCGGGTGCCTACTGGCTGCTGCAGCCGGGATGGCGCCCCGACTCGCCGCTGACGGTCGAGGCGACCGTGGCCGTGCGGGACAGCATCTCCCTCACGGGTGTGGAGCAGGTCGATCTCGCCGGCACCGAACTCGAGCTCGCCGTGAAAGAGGTCGCCGGGGTGTCTGCGGACTCGCGGTCGGAGCCGGTGCAGGTGTATCCCGCCGTCTATGACCTGATCGGCCCAGACCTGGGTACCTACTTCACAGTCGCGACCGATGAGCTGGCAGCCGTCCCGCCGACAGCGACGGCCGAACTCTCGGTCGCCGCGACGGAGGCGCTGCAGACGGCGCTGACGGATGCGGCGAACGTCCGAGCCGATGCGTGTGTCGAACCCGGGACCTCGGCGGATGCGGCCTGTCCTCTGCTCCTGAGGCAACAGGATCCGTCGACGATCGGGGTCATCCGGGCCCCGTACAACGTGACCTTTCGAACCGACCACCGATTCATGGTCGACGTCGTCTTCTGGTACCGCCCGGAGGGGGGAGCCTCGTCCGGAACCGGCACGACCGACTATAGGACCGATCTCATCGGCACGTACACGGTCGACGGAGACGACGTGACGGTCGAGTTCACCCCCTGGGAAGACCTCTGACAGCTACCGACGCGTGACGCGCCGAAGAACGATCGCTCCCGCCGGCGATGTCACCCGTTGATCCATCCCTGCATGTCGGTCCACACCGCAGTCAGGGCATCCTCGAGTGAGAGATCGGAGGGGCCTTCCAGCCATCGGTCCATCGCGAGGTCGAAACACGTCACGGCGAGGGCGGCCAGGGTATGTGCGTGCTCAGGGGCGATGCCGCGCTGGTTCAGTGACCGTTCGATGGCGCGCGCGAGGTAGTGACTGCGCAGAAGATCGCGTTCGTGCAGCGCGGGTTCGCTGCGGATGATGCTGCGTCGACGTGCGATCTGCTCCCGCCACTCCTGGAGGCCTCGGCATGCTGCCGCGAGGCCTGCGCGCACGGTGGCCGTCCCGCCGCGTTCTTGCGGGATGGACTCCATGAAGTCGCTCACCGCTTGGGGGAACTCGCGATCTCGGAGGAACAGGACATCCCGTTTGTCGGAGAAGTGGCGGAAGAACGTCCGAGTGGTGAGTCCCGCCGCCTCGGCGATCTGGGGAACCGTGGTTCCCGAGTACCCCTGGTCGGTGAACAGGTTCATCGCTGCAGCTTCCAACCGCAGTGCAGCATCCGGTGACCATCGAGGCATACAGCAATGATGACACGAACTGTCGTAAGCTCGATCGTGATGACACGAGATGTCATCGGATACGGAGAGCAGAGGAAGATGAGCGACAACACTGCGGCGTGGATCGATTCCGCCTATGCGGACCTGACGATTCGAGATGCCCCGATGCCGAAGCCGGGGGCGGGGCAGCTCTTGCTCGAGGTGCATGCGGTGGCGGTGAATCCGCTCGATGCGATCATCCAGTCCAACGGCACTGTCATGTACGGATGGTTGCGCTACCCGGTGATCCTCGGGGAGGACGTCGCGGGCGTGGTCGTCGAGACCGGAGCGGGCGTGGACGACTTCGCCGTCGGAGACCGCGTCGTGGCGTATGCGATGGGCTTGGAGAAGGGGCGGGATGCCGTCTCCGAGAGCGGCTTCCAGACCTACGTCGCGGTCGACGCGAGCCTGGCCGCCGCTCTGCCGGCCACCACCGCTTTCGAGGATGCCGCCGTCCTGCCGCTGGCGGTGTCCACAGCGGCGGCCGGCCTGTTCGAGAAGGAGCAGCTGGGACTGGACTACTCCCGTCTCGGAGACGCGGCGCATCGCGATGAGGTCGTCGTGATCTGGGGCGGCGCGACAGCCGTCGGAGGCAATGCGATCCAACTCGCCCGAGCGGCCGGTTATCGCGTCATCACGACGGCCTCTGCGAAGAACCACGACCGGATGAGGCGGCTGGGCGCAGAAGCCGCCTTCGACTATCGCGACCCGAAAGCGGCGAATCGCATCGTCGAAGCCGTCGGCGGTTCCGCCGTGGCGGGGATCCTCGCCGTCGCGGTGGGATCGGCCGAGCCCTGTCTGAGGATCGCCCGCGCCACCGGTGCCACGCGGATCGCGATGGCGAGCCCTCCCGTCTCGTTCTACGAACAACCCCGGCGTGGCGGTCTCTCCCTCGCCCGCATCCGCCTCTTCCTGAAGCTCGGAACGAAGACCGCCCTCCTGCAGGTGCGCAGTCGCGCTCGCGGCATCAGGGCATCATTCATCTGGGGGAGCGCCATCGCCACGTCTCCCGTGGGTCCGGCCGTCTGGGGCGGGTATCTCCCTGCCGCTCTCGCTTCGGGCAGCCACCACCTCTACCCGGAGGCCCACATCGCAGGACACGGGCTTTCGGCCATCCAAGAAGCCATCGACACCCTTCGCCTTGGCGTATCGGCACGGAAACTCGTCATCACCCTCGACCACCCACCGACGAATCCGTGATGGATCTACGAGGAGGTGCCGGAGTGCGTCGCGGGAACAGCGAGCGGGGCGTCACATATATGGAGGGGCTGACGGGAATCGAACCCGCGCTATCTGCTTGGGAAGCAGAAGTTCTGCCATTGAACTACAGCCCCGTACCCGCATCCGAGGAGCGGGTGAACGCAAGCCTACCCGCACGATCCGTCATGGCCAAAGTGTCGGCCGCGTGTGGTGACTAGGCTGGGGCCGTGCTTCTCAGCGACCGCGACATCAGAGCAGAACTCGCCTCCGGCCACATCGGTCTCGACCCGCACGAGCCGGAGATGATCCAGCCGTCGAGCATCGACGTGCGCCTCGACCGCTACTTCCGTCTCTTCGACAACCACAAGTACCCGTTCATCGACCCGTCGGTCGATCAGCCGGAGCTGACTCGGCTGATCGAGGTCGACCCCGACGAGCCGTTCATCCTGCACCCCGGTGAGTTCGCGCTCGGCGCGACGTTCGAGCAGGTCTCGCTGGCCGATGACATCGCTGCCCGCCTCGAGGGCAAGTCGTCACTCGGTCGCCTGGGGCTGATCACGCACTCGACCGCGGGCTTCATCGACCCCGGCTTCACGGGGCACGTGACGCTCGAGCTCGCGAATGTCGCGACGCTGCCGATCAAGCTGTGGCCGGGCATGAAGATCGGACAGTTGTGCTTCTTCCGGCTGACCTCTCCGGCTGAGAATCCGTACGGCTCCGGTCCGTACGGCAACCGCTACCAGGGACAGCGCGGGCCCACGGCATCCCGCTCGTTCCAGAACTTCCACAAGACCGACGTCGGAACGACCGACGTCGGAGCCGTAGGGGGCTGACATGAGCGGTGACAGCAGAGATCCGTACATCCCGTCGGGGGACGCTGTCGTTCCGCCGCCTCCGGCCGAGATCCCGATCCCGGACGGTCTGATCCCGCCGCCTCCGTCGGAGTCTGCGATTCCGGATGCGGTGATCCCGCCGCCTCCGTCGGAGTCTGCGATTCCGGATGCGGTGATCCCGCCGCCTCCCCCGGAGGCGATGCTTCCGTCGACGCGCCGATCGCGGCCGAAGCCGGCGATCCTCACCGGCGACCAACCTGCGCCGGTCGCGGAGGACTGGTCGCAGCCGTCCGTCGCGCCCGAGGCGCCGACATCAGGCGGATACGGCGCGCTGACTTTCGTGATCTTCGCGTTCCTCATCGTCTTGCTCGTGGCAGCGATCGCCGGGGCCGTCTATCTCGGCACGAACGTGTCGTTCGCGCTGGCGACTGGCGAGCCTGCGACGGTCGCCGGGTCGCTGTGGCATGGGTGATCTGAGATACGAACCCGAGGTCGATGCCGCCTATGTGACTCTGGGTGCTCCGATCGCCGACGGTGAGGTTGCACGAACCGTTCCGGTCGACCTGCCGGACGGCGTCTCGGATGAGCTGTTCCTCGACTTCGACGAGGACGGCCATCTGCTCGGCATCGAACTCCTCGGTGCCTCTCGGTTGCTCCGTCCGGAGGGCCGCGCCGTCTGACATGCAGCGGGTTCCCGTCAGCTCGACCGCGACGCCCACATGTACGCGGGCACTGCCACGGCGACGACCACGAGGTGCATGACCATCAGCGCGATGACGGCGCTCACTGTCGTCCCGGGGATGAAGCGCAGGGCGAGCAGCAGAACGTCGGGGACGAACGACGCCACGGTCACGATCGGCACGACCATGGTGAGAGTGCGGCGGGGGTCGCGCGCGTGGCGGCGCACGAGCGACCATCCGATCCACCCGGCGACGATGCCCACGGTGGTGAACAGGCTGAAGGCGGGGAACGTCAGCGGGCCGTAGGTCGTCGGCGCGCCGGCGGCAACGGCGATGAGGGCGACCATGGAGTTCGCCGCGATCGCGATGGCCACGGCGGCGGCGAGCATGAGGGCGCGACGCAACCGTGAACCGGTGGCGTGCCGATCCCCGCGGGCGGTGGTGGTGACCATGACGACTCCTTCGCTGATCTCTTTCCGGTACTGACCAGTACCGGATATAACGGTACTGCTCGATACCGGAACATACAATGGGGTGCGATGAGCGAAGACGAATCGAATCGGCGCGCAGGGCGTCCCCGCGACCCCGGCGTCGAGGGGGCGATCCTCGACGCGGTTCAGGAGCTCCTCATCGAGAACGGCTATGCCGGCACGACGATCGGCGCGGTCGCTGATCGTGCGCGCTGCGGACGGTCCGCCATCTACCGTCGCTGGGAGAACAAGGCCGAACTCGTCGTGGCGGCTGTCCGGGCGCTGCAGGTGACCGCCGCGGTTCCGGACACCGGAACGCTCCGCGGTGATCTCATCGCCGCGGCTATGCACTTCGCCCAGGCGGATGAACGGACGGCGGGCGTGCTCGCCAGCATCCTGAGCGAGATCGGCCGCGACGACGAGTTGCGTGACGTCGCCTATCGAGTGGTCGGAGGACCGCCCGTCGCTGCGCTCGGCGTGGTGATAGAGCGGTGGATCGAGCGGGGCGAGGTCCGGGCGGACGCTCCGGTCGCGCTCATCGCGGGTCTCGTGCCGACCGCCGCGTTCGGCAGCATCAGTCTGCGCCGGCGTGCGCTCGAACCGGATGCGGTGGTGCAGCTGGTGGACGAAGTCGTCCTTCCCGCTCTCCGGTAGGAGGTGGCCCCATTCCCGGTGAACGGCGAACGCCCCGTTCGCCGGAGCGAACGGGGCGTTCTTTGGATCAGGTGCCTGCTGACGGATGCCGTCAGGCGTCGCGACCGCGGGAGAACCCGGCGTCGAAGCCGCGCTCATAGGCGTGCTGCGCCGCTCGGGCGACGCGGTGCTCGCCGTGGCGGGGCCCTTCGTGCCTGCTGTGCTCGTGCCCGCCGCCTGCGCGACCGTGGTGCGCGCGATCGTGCGCGTCCGCGAAGCGGTCGTGCCCCGGGTGCCCGCGGTGTCCGCAGTCGTGGCCGCCGAGCTCGGCATCCGCTCCGTGCTCGTGCTCGTGCTCGTGCTCGGAGTCGAACCCGGGTGCGAAGCCGCGACCGCGTCCGAACGGGTGTCCGTGGCGACGGCCGAAGCCACGTCCGGGACGGCCGGGGCCGAACCCGTGCTCGGGCGCGAAGCCGCGACCGAAGCCGCGGGGTCCGAAGCCGTGACGACGACCGCGCCCACGGGGGAGCGGAGTCTCTTCGTCCCAGCCGAACGCACGGGCGATCTGCTCGAGCGAGTTCATCGTGGTCTCGAGGTCTTCGGGGCTCACGGCGTCCGTGACCTTGGCGCGGATGCCGTCGACGATGCCGCCGAGGCGCTCCTTGGCCGCACGGCCGTCGTCGGTCAGCGTCCAGCCGTCGCCGTCGGCGACGACCCAGCCACGCTCGACGAGGGCGTGCAGCTTGTGGGCGTTCAGAGGGCGACGGGCGGGCGCGGTGCCATCGATGACGTTGAGGATCCGCCAGTCGCGGCGGCTGGCGTGCTCGCCCTCGAAGGCGGAGTCGAACTCGGCCGCCATCAGGCGGTCGACGGCCTTCAGCCAGTAGCCGAAGGGGCGGTGGGGGCTGTCTGTGTTCTGAGTGTCAGAGGTGTTCATGAGTGGAATCCTTAGATGTCATGGGGCATGTGCTTGTCACTATGCATGTATATGTAGTGTGACATGCAGTAACGATCCATGTCAAGTCGCATGTAAAATCGAATCGTGAGCTCCGCTGAGAATGACCCCGCCGAGGCCATAGCCCGCGCCCTGTCGCGTCTGCGCGGACGACGTCCTGGCGAGCGCGGGCGTGGCCCGCGAGGCATGGGCGGGCCGCACGGGTGGCACGGCGGGCCGCACTCCGACCACGCGGACCATGACGACCACGCAGACGGTTCGGGCCATTCGGGCCATTCCGACCAGGGGCATCACGGGCACGGGCGGCCTGGGCACCCGGGCATGCCGCCCTGGATGAACGACCCGTCCGGACGCTTCGGCGGACCGGCTCGCACGCGGATGCTCGAGGCGCTCGCCGCGGCGTCGGCCCCGCTCAGCGTCAGTGACCTCGGTGCGGCGATCGGCGTCGACCAGCCCCGAGCATCGAGGCTCGTGCAGCAGGGGGTCGCACACGGCTTCGTGCGCCGTGAGGCCGACCCCGACGATGCGCGGCGCACCCGGATCGCGCTGACCGACGAGGGTCGGAAGATCGCCCGTGGGATGCGGGGCGAACGGCGAGAGGCGCTGGGGAAGGCTCTCGCGGCCTTCACCGATGACGAGCGCGACCAGCTCGCGACGCTGCTGAACAAGCTCGCCGACAACTGGGAGAGCTGAGCACGCACGTGACGTGCGCTGTCGGCCGGCGTTACCGATCGCCGGTGTTCCGCGATCGCTGACCGGTGTTCCGGAACGCTCATCCGGTGTTCCGGAATATGCTTCTGATCTGGTCGAAAAGTCCTCGATTCTGCGGTCTGAATGTCGGCGGCCCCGAGTTGGATGGAGTCATGTCATCCCGCACTCGCGCCCTCCTCGATCAGGTCGTCGCCGACCTCGATCGGGTGCTGTCCGATGACGCGCTCGCCGGATTGTCCGACGCAGAACGGGTGGAGGTGCTGCAGGCGGCGAGCGCAGCGTTCCGTCGGGTCGAGGCCGTGGTGGTCGAGACGATCGCGACGGGGGATGCGGTGGAGTTCCCGCATTCCACCGGATGCCGCACGCAGAGCGAACTGCTGCAGCGCACGCTGCTGACAGACCTGCGCGGGGCGACGCGCGTCGGGAAGGTCGTCGATCTGGTGCGGCGGAGGGTGAACCTGGTCTCCGGTGACCGCATGCCTGCACGGTGGCCGGCGCTGCGAGAGGCGATGCTCGACGGTGCGATCGGAGTCGCCGGGATGCTCGCCGCAACCGAGCCGATCGAGAAGGTGTCATATCGCATCAGCGCCGTTGACCGGCTCGATGCCGACGAGTGCCTCGCCCGTGCGGCGAGGGGCGTCAGGCCCGACCCGCAGGCCGGCCCCGGCGCAGAGGTGCAGGGCCCGGCCCCGACGCTCGACGAGCTGAAGCTCCTTGCAGAGACGTTGGTCTCGCTGCTCGACCCCGACGGAGACGAGCCCGGCGATGAGCCTGCCCGCCGCCGGGGGATAACCCTCGGGCGGGTACGCGACGGACTGCGGTCGATCAAGGGATACCTGACGCCCGAGGTCGCGGCCCAGCTCGAGCTGATCCTCGATGCGGTGAACAACCCCAAGGGCGACGGGCCGCCGATGCCGGGCGTGGCGTTCACCCCCACCGATTCGGGCGCGGCCGACGACGACGATCCGTACAACTCTGATCCGCGTGCCGTCATCGATGACCGCACGGCGGCGCAGAAGCGGCACGACGCATTCGCCGTCGCCCTGGCGATCGCCGCCCGACACCGAGACATGCCCACTCTCGGCGGAGCGTCCCCGACTCTGGTCGTGACGGTGGATGCGAAGGACCTCGAGCACGGCACTGGGCGCGCGAGCGTCAGCGGTGCGTGGGGACAGCTGCCCGCGAGTGTCGCCTCGCACGTCGGATGCTCGGGGACGATACAGCGGGTCCTTCTCGACGAGGGTCGGATCATCGGGATCACAACGACGGATCGGGTGTTCTCCGTGCACCAACGCCGCGCGATCATCGCACGCGACAGGGAATGTCTCATCCCGGGGTGTCACGTGTCGGCGTCGTGGTGCGAGATCCACCACGTCACCGAGCACGCCAGGGGTGGGCCGACGCATACGGACAACGGTGTGCCGTTGTGCTGGTGGCACCACCGAAGTCTGGGCACGTCCGGGTGGGAGATCCGGATGAACGACGGCATTCCGCAAGTGCGGGGACCGGCATGGTGGGACCCGGCACAGCGATGGCGCACCCCGCGGCTCAGTCTTCCGGAAGAGTCGGCCCTTGCTCCCGCCGGATGATTCGGCGTCCAGGGTGAGAGGTTCAGGAGACCTCGCCGAACTCCAGCGACTTCTCGTCGTCGACCGACAGCGACAGCACCACGGTCTCGACGACCGGATGCGCCTCGATCTGCTGTTCGATCACGCGCAGGCTCCGGGCCACATCGTGTTCACGGGCGTCTCCGGTCAGATCGACCTCGGCCACGATGAAGAGTCGGTTCGGGCCCACGTACTCGATGTGCAGATAGGTGAGCCGCTGGATCTGCGGCGACGAGAGCAGTGCGCGCCCGACGCGATCGCGCAATGCGGGCGACGCGTTCGAGCCCACGAGAAAGGCGATGTTGCGGCCGATGAGGATGATCGCGACCACCCCGAGCAGCACGCCGACGAGGATCGACCCCACGGCATCCCACGCGGCGACTCCGGTGATCTGGTGCATCGCGATCGCACCGGCCGCGATCACCAGCCCGATCAGGGCTGCCATGTCCTCGAAGAACACCGCCCGCAGCGTCGTGTCGCTCGTTTCGAGCACATAGTCCCAGGTCGACGATCCGCGCTCGCGCGCCAACCGTCGCGACTTCACCATCGCCTGCGTGAACGACGCACCCTCGAGCACGAAGGCGATGCCGAGCACGGTGTACGCCACCCCGGGGCTCTCTACGGGGCCTGTCTCGGCGAGTTCCTGCACGCCGTGCATGATCGACACGATCGACCCCGCGGTGAAGATCCCGAACGCCGCGATCAACGACCACACGAACGCCGCACGTCCGTAGCCGAGCGGATGCCGCTCATCCTTCACCCTCGCGCCCCGGCGGTCGGCGATGAGCAGGAACACCTCGTTGCCGGCATCCGCCCACGAATGCGCCGCCTCGGCGACCATCGACGCCGAAGACGTGATCACCGCAGCGATCGTCTTGGCGATCGCGACGAGGATGTTGGCGAGAAAAGCGATGATGACCGTCACGCGGTCAGGCTACTCCCGCACCGCCCCTCAGCCGCGCTGCGTCGCCTTCACCGGCAGCAGCAGCAGGAACCCGGCGATCAGCACCAGCACGATGCCCAGGATGCCGTACGACGTCGAGCCCGAAAGCACGATCAGCAGAGTCCAGGCGCCCGATGCCATCCAGCTCGCCGCCCGCCCGGTCGTCGCATACAGGCCGAAGATCTCTCCCTCGCGCCCGGCAGGCGTGATGCGGGCGAGGAACGACCGCGACGCCGCCTGGGCGGGGCCGACGAAGGCGCAGAGCACCAGACCGCCGATCCAGAAGACGACCGTTCCGGCGTCCACCAGGAAGAACACCGCGAGGCCTGCGACCACCATGGCGGCGAGCGAGACGAGGATGATCCGCTTCGGGCCGAAGCGGTCGTCGTAGCGCCCGGCGATGATCGTCGAGACGCCCGCGATGAGGTTCGCGGCGATGCCGAAGATCACGAGGTCGAGGAAGCCGAAGTCGAACACCTGGCTGGCGATCACGGCGCCGAAGGCGAAGACGCCGCCGAGCCCGTCGCGGAACACGGCGCTCGACAGCAGGAACCAGAACGTCTGACGAGTGTCGGGGTTGCGGTACAGGCCGACGACGTCCTTCACCAGCAGGCCGTAGGAGGCGAAGAAGCCCACCTTGCGTTCGGGGCGTCCGAGCGACGGCTCCGGCACGTTGAGGAAGATCGGGATCGAGAAGACGATCGCCCAGAGCGCACAGGCGACCGCGATGATGCGGAACGGCAGTCCCGCGTCATCCGGCAGGCCGAACCAGTCGAAGACGTAGAAGACGACGACGAGCACCAGTGCGAGGATGCCGCCGATGTAGCCGAAGCCCCAGCCGAGGCCCGAGATGCGCCCGACGGTCTTCGGGTTCGCGATGCCGATCAGCATGGCGTTCGAGTTGACCGCGGCGATCTCGCCGAAGACGGACCCTGCCGAGATCAGCGCGACGCCGAGCCAGAACAGCGTCGGCGTCGGTTCGACGAACCACAGGCCGAGCATGCAGGCGACGAGCGCCCCGGTGCCGATCCCGAGCCAGAGCTTCTGACGCCCCGCGGCATCCGCGCGCTGACCCAGCACCGGTGCGATCAGGAGGATCGCGATCCCGGCGATCGTCGACCCGAGGCCCAGACCCGAGGCGAGGTCCGCCTCGGCTGCCTCGCGGATCGGGTCCTTCGCGTCGAGGCCGGCGATCTCCGCCGGAAGGAACGCCTCGGTCGTGAGATACAGCGCCGTGAAGATGAAGGTGAGGATGACGGTGTTGAAGGGCTGCGTCGCCCAGTCCCACAGCGCCCACGAGTAGACCTGCTTCTTCGGTGCGGGGGTCTCGCCGCGCAGGTCGAGGCCGATCACGCCGACCGCGCCGCTGTTCGCCGTCGCGGCGGGCTCGGGCACCGCGCCGCTCTGCGGGGATTCGCTCATGATCGCAGTCTGGCGGCGCGCGGTGAACGGACGGTGACGGCGCGCCGCACGTCAGGGGTGGGGCATCGGCTCGCGCAGCGTCCGCGCGTAGTCCTCTTTGAGCACGGCCAGGTGCAGCCACGCCTCGATGCGGGTGACGCCGGCCAGCGACCTCAGCCGCTCGAGACTCGCGTACAGCGCCCCCGCAGACGGCTCGACCAGCGTGGCCACCGCGTCGAAGCGCCCGAGGGTGCGGGCGGCGAAGTCGATCCCTCGCCCGGTCTTCAGCTCCTCGATCACCGCCTCGTCGTCGTGGTTGAGATTGAGGCCGACGCCCATCGACAGCTGTCGGTGCGCGAGACCCCTGGCCTCGACCGCGCTGATCTTGATCACCCCGCCGTCGATCAGTCGCTGCACCCGGGTCGCGACAGCCGAGGGGGAGAGACGCACGGCCTCGCCGAGTGCACGGAAGCTCATGCGTCCGTCGGACTGCAGCCGTTCGATGAGGTCTTCATCGACCGTGTCGAGCGTGACGTCACCGTGGTACTCCGAGACGAAGAAGCCCTTCACGACGGTCGAGTAGATGATCGTGTTGATGTCGAGCACGCCGTCGATCGCGCGGATCTGCGCCAGCAGGTCGTGCAGATCCGCCATGGTGCCCAGGCGCACCTCGGTGACGAGGTCGTGGGCGCCGCCGACCGCCGAGACGAGCACGGTCTCGCTCATGTCGCGCAGGTGCTCGGCGACGATCTCCACGGCCCCATCGGTGCGGATCGACACGTGCGCGAGCACGTGCTGCCCGAGGAACACCGGATCCACCGCGGCGACGACGCGCACGGTGCGGTCGTCGAGCATCGTGCGCAGTCGGGCGGCGACCGCGGCTCTCGACTGTCCGAGGCGCAGCGACAGCGAGCGGATGCTGGCGCGACCGTCTTCCTGAAGAGCGCGGATCAGTTCGGCATCGAAATCCATGGATCACCCATATTCGTCAGTTTCCCGCGAACGCGCCGCCGCAGGTGCATAACTGCAGTGTAAGAGCCGTTGCTGCGGTTGGGTAGGCGAATAGTGCGTGATCCAGCGAGCACAACATCAGTGAATCAGGCTTCACACTGGAGTTCTGACCTTGTCCTCGCGTCCACACGTCCGTAGCATCCTTCGCTATCCGACATCTTCCGCAAAGGAGCGGGCCACACATGACTTCCACCCACAGCAAGGCGCGACGCGCAGGCTTCGCCGCCTTCGTCGGCACCACCATCGAGTGGTACGACTTCTACGTCTACGCGACCGCTGCCGCCCTCGTCTTCGGTCCGCTGTTCTTCCCGAGCGGCGACCGGCTCGCCGAGACCGCAGCGGCCTTCGCGACGTTCGCCGTCGCGTTCCTCGTCCGCCCGCTCGGCGGCATCATCTTCGGCCACATCGGCGACAAGCTCGGCCGGCGCACGTCGCTCGTCATCACGCTGCTGCTCATGGGCGCGGCGACCGTGCTCGTGGGCTGCCTGCCCACGTATGAGAACATCGGCATCCTCGCTCCGATCCTCCTGATCCTGCTCCGTGCCGTCCAGGGCCTCGCGGTCGGCGGCGAATGGGGCGGCGCCGTGCTGATGAGCGTCGAGCACGCCCCCGAGAAGTCGAAGACCTTCTACGGCGGCTTCACTCAGCTCGGCAACCCGGCCGGCGCCCTGCTGGCCTCGGGCATCTTCGCGATCATGTCGCGCGTCGGCGACGACTTCATCATCAACGGCGGCTGGCGCATCCCGTTCCTGCTGTCGATCGTGCTGGTCGGCGTCGGGTTCTGGGTGCGCTACCGCGTCGAGGAGACCCCGGTCTTCGAGACGAAGATCGAGGGGCGCAAGCAGTCGATGCCCCTGGCCTACGCGTTGCGCACCAACTGGCGTCCGATCCTGCTCGGCATCGGCATCCTGCCCATCTCGACCGGCGGCTACTACCTTGCGACGACCTTCGCCACGGCCTATGCGACGGGCGACCCGATCGCCATCGACGAGCGCGTGATCCTCGACGCGATGACGATCGCCTCCTTCGTCGAGTTCGTCGTGACTCTGCCGGTCGCCTGGCTGGGCGACAAGTGGGGCCGCAAGAACGTGATGTACATCGGTCTGATCACTTCGGTGCTCACCTTCGTCCCGTTCCTGCTGATCCTCCCCGGACGCATCGAGCCGCTGATCTTCCTCTTCGCCTCGCTGGTGCGCATCGCGATGAGCGCGACCTACGCCCCGATCGCCGCCCTGCTCGCCCAGATGTTCCGTCCGCAGTCCCGGTACACGTCGATCGCGCTGTCCTACGGCGTGGGTGCCGCGATCTGGGCAGGATTCTCGCCCTGGTTCGCGACGCAGCTCATCGCCTGGACAGGCAACATCTGGTCGGTCCTCGCGATGTTCACCGGCATGGCTGTGATCGCCGGCATCTGCACGAAGCTCGCCCCGCAGCACTCGGATGAGGCCCCGGTCACGGCATCCTTCACCGCCCGCACCGACACGACCGCGAACAGGCTGCCATGAGAAAGCTCACTCCCTTCGACCGCTCCGCCCAGACGATCCCGCAGCTGTTCACGGCTCGCGTGATCCGGACGGTGGATGCGGATGCCACGACGGCGACCGCCATGCTCACCGATCGCGGCCGGATCCTCGCGATCGGCACCCCGGCCGAGTGCCGGGCCGCGGCGGAGCGCGCGGGGCTCGCACCCGACCACGTCGACCTCGGTGACGCGGTGATCGTGCCCGGTTTCGTCGATGCGCACGCCCACCCGCTGATGTTCGGGCAGCTGATGACGTGGGTCGACTGCGGACCCGAGAAGGCCGAGAGCATCCCCGAGATCGTGGCGCTGCTGAAGGCGGCGGCGGTGGACGCACCCGCCGGACGCCCGGTGCGCGGCTACGGCTACGAGCAGCGCAACCTCGCCGAGAAGCGGCATCCCACCCGCTTCGAGCTCGACGAGGTCGCCGCCGACCAAGAGGTCTACCTGATGAACGCCTCGGGCCACGGCGGCGTCGTCAACTCGTACACGCTCACCAAGAACGGCGTCGACCGTGACACGCCGAATCCCGACGGCGGCGAGTTCTTCCGCGACGCCGACGGCGAGCTGACGGGCGAGCTCTCGGATGCCGCGTGCAACATCCTCACCGGCGTGCACGGGGTGAAGATCGGCCACCACGGACCGAACTTCCACCTCGCCGACGAGCCGGAGGAGCACCTGCGTCAGCTGGATGCCGCCACGCAGCGGTTCCTCGCCGGGGGAGTCACCTCGATCGGCGACTGTCAGGTCACCCGACGCGAGTTCGACATGTATCTGCGTCTCGCCGAGGCCGGCCGCCTCGAGCTGCGGGTGTCGATGTACCTGCTGTCGCACCTGCTCGACGAGGCGCTCGAGATGGGTCTCGTGGGGCAGTTCGGCAACGCCCACCTCAGCTTCGCCGGCATCAAGCTCTACGCCGACGGCACGCTCGGCGGCTGGACGGCGTACTTCCCCGACGGGTATGTCGGAGACCCCTGCCGCACCGGTCAGCTGTATCACGAGCCCGCCGAATACGCGGCGCTGATCAGCCGGGCGCACGCGGCGGGCCTGCAGACGGCGACACACGCGCAGTCGCCGACGGCGATCGAGATGGTCGTGTCGGCGATCGAGGCGGCGCTCGCCGAGCGGCCCGACTCCGATGCGCGGCACCGCATCGAGCACTGCGGTCTGCCGACGCCCGAGCAGATCGACCGGATGGCGGCCTCCGGCATCCGCCCGGTCAACCAGACCCAGCACTACTTCAACTGGGGCGAGGGCGTCGAAGAGGCGATCGGCACCCCGGGCGAGCGCTTCAACCCCCTCGGCGAGTTCGAGAGGGCGGGGGTGCCGTTCACGATCTCGTCGGATGCTCCGGTGGCCGAGCCCATCCCGCTCGAGGCGATCCAGACGGCCGTCACCCGCGTGACCCGTCGAGGGCACAAGCTCGGGCCAGACGATCTGCGGGTCTCCGCCCTCTCGGCTCTGCGCGCGCACACGATCGAAGGCGCCGTGTCGATCGGCCGAGAAGACGACCTCGGCTCGCTCGAGGTCGGCAAGTACGCCGACTTCGTCGTGCTCTCCGACGACCCGCTGGCCGTCGACGCCGAGGAGATCTCGTCGATCGCCGTGCGCGAGACGTGGGTCGACGGCACACGCCGCCACGTCGGCGCCGCAGTCATGGTCTCGGCATGAGCGAGGATGCGACCATGACAGACGAGCGCTACGCCGATACCGCCGGCCGCTACGCCGATACCGCCGGCCGCGCGGTGCTCGAGACCATCCGCGCCTACGGCGTCGATGCGATCTTCGGCATCCCGGGCACGCACAACCTCGAGCTGTATCGCCCGCTCGCCTCTCTCGGCATCCGCGCGGTGACGAACAGGCACGAGCAGGGCTCGGGCTACGGCGCCGACGGCTGGGCGCAGCAGACGGGTCTTCCCGGTGTCGTCATCACGACCTCCGGCCCCGGTCTACAGAACGCCATGAGCGCGATCGGCACGGCGTTCTGCGAGTCACGGCCGCTGATCGTGCTGTCTCCCGGGGTGCCGCTGGGCGCCGAGTTCGCCGATGTCGGCACCCTGCACGAGACGAAGGATGCCACGGCCATGGTCGGCGCGATCGCCGAGTGGTCGCGCCGGGTGTCCAGCGCCGCCGAGGCGGTCGATGCGGTGCACGACGCCTTCACGCTCTTCCAGACCGGCCGCCCCCGCCCCGTGCACATCGAGATCCCCCTCGACGTGCTCGAGGCCCCGGCCGATGTCCCCGCGGAGGCGCGCCACCCCAGGGTGATGCCTCCGCGGGTGTCGGGTGATCCGTCAGCTCTCGCCGATGCCGCACGTCTGCTGCAGGGTGCGCAGCGGCCGGTCATCGTCGCGGGTGGCGGGTCGGTCGATGCCGCGCACGAGGTCACCGCACTCGCGGAACGCCTCGGTGCCCCGGTGCTCACCACGCTCAACGGCAAGGGTGTCATCGACGAGCGGCATCCGCTGTCGCTCGGCTCGAACCTGCGTCTCGCTGCGGCCCGCGAGGTGGCCGAAGACGCCGACGTGGTGCTCGTCATCGGATCGAAGCTCGGTGAGGCCGAACTCTGGGCTCCGCGGTTGGAGGCGCGCGGCGCCGTCGTGCGCATCGACATCTCGCCGCTGCAGCGGAACAAGAACCTCGACGCGACCGTGGGGATCGTCGGTGACGCCGCCGCGGTGAGCGCCGCCCTGCTCGCGCTGCTGCCCGACGAGGGCAGGGCTGCTCGAGACCTGACCACCGAGCGCGCCGCGATCGAGGCCGAGATGCGCGACACCGCCCCCGAGGCGGTCGCGCTGGCCGAGCTCATCGCCGACGCTCTCCCCGATGACGCGATCGTCGCCGGCGACTCCTCGCAGATCGTCTACATGGCGCTCGGCAGCGTGCTGAGCTCGCAGCATCCGCACTCCCTGCTCTACACGCCCACCTATGCGACCCTCGGCTACGGCCTTCCCGCCGCGATCGGCGCCAGGGTGGCGCAGACCGAGCATCCCGTCGTCACCGTGATCGGAGACGGTGCGCTGATGTTCTGCGTCAATGAGCTCGTGACGGCCGTCGAACAGCGGCTCGACGTCACCATCGTGTGCGTCGACAACGGCGGCTACGCCGAGATCCGTCAGAACGAGGTCGACCGAGGCATGACCCCCATCGGCGTCGACCTGGTGCAGCCCGACTGGGCGGCGCTGGCGACCGCCTTCGGCGCCACCGGGCGTCGGGTCGACGACCCAGACGACGTCGTGCCGAGCATCCGCGACGCCATCGCCGCCGGCGGAGTGCAGCTCGTGCACATCCCCACGCAGAGACAGGACTGATCATGACCGAGAACGTGGGCCCCATCGACGCCTCCGTGAACCCCCGGTACTCCGGGATCGCGACCTTCGCCCGCCTGCCGAGGATCGAAGACGTGCCTCGCGCCGACATCGCCGTCGTGGGCATCCCCTTCGACTCCGGCGTGAGCTATCGCCCCGGCACGCGCTTCGGCCCGTCGCACGTGCGCGAGTCCTCGCGGCTGCTGCGCCCGTACAACCCCGCCCAGGACGTGTCGCCGTTCGCGGTCGCGCAGGTGGTGGATGCCGGTGACATCCCGGTCAACCCGTTCGACCTCACCGAGGCGGTGACCGAGGTCGAACGCGCCGCGCTCGCGCTCGGCGAGCAGGTGCAGCGCATCGTCACGATCGGCGGCGACCACACGGTCGCGCTGCCGCTGCTGCGGGCGGTGGCGGCGAAGCACGGCCCGGTCGCCGTGCTGCACTTCGACGCCCACCTCGACACCTGGGACACCTACTTCGGCGCCCCGATCACACACGGCACGCCGTTCCGCCGCGCGAGCGAGGAGGGGCTGATCGACCTCACCTCGAGCTGCCACGTCGGCACCCGCGGGCCGTTGTACTCGAAGCAGGACCTCGAAGACGACGAGCGCCTCGGATTCTCGATCGTGTCGAGCGAGTACATCGAGGAGCACGGCGTCGAGGCCGGCATCCAGCGCATCCTGCAGCGCATCGGAGACAGGCCGCTGTACGTGTCGATCGACATCGACGTGCTCGATCCCGCGCACGCACCGGGCACCGGAACACCCGAGGCCGGGGGCCTCACGAGCCGCGAGCTGCTGCGCATCCTCCGTGCCCTCGGAGACTGCGACATCGTGGGCGCCGACGTCGTCGAGGTGTCGCCCGCGTACGACCATGCGCAGATCACCGGCATCGCGGCGAGCCACGTCGTGTACGAGCTGGTGTCGCTGCTCGCCGCCCGCATCGGCCGCAGCTGACTCGGCCGCGTCTGACTCGGTCGGGTCGGAGACACCCCTCACGCATACGACGCCGCGAGCATCTCGGCGAAGAGCTCTTCGGCATCGCGCTCGACGCGGCGGCGGGTGAACCACTCGCAGATGTTGACGCAGTCGCGGTGCAGCAGGTCGAGGCCCTGGGGGTTGGCGATGATGTCGACGATCTGCGGCAGGTCGATCACCCGCACGCGACCCTCGTGCACCAGCAGGTTGTAGGCCGAGAGGTCGCCGTGGGCGAAGCCCGCCGCGGCGAAGATCCGCATGAGATCGACGATCTGATCGTAGAGACCGGCGAGCTCGGCCCGGTCGCTGCGCACGGCCGCCAACCGGGGCGCCGCGACTCCTGACGCGTCGCCGATGAACTCCATCAGCAGCTCGGTGCCGTTGACCTGCACGGGGTAGGGCACCGGCGCGCCGAGCTCCCACATGCGGCACAGCGCGTCGAACTCGGCGAACGACCATTGCAGGGCGGCGACGGCTCGGCCGTGTTCGGACTTCTTCGCGAGGGCTCGGGTGTCCCGGGTGTTCCTCGTGCTGCGGCCCTCGGTGTAGACGCCCGAGCGGTGGAAGCTGCTGTGGTCGGAGTCGCGGTAGCGCTTGGCCGCGAGCAGGGTGCGCTGGGTCGGGTCATCCGGCACCGCGCGCTCGAGCAGGAACACGTCGGCCTCCTTGCCGGTCTTGAGGATGCCGAGCTCGGTGTCGAGTGCGCCGGCGCTCGTCACCACCCATTCGGGCCAGGGGAGCGGCCCTCGCTCCGACGGGGTGATCGCCGGCCAGGTGGTCCAGCGCTGGTGCTCACCGGGTTCGACGTCGGCGAAGGTGGGGACGGAATCGAAAGGGGATGCGTCGAAGAAGGAGGACGAAGAGGATGCTTCGGAAGAAGCGAAGAGATCAGACACGATGTGGCTCCGAGAGAGGGAGGCCACGCGCGGATCAGGAGCGAGAGGCCTCGAGAGGAAGGATGTCGGCGACGGGCACGACAGAGACGGTGTTCATGTCATCCACTCCTCTCGCTCTGGCCTTCCGGGAGAACCCGGTGCGTCGTCGAGCCTAGGGGGCGCGGGCGGATGCTGTCCAGACCCGGCTCTCCCGGTCTCACCGCAGTCCGGACGAATGGTCGGATGCCCTGGACGCCGCGTCGGGCGACCGGCCTCCGCGCCTGGGAGTGTTGAACCATGACCACGACCGCGCCCGTACCCGTGACGACCGCCCGCACCGAGAGCATCCGCTACGGCGGACTCATCGTGCTGATGCTGATGGGGTTCCTTCTCGTCACGGCCGAATTCCTGCCCAACGGCGTGCTCACCGAGATGGCCGACGCTCTCGGCGTCACACCAGGCCAGGCGGGGCAGACGGTCACGGTCACCGCGCTCGTAGGTCTGATCGTGGCGCCCACGGTGGGGCTGATCTTCCCCCGCCTCGACCGGCGCTCGCTGCTCGTCTGGATGGCGCTCGCCGCAGCCGCGTCGAACCTCATCGTCGCGATCGCGCCCAACCTCATCATCGTGCTGCTCGCGCGGTTCCTGCTGGGTGCGGCGATCAGCGCCTTCTGGGCGATGTCGATCACGGTCGCCGTGCGCCTGGCGGGCCCGGAGCACCTCGGGCGAGGCGTCATGTTCACCTCCGCGGGTGTGTCGCTCGCGACCGTCGCGGGAGTGCCCCTCGGTGTGATGCTCAGCGAGATCGTCGACTGGCAGACCGTGTTCGCGATCGCGGGCGTCCTCATGGTGCTGGTCGCCGTGGCGCTGCGGTTCATGCTCCCTTCGGTCCCGGCCGAGCAGGGCGCCAGCATCCGGCTCCTCGTCGACACGCTGCGTCGTCCCGGCATCGGGCTCGGCATGGTCGGGCACGTGCTCGTCGTGCTCGGTCACTTCCTCGCCTACACGTACGTGCGACTCGCGCTCGAACGCATCCCCGAGATCGAGCCGTCGACGATCATCCTGCTTCTCGCCCTCTTCGGACTCGGAGGCCTCGCCGGCAACCTCGGGCTCGGGTTCTTCATCGACCGCACCTTCGGCTTCTTCGCGGTGTTCGCCCCCCTGGTGATCGCTGCGTCGGTGCTGTCGATGATCTTCCTCTCGGGGTCGGTCCTCGGCATCGGCATCGTCGTGCTGGTCTGGGGTTTCTTCTTCTCCTCGTGGCTGCTCGTGATCAACACGTGGGTGGGGCACCGCTCGCCCGACCGGCTCGAGGCGGGCGGAAGCCTCGTGGTCGTGGGATTCCAGGGCGCGATCACGATCGCCGCCGGAGTCGGCGGACTGCTCGTCGACACCCTCGATGTCGAGTTCGTCTACGTGCTCGGGGCCGCGTCCCTGCTGGTCGGCGCCGTGCTCTTCGGAATGTCGAACCGCAGGAGCGTCGCGGCGGCGAAGCGCGCCTGAGCGGCGGGCAGGGCCGGCTCAGGCAGGGACGGCGGTGAGCTGCGTCGCCCGCCAGACCGACGGAGTCATCCCCGTGCGGCGGCGGAAAGCCCGGCTGAAGCCCTCGTCGGAGGCGTAGCCCAGTTCGCGCGACGTCTCGCTGACCGAGCGGCCCTCGCTCAGCATCCGCTTCGCCGCGTCGACGCGCACCTCGGTGACGTAGTCGGCGGGTGAGCGGCCGATCGCGCTGCGGAATCGCTCGGCGAACACGGAGCGCGACATCGCGCCGACGCTCGCGAGGCGTTCGACCGTCCAGTCGCGGCCGGGCTGCTCATGGATCGCCTCGACGACGCGGTCGAGGAACGGATCATTCGACACGGAGGGCCAGCCGGCCGGCGCGCAGCCGTTGGCGGCCCATGCGCGGATCACCGAGAGCAGCACGGTCTGCGCCATCATCCGGCAGATCACCGGGTCGCCCTGGCGTGACGGGCAGGTCGTGGGGTCGGTGGGGCCCATGCTTCCGGCGAGTGCGGCTGCGGCCGGTTCCAGCGCGGCGAACGACATGACGGTGATCGGATCGGGAAGGAGCGCGGCGATCATCGCGGCGCTGTCGGAGAATTCGAGGTCGACGACGACGAGGTCGGTCACCCCGTCGGCTTCGAGGGCGATCGACGAGCGGCCGAGCGTCAGGAACGCGTCTCCGGCGACCAGGTTCGCGTGCAGCGGGCGATCGTCCACCGCGACGATCTGCGCTGCGGGGTCGACGTCGAGGCGGCATCCGGTGGTCAGCGGGGGATGCCCGTGCACCGAGCCCGAGGCGATGTAGACGAGGGTGGCCGAACCCGACGGGATCGGCAGGAGCCCGCCTGGGGCGAGGGCGACGCGACGGGCGATGCCGACGCGGAGGTCGACGGAGTCGAGCACGTGCCCGAGGGCTGCGGAGTCGACGGTCACCATGCCTTCGGCAACACCCGGGGGCGCATAGCTATTCCGGATACGCTGGACGGACCCCCACCCGAGGAGTCCCGTGTTCCGCACACCCGACCGCCTGTTCCGAGTTCTCGCGATCGCGGAGGCGATCACCTGGACCATCCTGATCTCGGCGATCATCGCCCGTGCCGCAGGTGCGCCGGGAATCGTCGTCACGATCGGCGGTGGCGTCCACGGGTTCGTGTTCCTCGCGTACGCGGCGACCGCCGTGCTCGTCGCGCTCAACCAGCGCTGGCACCTCGGCGTCGCGGTCCTGGCCGTGGCGAGCGCCATCGTCCCCTACGCGACCATTCCCATGGAGATCTGGCTGCATCGCACCGGCCGCCTGGCCGGCGAGTGGCGGCTGGAGCAGACGCAGGACCCGCGCGATGCGCGCTGGTACGACAGGCTCATGCGCTGGTTCCTGCGCCGCCCGTGGGTGCTGGCGATCCTGCTCGTCGTCGGCATCGTCGCGCTGTACGTGATCCTGCTGCTCGTGGGCCCGCCGGGCGGCAAGTGATCTCCGCCCGGCGTCAGCAGAGCGGATGCCGGGCGGCCGGCGTCACTGGATGACGACGGCGTTGCTGTCGATGACCTCGGCCATCGTGGCCTGCAGGTCGCCACCGGTGCAGTCGACGATCACGTAGAGTCCGACACCCGTCGCGGTGAAGGCCCGTGCGGCCATCGCCCATCGGCGTTCGCCCTCTTCGCCCACGACCTGGCGGTTCTCGACGTCGGCGTTGCCGCCGACCTGATAGCTGAACGACCCCGTCGTCGCGAGCGGGGTGATCGCGGCGGCGTCCGCTTCGCCGAGTATGACGGCGAGCATGGCATCCGAGCTGACGCTGTCGTCGCCGGCCACGGTCGGCACATCGGGGATCAGCCCCTGCCAGAACTGGGCCGTGCAGGTGTCGTCGACCGTGCCGTACGTCCAGCCTCCGTTGCCGTCGTCCGGCTTGACGATCTTCCAGCCGTCGTCGGCGATGAGCCCGTCGCCCCACTGGATGTACGCCTCCGAAGGGATGTCGGCACCGTCTGCGAAGGTCATGGTCGATGGCAGGTCGCCGGCGGGCTCGTCCGAGGGCTGCTCGGACGGGATCGAAGTCGGGGAGGGCTCTGGCCCGTCGCCATCCGGCACGTTCACGGGGATCTGCGCATACAGGCAGCCGCTGAGCGGCAGCGCGGCCAGCGCGATCACCGAGAGGGCGGCGAGGCGGGCGAGCTGCGGGGCCTGCGAGATGCGCGTCATGCCGGTCAGCCTAGTCGCCGGTATGCCGGCTGATTCAGTGCGCCGTGGCGATGCCGACCGCATCGTGCACCATGACCGACGCGACCCTCGCGCCCGCGCCTGCTGCGACGATCAGCTGCTGGGGGCCGGGGATCGCCGCATCACCGGCGGCATAGAGCCCCGGGATGTCGGTGCGGCCCGACCGATCGGTGACGAGGTGCCCGTCGTGGTCGATGGCGGGGGCGAACCCGTGCAGGAATGACACATCGGTCTGCCACTCGGGTCGCACGAAACCGCCCTCGACCGCGACGACGGTGCCGTCTGTCAGCCGGATCGCCTCGATGCGCCCGCGGTCTCCGACGAGCTCGGCGATCGGATGCCGCAGCACGGCGACCCCCGTGGAGGCGAGCTCGGCCTCCTCCGCGGCCGTGACCGTGTCCGCGCCGAGGGTGAAGACGGTGAGGCTCTCGGTCCAGCGCGAGATGAGCCGGGCGCGGTCGGCGAGGTCGGGCGTCTCTCCGATGAGGGCGAGTCGTCGCCCGCGCAGCTCCCACGCGTCGCATGCCGCGCAGCTGAACAGGCTGATGCCGTAGAAGCCCCGCAGATTCGGGACGTCGGGAAGGGTCTCGCGCAGGCCCGTCGCGAGCAGCACGCTCCGAGCGGTCACCACGTCGGTCGGGTCCTTGCGGCCGACGGATGCCGTGAAACCGGCATCCGTCCCCGAATCCGTTCCCGCATCCGTCTCGGCATCCGTCTCGGCATCCGTCCCGGCATCCGCCGGGGGAGCCGATCTGCGGAGTTCGAGCACCCTGACGCGCGTGCGCACCTCGATGTTCGGGTACGCGGCGAGCTCGTCGCGGGCCATGCGGCGCAGCTCGTGCGGGGCCACCCCGTCACGGGTGAGGAAGCCGTGCGAGTTCAGCGTGGCGGCGTTGCGCGGACGGTCGGCGTCGACCACCAGCACGCGCATGAGCGAACGGCCCAGGTTGAGGGCGGCGGACAGCCCTGCAGGGCCACCGCCGATCACGAGCACGTCGTAGGTGTCCGTGTCAGTCATTCGCGCTCCCGGGAGAAGAGCGGTGACCGCCGTGTGACCGGGCGCGGATGCGCCGACCATGGCGGCGCCGCCGACGGACGCGCTCATCGGGCGAGAATCGGTCCGCTGACGACAGTCTGCCACCTCTTGACTGAGGGTCGCCTAACTCGGGCTGATCCCGGCGTGCGGGCTGAGCGCGACCACGTCACCGACCACGACGACCGCGGGGGATCGCACCTGTCGAACCGCGGCGAGGTGGGCGATCGTGCCGAGGGTGCCGACCGTGACTCGCTGTCGGGCACCGAACCCGTCTTCGATGATGGCCACCGGGCAGTCGGCGCCGCGCGACCCCGCGGCGAGCACATGCGCGGAATGCCCGAGCGTGTTCACTCCCATCAGCAGCACGACGGTGTGGTCGCGTCCGCCCCCGAGCGCCTCGATCTGGTCGTGGGCGCTGGCCACGGTGAATGTCTCAGCGATGCCGCGCTGGGTCAGGGGGATCCCGGCGAGACCTGGCACCGCCACTGCGCTCGTGACGCCCGGGATGACATCGACCGCGATGCCGGCGGCTTCGCAGAAGAGCTGCTCCTCGCGCCCTCGTCCGAAGACGAAGGGGTCGCCGCCCTTGAGCCGCACCACATGCCGGCCCTGCTGGGCCAGCGAGAGGAGCAGCTCGTTGATGCCGTCCTGCGGCACCGGGTGATGACCGGGGAGCTTGCCGACGTCGATGACCTCGGCGTCGAGCTGCACTCCTTCGTCGGCGAGCTGTGCGAGCACGGCGCGGGCTCCGAGGCGGTCGGCTACGATCACATCGGCCTGCTGCAGGGCGCGCAGCCCCCTCAGGGTCAGCAGGCCGGCATCGCCGGGTCCTGCTCCGACCAGGGTGACCGTGCCGAGGGTCATGACTGTGCGGGCTCGGGCGTCAGCGCGGCCCCGGGGGACTGTGCGGTGAGCAGCTGCTCCGACGCCTCCTCGTATCGGGCGATGACGAGGTCGATCAGCGGCTGCGGCACGGTCGTGCCGTCGAGCAGGGGCGCGGTGACGCGTCGGCCCGGCGCCTGCCTCAGGGTGAGGTCGAAGAAGAAGCCGCGGGCGAGCAGGTATGTCGAGACGACCGCGTCGGGGTGCTCGCGCAGCGCATGGGGCAGGTCGGGCTCGCGCGCGGCGAGGTAGGAGAGCTCGACCCTTCTGCCGAGCCGCAGCGAGAGAAGAGACGCCATGGCTTCGGCATCCGTCAGCGAGGCGGGGTCGCGCGAGCCGGCGACGGCGAGGATCACGGACGCATCCTCGGTGTGCTTCGAGTCGGCAACGGTCGAGAGCGTCTCGGACAGCCGTTCCGCGAGAACTTCGGCGAGCCGGGGGTCGGGGCCCATCGGGGCGCTGACCACGGCATCCGCCTTCTTCGCCGCCATGCCGTGCAGGTCGTGATGCACGTGGAAGCCGCGCGAGAGCAGCAGCGGCACGATCACGACGGGCCCGTCGATCGTCGGCAACAGGTCGGCGGCATCGGGCTGCTGCACGTCGACGAAGGCGCTGCGCACCTCGACCTCGGGCATCGCTGCGGCGACCGCGCCGACCAGATCGGAGATGGCACGGGCTCCCTCAGCATCCGAGGTTCCGTGCGACACGGCGAGGAGGATGGGGCGGCTCATGCAGGGACTCTAGGTGAGCCGTGTGACGGCGGTGTTTCGAGATCCTCGCCTCGACGCAGGTGCGGATGTGCGGGGTCGAGGCGTCCGATTCAAAAGTTGAGCCGGTTCATATCAACTTTATTTGACAGCGTCCGGAGGTCGGAGTACAGTTGAGCCATCGCGACTCAGGTTTCCCTGATCGCCCCGGATTTCCAGACCCACATCAACCTCAGCAACTAAGGAGAATCACATGGCACGTGCTGTTGGAATCGACCTCGGTACGACGAACTCCGTCGTCAGCGTCCTCGAGGGTGGCGAGCCGAAGGTCATCGCCAATGCCGAGGGCTTCCGCACCACCCCCTCGGTCGTCGCATTCACGAAGGACGGCGAGGTGCTCGTCGGCGAGACCGCGAAGCGCCAGGCCGTCACGAACGTCGACCGCACCATCGCGTCCGTCAAGCGCCACATGGGCACCGACTGGACGTTCGACGTCGACGGCAAGAAGTGGACGCCGCAGGAGATCTCCGCGCGCATCCTCCAGAAGCTGAAGCGCGACGCCGAGTCCTACCTGGGTGACACGGTGACGGACGCCGTCATCACCGTCCCCGCGTACTTCAACGACGCCGAGCGTCAGGCCACCAAGGAGGCCGGCGAGATCGCGGGCCTCAACGTCCTGCGCATCATCAACGAGCCCACCGCCGCAGCTCTGGCATACGGACTCGACAAGGGCAAGGAAGACGAGCTCATCCTGGTCTTCGACCTCGGTGGCGGAACGTTCGATGTCTCGCTGCTCGAGGTGGGCAAGGACGACGACTTCTCGACCATCCAGGTGCGCTCCACCGCGGGTGACAACCGCCTCGGCGGTGACGACTGGGACCAGCGCCTCGTCGACCACCTGATCAAGCAGTTCAAGGAGACCACCGGCGTTGACGTCTCGGGTGACAAGATCGCCCTGCAGCGTCTCAAGGAGGCTGCGGAGCAGGCCAAGAAGGAGCTCTCCTCCTCGACCAGCACCAGCATCAACCTCCCGTACCTGTCGCTGACCGAGTCGGGTCCGGTGTCGCTGAGCGAGACCATCACCCGCGCGAAGTTCGAGGACCTGACGAAGGACCTGCTCGACCGCACCAAGAAGCCGTTCGAGGACGTCATCCGCGAAGCCGGCATCAAGGTCGCCGACATCGACCACATCGTGCTCGTGGGTGGATCGACCCGCATGCCCGCCGTCGCCGAGCTCGTCAAGCGCGAGACCGGCAAGGAGGCCAACAAGGGCGTCAACCCCGATGAGGTCGTCGCCGTGGGCGCCGCCCTCCAGGCCGGTGTCCTCAAGGGCGAGCGCAAGGACGTTCTGCTCATCGACGTCACCCCCCTCAGCCTCGGCATCGAGACCAAGGGCGGCATGATGACCAAGCTCATCGAGCGCAACACGGCCATCCCGACCAAGCGCAGCGAGACCTTCACCACGGCAGACGACAACCAGCCGTCCGTCGCGATCCAGGTCTTCCAGGGCGAGCGCGACTTCACCCGCGACAACAAGCCGCTGGGCACGTTCGAGCTCACCGGAATCGCCCCGGCTCCCCGTGGCATCCCGCAGATCGAGGTCACGTTCGACATCGACGCCAACGGCATCGTGCACGTGTCCGCGAAGGACAAGGGCACGGGCACCGAGAAGTCCATCGTCATCTCCGGCGGCTCGTCGCTGTCGAAGGAGGACATCGAGCGCATGGTGCGCGAGGCCGAGGAGCACGCGGCTGAGGACAAGGCTCGCCGCGAGGCTGCCGAGGTCCGCAACCAGGCCGAGACGCTCGCGTACTCGATCGAGAAGCTGATCACCGAGAACGACGACAAGCTGCCCGAGGACGTGAAGACCGAGGTCAAGGCCGACGTCGACGCTCTCAAGACGGCTCTGGCCGGCGAAGACGACGAGGCCGTGAAGACCGCGTTCGACAAGCTGAACCAGTCGCAGGGCAAGATCGGCGAGGCCATCTACGCACAGTCCCAGGCGGAGGGCGCCCCGAGCGCCGACGCCGCGGGCGAGGCTCCGGCCGATGACAGCTCCTCCGACGAGGACGTCATCGACGCCGAGGTCGTCGACGACGAGGACGAGAAGAAGTAATCATGACGGACAAGAACTTCGACGACAATCAGGTTCCTGAGCCCGCCGAAGGTCACAGCGAGGGGTCGGATGCTCAGGCATCCGGCCCCGCGCCGCACAACCCGGACTCTGATGAGGCCCGGGCTGCGGAGGGCTCTGACGACGCGGACTTCACGATCGACGACATCCTGAACGCCGACCAGACGGCTGAGGCCGCTGCGGGGGATGCCGCGATCGCCGACGCCGAGAACGCGCTGCTGAACGACCTCAAGCGGCTCCAGGCCGAATACGCCAACTACCGCCGACGCACCGAAGAGCAGCGTCAGGTCGAGATCGAGCGCGCGAAGGGCGAGGCCGCCAAGGGCCTCATCCCCGTGCTCGACGATCTCGATCGCGCCGCTCAGCACGGTGATCTGGTCGAAGGCACGCCCTTCGCCGTGATCGCCGGCAAGGTGCGCACGGTCGTCGAGCGTCTCGGTGTCGTCTCGTACGGTGAGAAGGGCGAGGAATTCGACCCGCAGCGCCACGAGGCGATCTTCCAGCAGCCCACCCCGGGCGCCGACAAGACCACGGTGCTCGAGGTCGTCGAGGTGGGTTACCGCCTCGGTGACGTCGAGCTGCGTCCCGCGAAGGTCGTCGTCGCCGTACCCGCAGAGTAGGTGATCGATGGCTAGCCAGGACTGGTTCGACAAGGACTTCTACAAGATCCTCGGGGTCTCGAAGGACGTCAGCGACGCTGATCTCAAGAAGACCTACCGCAAGCTCGCTCGCAAGTACCACCCCGACTCCAATCAGGGTGACGAGAAGGCGGAGGCGAAGTTCAAAGAGATCAGCGAGGCGTACTCGGTGCTCTCGGATCCCGAGCAGCGCAAGGAGTACGACGAGATCCGCGCCATGGGCTCGGGCGCACGCTTCACGGCGGGCGGTGCGGGAGCAGGCGGCTTCGAAGACGTCTTCAGCCGGTTCGGGCAGCAGGGGCGCGGGCAGCAGCAGTCCGCCGACTTCGAGGACATCTTCGCGATGTTCAACCAGGGTCAGGGCGGCCCGTTCGGCTCCGGTCGATTCGGCCAGACCTCCGGCGGATACCGCGGCTTCGGCGGGCCCCAGAAGGGCGCCGATGTCACGGCGCGCACCACGCTCGACTTCGCCACAGCCGTGCAGGGTGAGACCATCAGCCTGCAGGGGGACGACGGCAAACCGTTCAAGGTGAAGATCCCTGCCGGTGTCGCCGACGGGCAGAAGATCAGACTCCGCGGACGCGGTCGTTCCTCGCCCGATGGTGGGGAGAACGGCGACGTCGTGGTGCAGATCGCGGTGCGACCGCATCCGGTGTTCACCCGCGAGGGGCTGAACCTGCGCGTGGTCGTGCCGGTGACCTTCACCGAGGCGGCACTCGGCGCGACGATCGAGGTTCCGACGCTCAGCGGCGACACGGTCAAGCTCCGTGTCGCACCCGGCACGCCGTCCGGACGCGTCCTGCGCGTCAAGGGTCGCGGCGTCGCCACTTCGAAGGGCACGGGCGACCTGCTCGCCGAGCTGCAGATCGCGGTGCCGTCGCACCTCGACGAGGCCGCTCGGGAGGCACTGGAGAAGTTCCAGTCGCTGGAGCCGGCGGAGAACCCGCGTGCCGACCTCATGGCGAAGGCACGGCGCTAGAAGATCATGACGAACGCGAACACCGAGGAGGAGGTGATCCACTGTGGCTGACCAGCGCGTGGACGCCGACACCCCGGTGTTCGCGATCGCCGTCGCCGCCCAGCTCTCGGGTCTTCACCCGCAGACGCTGCGGCAGTACGACCGCATCGGGCTCGTGGTGCCCGGTCGCACCTCCGGCGGCTCTCGTCGCTATTCGACCCGCAACATCGAACAGCTCCGCGAGGTCGCCCAGCTGTCATCCGAGGGCATGAGTCTTCCGGCGATCGCGCGTGTCCTCGACCTCGAAGACGAGAACCGGATGCTGCGCAGCCGCGTGGCCGAACTCGACGCCGCGCTGCGTGCCGAGCGCGACAACCGTCCGGGCATGCGCGTGTTCGCCGCGGGATCCGCCGGCGTCATTCCGGTGCCCAGTGGCCGCCGCATCCGCCGCTCGGCCGAGGTCGTGCTCTGGCACCCGGGCAGCGGCCGCAGTTGATAGTCGGCGAACTGCACGACTGCTAGGCGGCACCGAAGAATCGGGTTGCGATGTCGGCCACCTCTTTGTCGAGCGTGTCGATGCGCGCGGTCAGTTTCGAGTCGAGAGCGTCGATCCTGCCGTTGAGCCGCCACTCGAGCGACTCGATCTGTCCGCTGAGCCGGTGGTCGAGTGCTTCGATCTGTCCGCTGAGCCGGTGGTCGAGTGCTTCGATCTGTCCGCTGAGCCGGTGGTCGAGTGCCTCGATCTTGCCGGTGAGTCGGTGGTCGAGTGCCTCGATCTTGCCGGTGAGCATTCCTTCGAGCCCGCTGATCTGTCCGGTGAGCCTGCCGTCGAGACGGCCGATCTCAGCCCGGATGACTCTGCTGAACTGCGTGGTCATGACCGTCACGACCCCCAGCATCGTCGCGGAGAACACCGCGATGAGCGTCCAGATCTGAGGTTCGTTCATCGTCATGTCTCCATCCTGTGAACGTCGCGCCAGAATGGCAGTGTTGCGTGATCGGACGAGGCCCGACCGCGATGATCCCGCAGGCGTGGGGGCGGATCGAGCGGCAGGCGAGTCTGTGCAGGAGGGGTCCTCGCACGCGTCGGCCACCCGCGCGCGGTATCGTTGCGACACGATGAGGATGACGCGTCGCACACTGCTGATGGGCGCCGGAGCCGGTGTCCTGGGAGTCCTGCTGGCCTCCTGCACTCCCGAGCCGGCGCCGTCGCCCACGCCCGATCGCTCGCCCACTCCGAAGCCGACCGCGGGTGCGATCACCCCCGCCGCATTCGCCCGCAGCTCGTGGACGACCGACCCGTTCGCGCTCGGCGCTGCGAGCTTCACTCCGGTCGGCACACAGGCGAGGGCCCGCGAGGCGCTGGCCGAGCCGATCGACGACCGGCTCTTCTTCTCGGGCGAAGCGACCGACGTCGAGGCGCCGGGCACGATCGCCGCCGCGCTCCGATCCGGTGATCGAGCCGCCGACGAGCTCGTTCGCGCCGCCGACAGCGGTGAGCGCGTGGCGATCGTCGGCGCAGGTCTCGCCGGTGCCGCCGCCGCTGCCCGACTCGTCGCCGAGGGGCTGCAGGTCACGGTGTTCGAGGCGCGCGACCGCATCGGCGGACGCGTGCACTCGGTGGTCGACGACACGGCCTGGCCCTTCCCCGCGCAACTGGGCGGCTGGCTGCTCGGCTCGTCCGACGACGTCCTGCTCGAGACTCTCAACGCCCGCGACATCCGGACGGCACCGATCTCGGGTTCGCTGTGGCGATCGACTGACGGAGACGTCGAGCCGGCGCCGATCGAACCGGTGCAGGCGGCGATCGCCACCGCCCAGCAGGGGCCGACCGACTCGTCTCTCGAGGATGCGCTGACGGCAGCGGGCGCTGATCCTGACGAGCCGGGACTCGCGGCGCTGCTCGCTTCGATCGCGGCCGCATCGGGGGCCGATGCCTCCGACGAGTCGACCTGGTTCCCCCCTCGGCTTCCCACCGACGAGCTGGTGGCACCTCTCGGCGACCTGACCCCGGCCATCGACGAGCTTCTCGAGGGCGCGAAGCTGAGCCTCTCATCGCCCGTCAGTCGCGTGGCCTACGACGACGCCGGCGTCAGCCTCGGCATCGCCTCGGGGGAGTCGCTGTCGTTCGACCGAGTCCTGATCACGGTGCCGCTCGGAGTGCTGAAGGGCGAGGGCGTGGAGTTCGCTCCGGCGCTGCCCTTCGGTCATCGCGGTGCCATCGCCGAGCTCGGGATGGGACTCATCGAGACGGTCTGGCTGCGCTTCGACGATCCTCTGATCGTGTCGGCACCCGAGCCCGAAGGCGACGCTGACGGCGACGCCGAAGAGGGTGCTGACGCCGAGTCCGCTGCGACGCTCTGGCACGTCGTCGGCGGCGATGCGCTGATCCGCACCTGGATCGACCTCGCACCGGCCACGGGCGAGAACGTCGTGGTGGGGATCGTCGGCGGAGAAGCGGCAGCCACGTTCGCCGAGATGAGCGAGCAGAAGGCGCTCGAGGCGGCGATCGCCTCGCTCGCACCGTTCCTCACGGCACCGGCCTGACTCGCACCGGCCGCAGCGGGCTCAGACCTCCGGGCGCTCCTGGCCGCGTCGCCGCATCCGGCTGACGAGCACGATGAACGTCGCGACGAGCGCGAAGATCGCCAGCGCCACCCCGCTGGTGAGCAGGAACTCGGGAGGCCCTGATACCTGTCGGGGGTCGAGGAAGTAATACGGGTACCACCCCACAGACGGCCCGCGCCACATCGTGACACCGCCCCACGCGAGCGGGAAGGTGAGCGCCGTCGGCACCACCCACCAGGGCACGCCGCGGTGCCCCGGTGTGAGCACCCAGGCGAGGGCGGTGCACGCAGGCAGCCAGAAATGCAGCACCTGATCAGACCATGGCACGTCGACGCGAATGCCGCGGAGTCCCGCCTGCCAGACGATCAGCGCGAAGGCGAGTCCTGCCGTGATCGTCCAGGTGAGCACGAGCGCCAGCGCGACCGTGAACCAGCGAGGATCCGTCGCCCGGATGAAGGCGAGCACCGCACCGATCAGCAGCACGACCACGAGCGCGCAATTGGACTGGACCGTCAGGTACGCGAAGAAGTTCTCTCCCGCGATCGATCGGGAGCTCAGGCCCCAGAACAGCCGGTGCACGAGCGCGACGGTGCACACTGCGGCCGTGGCCAAGCGCAGCACGCCGAACGCCGATCGTGCCCTCACTCTCGCCTCGTGCCCCTTTCCGGCTGTGCGCATCGTCGGCCAGACGGCGCATCTCCCATCCGGCGAGTCTACGGAAGGCGCGGCGCGCGGGGCTGCGACGAGCTGCGCACAGGAGACGGAAAAGTCGTCTGAATAGCGTGGAAGGAGGGATAGCCCCTGCTCCGCGCCTGGCGCGCGGTGTCCTGCCACGAAGGAACACCTCCTCATGACGAACACCACCGCCCCCTCCGCCGCCGCCTCGCTGGGACTCCTCGTCCTGCGCATCGTGGTCGGCGCCGTCTTCACCGCTCACGGGGCGCAGAAGATCTTCGAATACACGATCCCCGGCACGATCGGCAGCTTCTCGGGCATGGGGGTCCCCATGCCCGAGATCGCGGCACCGTTCGTCGCCTTCGTCGAGCTGATCGGCGGAATCCTGCTGGTCCTCGGCCTCTTCACCCGCCTGGCCGGCATCCTGCTCGCGATCGACATGGTCGTGGCGCTGGTCCTCGTGCACCTCGCCGCGGGACTCTGGGTCGGTCAAGGCGGATACGAGTTCGTCGCCGTGCTCGGTGCAGCCGCGCTGGCTCTCGCGCTCACGGGCGCTGGGCGCTTCTCGCTCGACGGCGCCTTCCTGCGCGGCCGGGTGCCCGCCTGGCTCAGCTGACGAGACGAGGGGGCGTTCCACGGGACGCCCCCTCGGCCGGTGTGTATCCTGTCAACAGTTAACAGGAGGTCACCGTGACACAGACGGTCAAGCGCGGAGAGTCCCTCGGCGCACAGGTGGCGCAGGTCCTGCGTCAGCGCATCGTCCGAGGCGAGCTCTCGCCCGGCGCGCGCATCACCGAAGAGGCGCTCGCCGAGGAGTTCTCGGTGAGCCGGGGGCCGATCCGCGACGCCCTCACCCAGCTCAGCTTCGAGAAGCTCGTCGAAGTGCAGCGTCCGCGCGGGGTGTACATCACGGGTCTCTCGCAGGACGACGTCGATCAGCTCTACAGTCTGCGCGGCGCTCTCGAGCAGCTCGCGCTCTCACGTGCCATGAGAGTCGACGACGACGCGCGCTGGGCGGCGATGGCGGCCGCCGTCGAGAGAATGGGGCAGGCCGCGGACGCGGGCGACCATGCGGCGTTCGTCGCAGCCGACCTCGAGTTCCATTCGGAGATCTACGTGCTGGCCGACCATCCGCGCCTGCAGGGTGCGTGGAGTCAGTATCTGCCGACCTTCGCGTCGCTTCTCGAGGTCACCATCAACCACGACGACGACCTTCACGAGTCCTCCGACGACCACATGAAGCTCATGGACGTGATGCGCTCAGGCACGCCCGAGGAGGCGGCGTCAGTGCTCACCGCGCACCTCGACGGCGCGCGCGATCGGATGCTCAGCGAACTGGCCGACCGGCCGGCCTGACTGCGGCTGCCGCCTGACAGCGGCTGCCGCGCGGCGCCAGGCGCCGGGCTCAGGCGTGCGGTGCGAGACGGCGTCGCAGCACCCAGGTGTTGCCGGTCGCATCGACGCTGTGCTCGAAGTCGTCGAGCACAGCCGTCGTGAGGGCCAGACCGCGTCCGCTCTCGCTGTCGACGCCGGGCATCGCCACCGCATCCCAGTCGATCCTGGCCGGATCAGCCGTGTCGACGAAGGTGGCGACGAGTTCATCGTCGGCCACCGCGATGTCGACCTCGACGGTGATGCCGGCATCCGGCTCGCCCTCGGCCTCGCCGTGCGCGGCGATGTTCGTGGACACCTCGCTGACCGCCAGCGCGAACAGCGTGCGGTCTTCCGGGGCCACGTGCGGAGACGCCTCCCACAGCGCGTCGAGGGCGTCGAGGACGTGCTCGACGAAGGCGGGCCCAGCGAGGCCGGCGACGTGCGCGGTGCGCCGGTCAGCGCCCATCGAACGCCGTCTCGGGCGTGGGGTGGTCGAGCAGGACGCGGTCGAGGTTGGTCAGGTGCAGCACCGTCCGAACCGCCTCGGGCACTGCCGCGATGCGCAGATCGCCGCCCGCGACCCTGGCGCTCTTGAGTCCGCCGACGAGAGCGCCGAGACCAGAGGAGTCGACGAACTGCAGGTCGGTCATGTCGATGACGATCCGGGAATCGCCTCCTGCCACGAGGTCGTTGACCGCTTTGCGCAGCAGAGGCGCTCCTGTCGCGGTGAGGCGGCCGGACAGGGCGATCACGGCGAAGCCGTCTCTGATGTCAGTTCTGAGATCCATGGTTCTCCTCCTCGAGGGTGCGGGCCGGTCCGCGGTAGCGGGCGGCTTGGATGATGACGCTGAGCACGACGAGGTCGTACAGCACCCACACCGTGTTGACGAGAGTGCCCGTCCCGTCGCCGGTGCCGATGATGACCCGGGTCACACCGATCACGAGAGCGATGCCGAGCACGACCATCGCCGTCAGCTGCGGCCAGATCTCCCGCCACGGCACCCCTCGTGGATCCCGTCCGTCCTTGCGCGTCACGGCGAATGTGAGCGGGCGGTGGAGCACGACGTTGGCGAACGCCGACCAGCAGGCGCGGATCCAGACAGGGAACAGCGCGAGCGAGTACTGCTGCCCCCTCCACGTTCGCAGCCCCTTGGCCACCACGAGGAACAGCACCTGGTTGACGAGGAAATACGGGAGGAACCTCACGAAGAAATCGACCGACCAGGCGGTGACCGGCAGCACGCCGAAGACGAGGTAGACGACCGGCGCCGTGAGGTAGACCACAGCGGCGAACCCGGACAGGTAGCTCCACATCGTGGCGAAGTACATCAGCCGCTGACCGATCGACAGCCCGCGCTTGGCGAGCGGGTTGTCGCGCAGCATGACCTGCAGGGTGCCCTGCGCCCAGCGCAGACGCTGCGTCAGCATCGTGCGCAGATCCTCGGGGGCGAGGCCCTTGGCGAGGATCTCGTGGTGATAGACGCTGCGCCAGCCGAGCGAGTGCAGCTGCATGGCCGTGGCCATGTCCTCGGTCACCGAGATCGTGGCGAGGGGGAGGATCGGCTGCGCCTCGTCGCCTCGATCGAGCCGGAGCGCGTCGAGCAGTGCCCTGACCGCATCCAGCGCGTTGATGGGGGAGAGGTCGGAGTCGGCGAGTGCGGTGAGGCCCACCTCGTCGACGACGATCGCATCGAGCTGCGCGTCGTGTGCGATCGGCAGCGAGCCGAGCTCTGCGAGATCGGCGCGGATCCCCGCGAGGTCCTTCGCGACGAGGATCACCGACGCGTTGTGCACCGCAGCGAGCACGGCGTCCGCGACCTCCCTGACGGGGGCGCCGCCGGCGAGATCGCGACGACCCCGGCCGATCGCCACGTGCAGCGCGAAGAGCTCGCGGCGGAGTTCGGGATCGGATGCCGAGCGCATCTCCTTCTCGATCAGGGTCTCCGACGTGCGCAGCGCGCGGGCCGCGGTGTCGGTCACCTCGCGCACGTAGCCGATGATGCCCAGTTGCATCAGGGCGTCGCGACGGAGCACCGCGTTGGATCCGCAGAAGAACGCCGCGTTCCAGCCGTCCTTGCCCTGCTGGATCGGGCCGTAGAACAGCGGAGCCTGGCTGCCGAGGGGGTCTGCCTCGTCGACGTTGACGAACCACTGCGGGGTCTGCACCACGGCGACCTCGGGATCGTCGGCGAAATACCCCAGGGTGCGGTGCAGGATCAGCGGGTCGGGTATCTGGTCGGCGTCGAGGATGAGGAGGAATTCCCCGTCGGTCTCGAACAGCGCGCTGTTGAGGTTGCCCGCCTTGGCGTGGCGCGGCTTGCCCGTCCAGTCGTCGGAGCGGGTGAGGTAGCCGATGTCGGCCTCGCGAGCCGCCCGCTCGAGTTCGGGGCGGGCCCCGTCGTCGAGGATCCAGGTCGTGTGCGGGTAGGCGATCCCCCGTGCGGCGCGGGCCGTCGTCATCACGAGCTCGATCGGCTCGTCGTACGTGGTGATGAACACGTCGACCGTGCCCTGGGGTGGCGAGACGGGCGCCGGGCGCTCTTTCGCCCGCCACATCGTCAGGCAGAAGAGGAAGGTGTCGATCAGGCTGTAGGTCTCGGCGACCACGAGAGGCACAGCGATCCACCACGCCGACCAGTTGACCGATTCCAGCCACCGCCAGGCGACGTAGTTCACTCCCAGCAGCACCGAGAGAACAGCGATCACCCGGATCGCGGCGAAGCGAGCTGTCATGCGTCGCGCCTCACCACGACCACGGTGATGTCGTCGGTCGCCCTGTCGTCCGAGATGAGCCGGAGCGCCTCGCCGATCGCCCCGTCGGGGCCGAGGGTGTCGAGCACCCTGGCCACGTGGGCGAACGGGTCATCGGCGTCGAGCACGTCCAGCAGCCCGTCGCTGCAGCAGACGAACGCGTCACCGGGTTCGAGGCGGGTGCGCCGCGACTCCCGAGCGCCCTGGTCGGGCAGTGCGGCGCCCATTCCGAGGGGCAGCCCGGTCGAACGAAGGTGCTCCCACGAGCCGTCGCCGCGCAGGATGAACGCCAGGCTGTGACCGGCATCGATCACCTCCAGGTCGCCGGTCTCGGGCTGGAGCTCGGCATGGACGGCCGTGACGAACATCGTCGTCTCCGAGAGGTCCTCCTCGAGAAGGCGGTCGGCGTCGGCGATCGCTTCGGCGATGCTGCGTTCGGGTGCCGTGCGCAGCGATGCGCGCACTCCGGCCGCGACGATGGCGGGTCCCGTGCCCTTGCCCATCGCATCGGCGAGGGTGATGCGCAGAGCCCCGTCGTGGAGGCGCAGGTCGTAGAAGTCCCCTGCCAGGCGCCCGCGCGAGGCGCCGCCGCCCGCGACCGTGTATCCGGTGATCGTGGGGATGGACTGCGGGCGCAGGGCGCTCTGGATCAGAGTGGCCTGATCGAGTTCGACGTCGGAGGCGATCTCGCTCTGCACCCAGAAGGCGAGGTCGCGGAGCAGGCCGCGCTGCGCCTCCGAGAACGAGTGCGGTTCCGTGTCGAGCACGCACAGCGTGCCGACGGGCTCGCCGCCGGGTGCGTGGAGCGGGTGGCCGGCGTAGAACCGGAGGTGCGGGTCACCGACAACGAACGGGTTCGTGGCGAACGTCTCCGTCGCGCTGGCATCCTCGATCACGACCGTGCGGTCCTGGCCGACCGTGTAGTCGCAGAACGAATCCTGCCGCGGGGCCTCGTCGCCGCCGAGGCCGATCTCGGATTTGCGCCACTGGCGGTCGCCGTCGAGCAGAGAGACGCTCACCATCGGCACGCCGAACATCTGCTTCGCCAGGCGGGCCACGCGATCGACTCGTTCATCCCGGGGGGTGTCCAGGATCCCGAGTTCCTCCAGTGCCTGCTGTCTTCTGAGCTCGTCGAACATGCTCCGCCTCCCTCGTAGCTGCTCTCATACTGGCATCTTGGAGGGCGGTGCGGACAGTGAGCCTCGCGGGAGGCGCACAGGGCAAGAGTGTTGACTGTTAACAGTCAACACTGGTACGGTCGGGGAGTCGACAACAAGGTCGACCCACGTAGAGGAGCAAAGATGCCCCGCAAGCGCATCACCCGGGCGGCCGCCGCCCTCGCGGCCGTCGCCGCCACCGCTCTCGTCCTGTCGGCCTGCACGAAGGTCGAAGAGGGGGAGGAAGCGGCGTCGACCTTTCCGGAGAACGACATCCGCCTGATCATCCAGGCCAACCCCGGTGGGGGATCCGACCTGTCGTCCCGCGCCCTCGCGACCGAACTCGAGGGCATCCTCGGCGTCAGCGTGATCCCCGAGAACATGCCGGGTGCCGCAGGTGCGCTCGCCATGGAGTACGTCGGAGCGCAGGACCCCGACGGCTACGTCATCGGGTTCGCCCCGGTCGAGATCGCGATGCTCAACACCACGCAGAGCGCGAACGTCCTGCCCGAGGACTTCGACCTCCTGGGTCAGATCATGCTGGCTCCCGGCGTCGTCACGGTCGGCGCCAACAGCGGGATCGAGACGCTGGAAGACCTCGTCACGCAGGCGGAGTCCGGCGCGGTGACCGTCGCCAACTCCGGAGCCGGCTCGATCTGGGAGGCCGCGACGATCGGCCTCGGCGACGCGACCGGCGCCGACTTCACCCCGGTTCCCTATGACGGTGGAGCGACCGCCGTGGCGGCCGCGGCCTCCGGTGAGACCGTCGCCGCGGTGTCGGGCCTCGGCGAGGCTCTCGCACAGGGCGAAGCCGTGCGCATCCTCGCCGTCCTGAACGATGAGCGTCACCCCGATGCGGAAGACGTGCCGACGGCCGACGAGGCCATCGGCGAAGACGTGGTCTTCGGCGGGTGGGGCGGCATCTACGCCCCGAAGGGTCTGCCGGACGACGTGAAGACCGAGCTCGAGGCAGCCGTCAAGGAAGCCGTCGAGTCCGACACCTACCAGCAGTTCCAGAAGGACGCCGGCAACCTCGTGGTCTACCGCGACTCCGCCGAGTGGACGAGGTTCGTCGACGAGCAGTTCGACCTCTTCAAGGACCTCCTGGGCTGACCGGCCCGGACTGCGGGGCCGGCCGCCACGCCGGCCCCGCAGCCAGTCGCCGACGTCAGACCAGGGAAGGAGCACCATGTCCCACGCCGATGCCACATCCGCGGTCGAGCAGGACGAACACCAGGGCGCACCCGCGTCCAGACCGCTCGAGATCGTCTTCGGGGCCGTCGCCCTGGCCTTCAGCGCCGGGTATCTCTTCCTCACGACGCAGATCCCGCTGCGCCGCGAAGCGCTCCCGGGTCAGATCGACGCGCGCTTCTGGCCGATGGTCATCGCCGTCACGGCGGTCGTCATCTCGCTCGCGATCCTGGCGCTCGCCGTCACCCGGCCCGCGCCGGGGCGCGAGGATCTCGACCGCATCCAGCCCGGCGGTGTGGTCAGGGTCGTCGCCACCCTCGCGATCACCGGAGCGTTCATCGCGGTGTGGTCGCTGGGCACCGTCATCCTGTTCGGGTACCGCGTCGAGGTCTTCCCGGTGGCCGCCGCCGTGCTGATGGCCGCTCTCATGCTCCTCTACGGCCACCGCCGCTGGCTGAGCCTGATCATCTACTCCGCCTCCGTCACCGCGTTCGTCTACGTCGTGTTCGGCATGCTCCTGAGGATCCCCCTGTGAACGCGCTCATGGAGGGGCTGAACTCGCTCCTCGACATCTCGATCCTGCTCTACATGCTCGTCGGGCTGCTGCTCGGGTTCATGGTCGGAGCCTTCCCCGGCATCACCGCGACCATGGCGGTCGCGCTCGCCGCCGGATTCACGCTCACGCTCGAGCCCGTCCAGGGTCTCGCCGTGCTGCTGACGATCTACGTGGCCGCGAACTTCGGTGACCGCGTGCCGTCGATCCTCATCAACACCCCGGGCACGCCCGCCTCGATCGCCACGACCCTCGACGGCTATCCGATGGCGAAGCAGGGTCGCGCCGGTCTCGCCCTCACGATCTCGGCGATCGTCTCGGCCGTCGGCATCCTCGCCTCGCTGGTGCTGTTCGCTGTCGCAGCCGTGCCGATCGCCAGCTTCGCCCGCGACTACTTCAAGTCGCCCGAGCTCTTCGCCCTGGTCGTCTTCGGCATCTCGATCATGATCGGCATCTCGTCGAAGTCGATGCTCAAGGGCATCCTGGCCGGACTCTTCGGGCTCATGCTCGGCACCGTCGGCACCTACGCGGCGACGGCCGATCAGCGCTTCACCTTCGGCGTGCTCGAGCTCGTCGAAGGCGTCAACTTCATCGCGGTGATCATCGGGCTCTTCGGCATCGCCGAGCTGTTCGACCAGCTGCTCACCTACCGCAAGTCGAACGTGCGGCCCATCTCGAGCCTCGGCCGCTGGTGGCCGAACAGGGCCGAGCTGAAGCAGAGCGGACGCGCCACCGCTGTCGGCGGCGCTGTCGGACTCGGCGTCGGGCTCATCCCCGCGGCCGGTGGCGACATCGCCGGACTCATCGGATGGGAACGCGCGCGCAAGGCGTCGAAGCACCCCGAGATGTTCGGCAAGGGGTCGATCGAGGGCGTCGCCGCCTCCGACACGGCCTCGAGCGCCACGCTCGGCGGTTCGCTCACGACCACGATGGCCCTCGGCATCCCCGGCGACTCGGTGATGGCCGTGATGATCGGCTCGATGATCATCTGGGGCATCACCCCCGGCCCCACGCTGTTCACCAACCGCCCCGACCTCGTCGTCTCGATCGTCGGCATCATGCTCGTCGCGACGCTGCTCTCGCTGGCACTGAGCCTCGTCCGTATGAAGGGCATGGTCAAGCTGCTCGACGTGCCGCAGCCGTACCTGTGGAGCGGCATCCTGATCTTCTGCATCATCGGCACGTATGCCACCTCGAACAGTCTCTCGACGGTCGTCACCATGCTCGTCTTCGGCGTGATCGGGGTGCTGCTCAAGCGGATGCAGGTGCCTGCCGGCCCGATCGTTCTCGGACTGCTTCTCGGGCCTCTGGCCGAAGAGAACCTGGCTCGCACCCTGGCGATCCTGCCGACGCGTCCGTTCTTCGAGGTGGTGAGCCCGATCGCGATCGTGCTGCTCGTGCTCGCCGTGCTGTCGATCGTGATGCCGGCCATCCGAGCCGCCCGCACCCCGCGCGCCGAGCGGGCCTCCCTCTCGGAGTCGATCCTCCCCGCCGAGAGCCGCGAGCAGATCGAGAAGGCGCACGGCGAGCTCGCCGCGGACCCGGATCTGCTCACCTCGACCGTCCGCAACGTCGACGCTCCGGCGCGGCGCCCGCGAAAGACCCGAAAGAACTCCAAGGAGAACGAGAAGTGACCCGCTACGACATCCTCACCGCCGTGCCGACCGCCTTCCACAGCGACGGTGCACTCGACCTCGAGGGATCGCGAGCGATCTTCCGCTTCGTCGCCGAATCAGGCAACGAGGGCGCGTTCATCCTCGGCACCACGGGCGAGTTCCCGGCGATCGACGCGACCGAGTTCGCCGCGATCGTCGAGGCGGCGCTGGCCGAGCTGAAGGATCGCATGCGCGTCGTCGTGCATGTCGGTCAGCCGAGCACGTTCGAGGCGCTGCGGCTGGTCGAGATCGCGAAGGGCCTCGGTGCGACCGAGTTCGCCGCGCTCACCCCCTACTACCTGAAGGCCACCGACCAGTCGATCTTCGACTACTTCGAAGCGCTGTCGGCAGCGGTCGGCGACGGCCGGCTCTATGTCTACATCTACCCGGCGCGCAGCGGCAATCCGGTGTCGGTCGAGCTGCTCACGCGCCTGGCCGCGCTGCCGAACATCGTGGGCGCGAAGGTCAGCGAACTGTCTCTCGACGAGATCGCCGCCTACCGAGCTGCGGTCCCGGACGACTTCGACCTCTACACCGGCGCCGACCGCGACCTGATCGCTGCGGTGCGCTCGGGTGCGCAGGGTGTCGTCTCAGGGGTCTCCTCCGTCACTCCCAAGCCGTTCCGCGCGTTGGCCGACGCCGGCCGCTCAGGGGATGCGGATGCGATCGCCGCAGCCCAGGCCGCCGTCGACGACGTCGTGTCGCTGATCGGTGGCGACATGGCGCGCATGAAGGAGGCCTACCGCGTGCTCGACGTCGTCGACACGCACTGCCGCATGGCGATCGCCGAGCCGACGGATGCCGAGCGCGAGGCCGTCGCGCGGGTCGTGGCGGTGCACCGCTAGACGCGTGCGTCGGAGCAGGGCGGGGGCGCCTCACAGCCGACCGGGGCAGGATGGAGGACATGTCCGTCAACCCGCACGAATCCCGGCCATGGCTCGCCTCCTACGCAGATGACGTTCCTGCGGAGATCGAGGCTCCGACCCAGACGCTGCCCGAGATGATGGCGGCCAGCGTCTCCGCATTCGCGCGTCGCCCGGCGCTCGAGTTCTTCGGCGCGGTGACGACCTACCGCGAGCTCGGCGATCAGATCACGCGCGCCGCCGAGGGGCTCCGGCGCCTGGGCGTGCGCAAGGGCGATCGCGTCGCGCTGGTGCTGCCCAACTGCCCGCAGCATGTCGTGGCCTTCTATGCGGCACTCCGTCTCGGCGCCATCGTGGTCGAGCACAACCCGCTCTACACGGCGAGGGAGCTGCGGCACCAGTTCGAGGATCACGGCGCGAAGGTCGCGATCGTCTGGGACAAGACGGTCGACACGATCGCGGACTTCCCCTCGGACCTGCGGGTCGAGCACATCGTGAGCGTCGACCTCACCGAGGCGATGCCCGCCTCGCAGCGGCTGCTCCTGCGACTGCCCATACCCAAGGCGCGGGCGTCGAGGGCCAAGCTGACAGCCACCCCGAAGACGCGTCGCGCGCTGGCCTGGAAGAAGCTGGTCGACCATCGTCCGCTCTCGCGTCGCATCGAGGGCCCTTCGCTGGGCGACACCGCGCTGCTGCAGTACACGAGTGGGACGACGGGCGACCCGAAGGGCGCGATCCTCACTCACGCGAACCTGCGCGCCAACGCGATGCAGGGTCGCGCATGGGTGCCAGGACTCGTCGACGGCAAGGAGACGTTCTACGGTGTGCTGCCGCTGTTCCACGCCTACGGGATGACGCTGTGCCTGACGTTCGCGATGAGCATCGGCGCGAAGCTCGTGCTGTTCCCGACCTTCGACCTCGGCCTCGTCACCAAGGCGGCGCGCACGAGTCCGCCGACCTTCCTCCCTGCCGTGCCGCCGATCTACGACCAGCTCGCGCGTGCCGCGTCACGCGGGACCATCGATCTCTCCACGGTCCGGTTCGCGATCTCCGGTGCGATGAGCCTGCCGGTCGCGACCGTGCAGCGGTGGGAGGAGGCGACCGGCGGCCTGCTCGTCGAGGGATACGGCATGACCGAGAGCTCGCCCGTCGCGCTCGGAAACCCGATGGGCCGCAGCCGCCGCCCCGGCACGGTCGGCGTGCCGTTCCCGAGCACGGAGATCCGCGTCGTCGATCCTGCCGACACCGACGTCGACATGCCGGTGGGAGAGCGGGGTGAGCTGCTCATCCGCGGACCTCAGGTGTTCCAGGGCTACTGGGGCCGCTCGAGCGACACCGCCGACGTGCTGCTCGCCGGCGGCTGGCTGCGCACCGGCGACATCGCCGAGGTCTCTGCCGACGGCTTCGTGACGATCGTGGACCGCCTCAAGGAGCTCATCATCACGGGCGGCTTCAACGTCTCGCCCAGCGAGGTCGAGGATGCGCTCGAGGCGCACCCTGACGTGGCCGCCGCCGCCGTGGTCGGTCTTCCGAGAGCGAGCGGAGGCGAAGAGGTCGCCGCCGCGGTCGTGCTCCGCGAGGGTGCGACACTCGACTCCGGCGCGCTGCGCGACTTCTGTCGCACCCGGCTGACCCCCTACAAGGTGCCCAAGCGCATCACGGCGGTCGATGATCTTCCTCGTTCGCTGATCGGCAAGGTGCTGCGCAGGCAGGTGCGGGATCGGATGCTCGCCGACTGACCGTCGGACCTCGTGCGCCCGATCGCGAGCTCCCCGACGCGATTGAAATCGGTTACAGTGTGCCGATGGTCACGATCTACGACGTCGCTCGACTCGCGCAGGTCTCGCCGGCCACCGTCTCGCGCGTGTTCAACGGCACCAGCGTCTCGGCGTCGAAGGTCGAGGCGGTGCGTCGAGCCGCCGAACAGCTGCGCTTCACCCCCAACCGCACCGCTCGCACCCTGCGGCGGCAGAGCTCCGAGGTCATCGGCCTCGTGATCCCCGACATCGAGAACCCGTACTTCACCGAGATGGCCCGAGGCGTCGAAGACGTCGCCTCGGAGGCCGGGTACTCGGTCGTGCTCTGCAACTCCGACTCGCAGCTCGAGAAGGAGGCGACCTATCTGCAGATCGCGATCTCTGAGCACATGTCCGGCGTGATCATCGCGACCGCCGACGAGCGCTCCGACCTCGGCGGCATCCTCGCGACGGGGCGGCCGGTCGTCGCCGTCGACCGCAGCACGACCTACGACATCGACGGCGTCGTCATGGCGAACCGGGCGGCCGGCGCCTCGGCCGCGAAAGACCTCATCGATGCCGGATACCGGCGCATCGCCTACATCGGCGGTCCCGAGCACATCGACACGGCGGCCGAACGGGCCGCGGGCTGGCGACAGGCGCTGAGCGCAGCGCATCCGGATCTCGACCTCGACGACCTCGAGCGGTTCACCACGTTCCGCGTCGACGGCGGGCGAGAGGCGATGGAGCAGCTGCTCGCACTCCCCGAGCCGCCTGATGCCGTGGTGGCCGGCAACAACCTCATCGGCGTCGGAGCGATCCAGGTGCTGTCCGAGCAGGGCCTGACCCCGCCGCAGGTCGGCGTGGCGGTGATCGGTTCGCTGCCCTTCACGACGCTCTCGCCCACAGCCGTGACGGTCGTGCGGCTGCCCGCACGTCACATGGGAGTGACGGCGGCGCGGATGCTGCTGGAGCGCATCGGCGGCGATGATCAGCCGTCGCGCACGGTGGTGCTGCGCAACGAGATCCAGCCGGCCAGCGCCGTCGCCACGGCCAGGGGCTGACAGCACCCGCGGTCCCTCACTGAGACCGCCAGAACCGGGTCGCGAGGTGCGTGAGCTCGGTGTCGAGGTCGTCGACTTTGCCCTCGACACGAGTGAGTCGGGTGTCGAGGGAGTCGAGCCGCACGTTCATCACCTCGAAACCGGCTCGCATCTCAGTGCGCAGCACGTCGATCTCGCCGCGCAACTCGCCGCGAAGCCCTCCGATCTCGCCGCCGAGCTCGCTGCGAAGGCCGACGATCTCGCCGCCGAGCTCGCCGCGAAGGCCCCCGATCTCGGCGCGAAGCACCCGGCTGAACTGTGTCGTCATCAGGGTCATGCCGCCGAGCATCGCGCTCGCGAAGATGCCGATCATCGTCCAGGCCTGCGGATCGCTCAAGTCCATACCTCCATTGTTCGGCGCGGAACTCAGGATGTCACCGGGGTCCCGCGCTGTATGCCGGAGTTCACACTCGGTGTGCACAAGTCGGCGATGTTGGCGACGGTGCAGAACGGATGGCCGGTTGCGGTCTGAAACCGATTTCACATACAGTGGCAGAACACGTGCGATCAAGGAGGACGCGAGTCATGACCTACACCCTGCCGGCACCGGCATCCCGACCGGCGTCCGCGCCGAAGACCGCGTACCTGATCGCCTCGGGCGACCTGCGCGAAGCCGCCAACACCGGCGGCTGGCCCGTGCAGGTCGAGCTCGAAGCAGGCGTGACCGGCGTCTTCAACGACCTGGGGTGGACTGTCATCCGCGCCAACGACGTCGACCCTGCGGCCGGCCACGGCTTCATCTCGAGCCAGCGCATGGGTCTCGAGGTCTTCAAGAACATTCCGACGGATGCCCCGCTGATCGTCGCCGAGGCGGTGTGGCAGTACTCGCACCACGTGCTCGCAGGTCTGCGCACGCATGAGGGTCCGATCCTCACCGTCGCGAACTTCGCGGGTGACTGGCCCGGCCTCGTCGGGCTCCTCGGCCTGAACGCCGGCCTCACCAAGATGGACAAGCCCTACGCCACGATCTGGTCGGTCGACTTCACCGACGACTGGTTCCGGGCCGGGATCGAGGAGTGGACCGAGACCGGCTCGATCACGCACGACGCGTCGCACGTGCGCCCGCTGCCCGAACTTCCCGACAGCCCCGAGAAGCTGCTGGGCGAGGCGCTGGCCGCCGAGCTTCGCGCCGAGAAGGCCATCATCGGCGTCTTCGACGAGGGCTGCATGGGCATGTACAACGCGATCTTCGACGACGAGCTGCTCAACAAGACCGGCATCTACAAAGAGCGCCTCTCGCAGTCGGCTCTGTATGCCGAGATGCTCGAGGTGGGCGACGACGAGGCGGATGCCGCCTACGATTGGCTGATCGACGCGGGCATGACGTTCCGGTACGGCGAGGACGCCGAGACCGAGCTGACCCGCGAGCAGGTCCAGTGGCAACTGAAGATGTACATCGCCGCGCTCCGCATCGCCGACGACTTCGGCCTCGACGCGGTCGGCATCCAGTATCAGCAGGGCCTGAAGGACCTGGTCCCGGCATCGGATCTGGCCGAGGGGATCCTGAACTCGACCGAGCGCCCGCCCGTCACCTCCCGTGACGGCTCGCGCGTGCTGCACGAGGGCCGTGCGTTCCCGCACTTCAACGAGGCCGACGAGGGCGTCGCGGTCGACGCGCTGGTCACCGATCGGGTGTGGCGCGCGATGGGACTCGTGCCCGACAACACCCTGCACGACGTGCGCTGGGGCGAAGATCACGACGGCCAGTTCGTCTGGGTCTACGAGATCTCGGGGTCGGTGCCCGCGTCGCACCTCGGCGGCTGGCAGAACGCCGAAGGATGGCGTCAGGGCCACGTGTTCTTCCCGGCGGGCGGCGCGACGATCAACGGCGTCTCGAAGCCCGGCGAGATCGTGCTGTCGCGCGTGTTCATCGCCGACGGCATCCTGCAGGCCGACATCTTCCGCGCCTCCGTCGTCGAGCTCCCGGCGGAGGAGACCCAGCGCCGCAAGGATGCGACGAACCCCGAGTGGCCGATCGCGCACGTGGTGCTGCACGGCATCTCGCGCGATCAGTTCATGGCGCGGCACAAGGCCAACCACGCTCAGCTCGTCTATGCGCCGGATGCCGAGACGGCCGACAAGGCGCTGGTCGCCAAGGCTGCGATGTTCGCGGGCATGGGCATCAAGGTCAACCTGGTCGGAGACGTGACGATCTGACCGCTGGGTGAGGGTGAGCTCCGGAGGGCGGCCGGGGGAGGGGGCGGATGCTGCGGCATCCCCCCCCTCCTGGCTGTCGGGCCGGACTTCTTCCGCGTGGCGTACTTAAGCGCTATAGTCGGCCGCAGGTCGCGACGGTGCGGCCGGATTCGACAACGACGCCGAAGGAGACGATCCGTCATGAGTCAGAACGTCAGGAATCACCGATTGCGAAAGAGCATCGCCGGGCTGGGGGTGCTCGCGACCGCTGCTGCAGGCATTCTCACCGGTTCGCTGGGGGCTGCCGCCGAGAGTGCTGAGCCGGCCGACCCGAAGCTCGCCGTCTATGTCGAGGTGAACTCGAACGATTTAGCCAACGTCGCCGACTACACGCTCGCCGAGTCCGACGATGCAGCCATCGACATGGCGATGATCTTCGCTGCGAACATCAACTACGACGGTGAGAAGGCATACCTGCACTTCAACGAGCGGGTCACCGAGACGCTCGACGATGCCGAGACGCAGATCCGTCCTGTGCAGGCGAAGGGCACCAAGGTGCTGCTCTCGGTGCTCGGCAACCACCAGGGTGCCGGCTTCGCGAACTTCACCTCGTTCGCGCAGGCCGATGCGTTCGCCGCTCAGCTCGCCGACGCCGTGACGACCTATGGGCTCGACGGCATCGACTTCGACGACGAGTGGACGAACTACGGCGCCAATGGCACGCCGCAGCCCAATGCGGAGTCGTTCGGATGGCTGGCCACCGCGCTGCGCGACCGCCTCGGCCCCGACAAGATCATCAGCCTGTACGCGATCGGCCCGACCTATACGACGACCGACTTCACGCTGTTCGATGCAGCGAGCGTGCTCGACTACGCCTGGAACCCCTACTACCCGACCTACGATGCGCCCGTCGTCCCCGGCCTCGAGGACCGCGGTCTGCTCGGGGCTGCGGCCATCGACCTGGCGAACACGAGCGCAGCCACCGCCGCGGACTTCGCGACCCGCACTGTCGCCGACGGCTACGGCGTCTATGTCGCCTACAACCTCACCGCGACCGACCAGTCGGCGTATCTCTCGGGCATCACCGAGGCGCTGAAGGGCGAGGCGACCGAGTATCGGGCGGCGCCCCGCGACACGACGCCCCCGACCGTCACGGTCAAGGAGGGCGCGCGGTTCACGAAGGGCGATGCGGCGGCCGGCTATCAGCGGGTCAGCTTCACGCTGTACGACGAGGGCAAGATCGACAGGCTCTACGTCAACGGCGTCGAGAAGGATCTCACAGACAACGAGTGGAGCGACCTGAACTTCGTGAAGTCGGGTGCCTTCGGAGCGGTCACTGGCGCGAACACGCTACAGGTCGTCGACGTCGCCGGGAACACCACCGAGGTGTCGTTCATCCTGTCGAAGTGATCACCTGAGATCGAAGCGATCACCCGAGGTCGAAGACCTCGATCTGACGGATCGTGACCCCGGCCTCCGCCCGCACGCGGATCGCCGGGGTCACGACCGGTGCCGCCAGCTCGAACGGGGTGGTGCGGTCTGCGGCCAGCTCCGCGTCGTGCGTGGTCGGTGCCGCGGTCCAGTTCCCGTCCTCATCGATGACCTCCCACTGCAGGCGCGACGATGGGGCTGCAGCGACCATCGTCACGGTGAGGTCGCTCACGGCGCGGGGCTCGGCGAAGCGGCATCCCGCCCATTCGCCGGCGGCCAGGGCGACGCCGCTCGAACCGCCATGCGCGCCGTCGTCGAAGAGGCGCCGGGCATCGACGACGGATGCCGCTGCGATCACATCGGCTCGCTCGGCCGTCAGATCGCGACACCAGGTCGAGTGGGCTGCCGGTGCGTGCTCGCCCGTCTCGAGGGCATCCGAAGGATCGGTGACGAAGACCAGTTCGAGGTCGGCGTCACCGGCCAGCGCGGCGATGGGGAGCTCGGCGCGATCGAGATCGACCCCGTCCAGTCGCGCGCTCTGCAGCACGTGGGCGGCCGGCTCGCTGCGGTGAGAGCGGATGCGCAGCGAGGAGCCGTCGGCGCGATCGACGCGGATGTCGTCGAAGAGGGGATACCCGATCCGCAGCACTCCCGACGCGAGCTCGAGCGGGTAGAGCCCGAGAGCCGCCCACAGCCACCACGCGCTCATCTCGCCGTTGTCCTCGTCGCCGGGGAAGCCCTGACCGATGTGGGCGCCCGCGAAGAGGCGGGCGGCGAGCTCGTTCACGATCCCCGCGGTGCGCCATGGCCGGTCACTGAACGCGTACATGAAGGGGATGTGGTGGGCGGGCTGATTCGAGATCGCGCACATGCCGGAGCGCAGCGCCCGCGCCTCGCGCTGCTCGTGGATGACCGCGCCGTATGCTCCGCCGAAGCGCTCGTCGGCTGTCTCGGGCTCCGCGAAGAGGTCGTCGAGATGCTGGCCGAAGGCGTCGCGGCCGCCATGCAGCGTCGCGAGTCCGACTCCGTCGTGCACGGCGCCGACCGACATGCCCCAGGCGTTCGTCTCGACATTGTCGCCGCCCCAGGTCCGCGGGTCGAAGGCCGGCGCGAAGCCGCCCGCGGAGTCCTTGCCGCGGAGGAAGCCGGAGTCCGCATCGAACAGGGTGCGGTACGACAGCGCCCGGTTCGCGAAGTACCGGGCGAAAGAGCGGTAGCGCGCGGCATCCTGTGCGGACTCCGCATCGGCGGCGAGCTGCGCGGCGAACCGGCCGAGTGCGGCATCGCTCACGGCGTTCTCGATGGTCCAGCTCATGCCCTCCGGCACGTCGGACGAGATGAATCCGGTGAAGCGCCCGCGGGCGATGCCCTTGCGACCGCGCAGCGCATCGGGCCCCGGCTCGCAGGCGTTGCGCCAGCCGCTCTCGAACGCCTCCGCACGGTCGAACTCCACTCCCCACCGGGCGGCGTCGGCGAAGATCTGGTCGCTCGACGTTCCCACCATGCTGTCGACGTATCCCGGGGCGCTCCACCGGGTCATCCAGCCTCCACGGCGATACTGCTCGAGCTGTCCGTCGAGCAGCCTGCCCGTCACGGCAGGGTCGAGCAGCGCGAGTGCCGGCCATTCGGTGCGGTAGGTGTCCCAGTAGCCGTTGTTCACCACCAGCTCGCCGTCGACGATCGGGGCGCTGGTGGTGCGTTCGCCGAACGGCTCTCGCGCCGCGAAGACGTCGGCGAATCGAGGGATGGGGGCATCGGCGGTTCCCGCGTTCTCGGCGGCGGTGTTCGGATACAGATGCATCCGGTGCAGGGCCGCGGCGATCCGGCTCACATGCTCGTCGTGCGCCAGTCGGCGATACGGAGCCTCCGCCTCGGGGAGGGGCGGGATGGTCACGCGACCCAGCACGCGGTTCCAGGATGCTGCGGATGCCGCCCGCACCTCGTCGTAGGTCACCTCGGCCGGCGCTTCGAGGTCGAGGCTGCGTCTGGCCTGCTCGATAGACACGAACGACACCGCCACGCGCACCTCGAGCGAACCGCGCCCGCCGACATAGCCGGCGACGTGCACCCGCTCGGCGTCGTCGAGCGCGCCGCGCGGGCCCGACGCGTCGTCACCCTCGCTGCGCAGCACCACGCCCGCGAAGTAGCAGCGCGGAGCGTTGCCCCAGTCCTCGGTGCCCTCGGGCGTCCACCCTTCGAAGCCGCCGTCCTCCGTCCAGGTCAGGCGTCCCTCGTCGGTCGGCTGATCGATCACGAACCCGACGATGGCGTCGGCCTCGGCGCCGCGCACCCGGAAGGCGGCGGCGTGCGAGGTCGCGGTCATCTCTGCGCGCAGTCCGCCGAGGTCGACCGCGTACTCGTGCGGGCGGGCGCGCTCGGACCCGGGGGTGATCCAGCGTCGCCGCTCCCCACGGTCAGACATCGGGCGTCCGTCGAACGGCATGAGCTGGAGCACCGAGCGGTCGCCGATCCATGGACTGGGCTGATGGGAGAACTGCAGCGCTTCGAGGCGTCGCCCCGGCGGGTCGTCGTGGATGCTGGGGCGGTACGGCCAACGGGTGTCCGAGGCATCGGTCGCCGGAGTGACGAACGTGAAGCCGTGCGGAACGGCGACCGCGGGGATCGTGTTGCCGCGCGAGAAGCGCGGTCCGGAGTGCGTGCCTCGACGGGTGTCCACGCGTTCGACGGGAGGAAGGTCCGCCGCCGCGGGCTGCTGCGGCATCTCCTCGACGACGCACTGCACGAAGCCGCTGACGCTCGAGGGGAGATCCGCGTCGGTCGCCAGGGATCCTGTGCCCAGGACGAGTTCGACGGCGACCGAGGTGTGCGGCACAGAACCCGAACGCAGCGGGGCGAGAGACACCGTGTCGGCGTTCCACTGCTCCGGCAGACTCCAGCGGGCCCCGAACTGCGCATCGGCGGTGAGCGGGAAGTCGTAGCGGTCGCGCACGGCGGCGATGTCACTCAGCCTCGCGCCGTCGGCACGCCGCGCATCGACGGTCACCGCGAGCGCCGCATGCGGGGCGAGGGTCGCGTCGGCGCCGTCGGAGTAGAACGCCCAGTGCAGCACGGTGTCGGACGTGACGGGGATGTCTGCGAGTCCAGGCACGTCGATCCGCTGCTCACCCGCCGCGGGGTCGAACGAGAAGGCGAAGACCTGCCCGGGGATCACGCCCGCCCGAGGACGAGATGACGGTGGATCGACCGGCCCGTCGGCGGGCATGAGGTGCACGGTGCTCACCCCTTGACCGCGCCCTCCTGCACGCCCTTGAAGAAGAACCGCTGCGTGAACGAGAACATGATCACGATCGGCACGAGCGCGATCATGGTGCCCGCCGCGATCAGACGCGGATCGACGGAGAAGCTGCTGTTCAGATAGGCCATGCCGACGGTCAGCGTGTACTTCGACGGGTCGGAGAGCACGATGAGGGGCCAGAGGTAGTCGTCCCACGCGCCGATGAAGGCGAAGACGGCGACGACCGAGACCATGCCCCGGATGTTGGGCCACACGATATGGCGGATGCGCTGCCAGGTCGTGGCGCCGTCGACGGTCGCGGCATCCAGCACGTCCTGGGGAATCATCCGGCACGCGGTGGCGACGAGCAGCACGTTCATGGCGCTGATCGCGCCGGGCAGGAACACGCCCCACAGGGTGTCGGCGAGGCCGAGCGCGCGGATCGTGAGGAAGTTGCTCGTCACGGTGACCTCGCCGGGGAAGAGCAGGGTCGACAGCAGGATGGCCATGACGATCCACTTGCCGCGGAAGCGCATGCAGCCGAGGGCGTAGCCCGCGAACGTGGCGAGGATCACGTTGCTGAGCACCGTGCCGACCGAGACGAGCAGGGAGTGCCAGGCGTAGAGATAGACCGGGACGATCTCGGCGACGGTGGCGTAGTTCTGCAGCGTCGGCTCGCGGGGGATGAGGTTCGGCGGGAAGGAGTAGATGTTCTCCTGCGGGCCCTTGAACGAGGTCGAGAGCTGCCACAGGAACGGGCCGATGACGATCACCAGCACGAACAGCAGCAGAGCGTAGCGGCCGATCAGCCCGCCGAGCGTCGGCTTGCTGAAGTCGCCTGAGCCGCGGCGGCGGAAGATGCGTTCGCGTGTGGTCGCGGCGGTCTGATCGTCGGGACGCCGGTCGTCGTCGACGCGCGGCGGGGTGAGCGTGCTCATGCGGGGACCTTCGCCTTCTTCTCGCGATTCATGATGGCGATCGCGGCGAGCGGGATCAGGGTGAGGAGGAACAGGGCGACGCTGATCGCCGAGGCATAGCCGATGTTGCCGTTGAGACCGGAGCCGACCTGACGGATCAGCATGACCAGCGACATGTCGTAGCCGCCCGGCCCGCCGGTGCTCTTCGAGAGCACGTCCAGCTCGGCGAACACCCTCATCGCCGAGACCGCTATGAGCACCGCGATCAGGAGCATGGCACCGCGAACCGAGGGGATCGTCACCGAGAGGAAACGGCGGAACGACCCTGCTCCGTCGAGCATCGCCGCTTCATGCAGCTCCTTGCCGACGTTGCCGAGGGCGGCGAGGTAGACGACCATGTAGTAGCCGAGGCCCTTCCACACCGTCAGCAGGATCGCGCAGCCGAGCAGCAGCCAGCGGTCGACGAGGAACGCCATCGGCTTGTCGACCAGGCCGAGGAACTCGAGCGTCTGGTTGATGATGCCGCGACTGTCGAACAGCCAGGTCCAGATGAGCGCGACCACGACCACCGAGGCGATGACGGGGAAGTAGAAGGTGGTGCGGAAGAACGCGATACCCGGCAGCTTCTTCTGCACGAGCAGAGCGAGAAGCAACGGGAGGATCGTGAGCAGCGGCACGCAGACGACCACGTAGATGATGCAGGTGGTGAGGGCGTTCCAGAACATCTCGTCGCCGAACATCCGCTCGTAGTTCGCCCCGCCGACGAACTCGGGGGTTCGCAGGGGGCGGGCGTCGGTGAAGCTCAGGAAGACGGTGTTGAGGAACGGCCAGAGCGCGAACACCAGCACCCAGATGACGGCGGGGCCGAGGAGCAGCCACGGGGTGAACCACCGGTGGGACGTGATGCTCTTCCTCCGGCTCCGGATGCTGGTGTCCGTGCTCATGGCTTACTGGTCCACGCGGTTCGCGTTGGCGTACTCGACGATCTTGTCGAGCTGCTCCTGCGCGTCGGCTTCGCCGTTGACGGCGAGCGCGATCTGCTGAGTCATGTACGTAGCCATGTCGGATGTCCACTGGAACGGGATGGCCTTGGCATCCTCCATCGCGGTGAACACGGTGTCGATCGCCGACAGCTGCTTCTCGTCGGTGATCGACGACGAGATGTTCTCCACCACGGCGTCACCACCCGACGACGTGCCGGGCGCCGTGCCCACGGCGAGGGACGAGAAGGCGACCTGGTTCTCCTCGTTCGTCGCGAACTCGGCGAACGCGAGTGCAGCCTCCTTGTTGTCGGAGTCGGCCGAGACGTTCAGTCCCTGCACATAGAGCGGAGGGATGCCGAGACGCTGCGTGGCGACGGTGTTCTCCAGCAGCGCGGGGGCGTCCTTGGCGAGGTCGGTCGTGAAGCCGGTGCCGCCGGTGGTGAAGGCGACCTTCTCCTGGATGTAGGCCTCGGCGTTTCCGCCGTAGTCGCCGGTCAGAGCCTCGGCGGGCATCGCCCCGGCCGCGTACGCGTCGGCGTACTTCTCGATGATCGCGGCGGCCTCTTCGGTGTTGAAGTCGAACTCGCCCTCGTCGTTGATGACCTCCATACCGGCGGAGGTGAAGGTGTCGAGAGCGGGGATCGACGACAGCAGCTGCACCTTGCCGCCGGACTCGGTGGCCACGTCCTTCGCGAGGGTGAGCAGCTCGTCGACCGTCGTGGGGAGGTTCTCCTCCGTGACGCCGTAGGGGGCGAGCTGCGCGAGGTTCCACCACGAGGCGTCACTCGAGAGGTACCAGGGCAGACCGTAGGTGCCTTCGACGCCGGGGTACTGGCTGTACGCATCCCATGCGCCGGCGTTGTACCCGGACTTCAGGTCGGGGTCCGCCGTCTCGAGGTCGACGAGCTTGCCGGCGGCGACGAGGGGGTACGCGATGTCCGGCGGCAGGTTCAGCACGTCCGGGAGGGTGTCGGCGTTCGCCTGGCTCAGGATCTTCTCCTGGTAGCCGTCGCCCGGCTGGTCGAGCCACTCGACCGTGACATCCGGGTGCTCCTTCTCGAACGCGTCGATCAGGTCTTCGAAGTAGGGGGTGAACTTCTCGTTCTTCAGCGACCAGGTCTGGAACTGGATGGTTCCGCTCAGCTCACCGGAGGTGTCGATCGGACCGGCGGCACCCGATGTGGCGCCGCCGCCGGTGCAGCCGGCGAGCGCCATGGCGCCGATCGTGAATGTTGCCAGAGCGACAATGCGTGCGGGAACTTTCATCGTGCTTCTTCCTCGAGGCGGGCGATTGGCGGTGTCCGTCCGGCGGACTACAACGCTTTAGCAGATGAAACCATCCGTCGCGGTCTCTGTCAAGGTCTCGACGCTCCGCGTGCATGCAGATAGCGGAATTCCGGGTGGCGGCCTCGCGCTCAAGCGTTATAGTGGTGCGAAATGTCCTCGCCGGAGGGCTCTGTCGGAAAGGTCCGGACACATGACGCAGCGCCGCGCTCTCGATGCTCGCCTGAGATTCGGGGCGAACTACACGCCGTCGAAGGACTGGATGCACTCCTGGCTGGACTTCACCCCCGATGCCGTGCGGCGCGACTTCGCGGCTCTCGCAGAGCTCGGACTCGACCACGTGAGGGTCTTCCCGCTGTGGACGGTGCTGCAGCCGAACCGCACGCTCATCCGCACGAAGGCGATCGACGATGTCCGCGCCATGGTCGACATCGCTGCCGAGTTCGACCTCGACGCGAGCGTCGACGTGATCCAGGGGCACCTGTCGAGCTTCGACTTCGTGCCCTCCTGGCTCTACACCTGGCACGACCGCAACATGTTCACCGACCCGACCGCGCTCAGCGGGCAGGTCGACCTCGTGCAGACGCTCGCCGGCGCGCTGCGCGACGCCCCCAACTTCCTCGGGCTGACCCTCGGCAACGAGACGAACCAGTTCTCGGCGCACACGCATCCGTCGCCCTGGCCGGTCACGACCGACGAAGCGGGGCACTGGATCGAGTCGCTGCTCGCTGCCGCCGAAGGAGCGGCACCCGGTCTCTCGCACGTCCACAGCGAGTACGACGCGGTCTGGTACATGGACGGGCACGGCTTCACCCCCGCGCATGCGTCGCGCCTGGGCGAGATGACCACGATCCACTCCTGGATCTTCAACGGCACGGCTCAGCGCTACGGCGGCAGGTCGGTCGCCGCCGACCGCCACGCCGAGTACCTCATCGAGCTGTCCCGCGCCTTCGCCACCGATCGCGAGCGACCGGTCTGGCTGCAGGAGGTGGGCGCCCCGTCGAACTGCCTCGACGAGAGCGAGATGCCCGGCTTCCTCGAGGCGACGCTGCGGTCGGCGGTGCGAACGGAGAACCTCTGGGGCGTGACCTGGTGGTGCTCGCACGATGTGAGCCGCGAGCTCGGCGACTTCCCCGAGCTCGAGTACTCGCTCGGCCTGATCGATCAGAGCGGTGCGGCCAAGCCCCTCGGCCGCCGGTTCGCCGAGCTCATCCCCGAACTGCGCGAGCGCCGCGCGGTGCCCGCCCGCGAGACGGCGATCGTGGTCGAGGTCGACGAGCGCGAGGCGCCCGTGAGTCGCGCGGCTCTCAGCCCGGGTGGTGCGGTCTTCCAGGCCTGGGTGGATGCCTGCGACGCCGGCCTCGACCCTGCCTTCGTGACGTCGCAGACGGCTCTCGACGACGCGGCGCTCGCCGCGCGCGGCATCCGTCGTCTCATCCGTCCTGATCTGTCGACGAGCGAGGTCGACCCCTACGGCTCCGTCAACACCGTCGTCGACGGCTGACGACGACATCGCGAGACGCCGGAGGGCCGTCGTCAGGATGCTGCCGCCGGCGGAGCCGTGCTCTCGCGGGCGGTGAGGGTCGGCGTCGGGCCCTGAGCGCTGGGCAGGTTGAGGCCGGCGACGATCTGCTGCAGCAGCAGTGTCGCGGCCTGCTCGCCGAGCTCGAACGTGTCACGGGTCATCGCGGTGATCGACGGGTTGATCAGACCGGCGATCACCGAGTCGTCGAAGGATGCGATCGAGACGTCGCGCGGAACGGCGCGGCCCATCTCCTGGGCGACCCTGAGGCCGGCCACCGCCATCACGTCGTTGTCGTAGACGATCGCCGTCGGGCGCAGGCGGCCCGAGAGCTGGGAGCGTGTGACGGCGGAGGCCCTGGCGGGGGAGAAGTCGGTCGTGATCACCTCGCCCGCGATGCCGTCGGATGCCATGGCGTGCAGCACCTCAGCGCGCAGACGGGTGTGCTCGAGCTCGGCGGGGCCGGCGACGTAGGCGATGCGCGTGTGCCCCAGGGCAGCGAGGTAGGAGAAGAGCGTCTCGGCCACCTCGTCGTCGGCGATCCAGACGCTCGGCACTGCTCCCTCGGGGGAGGGCTTCGAGCCGATCATCACCGCGCGGGCGTCGAGCGCCGCGATCCGGTCACTGCGAGGGTCGTCGTCGCGAGGGTCGATGAGGATGATGCCGTCGACCTGGTTCGACGACCGCCACTGCCGATGCACCTCCATCTCCTCGGCGATGTCGGTGACCAGGCGCAGCTGCAGACTGACCTTGCTCTCGGAGAGCCGCGACTCGATGCCGGCGATGAGGTCGGTGAAGAACGCCTCGGATCCGAGCGAACGGGCGGGACGCGCGAGTGCGAAGCCGACCGTGTTGGCGCGGGCGCCGACCAGGGCGCGCGCCGCGGAGCTGGGCTGCCAGTGGTTCTCCTCGACGATCGCGAGGATGCGCTGACGGGTCTCGTCGCTCACGCCGGGGCGTCCGTTGAGCGCGAACGACACGGCTCCGGGCGAGACTCCGGCCATGCGCGCGATGTCCGCGATGGTGACGCGTTTGCCCGAGGTCATGCGCCTCACACTACTTGATCGGTTTAGCCGCTCGGAAGCCGCCGAGCGTGATTCCGGGCGGGTTTACTAGATCGCTTTAGTAAATCCGATAGCATTGTCGGCAACCGCCCGACTCCCGGGCGCGAGTCAGGTCCCCTCTCACCGTCGAGCCCGGAGAATCACACCATGCATGACGACACCTCGCTCACCGTCGGCCGCGTCAAGCGGGTGCTCGACGAGCGCATCCGCCCGGCCGTCCACTCCGCATCCGTGCCCCTCACGATCGAGGTGAACCAGCTCCCGGGTGAGCCGATCAGCCCCGCGGACGGGCTCGCTCTCGACTTCGCCCCGGCCTCCGTGCCGAGCATGTGGGGCCCCGCCTGGTCGACGACCTGGTTCAAGATCACCGGTCGCGTGCCCGCCGAATGGGCCGGCCGCCGGGTCGAGGCCGTCATCGACCTCGGATTCGACATCAACATGCCCGGCTTCCAGTGCGAGGCGCTCGTCTACCGGCCCGACGGCAGTCCGGTCAAGAGCATCAACCCGCGCAACCAGTGGCTGCCCATCACCGAGGACGCTCACGGCGACGAGCCCGTCGAGCTGTATCTCGAGGCGGCCGCCAACCCGGTGCTGCTCGACTACCACCCCTTCCTGCCGACGCAGGAGGGCGACATCCGGACGTCGTCCCGAGAGCCGCTCTATCGCACCCGCCGCATCGACCTCGCCGTCTTCGAGCAGGAGGTCTTCGAGCTGTCCCTCGACCTCGAGGTGCTGTTCGAGCTGCAGGCCGAGCTGCCGGCGACGTCGCCGAGACGCATGCAGATCCTGCAGGCCATGGACGACGCCCTCGATGTGCTCGATCTGCAGCGCATCGTGCAGACCGCACCCGACGCCCGCGCTCGCCTGGCAGACGTGCTCGCAGCGCCCGCCGAGGCCAGCGCGCACCGCATCTCGGCGATCGGCCACGCGCACATCGACTCCGCCTGGCTGTGGCCGGTGCGCGAGACGATCCGCAAGGTGGCCCGCACCACCTCGTCGATGACGACGCTCATCGACGAACAGCCGGACTTCCTCTACGGCATGTCGAGCGCGCAGCAGTACGCGTGGCTCAAGGAGCACCGGCCCGAGGTGTACGCCAGGGTCAAGGCCGCCGTCGCCGAGGGGCGCTTCCTGCCGCTCGGCGGAATGTGGGTCGAATCCGACACCGTGATGCCGACGGGTGAATCGCTCGTGCGCCAGTTCTCGTACGGACAGCGCTTCTTCGAGCGGGAGTTCGGCATCCGTTCGAAGGGCGTCTGGCTTCCCGACAGCTTCGGCTACTCGCCTGCTCTGCCGCAGCTCATGCGCCGTGCCGGGTTCGAGTGGTTCTTCACGCAGAAGATCTCGTGGAATCAGCAGAACGTGTTCCCGCACCACTCCTTCCTCTGGGAGGGCATCGACGGATCGCAGGTCTTCACGCACTTCCCCTCGATGGACACCTACAACTCCCAGCTCAGCGGCATGGAGGTCGCCAAGGCCTCGCGTCAGTTCAAGGAGAACCGCGTGACATCGCGGTCGATCGCCCCGGTGGGCTGGGGCGACGGCGGTGGAGGCACCACGCGTGAGATGACCGGCAAGGCGAAGCGCCTCGAGAACCTCGAGGGCAGCGCGCGGGTCGTGTGGGAGCACCCGGACACCTTCTTCGACGCCGCCCGCGCCGAGCTGCCGAACCCGGCCGTCTGGGTCGGCGAGCTCTACCTCGAGCTGCACCGCGGTACCCTCACCAGTCAGCACGCCACGAAGGCGCTGCACCGCTGGGCCGAGCACGCGCTGGTCGAGGCCGAGCTGTGGGCGGCGACGGATGCCGTGCGCACCGGCGCCGCATACCCGCAGGCCGAGTTCGATCGGCTGTGGGAGACCGTGCTGCTGCACGAGTTCCACGACATCCTGCCGGGCACGTCGATCGCGTGGGTGCACCGCGAGGCCGTCGAGGTCCTCACGAACGTGCTGTCGGATGCCCGGGACATCTCCGATGCCGCTCGGCGTTCGCTCGCGGGCGAGGGGGATCGCGAGCTGCGGTTCGTCCCGACGTCGGTCGGTGGCGGTGGACGCGCGCTCGGGGCTGGCTTCGTCGAGGCGCCTGCCCCGGCATCCGTCATGCTCTCCGGCGAAGACGGCGGGTGGCGCCTCGAGAACGAGCTCGTCTCCGTGCTGATCTCCTCCGAGGGGCTCGTCGTCTCGGCAGTCGACAAGACCTCGGGTCGCGAGGCGGTGGCCGAAGGGCGCGCGGCGAACCTGTTCCAGCTGCACCAGGACTTCCCGAACATGTGGGACGCGTGGGACATCGACAAGTACTACCGCAACAGCGTCGACGACCTCACCGCGGTCGACTCGATCTCGGCATCCGTCGTCGACGGCACAGCCTCGGTCGTCGTGACCCGGTCGTTCTCCGAGTCGACGATCGAGCAGACCATCACCCTCGCGCCCGGTCAGCGCACCGTGCTGCTCCGCAACGACATCGACTGGCACGAGACCGAGAAGCTGCTCAAGCTCGCGTTCCCGCTCGACGTGCAGGCAACGCACACCGAGGCCGAGACGCAGTTCGGCTACCAGTCGCGCGTGACGCACACCAACACCAGCTGGGAGGCGGCGAAGTTCGAGACCTCGATGCACCGCTTCGTGCTGGTGCGCGAGCAGGACTTCGGCGTCGCGCTCGTGAACGACTCGATCTACGGGTACGACACGTCGCGCGAGGTGTCGGATGAGGCCGTCACGACCACTGTGCGGCTCTCGTTGCTGCGCGCGCCGCGGTTCCCCGACCCCGACACCGACCACGGCCACCACCAGATCGAGATCGGCTTCGTGGTCGGTGCGGACGCCGCGATCGCGACCGCCGAGGGCATCCGCCTCAACTCGCTGCCGACCCTGGTGCGCGGCGCGCACGAGGTCGCGCCGCTCGTGAGCGTCGAGGGTGAGGGCATCGTGGTCTCGGGTGTGAAGCTCGCCGACGACGGCTCGGGCGACGTGATCGTGCGACTCTACGAGGCGCTCGGGCGCCGTGCGGTCGGGTCGCTCGCTGCCGACTTCGAGCATCAGGAGATCCGCGAGGTCTCTCTGATCGAGGACGCGCTGGACGACGGGCGCGTGGGCGGCGAGCTGCGTCTGCGGCCGTTCGAGGTGCGGACGCTGCGCATCGTGCGCTGAGACCTGCGTCATCCGCGGTCGCCATTGTGGCGGGCTGCCTCATGGGAGGACGATGGGCGGATGGCGACAGTCGATGACGTTCGAGAGATCGCGCTCGCGCTGCCCGGCGTGACCGAGCGCGTCGGTGGTCACACGGGCGAGCCCTCCTGGCGGCTGCCGAGCGGTCAGATCGCCTGGGTGCGCGGCGCCAGCAAGGTCGATCTGCGCCAGCTCGCAGATCTCGGGCTCGTCTGGCCCGACGGCCGGGTGCTGGGCGTGCGAGTCGCGAGCCTCGAGGAGAAGGCGATGCTGCTGGCGGCAGAGCCCGAGGGTCTGTTCTCGATTCCGCACTTCGACGGATACCCCGGCCTGCTGGTGCAGCTCGACGCGGTCGAGCGCGACCGGCTGGCCGAGATCATCGCGGACGCGTGGCTCGTGCGGGCCCCGGTGCTCGTCGCGAAGCAGTGGCTCGCCGATCGCGGGTTGGACTGATCAGGTCGCCGTCAAGAACGGCCGGGCGGCGTCGAGGAAGGCGCGAGGTTCATCGGCCCACAACCGGATGCGGTCGACGTGGTGCACTCCGCCCTTCGGTGCGAGACCAGGGAGCCGGATCGCGACCGGGCGTTCGAGCTCGATCTCGATGTTGGTCTCGTCCTGCATCCGCTCGGCGTACTCCGACCCCGTGATGCGCGGCTGCTTGGGCTGGTCGACGCGGCGGTCGATCGCGACCGACGCGATGTCGGCCCACCCGATCGGCACATCGAGCTCGAGTCCGCTGCGCACCCGCACTCCGTCGGGCCCCACCGAATGCGGCCGCATGAGCATCGCGCACAGCAGGCCGACCATCCAGGTGACGCCCCAGATGCCGAGCACCAGCAGCGTGATCCGCACGGCGGGCCACTGGTGCACGATGAGGTCGAGGATCGGGATCTCTACAGCGGAGAGGCCGATGAAGATGAACAGCACCGTGAGCACGGGGCGGTGGTAGCCGATTCCCGTGCCGCCCTTCGGGACTGCGGGGCGGCGGGCGATCGCGCGGGCGATGCTCGAGTACACCCGCAGCTCGGCGATCCATGCGCGATGGAGGAAGCTGAGGATGCGCGCGATCGGGGTCGGGCTCGGAGCGGTCGTCTGCAGCTGCTCGGTCATGCGGCGTCTCCGCGAGGGGAGGGGGCGCCCGCGCTCTCGGGAGCGGGCGTGGCGGTGGTGGTCACGAGGTGCTCGAGGTGTGCGGCCACGGCCGAGAGGCCGCGCTCGACGGCCGCGCGGTCGGCGGGGTCGATCGCCGACAGCAGAGTCTCGTTGAGCTGCGCGTGCTCGTCCTGCATCCGCGCCATCGTCGCGGTGGCGGCCTCGGTCAGCTCGACCAGGACGGCGCGTCGATCGGTCGGGTGCGGGGTGCGCCGGACATGCCCCGACTTCTCGAGAGCATCGACGAGCCCCGTGATGTTGCGAGGGGTGACATCGCAGAGCTGTGCCAGTGTCTGCTGCGTCGACGGCCCGGCGTGCTGAAGAACCCAGAGCAGGTGCACGCGGGCTGTCGTGAGTCCGGTGCCGTCGAAAGCGCGGGCCATGTCCCTCTGGAAGAGGTCTGCGATCAGCAGGAGGCGATCGACGAAGAGCGGTTCCATGATTGTGATGGTACTACATTGTTACCTGTATTCACTAGGTTGTCGCTGAGCCGGGTGCGAGGCTCTGCTCGACCGCCCGCATCGCCGTGATGCCGTCCGTCAGCGCCTGGCGACGGTCGGGGGCGTCGCGGAAGAGCGTGATCACGGCTGCGACCGCCGCCGGGTCCGACCCCAGATGATAGGCGTCGATGATCGCGGGCGTGCGACCGGCGATCGAGACCGTCAGCTTCGGGCCATGCGGTCCGACGAGGTCGACGGCGCCGATCTCCTCCCAAGGGACGTCGAACGACGAGGCTCCGCGCACACCGTGCAATCCGCGGCGGTCGAGGACGAGACCGAGCGGCGTGCGGAGGGACAGGAGCTCCCGTCCGAGTCCGACGAGCGAGACGAGTCCGAGCACGTACGGACCCCACTCGAGAAGCCGTCCGCCCATCGTCGGAAGCTCGAGTGTCTGGACGAGGAGATTCACCACGGCGGGGAGCACGCCGACGGTCGGGACGAGCCAGAGCACCGCGCGCGCGCCGCCGGACGGCGTGAAACGCAGGGGACCGACTGTCGAGATCCGGACGAGGCGTTCCCGCAGCGACCTCGCGCGGACGACGAGCGCGACGGCCAGCGTGCCGGCGCAGACGGCGAGTGACAGCATGACGAGTCGGAATCCCGACCGCCCGTCGACTATGGCGAGCAGCAGGGGCAGAAGCGGGAGTACGCCGACGAGCATCAGTGCTGCAACGGGGAAGTGCCCCTTCGGATGTACGGACCGGGAACCGTCGACGATGCGAGGTGATCGGGCGATCGTCTTCATCAGCATCCGTTCAGCCTGCCAGCTGAGGCGGCTGCCAGAAGCGCGTGCCGTCCTCGAGCCACTCGTCGATCGACTCGCGGGCATCGACCGGCACCCACGCCTCCCAGGCCCACGTCGCTGCGGACCCGACAGTGACCGTGGCGACGACCGCGCCGCCGATGACCCATCCGAGAGGTCCTCCTGCTGCGGCTATGGCGCCGCCGGCCGCCGCACCGCCTGCCGCTCCTCCGAGCGCTCCGGCGATCTGGGACGAGCCCGATTCGCCCTCTGCGATCGCGGCGCCGATCGTGACGATCTCGATGGCCGGTCCGACGATGGGGATGATCTTGCCGATCCGACTCACCTGTTCGACGTGGTCGAGCAGCTCTTCCATGCCCTCGCGGATGGCTCGCGGATTGGCGGCCTCGGCCGCTGCATGCGTAGCGGGATTGCCGGATCGGAGCTGGTCCGTGAACGTGTCGGCGTCGGTCTGCATCTGCTGAGCCAGGGTCCGCCACTCCGCCAGGTCGCGCTCGGTGCGAGCGTCGGCGGTTTCGAGCGCGGCGTCGACGACTGTCTTGTTCGGATCCGTGGCGCTGAGTTCGCCGAGGAGTCCGTCGAGCGGCGACAGATCCCCGAGGCACGCGATCAGCGGGGCGAAGTTCTCCGAGCACCACGTCTCGAGCTCACCCCACCACGTACCGACGCGCGTGGCGAGGTCGTTGTACGTGGTCACCTTCGAGATGAAGGCATCCCATTCGGCGGTCAGCTGAGGGTCGGCGTCAGGCGCCGGGCACGCGGAGAGATCGGTTGTCGGCTCCATCACGACCTTGCCGTGGACAGTGAGCCCGCGGTCGGCCGCCTGAGTCAGGTAGGAGTCGAAGTCCTCGCGGCCACGGTCGAGCCGATTCGCATAGGCGTGGATCACGGGTGAGGCATCACCCAGGTACTTCATGGCGGGACTGCAGCGGTTCCGCACGGCGGTGGCGGTGCGCTGGAACGCGCTGCCCGCCTCCCCTCGCAGGTAGTTCTCGCTCTGGCCCGCGACGTAGGCGAGCTCGAGGTCGACCTCGACGAGCGAGGAGCTCATGCGGGACATCCAATCACCGAGCGCCCGGACGGCTGTCGGATCGCCGGGGATGCGGAGACTGATGCTCATCGCCCGTCCAGCTCCTCTTCGATGTCGCGGATGTGGTCGGCTATCTCTTCGTTCTTCACCGTCATGTCGTCGAGGACGTCGTTCGTGATCGCCGACAGCCCCCTCGTGGCGTCGTTCGCGACGCCGGCCGCCTCGGCTCCAGCCGACGCGATCAGAGCGATGATCGACGTGGCGATACCCGCGTCGGGGGCGGAGGGAAGATCCGAGAGCGTGGCGTCGGACTCGTCGATGCGGGCGATCACCTCTCGAAGGCGGATCGCCATGCCGTCCCGATCCACATAGATGTCCGTCACGCGAGTCGCCCTCCCGTGCGCAGGGATGCCGGAACGGGGAGATCGAATGCCACGATGTCGAACGCCTGGACCTGTTTCACGCGGCCGAGTTCGGGAGTCTGCAGCATGACCCACGGCTGCGCCTCGCCGCAGCACGCCGCGAGGCGATCGAGCGCCGTGTAGGCGAGAAGCCCGGTCCGTCCGTCGGTCAGCGGGCGGACGGCAAACTGCCTTCCCTGGTCTTCGGGAAGATCGATCACCGGAAGGTAGAGCACCGGCGGCACGATCGTGCCTCCGGTCGCCGCTATCGGCTGGCTGTTCCACATCTCGTTGCCCCCTCGGTCGTGGATATGGCGCCGATCATACCCGCCCGTGGCGGCTCAGCCGTCCGGCTGCGACGCTCGGATCGTCACGCCGGGTCGAGCCTCAGCACCTCGGGCGACTCGCCTCCCGCGACCTCGTCGGCGACGCGGATGCTGCGCGCCAGGTCGTCGAGAGCGCCGTCGAGCGTGCCGAAGCGTTCGCGGTCGCTGCACATCGCGGTCAGTGTCACCAGATGCGTGCCGGTGTCCCAGGTGTAGGTGGCGAAAGGCGGTGACGCGGGCGACGGCGGCATCGCGACCACGAGCTTCTCTCCCGTGCCCAGCCACCGGCTCGAGAACGACTGGGTGTCGTCATAGTCCATCGGCATCGATGCGCGAGCGACCCGCACCTGAGGGGTCAGCGCCTGCACGGTGGCCATCGCGACGACCAGCTCCGGATCAGCCTTCCACGTCCACACGAGCACGCGACCGTCCGCCCGACGCATCAGCATCGGCGCCGCCTGGCTCATCGCCCACGCGCCGATCCGCGAACCCGGGCGCTCGGTGACGCCGATCGCCGAGTTCACCTGCCCCAGCAGCATCCTTATCGCAGCCTTGCGATGCCGGCGCCCCTTCCAGCCGAGCGAATCGGTGACGGGGATCCACAACCGGGGGTCGGCGTCGGCAGTCAGTCGCATGCCTCCACGCTAGGGGGTGAGGCTGAGGGATGCCGGTATGCCTCGGCGGCCCGATCAGGCCCCTCAGGTAGAGTGGCCAGCGCCCGATCGGGCTCTTTGACCGCCGTACCGTAAGGCAGAATGTCCTCCTCTACCTCCGATCCGACGAGCGCTCCCGACGTCGCCCCCGACTCCGGGCAGCGTCCGCTTCGCATCCTGATCGGCTGCGACACCTTCGCGCCCGACATCAACGGCGCCGCCCGCTTCGCCGAGCGTCTCGCGGCCGGACTCGTGCAGCGCGGTCATGACGTGCACGTCGTCGCACCGAACCAGGCCTACCGCCGAGCTGCACCGCGCACCGAGGTGATCGAGGGCGAGCCGATGACCCTGCACCGGCTGCCGTCGGTGCGCTGGGCACCCCACGACTGGCTGCGGTTCGTGTGGCCGTGGCGGGTCAAGCACTATGCCCGCAAGATCTTCGACACCGTGCAGCCCGACATCGTGCACATCCAGTCGCACATCGTGATCGGCCGCGGCCTCTCTCGCATCGCGCACGAACGTGGCATCCCGGTGATCGCCACGAACCACGTGATGGCCGAGAACATCCTCGACCACACCACGATGCCGAAGTTCATCGACGATCTGGTGCTGCGGTTCGCCTGGGCCGACGCGAAGCGCACGTTCGGTCTGGTGCGCGCCATCACGACACCGACCCGTCGGGCGGCGGACTTCCTAGAGCGCACGGTGGAAGTCACGGGCGTCATCCCGGTCAGCTGCGGCATCGACCGCACGCAGTACACCCCGGTGATCGCTCCTCGCGACAAGAACCGCATCATCTTCGTCGGACGCCTGACCGCCGAGAAGCAGGTCGAGGTCATCCTCGAGGCGATGACGAAGCTCGACCCGGCGCTCGAGGCGACGTTCGACATCGTCGGCGGCGGCGACCAGCGCAAGCAGCTCGAGAACCTGGCAACTCAGCTGGGCATCGCCGACCGTGTCACCTTCCACGGCCGCACGACGGATGAGCAGCTGCGTGCACTGCTGTCGCGCGCCTCGGTGTTCACCATCGCCTCGATCGCCGAGCTGCAGTCGATCGCGACCATGGAGGCGATGGCCTCGGCGCTGCCGATCGTCGCAGCGGATGCCGTCGCCCTGCCGCACCTCGTGCACGACGGTGAGAACGGCTACCTGTTCGAGCCGGGCAACGCGGATGCCCTCGCCGCGCGATTGACCGACGTGCTCACCGCATCGCCAGGCGAGTACGCGCGGATGCAGCAGGCATCGCTCGACGGCGTCGCGATCCACGACATCAACCGCACGCTCGACACGTTCGAGGCGCTGTACCGCGACGAGCCGCTTCCCGAGTGACGACGCCCGTCATGCACATCGTCTTCTTCGGCGATCAGCACCTGGACTCCCTCGGCGGAGCTCAGGTGTCGATGCGGCTGCAGCGGGAGTTCCTCGAGCGCGCCGGCCACACGGTGACCGTCGTCGCACCGAAGATGCACGGGGCTCGCGCCTCACGCGTCGCCGACTCGTCGAACGTCGATCTGCCGTCCGTGCCGATCACCACCGACCGCGAGTACTCGATGAGCTGGCCCGGCCGATCCACCGACCGTGTGCTCGACCGCGCGATGACGCACCGCCCTCCGGTCGATCTGGTGCATGTCCAGGCCGACTTCTGGGGCGCTTTCATCGGCCACCGGTATGCCGCTCGTCACGGCATCCCCGTCGTCCACACCATGCACAACCGCGTCGATGTCGGGATCGCCGCCGTCACGCCGCTGCACGGCCCGGTGCTTCGAGCACTCAACCTCTGGCGCCGCCGCGCGCTGCGGGGCGTGGCGGCGCAGGTGCGGGGGAGTGACGGCTGGGCCTTCCTGAGTGGCATCGCGAGTGGCTCGTCGGCCGTGACCGCACCCTCGACGCATTTCGCACGCCGCCTAGAAGAGCACGGGGTCTTCAGTCCCGTCGACGTGGTGTGGAACGGCATCGACGACGACGTGCGCGAGGCGACGCTCGCCGCCGCACCGAAGGGACGCGCCCCCGGGCGTCCCCGCTTCGTCTGGCTCGGGCGCATGAGCCCCGAGAAGCGCCTGCTGCCGTTCCTCGAGGCCTTCGTCGAGTCGGGAATCGACGCCGACCTCGAGATCATCGGGGGCGGCGCTCAGCGCGCCGCCGCCGAGAAGATCGTCTCGGGCCTGTCGAACGTGCACTTCGCCGGCAAGCTCAGCTACGCAGACACTCTCGCCCGCATCGCCGCCGCCGACGCACTCGTGCAGACGTCGATCGGCTTCGAGACGCAGGGCATGACGCCGTTCGAGGCGGCCACCCTCGGCACGCCGTCGGTGATCAGCGACCCCGACATCGCGGCAGAGCTCGGGGGCGGACTCTGGGCCGCGCCCGGGGCCGCCGGCACCGAGGATCAGCGACGAGCGGGTCTCGTCGAGACGCTGCGCCGCGCGGCATCCGACATCGCCGCCGGCATCGCACCGCAGCCGATGCGCGAAGTCTCGGAGTCGTTCCGTCAGTCGTCGCGCACCGAGGCGATGATCGAGATCTACGAGCGCGTGCTCGCGGGCTGATCCTCGGACTCAGAACCCGAAGTAGTAGAACACGTTCGACACCCACGCGACGAGCGTGCCGATGACCGTGCTGCCTCCCACGCCGATCGCGATCGCCGGGAGCAGATGAGGCGCCGGGCGTCGAAGCGCGATGATTCCGAGCACCAGGGCGACACCTGCGCCTGCCATCACGAGCAGGTTCACGAGGTTCGACAGCAGGTCGACGACGCCGAAGCCGACGCTCGAATACAGGAACGGGGTGACGAGCTGCCAGAGCAGCCCGATCGCCACGGCGCCTACGGCGATCACCAATGCCGTGCGACCGAGACCTCCGGAACGGCGTGCGGTCGCCTGGCCCGGAGCATAGGCCGCCTCCGCGACTCCATCGGGATGGCCAGGTCGGGCATACGGCTGACCGGGTTGCGTGTAGGGCTGGCCGGGTTGCGTGTACGGCTGGCCGGGGTGCGTGTACGGCTGGCCGGGTTGTGCGTACGGCTGGCCGGGTTGCGTGTAGGGCTGGCCGGGGTGGGCATACGGCTGGCCCGGTTGTGCATAGGGCTGGCCGGGTTGCTGCGGCGGATACGGGATCTGTCCGTCGTTCTGCGGCCGGTCTGGATTCTGCTGCTGCTCGCTCATCGATTCTCCGGACGATCAGAAGGAAAACGCGTAGAAGAGGTTCGACACCCACGAGATGACGATCCCGGCGAGCTGCGAGGCGGTGACGCCGATCGCGATGCCCGCGAGGATCTGCGGCCCTGGTCGCCGCACCGACATCAGACCGAGGATGAGCCCCACGACGGCGATGATCAGCACGAGCCCGTTGCCGACCGCTCCGAACGCGCCGATGGCTGATGGATCGCCCATCATCCGGTACATCAGCGGAAACGACAGCGTGACGAGGAGTCCGATCCCGAGCGAGATCACGGCGAGGAGGAAGGCGAGACGACCGAGTCCTGAGCTGCCAGAGGAAGCCGCACGCTGTGGCTCAGGATAAGGCTGCGTCGGGTATGGATGTCCCGCGTACGCCTGCCCACCGTAGGGCTGACCGGTGTCCGGCTGGGGCGGCTGGGACGGCTGTGCCGGTTGCGACGGCTGCGACGGTTGCGGCGGATAGTGCGAGCCCGCGAACTGCGGGGGAGTTCCGTGTGGCTGCGCGGGAGGCTGCTGAGGCTCGCTCATGCTCCCGAGCGTAGCCGCGCGCGTCGTCGGATGGGGGAGATTGCTCGCCCCGGGTCACCGATAGACGTGGCCGGCCTCCGCGCGGTCGAGGGCATCCCTTTCGGCGACGCGAGTCCAGTTGGTGGGAACGCGTCGATGTCCGTCGCGGCGGAGTTCGATGACGGTGGCGACGATGGCCCAGATGGCGAGGGCGACAAGTGCGATGAGGAGGATCATGGCAGAAACGCTACGATCACTCTTGATCTGCCACGAGTGGCAGAATAGACTCTCCTCGTAGGAAAACTGCCAAAGCCGGGAGAGAGCCATGATGAAGACCGTCGCCTGCATCGTCCAAGACGGATTCGCGCCGTTCGAGTTCGGTCTCGCCTGCGAGGCTTTCGGCCTCGACCGGTCGAACGACGGCGTGCCGAACTTCGACTTCCGGGTCATCGCGCCGCATCCCGGCGTCGTGACGTCGAAGCTGGGCTTCTCGATCAACGTCGAGCACGACCTGTCCTTCGCGTACGAGGCCGACCTCGTCATCTTCTGCCCCGTGCCTCGCGAGTACTGGACGCAGATCGATCCGCTGCTTCTCGAGGTCGCGCGCGACGCGGTGGCGCGGGGGGCCTGGGTGCTGACCATCTGCAGCGGATCGTTCATCCTCGGTGCCGCCGGTGTGCTCGACGGGCGACGCGCGACCACGCACTGGATGTACTCCGAGGTGATGGCCGAGATGTATCCCCAGATCGACATCGACCCCGACGTGCTCTTCGTGCAGGATGACCGGATCATCACGAGCGCCGGCACCGCGGCCGGCATCGACGCGTGCCTGCATCTGCTGCGCATCGAGCTCGGCGCCGAGCTCACCAATCGCATCGCCCGCCGCATGGTCGTTCCGCCGCAGCGCGACGGCGGTCAGGCGCAGTTCATCGACCGCCCGATCCCGGTCGCCCAGAACGACTCGCTCGCTGCCGTCGCCGATTGGGCGGTCGAGCATCTGCGCGACGACCTGGGCGTCGATCAGCTCGCGGCCCGCGCTCTCATGTCTCCCCGCACCTTCGCCCGCCGGTTCAAGGCTGAGTACGGTGCGACTCCTGCGGCCTGGCTTGCGCGACAGCGCGTGCTGCACGCCCAGCGGATGCTCGAGCGCAGCGATCTGTCGCTCGAGCAGATCGCTGACGAATGCGGCTTCGGGTCGGCCGCGGTGCTGCGACAGAACTTCTCGCGGGTGCTCGGAACCACCCCGACGGCCTACCGCGCGCGCTTCTCGTGCGCGGAGGAATCGGAGTCGTCTGCGGCGTGACCGCTCGATCGCCCTGCCGCGCGGTGACGAGCGCGCGCAACGAGCGCTTGACGAGCCCCGTGAAGGGCGCTGTGACGAGCGCTGCGCTCAGTGGTCCCAGTGTCCTGGGCTCGGGAGGGCGCGATAGTCCACGTCGACACCCTCGGGGGTGACCGACGCGGTGCAGTACAGCAGCGACTGCGTCGGATAGCCATGCAGACGGTTGTCGCGGATGATCGCCCGATCATCCTCTGGGTCGAGCCGAGCGGACGAGGCGAGCAGCGAGGTCCACGCGCCTGACCAGTCGGGGCTGTCGGCGGTCGCGCCGAGAGCGCGGAACTCGGGCAGCCAGGCGGCGATGCGCGGAGTGCCGAGATCGTCGAGGTCATCGTGCGCGATCATGTGGATGCCGTCGGCGAGCGATGTCTCCCGCAGTTCGGCGCCGTCCCAGCTGAGCACGCGCGTTCCCTCCGGCCGCACCTCGAGCAGGTTGAAGCCGTGCATGGGCAGCGGAGCGGCCGGCGAGCGGCCCATGACCGACTCCAGGGCGAGCGAACCGCGCGACACCGCGACGTCGGCGGCGAGGTCGACGACGTCGGCGCGGTTGAGGAGCACCGCGAGTCGTCGCTCGGCGGGGTTCACCGCGAGCCAGGCGCCGCCCGCCCGCCGGTCGCGGATGCCCGAGACTCCGGGGTAGGCGTCGGGCCACCATTCGCCGAGGGCGTCCCACTCACGCTGAGGGTCTTCATCTCGCACCGCGAGCAGCCGCGCGGTATCGGGGCCGGCCACATCGATCACCACGGTGCACACGCGTTTCAGTCTAGAAGCGGGTCGAGCAGTCTCGGGCCCGCGGCCTCGGATGCTGGGGCAGAATCGAAGCGTGAACATCGTCGTCGGGGTTACGGGTGGCATCGCCGCATACAAGACAGTGCACCTCGTGCGTCTGCTGACCAAGGCGGGACACGATGTGACCGTGGTTCCGACCGAGGACGCGTTGCGATTCGTCGGCACCCCCACCTGGGAGGCGCTCAGTCGGCATCCGGTCACGACCAGCGTGCATGATGACGTCGCCCGCGTGCGGCACGTCGCGCTGGGTCAGGGTGCCGAACTCGTGATCGTCGCCCCTGCGACGGCCAACTCGATCGCGAAGATCACCGCGGGCATCGCCGACGACCTGCTCGGCACCACGCTGCTCGCCACCGAAGCGCCGGTGCTGCTCGCGCCGGCGATGCACGCCGAGATGTGGCGCAACGCCGCCACGCAGGCGAACATCGCGACGCTGACGTCGCGCGGAGTGCACCTCGTCGGCCCGGCCGACGGCGAGCTCGCCGGCGGCGACAGCGGACCCGGCCGCATGGCGGAGCCCGAGCAGATCCTCGAGGCGGCCCTCGCGCTGCTCGCGCCGCGCGACCTCGAAGGGCTTCGGGTCGTCGTCTCGGCGGGCGGCACGCGTGAGCCGATCGATCCGGTGCGCTTCCTCGGCAATCGGTCGAGTGGTCGGCAGGGCATCGCGCTCGCCGAGGATGCCGCGGCGCGCGGCGCCGACGTGACGGTGGTCGCCGCGAACATCTCGGCCGATGTGCTCGCCGATGCGCGGCATCCGTCCATCAGAGTCGTCCCGGTCGGCACCGCAGCGGAGCTCGCCGACGCGATGAAGGAGGCGGCGCAGGCGGCCGACATCGTGATCATGGCCGCGGCCGTCGCCGACTATCGCCCCGCGACGGTGTCGGAGCACAAGCTCACCAAGGAGCAGGGCGTGCTGACGCGCCTCGATCTGGTCGAGAACGAAGACGTGGTCGCCGCGCTCGCCGCATCGCGCGCCGAGGGCCGAGCGCCGCACGGCCAGACGATCGTCGCCTTCGCCGCCGAGACCTCGGAGGATCCGGTCGAGCGCCGGGAACGTGCTCGCCGCAAACGGGAGCGGAAGGGCGTCGACCTGCTTGCCGTCAACCTCGCGAATGCCGATCACGGTTTCGAGAAGAGGGACAACGCCGTCGAGATCGTAGGAGGGGGTGGCGCCGTCGTGTCATCCGCGTCAGGCTCTAAGCATGCGGTCGCACGAGCGATCCTGGATGCCGTGCGCAGTATGCGCTAAACTTGAGTCAAGTCCACTCAACTTTGCGGACCATGACGACAAGACAGTGATCAGAAGGAGTCTCCCCAGGAGGAACCCATGCCCAGCCCACAGAGCACGCAGGACGACGACCAGCAGTCCGCCCTCGAGCAGTTCGGGATCAACCTCACCGACCGCGCCCGCCAGGGCAAGCTCGACCCCGTGATCGGACGCGACAGCGAGATCCGCCGCGTCAGTCAGGTGCTCACGCGCCGCACGAAGAACAACCCGGTGCTGATCGGCGAGCCGGGCGTAGGCAAGACCGCCGTCGTCGAGGGCCTCGCCCAGCGCATCGTCGCGGGCGACGTCGCAGAGTCGCTCAAGGACAAGGAGCTGGTGTCGCTCGACATCTCGGCCCTCGTCGCCGGGGCCATGTACCGCGGGCAGTTCGAAGAGCGGCTGAAGAGCGTGCTCAAGGAGATCACCGAATCCGACGGGCAGATCATCACCTTCATCGACGAGCTGCACGTGCTGATGGGCGCCGGCGGTGGTGAAGGCTCGGTGGCCGCGTCGAACATGCTCAAGCCCATGCTCGCCAGGGGTGAGCTGCGACTGATCGGCGCGACGACCCTCAACGAGTACCGCGAGTTCATCGAGAAGGATGCGGCTCTCGAGCGGCGCTTCCAGCAGGTCTACGTCGGCGAGCCCACGGTCGAAGACACCATCGCGATCCTGCGAGGGCTCAAGGGGCGCTACGAGGCGCACCACGGGGTGACGATCGCTGACAGCGCGCTGGTCGCCGCCGCTGCACTGTCGAACCGGTACCTGCCCGCGAGGCAGCTCCCCGACAAGGCGATCGACCTGATCGACGAGTCGATGTCGCGTCTCAAGATGGAGATCGATTCGTCTCCTGTCGAGATCGACCAGCTCAAGCGCCAGGTCGACCGCATGAAGCTCGAAGAGCTCGCTCTCAAGCGCGAGAAGGACGCCGCCTCGAAAGAACGACTCGCGGCCCTCCGCGAGCAGCTCGTGGGCATGGAAGCGCAGCTGGCCGAGCTCGAAGCCCGCTGGGCGCGCGAGCGCCAGGGGCTGAACCGGGTCGGAGAACTCAAGAAGCAGCTCGACGACGCGATCACGCAGCGCGACCTCGCCATGCGCGAGGCCGACTACACGCGTGCCTCGAAGCTCGAATACGAGACGATCAAGCGCCTCGAGCGCGACATCGCCGAAGCCGAGCAGGCCGAGGCCGCGGTCTCGACAGAGGGGCGCATGGTCAACGAGCAGGTCACCGACGAGGACATCGCCGCCGTGATCGCCGCGTGGACCGGCATCCCCGTCGGTCGACTGCTGCAGGGTGAGAGCGAGCGGCTGCTGCACCTCGAATCCGAGCTCGGCAAGCGCCTCATCGGGCAGAAGGATGCCGTCAAGGCCGTGTCCGATGCGGTCCGCCGTTCGCGGGCGGGCATCAGTGACCCCGGTCGGCCGACCGGATCGTTCCTGTTCCTCGGGCCGACAGGCGTCGGAAAGACCGAGCTGGCGAAGGCTCTGGCCGACTTCCTGTTCGACGACGAGCGCGCCATGGTGCGCATCGACATGTCGGAGTACGGCGAGAAGCACTCGGTCTCGCGGCTCGTCGGCGCCCCTCCGGGATACGTCGGCTACGAGCAGGGCGGGCAGCTCACCGAGGCCGTGCGGCGGCGTCCGTACAGCGTCGTGCTGCTCGACGAGGTCGAGAAGGCGCACCCCGAGGTGTTCGACGTGCTGCTGCAGGTTCTCGACGACGGTCGTCTGACCGACGGGCAGGGGCGAACGGTCGACTTCACGAACGTGATCCTGATCCTGACCTCGAACCTCGGTTCACCGATCCTCATCGACCCGACGCTGTCTCCCGATGAGAAGCGCGAGCAGGTGATGGCTCTCGTGCACCAGGCATTCCGGCCCGAGTTCCTCAACCGTCTCGACGACATCGTGATGTTCTCGGCGCTCAGCCAAGACGACCTGGCCCAGATCGTCGAGCTGTCGATCGATCAGCTGCACGACCGGCTGCACGACCGGCGACTCACGCTGGCGGTCACTCCCGATGCTCGGGCATGGCTCGCCGAGCGCGGATACGACCCGATGTTCGGTGCTCGCCCGCTGCGCCGTCTCATCCAGACCGAGGTGCAGAACAAGCTGGCCACGGCGCTGCTCTCCGGCGGCGTGCACGACGGCGACCTGGTGAGGGTCGATGTCGCGGTCGACGGCGCGGGCCTCGTGCTCACGTCGACCTCGCCCGAGCCCGAACCCGACCTGGGATCCGGCGAAGACGACGACGTGATCGAGGCCGAGTTGCTCGACGAATAGAACCGGGTACGACAAGAGGGGCGGATGCTGCGGCATCCGCCCCTCTTGTGTGCCCCCTGTCGGGGGCGACTGCTGTGTCTGGCGCTGTGTCAGGCGCTGAGGATGACCGTCTCGGCGATCGGGCGACGCACGCGCGGCGCCGTCTCGCCCTGCTGGAGGCCCTCCGGGAGGCCCGAAGCGTCGCCGAGCTCGCCGACCGCGATCACGGTGATGGCGGAGAACCGCGGCGACAGGTCGGCGAACTCGCGGACGGCCTCGGGGTCGAAACCGCTCATCTGGTGCACGAGGAGACCCTCGTGGTGGGCCTGCACCGAGAAGTGCGCCACGGCCTGGCCGAGGTCGTAGACGGCGTGGCTGATGGCCTTGCCGTCTTCGGACTCGGTCTCGGCGATCGCGACGATCAGAGCCGAGGCCTTCGAGGCCCAGAGCTGGTTGAACTCGACCAGGGAGTCGACGACCTGGTCGAACAGAGCGGTGCCGCGCCGAGCGACGATGAAGCGCCACGGCTGCAGGTTGTAGGCGGAGGGCGACCAGCGAGCGGCCTCGAGGGCGGCGTTCAGCTTGGCGTCGTCGATCGAGTTCTCGGCGTCGTACGCGCGCGGGCTCCAGCGCCCGGCGAGGACGTCGAGGACGGGGTGCTCGGTGGGGGCGGTGCGGTCGATCACGGGAGTGCTCACAGAAGTGCCTTTCAGAAGGAATCGATCGGACTCCTTCGTCCGGGTACGAGGATCTCAACAGATGCATGTGAATGCATATTCCCGATGACGCCGCGTGACGTCCAGCTCGTCTGTCACCGGGCATCGCGGCGTCCGTGTTCGGCGCGCGATCCGCTGCGCTGCCCGAAAGCAAGGGGCTTCTCCGGTCGACCGAGGTCTGGTTGTCTCTCGAGATCGGGCGTGGGGCGGCCGCCCTTCACCCATGCCACGGACGGAAGAACAAGATGGCCAGCAAGACCCATGACAAGAAGAAGAAGCAGAAGCACGCTCGCATCGACAAGAAGCTCTATGAGAAGGAGTTGCGGCGCCTGCAGATCGAGCTCGTCAGCATGCAGCAGTGGGTCATCGCGGCCGACGCGCGGATTCTGGTGATCTTCGAGGGCCGCGATGCCGCGGGCAAAGGCGGTGCGATCAAGCGTGTGATGCAGTACCTCAACCCACGGCACGCCCGGGTGGTCGCCCTGCCGCAGCCGTCCGAGCGCGAGAAGGGGCAGTGGTACTTCCAGCGGTACATCGAACGGCTGCCCACGAAGGGCGAGATCGTGCTGATGGATCGCTCATGGTACAACCGCGCCGGCGTCGAGAAGGTGATGGGCTACTGCACCGACGAGGAATACGATCGCTTCCTCGCGCAGGTTCCCGTCGTCGAGCAGATGCTCGTCGACGACGGGATCATCCTTCTGAAGTACTGGTACTCCGTATCCGACATCGAGCAGGAGAAGAGATTCCGATCGCGCCTGAACGATCCGATGCGACGCTGGAAGCTCTCAGACACCGACCTGGCCTCCATCTCCCGCTGGGAGGACTACTCCCAGGCCAAGGACGCGATGTTCGACGTCACCGATCGCGAGAGAGCGCCCTGGTGGTCGATCGACAGCGACGACAAGAAGGCCGCCAGGCTCAACACCATCCACCACCTTCTGAGCCAGATCCCCTATCGCCGGCTCGACCCCGAAGAGGTCCACTTTCCCGATCGTCCCGCGGCGTCCGGAGCTCCGCGCCCGCCGATCGACGAGCACGCATTCGTGCCCGATCACGCAGCGACCCTGTAGGCGACCTGACGTCGCACCCCGCGCGCGCCCGAGCGGGCCCGCATCCGTGCCCGACGCGTCGGCGCCTCAGTCCAGCAGGTTGCGGGATGCGGCAGATGCCAGTGCGCGGCGCACCGCGCGGATCGACGGGGCGGCGGCCGACACCCGGCGAGCCGACGAGAAGATCTCCCGACGCGGCTCATCGGGCAAGGGCGTGAGCGCCACGGTGGGCGCCTCGCCGGCCCACACGAGCTCGGGCAGCAGACCGACGGCGAGGCCCGCGCGGATGAGGCGCACGTGCGCGGTGAGGTCGGCGACCTCGAAGCGCACGTCGGGTTCGAAGCCGGCCGTGCGGCACAGCTGCTCGGCCCAGGCTCGTGACGCTGTGCCTGCGGGCTCGAGCACCCACGGCTCGTCTCTCGTAGACCACAGCGCCGCGGTGGCCTCGGCGGCTGTGACAAGGGCAGCTGTGGCAGTGGCAGCTGTGGCATTGGCGGACTCCGGCGTGCCCGGGCGCCGGGCGAGCGCGATCGAGTCGTGCACGAGCACCACCCGGTCGAGGTCGGCGTGGATCGGGCGGGTGCGACCGGGGTACTGCTCGGCGAGGATCAGATCGAAGTCGCGGCTCGAGACGCCCACGAGTCCGGTCTCGGGGTCGCTCTCGGTCACCTCGACGCGGAGCGCGGGATGCTGCTCACGCAGCGTGTTGAGCGCGCCGGGCAGCAGGGAGTGCGCCGTGGACTGGAAGACGGCGATGTGCACCGTTCCGGTCACCTCCGTCAGCGATTCGGCGACGGCGACCTCGGCGTGCTCGAGCTGATCGAGGATGCCGATGGCCTCACCCACGAGCACGTTGCCCTGCGGGGTGAACTGCACGCCTCGCCCGACGCGGCGGAGCAGCGGGACTCCCACGTCTCGTTCGAGCGCGCTGAGCTGCTGAGACACCGAGGCCTTGCTGTAGGAGAGCGCGTCGGCGACGGCTGAGAGGGTTCCTCGACGCGACAGTTCGACCAGCATCCGCAGTCGGCTGACGTCGAGCATCCGCTCCCTTTCCGAGTGGTTCGAATCGTTCACTCTGAATGAACAGAATGCTCGCGAATCGGTTGATAGACGTAGCCTACTCGCGCGCCTGACAATGATCGAGCCGCACACGTACCCGGGTGTGCGATCCCCCTGGAAGGTTCCCCGATGACTGTCGCCGCCGACACCGCCACCCCCGACGCCACCTCCCGCGGCGCCACCCCCCGCACGGAAGAGGTCGCCGCCCTCGTGCAGCGCTGGCTCGCCGAGAGCGAGACCCACCCCGTCGAGCCCGCAGCCCAGCGCCTGTCGGAGGTCCTCAAGGACCCGAACGGACTCGCGTTCACCGTCGGCTTCGTCGACGGCGTGATGCGCCCCGAAGATCTCAGCGTCGCGGGCCGTGCGCTCGCCGACCTCTCGGAGATCACCCCCTCGCTGCTGCCCGGATACCTGCGTGCCGCCATCAAGACGGGCGGGTTCTGGGCGCCGAAGCTCCCCGGCGTCGTGGTGCCGATCTCGCGGCGCGTGCTGCGCGCCATGGTCGGACACCTCGTGCTCGACGCGACCCCGTCGAAGCTCGGCCCCGCGATCGCGAAGCTGCGCAAGAGCGGCAACCGCCTCAACCTCAACCTCCTCGGCGAGGCCGTGCTCGGTGAGCGCGAGGCCGGTCGTCGCCTGCAGGGCACCTACGACTTCCTCGCCCGCAAGGACGTCGACTACGTGTCGATCAAGGTCTCGAGCGTCGTCAGCCAGCTGTCGATGTGGTCGTTCGACGAGGCCGTGGCCGACGTCGTCGAGAAGCTCACCCCGCTCTACGAGCTCGCGGCGACCTCGGAGGCCGCAGGCAAGACGAAGTTCATCAACCTCGACATGGAGGAGTTCCGCGACCTCGACCTGACGATCGCGGCGTTCACCAGCATCCTCGACCAGCCGGGTCTCGAGAAGCTCGAGGCCGGCATCGTGCTGCAGGCCTATCTGCCCGACGCGCTCGGCGCGATGCAGCACCTGCAGGAGTGGGCCGCCGCCCGGCGCGCGAAGGGCGGAGCGCCGATCAAGGTCCGCGTCGTCAAGGGCGCGAACCTGGCGATGGAAGAGGTCGACTCGAAGGTGCACGGCTGGCCGCTGGCGACCTATGGCACCAAGCAGGACTCCGACACGAACTACAAGCGCGTGCTCGACTGGTCGATGACTCCCGAGCGACTGGATGCCGTGCGCATCGGCGTGGCAGGCCACAACCTGTTCGACATCGCCTACACGTGGCTGCTCGCGCAGGCGCGTGGCGTGACGGACGCCGTCGAATACGAGATGCTCCTGGGCATGGCGACCGGCCAGGCGGAGGCCGTGCGCAAGGACGTCGGCCAGCTGCTGCTGTACACACCCGTCGTGAACCCGGCCGAGTTCGACGTGGCCATCGCCTACCTCGTGCGTCGCCTCGAAGAGAACGCCAGCCCCGAGAACTTCATGTCTGCCGTGTTCGAGCTGGCCTCCGACCCGGCGCTGCTCACCCGGGAGCGCGAGCGGTTCGAGCGCTCGCTCGCCGGCCTCGAGGCCGACCGCTCGGTGCCCTCGTCGAACCGCGTGCAGGACCGCGCCGCTGAGGCGGCTGCCGGTGCGGGCGGGGCCGTCACCACCGGCTTCGAGAATCAGCCCGACAGCGACCCGGCGATCGCCGTGAACCGCACCTGGGGTCGTGAGATCCTGCAGCGCTCGGTCGATTCGACGCTGGGTCTGGACTCGATCGCTCTGGCCAAGGTCGAGACGACCGACGAGCTCGACGGGATCTTCGCCGCCGCATCCGCCGCCGCCGCTCGATGGGCGGCGCTTCCTGCCGCCGAGCGTGCCGCCGTGCTGCACCGCGCGGGTGATGAGCTCGCCGCCCGCCGTGGTCAGCTGATCGAGATCATGGCGCACGAGGCGGGCAAGACCATCGCCGAGGCCGACCCCGAGGTCTCCGAGGCGATCGACTTCGCGCACTACTACGCCGAGCGCGCCCTCGACCTCGAGAACATCTCGGGTGCCGAGTTCGTGCCGTCGAAGGTGACCGTCGTCACCCCGCCGTGGAACTTCCCGGTCGCGATCCCCGCCGGTGGCGTGCTCGCGGGTCTCGCCTCCGGCTCCGGTGTGATCATCAAGCCGGCCAAGCTGACGCAGCGCTGCGGCGCGGTCATGGTCGAGGCGCTGTGGGCCGCGGGTGTTCCGCGCGACCTTCTCGCACTGGTCGATCTCGCGAACCGCGACCTCGGCACCCGCCTCGTCGCCAGCCCCGTGGTCGACCGCGTGATCCTCACCGGTGCATACGAGACGGCGCAGCTGTTCCGCTCGTTCCGCTCCGACCTGCCGCTGCTCGCCGAGACGAGCGGCAAGAACGCGATCATCGTCACACCCTCGGCCGACCTCGACCTGGCGGCCGCCGATGTGGCCCGTAGTGCATTCGGCCACGCCGGGCAGAAGTGCTCGGCCGCATCGCTCGCGATCCTCGTCGGCTCGGTCGCCGACTCGCAGCGGTTCGAGCGTCAGCTCGTCGATGCGGTCACCTCGATGCGCGTCGGACTGCCCGAAGACCCCGCCACGCAGATGGGTCCGATCATCGAGCCGGCGAACGGCAAGCTGCTCACCGCGCTGACGACCCTCGAGAAGGGCGAGCGCTGGCTCGTCGAGCCGAAGAAGCTCGACGACGAGGGCACGCAGTGGACGCCGGGCGTCAAGATCGGCGTCGCCCCCGGTTCGACGACCCACCTGACCGAGTTCTTCGGACCGGTGCTCGGGATCATGCACGCCAAGGACCTCGACGAGGCGATCCGCCTGCAGAACGCCGTGGACTACGGCCTCACCGCCGGCATCCACTCGCTCGACTCCGACGAGGTCGCCACCTGGCTCGACCGCGTCGAGGCCGGCAACCTCTATGTCAACCGCGGCATCACCGGCGCGATCGTGCAGCGTCAGCCGTTCGGCGGCTGGAAGCGGTCGGCCGTCGGCGCCGGCGCCAAGGCCGGTGGCCCGAACTACCTGTTCGGTCTCGGCGAGTGGGCTCCGGCCGAGCTCCCCGCCGCGGCTCCCGGGGCTGCGGTGAACCCCTCGGTCGAGGCGGTGCTCAGCGCGGCCGGCTCCGACCTCGGCGCCGTCGAGATCGAGTGGCTGCACCGTGCCGCCGCCTCCGACGAGCGCGCCTGGGTCGACGAGTTCGGCGCCGTGAGCGACAAGTCGGGTCTCGGCGTCGAGCGCAACGTGTTCCGGTACCGCCCGGTCGCCGTCGACGTGCGCATCGCCGAGGACGCACCGCTCGCCGACGGCATCCGCGTGATCGCCGCGGCCCTGCGCAGCGGCAGCCCGTTCACGGTGTCCGCATCGGCCCTGCCCTCGCGGGTCGAGAAGGCGCTGCGCGCCCAGGGAGTGACTCCGAAGCTCGAGAACGACGCCGCCTGGGTCAAGCGCTACGCGAAGGCTGCGGCGAAGGCCGAGCACAGCTGGCAGCGCGTGCGTCTCGTCGGCGGCGATGCGGCTGCGCTGTTCGAGGCGCTCGGCGGCACGCCCGATGTCGCCGTCTGGTCGCATGCGGTCACGGGTGCCGGTCGCGTCGAGATGCTGCCGTTCCTGCACGAGCAGGCCGTGTCGATCACCAACCACCGGTTCGGCAACCCCACCACCCTGTCGGACGGCCTGATCTGAACCGGTCCGTGACCATCTGAACGACGAGGCCCCACCCCGCAGACATCTGCAGTGTGGGGCCTCGTCGTCGGAGCGGGCGTCCGGGGCGGGGCTGTGATCAGCCGCGCAGCGCCTCGCCCAGCTTGACCCGCGAACCCATGCGCAGCAGCGAGTTCTCGTAGATCTTCGCGCCGATCACGATCGCCGCGACACAGCTGGCCAGCAGGATCACGAGGCTGAGCAGCGGCTCCCACCACTGCGCCTCGCCCACGAAGAGCCGCATCGGCATGCCGACCGGAGCCGAGAACGGCACGTACGACATGATCGTCAGCACCAGCGGGTTGTCGTTGAAGACGATCACGAGCACGTAGGGCGCCATGATCAGCATCGTGATCGGAGTCGTGGTCGAGCCGATGTCCTCCTGACGCGACACCATCGATGCGGCGGCGGCGAACAGGGCCGCGAGCAGGATGAACCCGAACAGGAAGAACACCGCGAACCAGATGATGGGGGCGCCGAGGGTCGACAGCACCTCGCGTTGACCCGTCGCTATGAGCCCTATCGTCGCGACCGCCGCCAGGGCGAGGATCTGCCCCATCGCGAGGATCGTGTTGCCGATCACCTTGCCGGCGAGCAGGGTGCGGGCCGAGATGGTCGACAGCAGGATCTCGACGACGCGGGTCTGCTTCTCTTCGACGACACTCTGCGCGATCGTGCCGCCGAAGGTCGCGGCCGCACCCATGAACACGGCGCCGAATGCGATCGCGATGAAGTACCGCAGCAGCGGATTCGTCGTCGCGGGCTCGAGGATCTCGATGTCCGGAGCCTGCGAGAGCGCAGACACGAGACCGGTCGGCGCGTCCTTGAGAGCGACGATCGTGACCCCGGTCGGGCCCTCGCCGGGGACGACCGCGGCATCGACTTTCTCTGAGCGCACGAGCTCTTCGGCCGCGGCCTGGTCGGCCACCTCGGTGATCTCGAGATCGGGCAGGGCAGACACCGCGGATGCGGTCTCAGAGGTCACGGCCACGGGCATCGCGTCGGTGTTCTTGCTCGCGAAGCCGCCGATCACGATGGCGGCGAGGGCGAGGAACAGCAGGATGCCGGTCGAGATCAGGAAGGCCTTGCTGCGCAGCTTCGATCCGATCTCCCGCTCGGCGACGAGCCAGATCAGCGATGCCTGCGACGGCGAGCCGGTGGTGTTCGAGGTGCTCACTGGATGACCTCCTTGAAGATCTGGGCGAGGGACGGATGCTTGGGCGCGAAGCTCGCGACATCGCCGCGGTCGACGGCGGTGCGCAGGACCCGCTGGGCGGTGTCGACGTCGTCGGCATCGAACAGGGCGTAGCCGCCCTCGAAGTCGACGACGGTGACGCCGGGTTCGGCGCGCAGCCATCCGGCATCCCCTGCCGAGACGAGCTCGTACCGGTTGCCGGCGTGCTGCGTGCGCAGCCCGTCACGGGAGCCGGACGCGCGGATCGTGCCTCCGGCGAGGATCACGAGGTCGTCGCAGAGTCGCTCGACGACGTCGAGCTGGTGAGACGAGAACAGGATCGACGCACCCTTGGCGGCGCTCGCCTGCAGCACCGACGCGACGACGTCGACGGCGAGCGGGTCGAGGCCCGAGAACGGCTCGTCGAGGATCAGCACCTCGGGGTCGTGCACGAGCGCTGCGGCGATCTGCGCGCGCTGCTGGTTGCCGAGCGACAGCGATTCGATCGTGTCGTCGAGGCGCTCCTCGAGCCCGAGTTCGGTGAGCAGCGCGGTCGCCCGTGCCGTGGCATCCGCCTTGCTCATCCCGTGCAGTCGGGCGAGGTACACGATCTGCTCGAGCACCTTCATCTTGGGGTACAGGCCACGCTCCTCGGGCATGTAGCCGAAGAGGCGGCGGTCTGCGCTGGTCAGGGCGACGCCGTCGAGTTCGACGCGTCCGCCGTCGGAGCCGAGCAGGCCCAGCACGATGCGCATCGTCGTGGTCTTGCCGGCGCCGTTGCCGCCGACGAACCCGGTGAGGCGCCCGGGGGACACCTCGAACGAGACGTCGTCGAGCACGCGCCGAGAGCCGTAGCTCTTGGTGATACCGGTGAGTACGAGCTTTCCTGTGGTCACTTCGACTTACTCCGTTCGCTCAGTGCATCGCATGCCCTCACGCTATGGCGCGGTGATCGGCCTCGGCATCCCCCCTGCGGCGGATCCGTGCGGGGGATCTGCGAGTGCCCCGCGTGGGCAGTCGTCAGCCGTGCGGGGGAGAGCGGTGAAGCGCGCGCGGGAGAGCAAAGTGCTCAGTGCAGGAACAGCACCGAGAAGATCCCGAGCGCGAACGGCGCCGCGGTCACGACGAACGTGATCCCCAGGATGATCCCGACGATCAGCCAGGGACTGCGTCGCCTGAGGCGCTGACCGGGCGGGGCGACGCCGATGGGCGGAGGGGTCAGCACCCCCGCCGGAGCGGCGAACGGCAAGGCGGGTGCTCCGGCAGGCGCCGGAGCCGGGGCGCCGTAGGTCGGGAGGGACGGATGCTGCGCCGCGAGCCGCAGCCTGTCGTCGCGCCAGCGCGCCCACTGATCGAGCTTGGTGAGCAGCGCCCCGACCGCGCCGAAGAGCCACGCCCAGGTCGCGGGGTCGAGTGTCGACAGGTTGCGGCGCGCATAGAGGAAGAGCCAGTCGTCGACGATCTCGACGTCGAGCTGCGCCGCGTGGTCGATGAACCGCGCCATGACGTCGGGGGTGAACAGATACAGGGCGTCGACCTCGTATCCGGTCGGGCAGTACAACGAGAAGTACCGGTCGAAGTCGCCCTCGAGCGAGAGTCGCTGGTCGCTGCGGAACGCAGCCGCGAGCGTGCTGCCGAGAGTGTTGTTGCCGAGCGCGTCGAGCACGATGTTCGGCAGCGGCACGTCGAGCTTCACCGCGACGTATCCCCAGCGGTGGGTCGTCGACTGCTTGCCGTTGCTGGTCGTGTACTGGTAGTTGCCGAACTCGACGAAGCGCGGTTCGACCCCTCGCAGCACGTCGGTCGACATGCGGCTCGACCCCGACGAGAAGATCATGCCGGGCAGCGGCGGGTCGTCGATCCGCTCGATGTAGCTCATCGCGTTCGCCCCGGCGAAGCGCGCGAGGCGGAATCGGGTGAGATTGCGCAGACGGATGCCGCGACGCACCAGCATCACGATCCCGATGACGAGGCCCGCGAGCATCATCAGTCCGAGGAGAGCGGCGACCGCGACCCCCGTCTCACGACCGATCGCATAGCCCAGGCCCAGGATCATGATCGCGAGGACCGGCACCACGCACAGCAGGGCGAACCCCGCGACCACCCACGCGACGATCCGACCGCCCGGCGTGGGGTTCGCCGCGCGCTGCGCTCGGGCGAAGGCGTCGACCTCGGCGGGGTTCACCGGGTCGAGCAGTGCACGTGCGTCGAAGTATCCGACTGGCGCACCGGCCGACGGCACAGGAGCAGGCGTGGGAACTGTCACGCGTCCACGGTAGCCGAGGGCGTTCCGTGAGATGCCGGCGCCGTGCGGTGCCAGTGCTGGCCGGTGTCAGTGCTGGCCGGTGCCAGTGCTGGCCGGGGTCAGCGGCGCCCGGCATGCAGCGCCGTGCGCACGACGAGGCCCGCGACGAGAGCCCAGAAGGCGGCGCTGACTCCCAGCACCGCGATGCCGGAGGCCGCGACAAGGAAGGTCACGACCGCGGGGATGCGCTCGCCCGGGTCGTCGATCGCCTGCTGCACGGACGACCCGAAGGCGGCGAACAGCGCGAGACCTGCCACCGCAGGGATCACCGCCTCGGGGGCCAGGAGCACGAGCGTGGCGAAGGCCGCCGAGAACCCGCCGAGCAGCAGGTACGAGACTCCGGTCGAGACCCCGGCGACCCAACGGCGCTTCGGATCGGGGTCGGCGTCGGGCGAGGCGGCGAGGGCGGCGCTGATCGCCGCGAGATTGATGGCATGGCCGCCGGCGGTCGCGCCGACCGCCGTTCCGACACCCGTCACGAGCATCGCAGGACGCCAGGGGACCTCGTAGCCGAAGCTGCGCATGATGGCGATGCCGGGGACGTTCTGCGAGGCCATCGTGACGATGAACAGCGGCAGAGCCAGACCGACGAGAGCGCCGACCGTGAAGGTGGGGGCGGTGAGTTCGAGCCGGGGCACGAGGAGTCCGGCGTCGACTGCTGAGCGCTCCTGGATCAGCGAGACGGCCACCACGACCGCTGCGGCGACGAAGGCGAGGGGCACGGCCCACCGCGGCGCGATACGTGCGAAGACCAGCCACGTCAGCACGACCGGAACCACGCCCCACGGGTTCGCCACGAGGCCGGTGATCGGCGCGAGACACAGTGGCAGCAGCACTCCGGCGAGCATCGCCTGCGCGATGGACGGCGGGATGCGGGCGATCAGCGCACCGAGCGCCGGCCAGAGCGCCGTGAGCAGGATGAGCCCGGACGCGACGAGGAACGCGCCGACGGCGGCAGGCCATCCGCCGTCGACCACTCCGGTCGCGGCGAGGAGTGCGGCGCCGGGGGTGGACCAGGCGACGGTGATCGGCATCCGATACCGCCAGGCGAGCACGATGCAGGCGAGTCCCATCGTGAGGCTGACGGCGAGCAGTCCGCTGGCCGCCTGCGCAGGTGTGGCGCCGACAGCGCCGAGACCCGTGAGCACGACGGCGAACGAACTCGTGAATCCGACCAGTGCGGTGACCACCCCGGCCAGGATCGGTCGAGACAGAGGTGCGGCGGTGGTCATGGATCCGAGGGTATCGGGGTCAGCGTTACGTGAGTCCCATCCGGTGCGCGAGCACCACGGCCTGCACGCGATCGCGCGCACCGAGCTTCTGCAGGATCCGCGAGACGTGGGTCTTCACGGTGGCCTCTCCGATGAACAGGGCGCCGGCGATCTCGGCGTTGCTGCGGGCGTCGGCCAGCAGCACCAGCACCTCGGCCTCGCGGTCGGTGAGCGGGTCGAGGAGCACGGTCGGAGCGACCGGTGACGGCGCGGCGGTCGGCGTCGATTCCCCGGCGGATGCCGAAGCGGATGCCGAAGCGGATGCCGGGCCGGATGCCCGAGAGGATGCCGGAGAAGATGCTGTCGTGAATCGAGCCAGCACTCGACGCGTGACCTCGGGCGCCAGCATCCCGTCGCCCGCTGCGAGAGCCCGGACCGCCGCGATGAGATCCTCCGCACCGGCGTTCTTGAGCAGGAAGCCGCTCGCTCCGGCATCCAGCGCCTGGTAGAGGTAGTCGTCGCGGTCGAACGTCGTCACGATCGCGATGGCCGCTCCGACGCCCGCATCGGCGACGATCCGCCTGGTGGCCTCGATGCCGTCCATGTCGGGCATCTGCACGTCCATCGTGATCACGTCGGGGCGCAGGGCAGACGCCTGGGCGACCGCCTCGGCGCCGGTTGCCGCCTCGCCGACCACCGTGATGTCGGGTTGCGTGTCGAGGATGGTCCGGAATCCTGCTCGCAGCATCGCATGATCGTCGACGAGCAGGACTCGGATCGGCGCATCGGTCTGGCTCATGAGGTGGTGTTCGTCTCGATCAACGTCTCGGTGGGCGCCGTGGGGGCGGTGGGCGCCGTGGGGGCGGTGGGCGCGGTGGGGGCGGTGGGGGCGGTCGGGCTGCCGTCGCCGGTCAGGGGAACGCGAGCCCGCACGCGCAGCCCTCCCGCCGCACGCGGGGCGACGTCGAGCGTGCCCCCGGATGCTGCGGCGCGCTCGCGCATGCCGAGCTGGCCGAGCCCGGGGCGCAGCACCGCCACTGCGCGGCCGGTGTTGACGATCTCGACCTCGACGCCGTCGTCGTCGTAACGCACGCGCACATCGGCGGTGGCGCCGACGCCGGCGTGACGGCGGGCGTTCGTGAGCGACTCCTGGGCGATGCGATACAGATTCACGGCGACGATCGAGGGCACGGGCACCGGCTCGCCGATCACGACGTAGTGCGTGGGCAGGCCCGCTTCCGTCGACGCCTCGACCAGCGAGCGGATGTCGTCGAGCGTCACCGTCGATGCGACATCCGTCGTCTCGCCGCCAGGGGTGCGGAGGGTCTCGAGCAGCTGCCGCAGCTCGTGGATCGCATCACGCGCCGATGCCTCGATCCCCGTGAGGATGCTCTTGGACTTCTCCGGATCCTGATCGATCACGAGCCGGGCGGCTCCCGCCTGCACGCCCATCACCGACACATGGTGGGCGACGACGTCGTGCAGCTCTCGGGCGATGCGCACGCGGTCGAGCGCGACGGCCTGGGCAGCGGTGACCTCGCGCTCCTTCTCGAGCTCGGCCGTGCGCTGCTCCAGCACCGCTCGCTCCTGTGCGGCGTGCCACGAGCGCTCCCCGAAGTAGTAGGCGCCTCCGAAGTACAGCACGTTCAGCAGCAGCTGGATGAGCATGAAGGCGAGATAGGGCGAGAGGAGGCCCGCCGCGACCTCGGCCTTGTCGGCCTCTTCGATCGCCTGTCGGTACATCGTGATGATCAGCCAGACGAACATGCCGACGATGATCGAGACGCGCACGATCATCGCGGCTCTGCGGTTGTTCATCCACGCGCCCACCGTGTACAGCGACACGAACATCGCGATGTTGCCGACGTAGATCTCGGGCACCTGGAACGTGATCGCGAGGAAGTACGCGAGCGAGATGGCGACGGCGACCGGGGCGGGCCAGCGCCGGCGCACGGCGAGCGGCGCGGTGACGGCGACCGCGTAGACCAGCGCGGTCCACGGCTCTGCCCTGGTGTCGCCGTAGATCTCGGCCACCGTCGAGAGCGCGGCACTCAGAACCGCACCGACGAACATGACCGCAGCGAGCACGAGATCGCCGCGCTGCTCGCGGACGCTGGGGATGCGGGTGAACGGCGCTGCAGGCATCCCCCCACCGTAGAGCCGGGGCGGATGCGGTGGCATCCCCCGCACGGGGGATCGTGTGCTCGCCGCGGAGACCTCTTGACGTGTTACTTGTATTTTGCAAGTGTGGGCGCATGAGCATCTTCATCACCTGCCCCGTCGAGAGCGTCGACCGGGCCACCGCCTTCTACACCGCTCTCGGCTGGACCCTCAACGCCGAGATGTCCGATCACAACGTGTCGTGCTTCGCGATCGCGCCCGAGCAGTACGTCATGCTCGGCAGCCGCGAGATGTATGCGAGCGTCGGCGGCACCGAGGACGTGATCGGTGGACCCGATACGCCGTCGAAGGTCACGGTCTCGTTCGATCTCGGCAGCCGCGAGGCCGTCGATGAGCTCGTCGAGCGTGCCGCTGCCGCCGGTGGCAGGATCGGCGACACCGACGACTACTCGTTCATGTATCAGCGCCAGTTCGACGACCCCGACGGGTATCACTACTCGCCGTTCTGGATGAAGTCGGATTCCGATCAGAACGCGTGAGCGACCTCGCTGCCGCCCTCGACATCGTCGGCGCCCGGTGGGCGCTGCTCATCGTCGAGCAGCTGCTCGCTGGGCCGCAGAGATACGGCGACCTGCAGCGTGAGCTCGGGGTGCCGACCAACATCCTCGCGACCCGTCTGCGCGAGCTCGAAGCGGCCGGGGTCTTGAGTCGACTTCCGCTGCGGCACAACACGCGTGCCTACGCGCTCACTGATCGTGGTCTCGCGCTTCGCGAGGCCATCGAGCAGCTCGGGCGCTGGGGCGCGGAAGGGTAGACGGCGCGACGGCAGCGCACGAGCGCATACTGGGAACATCGCCGCACTCTTGTGCAAAGGAGCACTCTGATGACCGGACGCATCCTGATCGACCTCTTCATGACCCTCGACGGCGTCGCCCAGGGCCCGGGCGGCACCGACGAGGATCCGTCCGGAGGGTTCGAATTCAGCGGCTGGCAGGCGGGGTATCCGTCGTCGGGCATGGGAGAGACCGTCTCGCAGGGGATGCAGCGGCTCGACGCCCTGCTGCTCGGCCGCCGCACCTACGACATCTTCGCGTCGTACTGGCCGCATCACACGGAAGGCCCGTCGGGGGAGATCGGCAGGCTCTTCGACCGGGTGCCGAAGTATGTCGCGTCGCGGAACCCTGATGTCGCGCTCTCGTGGCAGAACAGTCACCGCGTCGGGGACGATCTCGCCGCCGAGATCGCCGAACTGAGAGCACAGCACGACGAGGTGCACGTGATCGGCAGCATCGACTTCGTGCACTCGCTGCTCGCCGGAGGGCTGTTCGACGAGCTCACCCTGTGGGTGTATCCGATCCTGCTCGGCACGGGCAAGAAGGTGTTCGACGACGGTGCCATGCCGTCGGTGCTGCGCCTGCTCGAGCCGCCGGTCGTCGACGACAGCGGCGTGATGCTGCTGCGCTACGGACGAACGGATCGGGTGCCGGAGGTCGGGACGTTCGAGGACTGAATCGAAATATCGCCGCCACCGAGGAGGCTGCGACTCCAGTGGTCGTCGAATCTGGCGACGACATCACAGGCACCGATGCTCAGCTCGACTCAGCAGCGACAATCACCGGCACCGTCACGATGGTGAGCTCGGAGGGCCGCGAGATGCTCGTCGAAGCCTGGGATGGCGATGAGCGTGTCGGATATGTGATCGCCGACTGGCAGACGGGGTCATACACGCTCAACGTCCCGGCGGGAACGTACATCCTCAAGGCATCCGTGATCTTCTACAACGACAGCCTGACGACGGCGAAGCCGCAGTTCTACGACGGCGTCGAGACGGCGGATCTCGCGACTCCCGTGACGGCGGCAGCGTCCACGACAGTGGGCGGCATCGACTTCACGCTCGTGCCCATCACGAAGCCGGACCCGGAGCCCGAGCCGGAACCGGAGCCGGAACCGGAGCCGGAGCCGGAGCCAGAGCCCGGGCCGGCACTCGCGCTCGCAACGGGGTCGATCCGGGCCGGCAGCGACATCGACATCTCGGGCACGGGGTTCGCGCCTGGCGCGAAGATCGCATTCGAGTTGCGCTCGGCTCCTCAAGCGCTGGGAACTCTGACCGCCGATGCGAGCGGCGCGTTGACGGGTACCTTCCGTGTCCCTGCGAGCACGTCGCCCGGAACGCACACGCTCGTGGCGTTGAACGCGCAGTCGGAGGTCGTGGCGAGTGCCCGGCTCCTGGTGACTGCGGCACCCGGCGCCACGGTCACGGGGGCGGTGACAGGGGCCGGCGCACCATTGGCCAGCACTGGCGCCGATGCACCGGCGTTCGCGGTGATGATGGCATCCGGCCTGCTGCTCGCCGGCATGCTGCTTGTCCGTCGTCGACGCGCTCAGAACTGACCCGAATGCTGACGAGGGCCCGGCAGCTTCCGCGGAAGCGGCCGGGCTCTCGTGTCATGTCCGGTCAGCAGACCCCGAGCACCCGCTCGATCACCCTCGCCACTCCGTCGTCGTCGTTCGACGCGGTGGTCTCGTCGGCGGCATCCTGCACGACGTCCGCCGCGCCGGCCATCGCGACGCCGTGGCCCGCCCAGCGCAGCATCTCGACGTCGTTGAGGGCATCGCCGAAGGCGATGACGTCGCGGCGTTCGATCTCCAGGTGCTCGCAGAGGCGAGCCAGCCCCGTGGCCTTGGTGACGCCGTCGGCCATGACCTCGAGGAACGGGGCGCCTGACAGCGTCGCCTCGAAGCCGGTGAGTTCGAGCGCGCACAGTGCGTCGAACAGCGCTGTCGGGGCGAGCTCCGGATGCCGGATCACCAACTTGAGGCTCGGTGCGGCGAGCACGTGGTCGAGGGCGACGCCGCCCATCGTGCGCGGATCGCGCTTGTGGTCGGCGAGGTCGGCGATCTCGGCGTAGCCGTGCTGGGCCACGAACGTCTCGCCTCGCTCCCGCACGCTCGCGAACAGCAGCCCGGGGATGCTGGCGCGCAGCGCCTCGGCCAGGGTGCGGATGGTCTCTGCCGGAAGCTCTTCGGCGAACAGCATCCGCCCGTCGACGAGGTGGGTCGCGTAGGCGCCGTTGCTGCACAGCGCCCATCCGTCGAATCCTGCATCACTCGCGAGAGTGCGCAAGCCGATCGGCTGACGGGCCGTCACCGGAACGACGTGGATGCCGCGTGCCCGCGCCGCGTCGAGCGCCGCGCGCGTGCGCACGCTCACCTCGGATGCCGACGTCAGCAGAGTGCCGTCGAGGTCCGTGGCGATCAGGCGCAGGGTCATCCGTTTCGTCTCGCTTCGCTCGCTCAACGACGGGGAAGTCAGGAGAAGATCATCGGCAGGTCGTCGTCGTCTTCGTCGGCACCGCCGAGGTCGAACTCGACGACCACGGGAACGTGATCGCTGGGCTGCTCGCCCTTGCGCTCTTCCCGGTGGATGGATGCGCCGGTGACGGCCTCTGCAAGCGTCTTCGAGCCGAGGATGAAGTCGATGCGGATGCCCTCGTTGCGAGGGAACTTCAGGCGCTGGTAGTCCCAGTACGTGTAGCCCTCAGGAAGCAGCGGGCGCACGACGTCGGTGACTCCCGCGTCGCCGAACGCGAAGAAGGCCTGGCGCTCCTGCGGCGAGACGTGCGTCGAGACACCCTCGACGATGTCGGGGTCGCCGTTGTCGGCGTCGAACGGGATGATGTTGAAGTCGCCCACCAGGGCGAGGGGCAGATCGGGGTTCGCCGCGAGCTCGGCAGCGGTCGACTTCTTCAGCTCTTCGAGCCAGTGCAGCTTGTAGGCGTAGTGCGGGTCGTCGAGCGAGCGGCCGTTCGGCACGTACAGGCTCCACACGCGCACGCCGTCGACGAGCACACCGAGGGCGCGAGCCTCGAGCGGAGCATCCGGCCCCTCATGCCCCTTGGCGAAGCCCGGCATGCCGTCGAACGCCGTGCGCACATCGGTGATCGGCAGCCTGCTCGCGATCGCGACGCCGTTCCACTGATTCAGTCCGTGCACCTCGACGTGGTAGCCGGCCTCCTCGAACGGAGCGTAGGGGAACTGCTCGGGTTTGCACTTGATCTCCTGCATCGCCAGCACGTCGATGTCTTCCCTGACGGCGAACTCGACGGTGCGGGTGACGCGGGTGCGGATGGAGTTGACGTTCCAGGTGGCCAAGCGCATGCGTCAAGCCTAGGGCCCACCTCCTACACTGGATGCCGTGACCGCACTCGACGCTGACCGCCAGACCCTCCTCGACCTGATCAAGGACGAGGCCGTGTTCCACGGAGACTTCACGCTCTCGAGCGGCAAGAAGGCGACGTACTACGTCGACATGCGCAAGCTCACCCTCGACCACCGCGCCGCTCCCGCGATCGGCCGCATCATGCTCGACCTGATCGGCGACCTCGACGTCGTGGCGGTCGGTGGCCTGACCCTCGGCGCCGACCCGATCGCCAACTCGGTGCTGCACGCCTCGGTCGCCGCCGACAAGCCGCTCGACGCCTTCGTGGTGCGCAAGGAGCCGAAGGATCACGGCCGCGGCCGCCAGATCGAGGGCGCAGACGTAAAGGGCAAGCGCGTCGTGGTGCTCGAGGACACCTCGACCACCGGCCAGTCCGCGCTCAAGGCCGTCGAGGCGCTGCGCAAGGAGGGCGCCGAGATCGCCGCCGTCGCCGTGATCGTCGACCGCAAGACCGGCGCTCAGGCCGCGATCGAAGCCGAGGGTCTCGAATGGCGCGCGGCCTTCGACCTCGACGACCTCGGACTCGACCCCCAGTGACCCGCTACGCACTCGCCGTCGACGTCGGCGGCACCAAGATGGAGGCCGCGCTCGTGAGCGAGCACGGCGTGCTGGTCGACGGCAGCCGCTCGCGTCAGGCGACCGGACGCGAGGCGACGCTCGAATCGCTGGACCTGGCCGTCATCGCGATCGTCACGCATGCTCTGGCTGCTCTCCCCGCTGACGCGGAACTCGTCGGTGCGGGAGCGGGCAGTGCGGGCCCGATCGACCGCGGCGCCGGCGCGATCATGCCGGTGAACATGCCGCTTGCGCGGGGATTCGGGCTCGCGGAATCGGTGCGCTCTGCGGCATCCGCTGCGCTCGGCCGCGAGGTGCCGACCATTCTCGGCCACGACGGCGGGGCGCTCGCGCTCGCCGAGTCGTGGCTCGGTGCCACGCAGGATGCCGGCGCCTCACTGTCGATCGTCGTCTCGACCGGAGTCGGCGGAGGGTTCGTCGTCAACGGCGCATACATTCCCGGCGCCACCGGCAATGCCGGACACCTGGGCCAGGTGCGCCGCGAGGGCGGACTCACGCTCGAGGAGATCGCCTCCGGCCCGGCGAGTGCCGCCTGGGCGCAGCAGCAGGGCTGGACGGGATCGACCGGCGAGGACCTGGCGCGGGATGCTGCGGCGGGCGACACCATCGCCCGCGCTGCCATCGAACGTTCGGCGAAGGCCGTCGGCGAAGCCCTGGCGGATGCCGCGACCCTCGTCGACCTCGACACCGTCGCGATCGGCGGCGGTTTCTCTCGGGTCTCCGCCGACTACATCGACCTCGTGCAGCAGGCCCTCACCGCGAGCGCGGCGCACGACTACTCGCGTCGCACCCGAGTCGTGCGCTCGGGACTCGGTGACGAGGGTCCGCTCATCGGCGCCGCGGCGCTCGTCCTGCGCTGACGCCTCAGCGCCGCACTTCGCCAATCTGTCGAGGGCAGCCCCGATATCCGCCTCGAGTGCATCAAGGCTCCTGCCGAGCTTTCGGAAACCGATAAGCAACCCCGTTCCGAGTATCGCGACGATGGCGATGTCGGAGACGATGAGGGCAAGGATGAAGTCCGGGTCGGGCATGGTTCGATGGTGCCCTCCCGCCAAGCATTCTGCAGTATTACGGGTTCGACATGGATTCCGTTCGCCTCCCTAACAAATCGGCCTTACGCTCATAGCAGGCGACGGAAGGAACACGCATGCGCATACTCGGACTGCTCTCGGGCACCTCGCACGACGGCATCGACGTCACGGTCGTGGATTTCGAGGAGAGCGATGGCGCGCTGCACGGCACGGTGCTGCACGAGGACAGCATCCCGTACGCGCCAGACCTCCGTGCTCGACTCGTCGCCGCGCTGCCCCCGTCGCCCACGACCCTCGCCGAGGTCTGCGAACTCGACACTCTGATCGGGCAGGCCTTCGCCGACGTCGCCGCCACAGCATCCGACGCGGTCGGGGGAGTGGATGCCGTGTGCACGCACGGGCAGACCGTCTTCCACTGGGTCGCCGACGGCCACGCGCTCGGCACGCTGCAGATCGGCCAACCGGCATGGATCGCCGAGCGGGTCGGCGCGCCGGTCGTGTCGGATGTGCGCATCCGCGACATCACCGCCGGTGGACACGGCGCTCCGCTGGTGTCGTTCCTCGACGAGCTGCTGCTGCGTGGCCGAGCGGGCGTCTCGGCGGCCGTCAATCTCGGCGGCATCGCGAACATGACCGTCGTGGGCCACAACGGGCTCTCGGCGTATGACATCGGTCCGGCGAATGCGCTGGTCGATGCCGTCGTCGTGGCGGAGGGGTTGAACGAGCGCGGGTACGACGCGGATGCGGCCATCGCGCGCACTGGAACGGTCGACGATGCGCTGCTGACCGCGCTCCTCGCCGACCCGTACTACGCGCTCCCCGCCCCGAAGAGCACGGGCAAGGAGCACTTCCACCTCGACTATGTGCGCGGCCACGTCGACCGGGCGCAGCACGACATCGCAGCGGAAGACCTCGTGCGCACCCTCACCGAGCTCACCGTCCGCACGGTGGCTCAGGACGTGCGTGCCGCCGGCATCCGGTTCCTGGCCGTCTCGGGCGGCGGATGCCACAACCCGCTGATCATGCAGGGGCTGCGCGATGCGCTCCCCGACGTCGATGTCGTGCTCGCCGACGAGCTCGGTGCCCCGGTCGACAGCAAGGAGGCGATCCTCTTCGCCCTGATCGGGTGGTGCACCCTGCACGGTGTCCCCGCGGTGACGCCCGGCGGCACGGGAGCGCGCGAGCCGCGCATCCTCGGCACGATCACGCCGGGTGCGGGGCCGCTGCGGATGCCGGAACCGGTCGAGGGCGTGCGCAGTCTGACGATGCGCTGATCCACGTCGGGTGCGAAGCGCCGCCGGTCAGCGCTTGCGGTCGTCGTCGTCCCAGGGGCCTTCCCACCAGCCGGCGCGGCCGTCGCCGTCGCCTCCGCCGCGGCGACGGGAGCGGACGAACTGCACGATGAACACGGTGAGCGAGCTGAGCAGGATCACGAAGATCACCAGGAACAGCAGGTCGGACTGGTTCATGGGCGCTTCCCTTCGGCGGCATCCGCCACGATCTTCGCGATCCGGGCGGATCGCGTCTCTGCACGCTTGGCCATCGCGATGTGCGTCAGGCCGAACTTCTTGACCGACTTCGGAAAGGCGTCCCAGTTGGCTCGTGCAGCGGGCACGGCATCCAGCGCCTCGGTCAGCTCCGGCGGCTCGATGCCCGCCTCGGGGCCGTCGAGCAGCGTCCACGACCCGTCGGCCTTGGCGGCCTCGAGCACGCGGATGCCGGCGGGCGCGAGCAGCCCGGCGGCCTCGAGGTCGATCAGCCGCGCCTTGTTGGTCGCCGCCCACCCGCTGCCGCGTCGGCGGGGCGAGAACCACTGACCCACGGTCTCGTCGTCGAACGTGCGCACGGGGCCGTCGATCCATCCGAAGCACAGAGCCTGACGCACGGCGTCGTCGTATCCCACCCTGCCCTCGTTCTGACCGCGCACGCTCAACAGCCAGACGCCCGAGGTGCGCTCGTGATGCTCTTCGAGCCAGGCGCGCCAGGCGGCCGCGTCCGCTGCGACGACCCGCTCTCCTTCGTCGAGCGCGCCCACGTCAGTCCTCGTCGAGCGTCGGAATCGACTCGGTGACCGTCGGCAGCAGATCGGCGACCGAGTCGACGATCTCGTCGGGGCGGAACGGGTACTTCTCGACCTCGGCCTCGTCGCTGATACCCGTCATGACGAGCACGGTGTGCAGCCCCGCCTCGATGCCGGCGATGATGTCGGTGTCCATGCGGTCGCCGATCATGCCGGTCTTCTTCGAGTGCGCGCCGATCTTGTTGAGGGCCGAGCGGAACATCATCGGGTTCGGCTTGCCGACGACATACGGCTCCTTGCCCGTGGCCTTGGTGATCAGGGCGGCGATCGCGCCCGTCGCCGGCATCACACCGTCGGCTGACGGCCCGGTGGCATCCGGGTTCGTGACGATGAAGCGCGCGCCCTTGATGATGAGCCGGATCGCCTTGGTGATCGCCTCGAACGAGTAGTTGCGGGTCTCGCCGACGACCACGAAGTCGGGGTTCGTCTCGGTCATGATGAAGCCGGCCTCGTGCAGAGCCGTGAGGATGCCCGCCTCGCCGATCACGAAGGCAGAGCCGCCGGGCAGCTGCTGCGCGAGGAAGTCGGCCGTCGCCAGTGCCGAGGTCCAGATCCGCTCCTCGGGCACGATGAGCCCGCTGGCGCGGAGGCGGGCCGACAGGTCACGCGCCGTGAAGATCGAGTTGTTCGTCAGCACGAGGTAGGGGATCTCGTTCTGCTCCCATCCTGCGAGCAGCTCGGACGCTCCGGGGATGGCATCGTTCTCATGAACGAGCACGCCGTCCATGTCGGTCAGCCAGCATTCGATGTTGTCGCGGTGTGCCATGTGCACAGCCTATGCGGCGGCGGTTACGGGCAGGTGTCAGGTTCTGACGAGGTTCTCAGGCGCTGAGCCAGACGACCTGTGCGGCGCCGTCGGGGAGCTCGGTCGCGGTGCCCTCGAGCTCGATGCCCGTGGGGGTGGTCGTGATGTTCGCGGCGACGGTGACGCCCGCCCCCTCGAGAGCACGCAGCAGTTCCGGGTCTCGGTCATCGACGCGCAGCACGCGTCCGACGTGCCCCGACGGCGCATCGGCGAGAAGCACGAAGGGCTCGCGTTCGACGACGCCTGCGGCATCGGGGATCGCGTCGCCGTGCGGGTCGAACCGCGGGCGTCCGAGGCGTGCGTCGATGCCCTCGAGCAGACGGTCGCTGATCGTGTGCTCGAGCACCTCGGCTTCGTCGTGCACCTCGTCCCATCCGTAGCCGAACTCCTGCACCAGCCAGGTCTCGATCAGGCGGTGTCGACGCACCATGGCCAGAGCTCGCTGCGTGCCGGCATCCGTCAGCCGCACCGCGCCGTAGGGCACGTGCGAGACGAGCCCGGCGGCGGCGAGCTTCTTGACCATCTCGGTCACCGACGACGGGGCGATGCCCAGCTTCGCCGCGAGCACCGAGGGGGTGATCGGCGCGTCCTGCCATTCGGTGTGCGCGTAGACGGTCTTCAGGTAGTCGTCTGCTGCAGGGGATGCCACGGGTCCAGCCTAGATCAGGGGTTCGCGACGTCGACGAGGATCCCGAAGGCGACCTGGCCCGCGAAGAAGATGATGAGGAACCCGAGCAGGGCGGCGAAGAGCGAGAGCCGACCGTCGAAGCCTTCGATCTCGGCGATGCCGATCTTGCGCGCGCGGAAGGCCAGCACGAGGGTCGCGATGCCCAGGGCGAGCTGCACCCAGGGGCCGCCGAAGGGCAGCACGGTGGGGAAGGCGACGAGCAGCCCGCCGATCACGCCGGTCGCGATGCCGATCCAGGTGAGGATGCGGACGTTGCGGCGCGCGGTTTCGGCAGACATCCTTCGAGCCTAACCGTCGGAGCACTCCGCCGCGCACGCTGTGAATCGTGTCAATCGGCCCGGATTCCTTGACGGGGACGAGCTCTGCGGGTAGCTTCGACCGGGCACGGGAAAACGCTATCCGAGCGGGCGCCATGCCCAGAGAAGGATTTCGACGATGAATATCCGACACCAATCGTTCCGCGCCGTCGTGGCGGTGGCCGCAGTCGGCTGCCTCCTCGTGGGAGGCGCGCAGAGTGCGACGGCGGCGTCGCCCACAGCGCCGACGGCCGGTCGCCATGACTCGGGGCCGAAGACGCCACAGCTCGAGACGCTCGACCGCGGTCTTGTCGCCGTCTCGACCGCCGACGGGGTCTTCCTCAGCTGGAGACTGCTCGCCACCGAGGCGAGCGGTGCGACCGCCACCGGGCTCGCGGGTCCCGACTTCGCCGTCTACCGCGACGGAGCGAAGATCGCCACGATCACCGACAGCACGAACTTCGCGGATGCCGACGGCGCGGCCGCATCGCAGTACTCCGTGGTCCCGGTGGTGAACGGCGTCGAGCTGACGGCATCCGCTTCGCCGTCCGTGTCTGCGTGGGCTGAGGGGCACTACGACCTTCCGCTGCAGAAGCCCGCCGACGGAGTCACACCGAAGGGCGAGGCCTACACCTACTCGGCCAACGATGTGTCGGTCGGCGACGTCGACGGCGACGGGCAGTACGAGTACGTCGTGAAGTGGGATCCCTCGAACTCGAAGGACGTCTCGCAGCGCGGCTACACGGGCCCCGTCTACCTCGACACCTACGAGCTTGACGGCACGCTGCTCAATCGCCTCGATCTCGGCGTGAACATCCGCGCCGGTGCGCACTACACGCAGTTCCTCGTCTACGACTTCGACGGCGACGGACGCTCCGAGACGATGCTGAAGACGGCCCCTGGCACGAAGTCCGTGCAGTACACCGCCGACGGCAGCGTCGCGAGCGAGTCGTACATCACGCTGCCGAAGGACGACCGCAAGGCGGGCTACTCGAACGACGACGACTACCGACTCAGCGCCGCGGACTACGAGCAGCACCTCGTCGAGATGTTCCTCGGCTGGAGTGAGCGGGAGGAGGTCGTGTCGGGTCAGTGGCCGGCCACTCTCGAAGAGGCGTGGGGCATGCCCGTCACGCACGAGTATCCGCTCTCTCCCGAGTCGGCGCAGGAGCTCGCCACGACCTTCATCGACGTGTACGCGCCCGGTCGCAGCGCTCGCAACCTGCTGCGAGAGTTCGAGGGCTTCATCGTCGACGGACCCGAGTACCTCACCGTCTTCGACAGCGCGACGGGCAAGGAGCTGCAGACCATCCCGTATCCGACCGAGCGCGGCGACGACGGCCTGCTGTGGGGCGACTACGCGATGTCGCGCATCGAGCCGGGCAACCGCGTCGACCGCTTCCTCGCGGGAGTCGGATACCTCGACGGCCAGCATCCGTCCGCCGTCTTCGCCCGCGGCTACTACACACGTACGACCGTCGCGGCCTTCGACTGGGACGGCAAGCGGCTGAAGGCCCGCTGGGATGTCGACAGCGGCCACGTGCCCCTGACGAACCCGTTCAACGACTCGCCGCACGGCCGCGACGGCAGTGACCCCAAGTTCGGCACGATCACGACGCAGGGCGATCACTCGCTGAGCTTCGCCGACGTGGATGGCGACGGCAGGCAGGAGCTCGTCTACGGTTCCGCGACGATCGACGACGACGGCAGCCTGCTGTACAGCTCGTTCGACGTGCTCCCCGGGGGCAGTGCGGATCCCGGAGCATCGGTGCGCCTGGGACACGGCGACGCGATGCACGTGACCGACATCGATCCGAGCCGCCCGGGTGCGGAGATCTGGACGGCACATGAGGGTGCGACCAGCGCGCCGTACGGGTCGGTGATGCGCGACGCCGCCACGGGAGAGTCCCTCTTCGGCGCCTACTCGGGCCGAGACACGGGTCGGGCGATGATCGGCGACGTGCGGCCGGACGTGCCCGGCATCGAGGTGTGGTCGAGCATGCCGGGCGGCACGGAGGGCAGCGGTCTGCTCAGTGCGACGGGCGAGGTGCTGCAGGCGCAGACGCCCGGCACGAACATGTCGATCCGCTGGGCGGGCGACCTGACGACGGAGCTCGTCAACGGCAGCGGCGACCAGACGCCGACCATCGACGACTGGACGCGAGGCACTGTGCTCACCGCGACGGGTACGCTCACCAACAACGGCACGAAGGGCAACCCCTCGCTCGTCGCCGATGTGCTGGGCGACTGGCGCGAGGAGCTGCTGGTGCGCACGGCCGACTCGAGCGCGCTGCGGTTCTTCACCACGACCGAGCCCACGGCGCACAAGCTCACGACCCTCATGCACGATGTGCAGTACCGGGCTGAGACCGCGCGTCAGCAGACGACCTACAACCAGCCGGCGTACACCTCGTTCTATCTCGCGAGCGACCTCGACTGGGCGGACGTGCCGGTGCTGACCGCCCCGACGGAGCCGAAGGCGCCGAAGTTCACCGACAAGCCGGGCACCTCTCGCGACGAGGTCAAGGTGCCGACGAACGTGAAGGGCGTCAGCTACTACTTGAACGGCGAGAAGGTCGAATCGCCGGGCGGCAAGGTGCGGGTCACCGGTGAGGTGACCGTCGTGGCGGTGCCGGACGCCGGCTACCGCATCGCCGACGGCGCGACCTCGCGATGGACGGAGAACCTCCGCTCTCGGTGACAGACCGCCGCCCCGAGTCGACTCTTCCCGTGCCGGCTCGGGGCGGTTCTGTGCGCCCTGCGTCTTGCGTCCTGACCTCTGCGTCTTGCGTCCCGGTGCCGGTCTGCTCGAGGGGCTGCGGTTCAGGCTCCGGTGAGCACCAGCCAGAGCAGGGCGCCGTTGAGGGCGATGAGCAGGACGGACGCGATGATGCCGGCCGCCGTCGTCCACAGGCGGTTCGCCCAGACGCCGAGTGTGCGGCGCTGAGCCGTGAGCGCGATGAGCGGGATCAGGGCGAAGGGGATGCCGAACGAGAGCACGACCTGGCTGAGCACGAGGGCGAGCGTCGGATCGAAGCCGATGCCGAGGATCACGAGCGCGGGGATCAGAGTCACCAGCCGACGCGCGAGCAGCGGGATGCGCACGTGCAGCAGTCCGTGCATGATCTCGGCCCCCGCGTAGGCGCCCACCGACGTCGAGGCGAGGCCCGAGGCCAGCAGCCCGACCGCGAAGAACGTCGCGACGACAGGACCGAGCCCTGCGGCCAGCGCGGCGTGCGCGCCTTCGAGCGAGTCGGTGCCCTCGACGCCGGCGAGGTTCGCGGCCGCGAGCAGCAGGATGCCGAGATTCACCGTACCCGCGATGACCATCGCGATCGAGACGTCCCACCGGGTCGCGGTGAGCAGGCGACGGATGCGCGAGGTCTCCGTGCGCACGGCCTCCGTCGGCGCATCGGTCGTCGTCGAGCCGAAGCGGTCTCGGGTGAGCGACGAGTGCGCGTAGATCGCGTGCGGCATGATCGTGGCGCCGAGGATGGATGCGGCGAGCAGCACCGATCCGGTGTCCTCGAAGCGGGGCACGAGGCCGCCGACGATGCTCGAGGCGTCGGGCGGGGCGACGAAGAGGCCCGCGATGAAACCCACGGTGATGATCACCATGAGCGCGATGATCACGAACTCGAAGGGCCGGGGCCCTCGGCGGCTCTGCACCGCCAGCAGGATCATCGACACCGCCCCTGTGATGATCCCGCCGAGCAGCAGGGGGATGTCGAACAGCAGATACAGAGCGACGGCGCCGCCGATGACCTCGGCCAGATCGGTCGCCATCGCGACGAGCTCGGCCTGCAGCCAGTACGCGCGTCGTGCCCATGGGTTCTTCAGTCGCGTTCCCAGCACTTCGGGCAGGCTCTGACCGGTGACGACTCCGAGTTTGGCCGAGAGGTACTGGATCAGCCAGGCCATGATGTTGCCGGCGACCACGACCCACACGAGCAGGTACCCGTACTGAGCGCCCGCGGTCATGTTGCTCGCGACATTGCCCGGATCGAGATACGCGACGCCGGCCACCAGCGCGGGGCCGAGAAGCCAGAGGCTGCGGGGCGCGGTGGCGCGAGCGGTCGGCGCAGCCGTCTCGAGTGCGGAATTTTTAGGCATGCCGAAATCGTAGCGGATCTTTCGGTGTACCTAAATATGTTGTGCGGGGCGCGGCGGATAGCCTGGCGGAATGGAAGAGCAGGCGGCCGCGGATGCAGCAGAGACAGGCGGATCGTCGGCGCAGCCCGGCTACGGAGTGGGGCCGTGGCCCGGAGGCGAGGCGGAATGGCCCGCGGGAGAGCAGTACGACCCTGAGCTGCTGACGGTCGGCGACACGCGCAATGTGATCGATCGCTACCGCTACTGGCGGATGGACGCGATCGTCGCCGACCTCGACACCAGACGGCATCCGTTCCACGTCGCGATCGAGAACTGGCAGCACGACATGAACATCGGCTCGATCGTGCGCAGCGCCAACGCGTTCCTCGCCGACACCGTGCACATCATCGGGCGGCGCCGCTGGAACAGACGGGGCGCCATGGTCACCGACCGCTACCAGCACGTCGTGCACCACGAGGACGTGGAGACGTTCACCGCCTGGGCCGCGGCAGAGGGGCTGCCGGTCATCGCGGTCGACAACGTCGACGGCGCAGTGCCGGTCGACCGCGCCGACCTGCCGCAGCGCTGCGTGCTGCTGTTCGGACAGGAGGGGCCGGGGCTGTCGGATGCCGCGCTCGCCGCGGCGTCGGCCCATATCGAGATCACGCAGTACGGCTCGACGCGATCGATCAACGCCAGCGCGGCAGCCGCCGTGATCATGTACGAGTGGTGCCGGAGGCACGCGGGCTGACAGGTGGGCGGACCCTCTCGACACGGCGGCTGCGCGGGCGTAGCGTGAGTGCCGATCTGAGGAGGTCGACATGGCAGAGATCAGTCGCATCCGCCCGTTCCTCTGGTTCGACGGTCAGGCGCAGGAGGCGATGGAGTACTACGTCTCGGTGTTCCCGAACTCGTCGATCGACCAGGTGGTGCTCTACCCCGACGAGTCGCTCGATCGACACTTCGAAGGGATGACCGGCAAGGTCCTCAACGGCGACTTCACGCTGAACGGCTCGCCGTTCGGATGCCTCGACGGCGGACCTGAGTTCGCGTTCAACGAGTCGATCTCGTTCGTGATCGGATGCGAGGACCAGGCCGAGATCGACCACTACTGGCAGGCGCTCTCGGCCGTGCCGGAGTCGGAGGCGTGCGGCTGGTGCAAGGACAGGTTCGGCGTCAGCTGGCAGGTCGTGCCCGCAGGCCTCGATCTGCTGCAGCAGAGGCCGGAGCAGATCCAGGCGCTCATGCACATGAAGAAGATCGTGATCGCCGAACTCGAGAACGCCTGATCTCAGACCCCGGCAGTGACCCAGCGTCCTGAGCGCACGCGCCAGCCGAGGGTGGCCAGCCGAGCGAGCAGGTACACCCCGAAGAACGCGACAGAGAGCCAGACGAGACCTGCGGCGTCGTCGACGCCGGTCGCGGCGATGACCCACAGCGCCGGGAGGAACGGCAGGAGGTTCAGGCCACCCGCGATCGCGAGATAGCGCGCGTCGTTCGCACCCATCAGCACCCCGTCGAGCACGAAGACGACACCCGCGATCGGCTGCGCGACCGCGAGGATGAGGAGCGCAGGCTGCACGAGCGCGGCGATCGACGGATCGCCCGTGAACACGATGCCGAGCACACCCGAGAGCGCCGCGATGAGCGCGCCGACCACGACGCCGAACCACACGCCCCAGGCGACCGTGCGTCTGAGCACCCGGTGCACCTGCCGTTCGTCGCCCGCGCCGAGCTCCTTGCCGATCAGTGCCTGGGCCGCGATCGCGAGGGCATCCAGTGCGAACGCGGCCGCCGAGAAGATGGTGAAGACGATCTGCCACCCGGCGAGTTCCTCCGTGCCGATGCCCGTGGCGACCGCGACGGTCGCCAACAGCGCAGCCCGCAGGCTCACCGTGCGCAGGAACAGCCAGCCGCCCGAACGCGCAGTGCTGCCCATGCCCGCTCGCTGCGCCATCAGCGACGCATCGTGCTTCGCGGCGAGGCGCCGGATCACCAGCACGTAGGCGCCGACCATGCCCCACTGGGCGACGACCGTGCCGGCCGCCGACCCGGCGATGCCCCAGCCCAGCCCGTAGATGAACAGCACGTTGAGCAGCGCGTTCGCGCCGAAGCCGATGCCGGCGATCCACAGGGGCGTCATGGTGTCCTGCATCCCGCGGAGCAGTCCGGTGGCGGCGAACACGATGAGCATCGCCGGGAGCCCCCACATCGAGACGACCAGATAGGCGTTGGCATCGGCGGCCACGGCCTCGCTCGCGCCGAACAGCGACACGAGCCACGGCGAGGCGACCGCCCCGGCCGCGGCGAGCACGGCCCCGATCGCCAGCGCCAGCCACATGCCGTTGATGCCGACCGAGACGGCCTCGCCCGGCCTGCCGGCGCCGAACAGCCTGGCGACGGCCGGGGTCGTCGAGTAGGCGAGGAAGACCATGAGCCCGACGATCGTCTGCAGCACCGCACCCGCGATGCCGAGCCCGGCGAGCGACGTCGTGCCGAGGTGCCCGACCAGGGCGGCGTCGACGATGAGGAACGCGGGCTCCGCCATCAGGGCGCCGAGCGCGGGGACAGCGAGGCGCAGGATCTCACGATTGAGAGTGCGCTCGGTCATCCTCCGAGCCTATGGGCTGGCGCCGACCTCAGAGCATCCAGCGCGCCCGCACTCGGCCCGCCGGATCCCGTGCAGTCGTACCCTGGAGGAATCCCGGATGCGACGGAGGCGCCCATGACGGATCCACGAGAGGCCGCGGCGAGGTACCGCGCGCGACAGCAGAGTGAGAACGCCGGCGAGGACGCCGAATCCGGCACGGCACCGGGCATCGCCGCAGCCACCGACCGGGCCGCCTTCATCGAGACGGCGATCCAGGTGGCGATCCGCAGGGGCGACTTCGACGATCTCCCCGGAGCCGGCAAGCCGCTCGAGGGTCTCGGCACGCACCACGACCCGGACTGGTGGATCCGGCGCAAGATCGAGCAGGAGAACCTGACTGGTCTCGGCCCGCCCGCCATCCTGCTGCGGACAGAGAACCGAGAGCTCGACGACCAGCTCGACCTGCTCGGTCGCGAGGTCGACGTGCGGGAGGTGCTCGAGGACTTCAACCGTCGGGTCATCGAGGCTCGACGTCAGCTGCAGGGCGGACCGCCCGTCGTGACGGAGCCTCGCGACATCGACGCCGAGGTGGCCGCGTGGGCCGAGCGTCGTGCGGCGCGCCTGGCCGCCCGGCCGACGCCGGAGCCGATCCAGCCGCGCACGCGTCGCTTCGGCATCCGTCGCCGGGGCTGACGTCGGCGAGGACCGCCAGCCCGTTCCCGCCCGAATGTCGGAGCGACGCCTAGGCTGGTCGGCATGACCGACGTGCTTCCCTCTGGCCTTGAGACCTCCGAGTTCAGCTCCGACATCCGCCCGCAGGACGACCTGTACCGCCATGTCAACGGCGCATGGCTCGCCCGCACCGAGATCCCCGGCGACAAGGCGCGCTGGGGCTCGTTCCATCTGCTCGCCGAGCAGGCCGAGAAGGACGTCAGGGCGATCATCGAGGAGTCGCAGGATGCCGAACCGGGCACCCTCGCCCGCAAGATCGGCGACCTGTTCGCGAGCTTCATGGACACCGAGCGCATCGCCGAGGCCGGTGTCACGCCGCTCGCCGAGACCCTCGCCGAGATCGAGGCGATCGATGACATCCCCGCGTTCCTGCGCACCGTCGGCGCCTACGACCGCGACGGTCGCGCGCACCTGATCGGGTTCTACGTCGACGGCGACCCCGGAAACCCCGAGCGCTACCTTCCGGTGATCGTGCAGTCCGGCCTGTCGCTGCCGGACGAGAGCTACTTCAGACTCGACACCTTCGCCGAGACCCGAGCGGCCTACCGCGCCCACCTCGAGCGTCTGCTGGCGCTCGCCGGTGTCGCCGATGCCGCGGGCACCGCCGACCGCTCCATCGCCCTCGAGACCGAGCTCGCGGGCCACCACTGGGACAACGTGCGCAGTCGCGACGCCGTCGCCACCTACAACCTCAAGACATGGGCCGAGATCCAGGAGCTCGCCGGTGTCGACCTCGAGCCGTGGCGCGACTCCGTCGCGCCGGCCCACCCCGAGGCCTTCGCCGAGGTGGTCGTCTCGCAGCCGAGCTTCCTCGAAGGGCTCGGATCGCTGCTCACCCCCGAGCGCCTCGACGACTGGAAGGCCTGGCTGCGCGCGCAGGTCGTTCACGCGGCGGCTCCGTATCTCACCGACGACTTCGTGCAGGAGAACTTCTCGTTCTACGGCACCGAGCTGACCGGCGTCCCCTCGATCCGCGAGCGGTGGAAGCGCGGCGTCTCGGTGACCGAGGGCGCGCTGAGCGAGGCGATCGGCAAGGTGTACGTCGAGCGGCACTACCCGCCGACGGCGAAGGCGGCGATGGACGAGCTCGTCGCGAACCTCATCGAGGCCTATCGGCAGAGCATCACCGACCTCGAGTGGATGACGGCCGAGACCCGCGAGCGAGCTCTCGCCAAGCTCGACTCGTTCACGCCGAAGATCGGCCACCCCGCCGTCTGGCGCGACTATTCGAGCCTCGAGATCGACCGCGCCGACCTGTTCGGCAACGTGCGGCGGGCGGCGATCTTCGAGCACGACCGCAACGTCGCGAAGGTGGGAAAGCCGATCGACCGGGACGAGTGGCACATGCCGCCGCAGATGGTCAACGCGTACTACAACCCGTCGATGAACGAGATCGTGTTCCCGGCGGCGATCCTGCAGTATCCGTTCTTCGATGCGTCGCGTGACGCGGCTGCCAACTACGGCGGGATCGGCGCGGTCATCGGCCATGAGATCGGTCACGGATTCGACGACCAGGGCAGCCGCTACGACGGAGACGGCAAGCTCGAGGACTGGTGGACGGATGCGGATCGCACGGCGTTCGAGCAGCGCACCAAGGCACTGATCGCGCAGTACGACGAGCTCGTGCCCGAAGGCCTCGACGCCGAGCATCACGTCAACGGCGCCCTGACGATCGGCGAGAACATCGGCGACCTGGGCGGCCTCGGCATCGCGCTCAAGGCCTACGAGATCGCGCTCGGCGGAGAGGAGGCCCCGGTCATCGACGGCTACACGGGCGTGCAGCGCCTTCTTCTGTCGTGGGCGCAGGTCTGGCAGCAGAAGAGCCGCGACGCCGAGACACTGCGACTGCTCACGATCGACCCGCACTCGCCGAACGAGTTCCGCTGCAACCAGATCGTCCGCAACATCGACGCCTTCTACGAGGCGTTCGACGTCTCCGAATCCGACGCGCTGTGGCTGCCGCAGGGTTCGCGAGTGACGATCTGGTGAGTCGTTCTCTATAACCGATCAGGTGTCGACGGGTGCCCTGCTGTCTCCTGGATGACGATCTGATGACCGTATACCGGAGTATGTAGGGCATCCTCACCTGACGGGGTTACGATATCGGTGCTGCGGAGGATGGACACCGCAGCATCCCGCCAATCCAACCCCCCTATTAAGGATCACGCGTGGGTGCTTCCGAGCCTGCCGACGGCCCGCCACTGGCCTCGCTGCGCCGCTCTCAGCGGCCCAGCCGACGCTTGCCGCGTCGTGCGGCCTCGGGGCGGCGGTCGTTCACTTCGACCCTCCGGGCGCTCGAACAGCTCGCGGACGCGGGCGCGCAGGTGTCGGTTCATGTCGTCGATCTCGACAACCACGCGCATGTCCTCTCCGGTGATGACCATGTGACCATGCCTGTCGCGGGGCTCGGGGTCGTACCGCTGCTGATCGAGGTGGCGGCAGCGTTCGATGCAGGCACCCTCGACCCGCTCGAGATCGTCGAGCGCACCGCCGTCGAGTCGGTGTCGACCTCGGGTCTCTGGCGACACCTGCATGCGCCCGCACTGCCGCTCGAAGATCTCGCCGTGCTCGCGGCGACAGCCGGTGACCCGATCGCGGTCAACGCCCTGCTGCAGCGGGTCGGTCACGATCGCGTGCGTGAGCGTATCGAGGCCCTCGGACTCCGCCGCACAGCCCTTCTCGATCGATTCCGCGACGAGCGCGGTCCCGACGACGCGCCCCAGGTCGCCGTGGGTTCCGCGCGCGAATTCGCCGGACTCTTCTCGGCACTCGTGAACTCGCAGGTGGTGGGCGCCTCGGTGAGCGCTCAGGTGTCCGAGTGGCTCAGTCTGAACCAGGACCTGAGCCTGGTGGCCTCGTCGACGGGCCTCGATCCCTTCGCTCACGACCACGACGCCCACGGTCTGCTGTTCATCAACAAGACCGGGCGCGATCGCGGCGTGAGGGCAGAGGCGGGAGTCCTCGCCGGGCCGCGCGCCGGCGTCGCCTATTCCCTGATCGTCTGCTTCGACGACCTGTCGATCACGCACCGGCTTCGTGCACACGATGCCTTCCGCGTGCTCGGGGTCGAGCTCATGGAGTACACGCACTGAGCTCACGGGCGCCCTCGCCCCGGCGTCGCTAGCCTGGAGGCATGCCCCGCCCCGATTGGACTCCGCACCGCCGTGACGACGGCGAGCTGCTCGGATGGATCCACCCCGACGGCGACGACTGGGTGGCCGTCGACGTGCTGGGTCGCCCGGTCTCCGCTCCCACCGAGTGGCTCGACGCCGAGACCGCGCTCGAGGAGCGGGGGATCGGCTGGCTCGCCGATCCGTGGATGCTCGAGGGTGAAGCCGACAGGCCCCTTCGCGTGCGCATCCTCGAGGTCACTCCCGACGACGAAGGCGTTCCCGGACGCATCGTCGTGAAGATCGACGACTTCGGCGACATGGCGCGTCCGCCCGTGCAGCAGTACGTGCTCGAGTGGCCGATCCCCGCGCGGTTGCGAGCGCCGACGACGGGCGATCCCGATCCGCGCGTGCTCTGATCGCGATCCGGGCTGACGGCTAGCCGGGCAGCGACGGATGCTGCTCTGCTGCACGCTGCCGGGGGATGAACAGCGACAGGACCAGAGCGACGATCCCGGCCCCGATCGCCAGCCAGAAGCACAGATCGAACGCCGCCCGCGTGGGCACCGAGACTCCGCCGACGTCGATGCTCATGGCGGCGAGCACCCCGCCCATCACGGCGGACGCACTCGACGTGCCGATCGAGCGGAAGAGCGCGTTCAGTCCGTTCGAGGCGCCCGTCTCGTTCGCGGGCACCGATCGCATGATGATCATCGGCATGGCGGCGAACGTGAATCCGATGCCGACGCCGATCAGCAGGTTGCCGACGAGGATGTGCCAGACCTCGCTCGACCACAGCAGCACGAACACGTAGGCGAGCACGATCGCCGCAGCGCCGACGCTGAACAGCGGGCGAGGCCCGACGGTGCGCTCGAGCCAGCCAGACAACGGCGAGATCACCATCATCACGAGACCCGCCGGCATGATCACGAGTGCGGCAGAGACCATGTCGAGTCCGAAGCCCGCACCGGAGGCGGTCGGGCCCTCGAGCAGCTGCGGGAAAGTCACGTTCGACGCGAACAGGGCGAAGCCCATGCCGATCGCGGCGATGTTGGTGAACAGCACGGCGGGGCGGGCAGCGACGCGCAGATCGAGCAGCGGATCCTTCGTGCGCAGCTGATACCACCCCCACACCAGCAGCACCCCCACGCCTCCGATGATGCATGTGAGGGTCAGCGGTGCCGTCCAGCCCCACTCCGCGCCGCGCGAGACGAACAGCAGGATGCCGGTGAGGCCGATCGCGAGTCCGATCGCGCCGATCACGTCGAGGCGCCCGGGGAACCGCAGCACATCCTCGGGGATCACGAGCAGCACGAGGGCGAGGCCGATGACGCCGAGAGCGGCCGCGAGCCAGAACAGCCAGTGCCAGTCGGCGTTCACCGCGAGCAGGGCGGCCACCGGCATCCCGATCGCACCGCCCACGCCCATCGTCGCGCTCATCAGGGCGACGGCGGTGCCCAGGCGTTCGGGCGGCAGCACGTCGCGCATGATGGCGATGCCCAGCGGGACCACACCGGTCACCGCCCCCTGCAGCGCCCGGCCGATGATCACGCCGACGATCGAGCCAGACAGCGCGGCGATCAGCGACCCGAGGATCAGCAGTCCGAGCAGCACGATCACGACGCGGCGCTTGCCGTACATGTCGCCCAGTCGGCCCGAGATGGGAGTGGCGACCGCGGCGACGAGCAGCGTGATCGTGACGACCCAGGTGGTGTCCTCGCGGGATGCGTTCAGCAGGTGAGGAAGCTCGGCCTGCAGCGGCACGACCAGTGTGAACATGAACGACGAGCAGAGACCGGCGAACGCCAGCACCGCGACGATCGCCCATTTCGGTGATGTCCGGGAGAGTCTTCTGCGCGCGCGATCATCGTTCTCTCCCATCGCTTCAGGCTATCGGCGTCTGAGACACTCGAGGCGCGTGCCCGCGTGCTGCGATCGTCAGCTCACGCCCTTCATCAGTCGCAGCACCGGCTTGACGGCGACGAGCAGTCCGAGGCCGACCACGATCGCGATGGCGCCGAGGATCGAGAAGTAGGGCACCTCGTTCTTCGGGTCGTAGAACTGCACGAGCCAGCCCGAGATCGCCGTGCCCAGCGCGATCGACAGGAAGAACAGCGCGACCATCTGGGTGTGGAAGACCTTCGGGGCGAGCTTCGTGGTGACAGACAGCCCGACCGGCGAGATCAGCAGCTCGGCGACCGTGAACACGAACAGGATGCCGATGATGGCGATCAACGGGGTGGAGTTGGCGCCACCGCCCGCGAACGGCAGGAACAGCAGGAACGCCGCCCCCATGATGATCGCGCCGAGTGCGAACTTGACCGGCGTCGAGGGCTGACGGCGGCCGAGGCGGGTCCAGATCGCCGCGAAGACGCCGGACAGGATGATGATGAACACGGGATTGATCGACTGCACCCACGAGACGGGCATCTCGAATCCGAAGATGTTGCGGTCGAGGCGCTCGTCGGAGTAGACCGTGAGCACGGTGAACTGCTGCTGGTACAGCGACCAGAACGCGACACTCGTGACGAAGAGCGGCAGGAATCCCCAGACGCGCGAGCGCTCGGTGCCGTCGATCCGGCGGCTGCTGAGGATGACCGCGAAGTACGCCACCGTCGCGACGATCGTTCCGATGATCACGATGGACGCCAGGTTGTCGGCCCTGACCACGCCGACGAGCACCAGCACCGCGATGAGGGCGACGGCGGCGACCGCGATGATCGCGACGAGCGGGTAGCGCGAGGAGGGCAGCGGGTTCGGCACGCGTCGTGCCTCATCCGGCAGCGCCTTGCGGCCGAAGGAGTACTGCACGAGTCCGAGCGTCATGCCGATCGCGGCGAGCCCGAAGCCGTAGTGGAATCCGAGGGTCGACTGCAGGATGCCGGTGAGGATCGGACCCATGAAGGCGCCGAGGTTGATGCCGAGGTAGAACAGTGAGAATCCGGCATCCCGACGGGTGTCGTCTGCGCTGTAGAGGGTGCCGACGACGGAGGTCGCGTTCGCCTTCAGGCCGCCCGAGCCGAGCGCGACGAGCACGAGGCCGACCCCTACGCCGATGAATCCGGGGAGAAGGGCGAGGGCGACGTGCCCTGCGACGATCACGATCGCGCTGAGGAACAGCACACGTTCCGAGCCCAGCATCCGGTCGGCGATCCAGGCGCCGAGGATCGTCGAGAGGTAGACCGACCCGCCGTAGGCGCCGACGATCCCGCCGGCGACGGCCTGGGAGAGTCCGAGACCCCCCTCGGTGACCGAGAAGTACAGGTAGATGAGCAGGATGCCCTGCATGCCGTAGAAGCTGAACCGCTCCCACATCTCGACGCCGAAGATGTGGACGAGTGCCCAGGGCTGCCCGAAGAATCGGGTGTCGGACTTCTCGGCCGTCGTGTCGCTGGTTGCCATTCCTCCACGGTACGCCCGGTCGCGTCGTGGTTCGATATGCAGATGAGCGTCGACTTCGAGCAGCATCCCGCCGACACCCCGTTCCACCGCAGGCTCGTCTACGGAGAACGCCCGGACGGTGCGTGGATGACGCACGGGCCTGCCAACGCCTACGAGTCGGTCGTCATGCGTCCGCTCGAGCCGATGCTGGTGCCCGAGAAGCCGCGCAACGGGGAGCTCGATCCCGAGAACTGCGGCTCGTGCAAGCCCGATGAGCACACGATCTGGCACGACGACCTGTGGCAGGTGCGGGCCGGATGGGAGCCGGGCGGGCTTCCGTTCATCGGGGCGATCGCCCCGCGCGAGCACTGGCTGCTCGAAGACGCTCCCGTCGAGGTCCTTGCCGCGCTCGGGCCGTTGATGCAGCGGATCTCGGAGGCCGTGAAGAGCATCCCCGGTGTTGCGCGGTGTCACTTCAGCAGGTTCAACGACGGTTCGGCGCACCTTCACCTCTGGGCTTTCGCCCGGCCTGCCGGGATGATGCAGGGCCGAGGCGCGGTGCTCTCGTACTGGGACGGGATGCTCCCCGAGATGACCGAGGAGATGATGAACGAGTTCCTCGAGATCGTCGCCGCGTCGCTCGCCGCTGGGGGAGGTACGGCCTTTCCGGAGCGCGGGCGAGCCTGAGCAGCCGTGTTCGATTCCGATATCTGCGACCGGAGGGGCAGACTGGGGGCGTGCGAACCATCCGTGATCTGGACACCGTTGAACTCATCATCGCCGCGCAGGGCCTGCTCGACTCCATCCGCGGCCCCGAGCGCGTGATCGACGCCGGCACTCTGCGAGCTCTTCAGCAGTCGGGCAACTACGTCGTCGGACTCTTCGATGCCGAGGACGGGGAAGAGCGGATGGTGGGGGCCTCGATCGCCTTCTTCGGCGCCCCCGGACGCCGGGCGATGCACTCGCACATCACGGCGTTGCTGCCCGAATACCGCGGACGCGGCTGGGGACGAGAGCTCAAAGAGCACCAGCGCCAATGGGCGTTCTCGCGGGACGTCGGTCGCATCACCTGGACGTTCGATCCGCTGGTCGCCCGCAACGCGCACTTCTTCCTCACAGTGCTCGGTGCCCGCGTGACCGGGTACTCGGTGAACCGCTACGGCATCTTCGGCGGAGGCGATGCCGGAGACGAGAGCGACCGGCTCGACGTCGAATGGGCGCTCGCCGACATCGCCAAGTCGCCGGCATCCGACGAGGTTGTGGAGACGCTGGAGATCCCGAGCGACATCGAGAGCATCCGCGTCGAGGATCCGGATGCTGCGCACGAATGGCGCACCCGTCTGCGTGCGCAGATGGAGGGTCTGCTGAGCAGCGGCCTGACGCTCTCGGGGTTCGATGTCGAGAAGGGCTACCTCTTCACGGCCTGAGGGCTCGGACAGACCTGGCCAGGGTCCTGAGGCGAACCGGTCGCGGATAAGATTGATGTGCCCGTGATCACGGGCTTTCCCGCATGCGACCATTGGAGCCACCGTGGCCGAACAGTCCCGTCTTGACAAGGTCATCGCCCTTGCCCGCCACCGCGGGTTCGTCTTCCAGGCGGGTGAGATCTACGGCGGTTCCCGGTCCGCGTGGGACTACGGGCCCCTCGGCACGGAGCTCAAAGAGAACATCCGCCGCCAGTGGTGGCAGACGTTCGTGCGCGGCCGTGGCGACATGGTCGGACTCGACTCGAGCATCATCCTGCCCAAGCGCGTGTGGGAGGCCTCTGGTCACGTCGCGACCTTCACCGACCCGCTGGTCGAGTGCCTGAGCTGCCACAAGCGCTTCCGCGCCGACACTCTGATCGAGGACTTCGAGGCGCGCAAGGGTCGCAAGGCGGAGAACGGCCTCGCCGACGTGCCGTGCCCCAACTGCGGCACCAAGGGCCAGTACACCGAGCCGAAGTCGTTCTCGGGTCTCGTGAAGACGTACCTCGGTGTGGTCGACGATGAGTCGGGCCTCTACTTCCTCCGCCCGGAGACGGCACAGGGCATCTTCGTCAACTTCTCGAACGTTCTGACGGCCAGCCGCAAGAAGCCGCCGTTCGGCATCGGCCAGGTCGGCAAGGCGTTCCGCAACGAGATCACCCCCGGCAACTTCATCTTCCGCACGCGTGAGTTCGAGCAGATGGAGATCGAGTTCTTCACGCCCCCCGCTGACGCGCAGCAGTGGTTCGAGCACTGGGTCGAGGCGTGCTGGAACTGGTTCATCGATCTCGGGATCGACCCCGAGAACATGCGTCAGTTCGACGTGCCCGAGGACGACCGCGCGCATTACTCCGCCGGCACCATCGACGTCGAGTACCGCTTCGGCTTCACAGGCAAGGAGTGGGGCGAGCTCATGGGCGTCGCCAACCGCACCGACTACGACCTGTCGAGCCACAGCGAGGCGTCTGGTCAGAGCCTCACCTACTTCGACCAGGCCACGGGCGACCGTTACACGCCGTACGTGATCGAACCGTCGTTCGGCCTCACCCGCGCCATGATGGCCTTCCTCGTCGACGCGTACCGCGAAGAGGAGGTGCCGAACGCCAAGGGCGGCACCGACGTGCGCACAGTGCTCAAGCTCGACCCGCGGCTGGCCCCGGTCAAGGCGGCCGTGCTGCCGCTGAGCCGCAACGAGCGGCTGTCGCCGCTCGCTCGCGAGGTCGCCGACACGCTGCGCAGCTCGTGGGCCGTCGACTTCGATGACGCGGGTGCGATCGGTCGCCGGTATCGCCGACAGGACGAGATCGGCACGCCGTTCTGCGTCACGATCGACTTCGACTCGCTCGACGACCGTGCCGTGACCGTGCGCGACCGCGACACCATGGCGCAGGAGCGCGTCTCGATCGACGAGCTGCACCAGTACCTGGCTGAGCGACTCAAGGGCGCGTGACGCGTCAGCTGCCGGATCCGTGTGATCCGGCAGCTGAACCGGTCAGGCGCGGGCGGAGGGCCCTGAGGAGAGACCGCTCCCTTGTCCCCTGTGGGCGAAGCCGGAGTTCTTCTATGCTGACCCCATGATCGAGCAGTGGAGCGAGTTCAACGTCGCGATGGCGGGCGCGACGGCGGCTCTGGCCGGTCTCGTGATCGTGGCCGCGAGCGTGAACATCGGCGAGATCGTGAAGTCACGCACGCTCACAGCGAGGTTGCTCGCAGGCATCGCCGCGCTCGTGCTTGCGCTCACGGTGTCGGCGCTGGGCCTCGTCCCACGCATCGACGGGGTCTGGCTCGGCACTCTGACGCTCGTGTCCGCCCTGCTCGCGTCGGTGTTCCAGATCCACGCGACGCGGCTGATCGCCCGCGATACCGACCCCGCCGATCGCGCCAGGCCGCTGAAGTATCTGGTGGGGTTCCTGCCGATCGCGGCGTACCTCGTCGCAGGCGTCTTCGTCGCCGTCGGTCATCCGGTCGGCCTGTACCTCGCGGCTGCCGGCTGCCTGCTCGCGATCGTGTCGGCGATCGTCGTCTCGTGGGTCGCGCTGGTCGAGGTTCTCCGCTGAGGGTTCCCGCGAACCGGATCAGCCGGTGACGGTCAGCTGCACCTGATCGGTGCCGCCCGCCTCGACCCAGGCCAGCGATCGCTCGAGGATGCCGCGGAGCACGTCGAGGTCGATCTTCTCGAGGTCCTTGATGTAGAGGCATCCGACGCCCGTGCTGTGCGGGCCGAGCTTCTCGAGTGCCTCGGAGTGTGCGTCGACGCCGTCGAACAGATAGATCGTCGTAGCCGCCTTGCGGGGGGCGAAGCCGAGGAGTCCGCTGTCGCCCTCGGTGCCGGTCGGGTAGCGGTAGTGACAGCTGCCGAAGCCGATGATCGTGCCCCAGGTCTGAGGGTCGCGGCCTGTGATCTCCTGCATCAGGGCGGTCAGGGTCTCGGCATCCCGACGTCGGACCGCCGGAGTGGATCGGGCGATGAGCCCGGCGACGTCGTCGCCGGTGGGCTTCATGCCTTCGCCTTCGCCGCGGCCTTCATGGCCTTCTTGTGTTCGCGCACCTTGGTGAGCGATTCGGGCGAGACGATGTCGGCGACGCTGCGGTAGGAACCCTCGGTACCGTAGTCGCCCGCGGCCTCGCGCCACCCGGCGCCGGTGAACCCGTACTGCTTGCCGAGCAGAGCCAGGAAGATCTTCGCCTTCTGCTCGCCGAAGCCGGGGAGAGCCTTGAGTCGCTTGAGCACCTCGGCGCCCGACGGGTCGCCTTCGGTCCAGAGTGCCGAGGCGTCTCCGCCCCACTGATCGACGATCTCCTGACAGAGCGTCTGCACGCGAGTCGCCATCGAACCGGGGAACCGATGCACGGCTGGGGTCGTCTTGAACGCCTCGAGGAACTCGTCGGGGTCCATCGCCGCGATGGTGGCCGCATCGGTCGCGCCGGTGCGCTGCTCGATCTTGAGGGGTCCTGCGAACGCCGTCTCCATCGGGACCTGCTGGTCGAGCAGCATCCCGACCAGCAGCGCGAGCGGGTTGTCGGTGAGCAGGGCGTCTGCGGCGGTGTCTCCGGTGATGTGAAGGGCCATACGTCCAGTCTGGCATCCCCGATGGCGGCAGCGGAGTCAGATGCGCTGCAGCTTCGGGAGCGGACCCTCGAGGCGTGCGATGGACACTCTCACGTCGGCGATATCGGCTTTGAGTTCGGTCTTCACGTCGGCGATCTCTGTCTTCAGTTCGACCCGGAGTTCGGCGATGTCGCCTTTGAGTTCCGTGCGGAGTTCGGCGATGTCGCCTTTGAGTTCCGTGCGGAGTTCGGCGATGTCGGCTTTGAGCTCGACCCTGAGTTCGGTGATCTGCGTCTCGACTCGCGTGAACCTCTCATCGATGCTGTCGAAGCGGGTGTCCAGTCCCCGGGATTGCTTCGCGAGCATTCTGGAGACTCCGCCGAGCACGGTCGCGGTGAACGCGAAGAGGGCGATGATGATGCCGATCACATCCGGATCCACGAGCATCCTCCCAGTCTGCGTTCGGGGAAGGGATTTGTCATGGGTCGACGATATGAAGCACGGACGATGCGTGCAGGCGTCGGAGCCGAGATCCTCGGAGCCGGGGGAGAGGGTCTCGGCCGAGGCTGATCGTGCAGTGAAGGTGAGGCCCTCAGGCGGTCGCTGCGTCGTCTGCGTCAGACGCCTGCGCGGGCTCGATCGGCTCGATGCCGTACATCGTCGAGAGCGCGGCGGCGAAGTCGTCTGCCCGGCCGGTGGCGGCGAGCTCGTGCGCTCGCGTGGTCGGCACGTGCAGCAGCACGCCGGTGAGGTGGCGCAGGGCCTGCTCGACCTTGCCGTCGTCGTCGCCCCTGGCGCGGGCTCGGGCGATCTCGGACTCGAGCAGTGCGAACATGTGCGACCGCAGCGCGACGACCGAGGGGGTGACGCTCTGGCGGCTGCCGACGACGTGGAAGGTGTCGGCGGCTTCGCGCACGACGGTGCGCGCGGCATCCGTCGCCTGCAGCTCCTCGAGCGGTGCGTGCAGGCTGATGGTCTCGAGGTCGAGCAGAGCCACGCCCTCGAGGGCAGCGACAGCGGGGTCGACGTTGCGCGGCATGCCGAGGTCTACGACCATCTGGTTGTGGGATGCGACGGGGCAGCCCTCAGGGGCGATGCCGGTCGGCGCCTGCAGGTGCTCGGGGGTGAGCACGGGAGCGGCGGCCGTCGTGCAGGTGATCAGCAGGCTCGATCGCGAGGCGACGCGCGCGTAGTCCTCAGCGGAGACCGGGCGGATGCCGTGCTTCGCGGCGAACTTCTCAGCGCGGCCCGAGGGCGAGTACACCGAGATGTTCACGGCTCCTCGTTCGCGCAGCGTCGCGAGGGTGACGGCTGCATAGGCGCCGGTGCCGACGAGCAGCACGCGCTCGGCCGACCAGTCGACGATGCGGCTGTCGGCGAGCTCGAGAGCGAGTCGCACGAGTGAACGACCGGCGCGGCCGAGCGCAGTGACGTTCTTGACCTTGCGCTGCGCCTGGCTGGCCCGCTGGAAGAGGCGCTCGAGCTCGGGGGAGGTCGTGCCCTCCTTGCGTGCGGACTTGAGCGCACGACGCACCTGGCCGGCGATCTCGCCTTCGCCCGACACGACGGACTCGAGGCCGGATGCGACCGAGAAGAGGTGCTCTGCGACACGGCGGCCGGAGTGCACCTCGTAGGCGCCGTCGAGTTCGGTGGCGCGGATGCCCGTGGACGCCTCGACAGCCTCGAGCACTGCCTCGACGCCGATCGCACCTGCGGCGGTGACGGGCTCGTCCATCTCGACGTAGGCCTCGAAGCGGTTGCAGGTAGCAAGAACGACCGCACCCTGCACGCAGGACGCCATGTCCACAACCGTGGAGGCGACGTCGTCGGGGGTGCGGCTCAGGCGTTCGAGCAATTCGAAGGGGGCGGTCTTGTGACTCGCCGTGACAACCAGCAGCACCTTTCGATTCTACCTGAGGCTTCATGCAGGTCGGCCCAGGGGCGGATGGGAGGATGGACGCATGCCTCTCTCCGACGCTCCGCTGCTGCGCGCCCTCACCGGCCCCCGACCTGAGCACGCCCCCGTGTGGTTCATGCGCCAGGCCGGCCGATCGCTGCCCGAGTACCGCGAGCTGCGGGTCGGAACGCGGATGCTCGACGCCTGCCTCACGCCCGACCTCGCCGCAGAGATCACTCTGCAGCCGGTGCGGCGTCACGGCGTCGATGCTGCGGTGTTCTTCAGCGACATCGTCATCCCGCTGCGACTGGCGGGCGTGGAGGTCGAGATCGAGGCCGGACGCGGCCCGGTGTTCGCGAATCCCGTGCGCACCGCGGGCGACGTCGATCGCATCACCTCCATCGATCCCCTCTCGCTCGACGGCTCCGCGATCGCCGACGCCGTGGGCATCGTCACCGCAGAGCTCGGGGAGACCCCGCTGATCGGCTTCGCCGGCGCTCCGTTCACGCTGGCCGCCTACCTCGTCGAGGGCGGCCCGTCGAAGGAGCACCTGCGTGCCCGCGCCATGATGCACGCCGACCCCGACTCGTGGAACCGTCTCGCGGGCTGGCTGGCGCAGGTCTCGCGCCGGTTCCTCGAGATCCAGCGCGACGCGGGAGCATCCGTGGTGCAGCTGTTCGACTCGTGGGCCGGATCCCTGAGCACCGCCGACTACCGCGCGTTCGTGGCTCCGCACTCGAAGGTCGCGCTCGACGGCATCGGCGTGCCGAGCATCCACTTCGGCGTGGGCACCGGGCCCTTCCTCGACGATATGCGCCTGGACGGAATCGCGGACGGCGTCGGCGTCGACTGGCGCCTGCCGCTCGATGAGGCCGCGGCGATCCTCGGACCCGACGTCTCGGTGCAGGGCAACATCGACCCGGCGCTGCTCTCGGCGCCGTGGTCGGTGCTCGAGACGCACGTGCGCGACGTGGTCGAGCGCGGGCGCGCGGCCAGGGGCCACATCGTCAACCTCGGACACGGGGTTCCCCCCGAGACCGACCCCGATCAGCTCACCCGCATCGTCGAACTGGTGCACTCGATCTGACAGAACCGGTGCACCCGATCTGACAGCCAGGGCCGGTTCGTTCCGACGTCATCATCTCGGACGCAGGACGCTATCTAGCATGAGTGCTATATTGCAAACATGACAGACAGTGCGTCAGACATCTTTGCGGCATTGGCCCATCCGACGCGTCGTCAGATCCTGCAGGACCTCAAGGACGGCGAGCTCGCGGCGGGTGAGATCGCCTCGCGGTTCTCGGCGAGCGGCCCCACGATCTCGCGGCACCTGAGCGTGTTGCGCCAGGCGGGCCTCGTCAGTGAGCGTCGCGATGCCAACCGCATCCTGTACTCCCTCGTCGGCGAGCGTCTCGCGCTCTCCGTCGGCGACTTCCTCTCGACCGTGTGCCCCGAGCAGATCGTGCTCCGCGAGGTGCGCAAGCGCGGCTCCGGGCGCGCCGCCACTGCGGCCGTCGAGGCCTGAGTCGGCGCATCCTCGACTGAGCGGCCCCTGGATGGATCTCCGCACCGTGCCCGTTTCTCCGGTCGCAACCGGCGAGGCAACCGGGTCGCGGGTGAAAGGATTGACGTATGCCGTCGAATCCCGCGAACCGTGAGTCGTCCCGAGCCGAGCCCGCCACGCTGGCAGCCCGCGCGGCCACGCGCCACATCGTCGTCATCGGCGGTGGCATCGGGGGGCTGATCGCGGCTCGCGAATGCGTCAAGGTCGGCATGCACGTCACCGTGCTCGAGGCGTCGGATGCCGTCGGCGGCGCGATCCGTCAGACCGAGATCGACGGTGTGGTCGTGGATGCCGGGGCGGAGAGCTACGCGACGCGGGGCGGACGGGTGCGAGCGCTCCTCGACGAACTCGGCCTCACCGATCGCATCGTCGCCCCGGCGGCAGGCAGCGCCTGGCTCGCGGGCATCCCCGGCGTCGGTGCCGCGCCGCTGCCGGTCGGCGGCATCCTCGGCATCCCGAGCAACCCGTTCCAAGAGGACGTGCGCCGCATCATCGGCTGGTCGGGAGTCTGGCGTGCCTACCTCGACCGCGTGCGCCCGCCCCTCACGATCGGCCACAGCCAGAGCCTCGGCAAGCTGGTGTCTTCGCGCATGGGCGTCAAGGTGCGAGACCGGCTGGTGGCTCCGGTGACGACGGGCGTGTACTCCGCATCACCCGAAGACGTCGATGTCGACATCGCTGCGCCCGGGCTCAACGCCGCCCTCACGCGCGTCGGTTCTCTGTCGGGTGCTGTGCAGGCTCTGCGTGACGAGAGCGCGGCGCGGGCGGCGCAGGCGGCTGCGGCGCAGGCGCCCGGTGCGGCCGTGGAAGGCATCGCCGGCGGCATGATGGTGCTGATCGAGGCGCTGGTCGCCGACATCGAGAAGCTCGGCGGCGTCGTCCGCACGGGCGTGCGGGTGTCTGAGATCGCGCAGTCGGCTGCGAGCTGGACGGTGAGTGCCGAAGAGCGAGCGCTCGCGGATTCGGATGCCGATGCGGAGTCGGCCACGGAGGCCCTCGAGTTCAGCGCCGACGGCGTGGTGCTGGGAACCTCGGAGGCCGGGGCACGGCATCTGCTCGAGAACATCGCACCCGCACTCGCCGAGACCGCGGCGGCGGATGCGCCGGAGATCGAGATCGTCACGCTGCTGCTGCGGGCCTCCGCACTGCAGGGTGCTCCTCGGGGAACGGGCGTCCTCACAGTTCCAGGAAGCCACACAGCGAAGGCGCTCACGCACTCGACGGCGAAGTGGGAATGGCTCAGGGTCGCCGCCGGGGATCGGCATCTGGTGCGCGTCTCCTTCGGCGCTCAGGGAGAACCGGCAGCCACCGCAGGCCTCGACGATGACGCGACTGCTCGACTCGCGCTCCGTGAGGCATCCGCTCTTCTCGGCGTTCCGCTCGCCCCTGGCGATCTCATCGGTGCGCACCGTTCGCGGTTCGTCCAGTCGCAACCCGCGTCGATCATCGGCTCGGGCGAGCGGCGGGAGGCGGCGCGCGCGGCCATCCAGGCCGTTCCCGGCCTCGCGGCGGTGGGTGCGTGGCTCGCCGGCACCGGACTCGCGCAGGTGATCCCCGATGCGCGCGAGGAAGCCGATCGGCTGCGGCGCTCTCTGATCTGGGACTGACACGCATGGGGTGGGGCTGCGTTCCGGGCGCGGCCGAGAGCGTGACGCGCACCCTGAGGTCAACCCGAAAGTCGCCCTGCTGTCAACCCTCTGCCTGACAGATGCCGAAATCGGCATACGGGGCTACGCTGGACACCTGGCAGGCGGCTCCGTGTCGTCGGTTCGCCCCAGGCGTTCACACCGGAACAACGTGAGGAGACCCCATGAAGGGGAAGATCGGACTCGTCGTAGGAATCGGCGTGGGATACGTACTCGGAACGCGCGCAGGACGCGAGCGTTACGAGCAGATCAAGACGCAGTGGCTGAAGGTCTGGAACCTCGACCCCGTGCAGGATCAGGTCGACAAGGTCAAGGGCTACGTCGGCGACAAGGCCGCAGCAGTGCCCGGTGCGATCTGGACCGGCGTGCAGAAGGTCGTCAAGTCGGCCAGCGGCGGCGACAAGACCGCAGGTCAGCGACTCGATTCCGCTGTCGCTGCCGGACGCAAGGCCGCTGACGACATCGTCGACGCCACCGAAGACGCTGTCGAAGAGGTCAAGGACGCCGCGAAGAAGGACGACGCGAAGAAGCCGGCGGCCAAGAAGCCGGCATCCTCGCGCTCCACCGCCGCGAAGTCTGGCAGCTGACATGCCCCGCGGATACCGCGATCGTGCCGAGGACAGCCTGCTGTCCCTGATCGGCGATCTTCCCGAGCTCATCAGCAGCCTCGTGAAGGCCGAGATCAACGCGGCCAAGACCTGGATCTCGAAGACGGCGAAGGATGCCGGGATCGGCTCCGTCTGGTTCCTCGTCGCGCTCTTCTTCCTGTTCTGGGCCGTGCCGGTGATCCTGGTCTTCGCGATCGCCGGGCTGTCGTCGTGGTGGCCGGTCTGGCTCTCCGCGCTGGCAGTGTTCGGAATCCTGATCCTCGCCGTGCTGCTGTTCGCGCTGCTCGGCATCCTGAAGTTCCGCAAGGTGCTCGCTCGGAAGAACCCCGCCCAGGCGGTGGGCGAGGACATCAGACTCGTGAAGGAAGCCGGCTATGACGAACTCTGAGATCACGAGGCCGCTGCCCAAGACGGCTGTCCCCGCAGGGATCGTCGATCCGGTGCAGTCCGCCCGCGCCGAGCTCAAGGCCGCGCTCGCGGCGATCGAGGTCAAGGGCAACTTCCCTCGGCGGATCGACAAGGCATCGAAGCGCGCTGCGGCGAAGGCGCGGGTCTTCGCCGACCGCAACCCAGCCGCCGCCATCGCCGGAGCGGTGGGAGTCGCCGTGATCGTGGGCGGAGCCGTCTGGGCGATCGCCCGCGCGCTTTCTCGCTGACCGGAGGCGCATCCTCCCATCCTGACTCGCGTTCGCGAGTGATTCACAAAGGGGGCAGACTGGATCCATGTCCGATGCACGCGAAGAGAACCCGTCCGGCTTCACCCTCTGGGCCGTCTGGCGACGAAACCCCGATGTCGCGGTCACCGAGTCCGACTCCACGGAACTCGAGACGATCGTCTCCTACATCGAGGATTCCGGAGTCACGGTCCGCGGCTTCTACGACGTCTCGGGCCTGAAGGCCGACGCCGACCTGCTGGTGTGGCTGCACGGGGACACTGCGGAAGATCTTCAGAAGGCCCTGCGGCGCCTGCGGCGCACCGAGCTGCTGCGCACTCTGCTTCCTGTGTGGAACGTCATGGGCGTGCATCGGGATGCCGAGTTCAACCGTGCGCACGTGCCCGGGTTCCTCCGCGGTGTCGAGCCGAAGGACTGGCTGTGCCTCTACCCGTTCGTCCGCACGCCCGAGTGGTATCTCGCACCGGAGGAGGAGCGTCGCAAGATGCTCGCCGATCACGGTCGCAAGGGCGCTGCCTTCAAGGGAGTCATCGCCAACACGGTCGCCGCATTCGCTCTGGGTGACTACGAGTGGATCCTGCCGCTCGAAGCCGACGAGGTCACCGAGCTGGTCGACCTCATGCGTGACCTGCGCTACACCGACGCGCGTCTCTACGTGAAGGAGGAGATCCCGTTCTACACGGGCCGTCGCCTCCGGTTCGACGAGATCGCGGACGTGCTGCAGTAGGTCGACGATGAGCACTCAGAGTCACACTGCCGTCCCGATCCGACTGGGCACTCGCCGCAGCGCGCTCGCGCAGGCGCAGTCGGGTCATGTCGCCGCCGCCCTAGAGAAGATCTCGGGGCGCCCCGTCGAGCTCGTGCCGATCACCAGCGAGGGCGACACGAATCGTGCGTCGCTGTCGGAGATCGGCGGCCAGGGCATCTTCGCCACGCGTCTGCGTGAGGCGCTGCTCGCGGGGGAGTGCGACATCCTCGTGCATTCGCTCAAAGACCTTCCCACCGCGATCCCCGAGGGGCTTGTCATCGCCGCCACTCCGGTGCGTGAGGACGCGCGCGATGTCGCGATCACGCGCGGGGGCACGCCGCTGCACGAGCTGCGCACCGGCAGCAAGGTCGGCACGGGGTCACCTCGCCGCATCGCGCAGGTGCACCGCAGGGCTCCGCACGCGGAGGTCGTCGACATCCGCGGCAACGTCGACTCGCGTCTGCAACGGGTCGCGTCGGGTGAGCTGGACGCCGTCATCCTCGCTGCCGCCGGCCTTTCGCGCCTCGGCACCGACTCGCCGCTTCGCCGTGAGGAGCTGGGGCTGTCCGAATGGCCGACCGCACCGGGTCAGGGTTCGCTCGCGGTCGAGACCCGGTCCGATGCTCCGGCTGAGCTCCTCGCCGCGCTCGCCGAACTCGACGACCACGACACTCGGCTGGCCATCACGGTCGAGCGCGGGATTCTGGAAGGACTCGACTCCGGATGCCAGGCGCCGATGGCCGCTCATGCGGTCGTGGACGGCGATGAGATCCGCGTCAGGACGGTCGTTTACTCGACCGACGGCGGTCGCCGGATCGGCCTCGACGTCACGGAGAGTCTGAACGGGGAGTATATTCGTCGGAACGGCAGCGGCAATGGAGCGGATGCTGCCGGTGGTGCAGACCCGATGCGCACAGCACGCGAGTTCGGGTTGTCTGTCGCCCATCGGCTGCTCGAGCAAGGGGCGGCCGACCTCGTCTCCCGAGAGCATTCCTCATCATGACCAATTCGAAGCAGGACCGACCGCTGGACGGCTGGCGCATCCTCGTACCCCGTGGAGGCCCGTGGGGCGACGGCGTCGCCGCCAGTCTCCGTTCCCGGGGAGCGGTGCCCGTCGTCGCGCCGCTGATCAACTTCGCGGCCACCACAGATCAGGCCGCGCTCGACGTGGCGCTCACCCGCCTGGCTGCCGGAGAGTACGACTGGTTGACGGTGACCAGTGCGACGACCGTCGACGTGATGTTCGCGCACCGCGCTGTGGTGCCGCGTCGTACGAAGATCGCGGCAGTCGGAGAGACGACCGCAGCCGCTCTGCAGGCCGTCGGGTATGAAGTCGCGATGGTGCCGGATGAAGACAATTCGGCTGCGGGCATGGCAGAGCAGCTCATCGCCCTCGAGGCCGAGCCGCGTCGCATCCTGGCTCTGCGCAGCGAGATCGCGAAGCCCGTGCTCAGCGTCCTCCTGCAGGAGGCCGGTCACGACGTCGACAGCGTCGTCGCCTACCGGACCGTGGGCGTGCCGGTCACCGACCGCATCAAGCGCGACGTCGAGAACGGACGCATCAACGCGATCCTGATCACGAGCGGTTCGGTCGCCGAGCAGGTGCGCGAGCAGTTCCCGCTGATCCCGGATGAGACGCTGCTGGCTGCGATCGGTCCGCGGACTGCGAAGGATGCCGACAAGGCAGGTCTTCCGATCACGGTCGTCGCCGATCGTCAGACGGTCGACGCGCTCATCGATGCCGTGTCGAGCTACACCCTCCCGCACGCGGCGGACGAGCTGGCGCCGTGAGCTTCCCCGACGTCCGACTGCGCCGACTGCGGCAGTCCCCTGCCGTCAGGGGTCTGGTGCGCGAGACCTCCCTCGAGCCGCGGCAGCTGGTGCTCCCGCTGTTCGTCCGTGAGGGACTCACTGAGGCCGCCCCCATCGGGTCGATGCCCGGAGTCGCGCAGCATTCGCTCGATTCTCTGCGTGCCGCCGCCACCGAGGCGGCCGAGGCGGGTGTCGGCGGTGTGATGCTGTTCGGAGTCCCCGCAGTCAGAGACGCGCAGGGCTCGGGAGCCGACGATCCCCAGGGCATCCTGAACGTCGCCACCGAGGTGCTCGCGGCCGAGGTCGGGGACGCCCTCGTGGTGCAGACCGACCTGTGCCTCGACGAGTTCACCGACCACGGGCACTGCGGCGTGCTCGCGCCTGACGGCACCGTCGACAACGACGCGACGCTCGAACGCTACGCGTCGATGGCCCTGGCTCAGGCTCGGGCGGGCTCTCAGCTGCTCGGCCTCTCGGGAATGATGGACGGCCAGGTCGCCGTCATCCGCGAGGCGCTCGATTCCGAGGGCTTCACCGACACACTGCTTCTCGCCTACGCCGCGAAGTATGCGAGCGCGTTCTACGGTCCGTTCCGTGAGGCCGTGGATTCGCAGCTGAAGGGCGACCGTCGCACGTACCAGCTCGACCCCGGCAACCGCCGCGAGGGCGTGCGGGAGGCTGTCGTCGACGAGGAGGAGGGTGCGGACATCGTCATGGTGAAACCCGCCATGGCCTTCCTCGACGTGCTGCGTGAGGTGCGAGACACCGTGCACATTCCGGTGTGGGCATATCAGGTGTCCGGCGAGTACGCGATGATCGAGGCCGCTGCCGCGAACGGCTGGATCGATCGCCGCGCGTCGATCCTCGAGTCGCTGCTGTCGATCCGCCGCGCTGGCGCAGATGTCGTCCTGACGTACTGGGCGACAGAAGCCGCTCGCTGGCTGCGCCCCTGATCGCGCTCCGTCGACTCGGCGAGGTCGTCTGAGTCCCTCCCTCAGGTCTGCGGACTAGCCTGGAGGGGATGCCGGGAGAGCTCCGTGCATCGCTGAGGAGTGTGCTGTGACCGACCGCAATGATGACCTGTTCTCCGCTGCCCGCACGGTGATCCCCGGTGGTGTGAACTCGCCCGTGCGCGCATACGGTTCGGTCGGAGGCACGCCGCGCTTCCTCGCATCGGCCGCGGGTGCGACGGTGACCGATGCCGCAGGCAACGAGTACGTCGACCTCGTCGCGTCGTGGGGTCCGGCCCTGCTCGGCCATGCGCAGCCTGAGGTCGTCGCCGCCGTGCAGGAGGCGGCCACTCGAGGACTCTCGTTCGGCGCCCCGACCGCGGGCGAGGTCGAACTCGCTCAGCTGATCGCGGATCGTGTGCGGTTCGGGGAGACCCGGCCCATCGAGCGAGTGCGCCTCGTCTCGACCGGCACAGAAGCGACGATGACCGCGATCCGCCTTGCCCGCGGCGCCACCGGACGCGACCTGCTGGTCAAGTTCGCCGGCCACTACCACGGTCACTCCGACGGTCTCCTCGCCGCGGCCGGTTCCGGCGTCGCGACTCTCGCTCTGCCCGGCTCCGCGGGGGTGCCCGCGCCGATCGCCGCGCAGACCCTCGTGATCGACTACAACGACCCGGGCGCGCTCGAGGCCGTCTTCGCCGAGCACGGTCCGCGCATCGCCGCGGTGATCGTCGAGGCCGCAGCCGCGAACATGGGTGTGGTTCTGCCGCTGCCAGGGTTCAACCGGCTGCTGGCCGAGACCGCACACGCTCATGGCGCGCTGTTGATCCTCGATGAGGTGTTGACGGGCTTCCGCGTGCACCCCGCAGGCTTCTGGGGGCTCCAGGCCGCGGCCGGCGAGGACTACCTGCCCGACATCTTCACGTTCGGCAAGGTCGTCGGCGGAGGAATGCCCCTGGCCGCTCTCGGTGGACGCGCTGAGGTCATGGACCTGCTGGCACCTCTCGGCCCGGTCTACCAGGCGGGCACGCTCTCGGGCAACCCGCTGTCGGTCGCCGCCGGCCTGGCGACTCTGAGGCTCGCGACCCCTGAGGTCTATGCGACCGTCGATGCCGCCGCAGCCAGGGTCTCTGGCGCCCTGGACGCCGCTCTCGCGGACGCAGGTGTCACCCACGCCGTCGCGCACGCGGGAAACCTCTTCAGCGCTTCGTTCCGCGCTTCAGCGCCTCGCGACTATGCCGAGGCCCAGGCCCAGGAGTCGTTCCGGTACGCGCCGTTCTTCCACGCGATGCGCGAGCAGGGCGTCGCGCTGCCTCCGAGCGTGTTCGAGGCCTGGTTCCTGACTGCCGCGCACGGCGAGGAAGAGCTTCAGCGCATCGAAGCGGCGCTCCCGATCGCGGCCGAGGCCGCTGCCCGCGCACAGGCGTAAGCTGCACGATCCCAGGTCTGAGACGGACTAACGGCGTGACGAACGTCAGACGAACATGACTCGTCGTGACGGTGAGTCCCGATAGGTGCGGCCGAGTGGGCTGAACCAGTCGATCGTGCCGTCGGGAAGCTGCTGCGCCGTCCAACGATGGTCGTCAGCGACGTCTGGATGCTTGAGAGAGTGGTGCCGCGCGCACAGATGGGCGAGGTTGTGGATCTCGGTCCGCCCGCCCTTCGCATGATCGAAAGTGTGATCGATCTGGCACCGATGCGCCGGCATCCTGCAGCCGGGGAATCGGCAGTGTTGATCTCGCGCACGGAGGAACCGCCGCATGGGTTCTGTCGGCCGGTAGGTGTCGGTCTCGACGACAAGTCCGGTCGGATCGAGGAACAACCGGGACCATCCGCCGTTGCGGCCCGCGAGATCGCGGGCGATATCGGGGTGCAGCGGCCCGTGTCCGTCGAGCTGCGCGGGGCGATCGTCGCACCCCGCGAGCGTGGTGGCGGCGACTGTGACTTGGATGCGCCCCTGGATGTTGTCGAGTCCTGAGCCGTTTGCCGCGCTCGGATCGGAGGCGAGCAGGAGGTCGATCAGCAGATCTGCCCGCACCTGATCGATCGTGCGGGTGTCGGACGGGATGTGTTCGACCGTGGGGCCGGTCGGATCGGTTGTGAAAGTCCCGTCGCCGAAGATCGCGTAATCGTCGCGCGACGGGTCGTCTTGCGCGATGTCGTCAGGATAGATCGGATTCTCGCCGTCGTCCATCGGATCGAGCGTCGGCTCACGGTCGTTCCGCCCGGCGATGACGACGTGCGCGAGTCGGGTGAGTCGGTCGAGGATCGCCGTCGCGAGATGTTCGGGGAGCACGACTGTCAGCACACACAGACCGTCTCCTGCCGGGCGTACGGTGACGGTGCGCTCCGACTTCGAGCGCGCATGGCGCTCGGCGACCGTGGAGCCTGCCAGGACGGCGGCCAGCTCGCGCAGGTGCGCTCGTGTTCGTGCAGGGGTCTCCCGCTCGGCCACGATGACCGCGACCGTGGCGTACAGCGGCAGCACATCGGCATCCGCTCGCCCGTTGTTGACCGCCTCCCGGACCACTCCTGCGGCCCGCACGATCTCGCGGACATGCGCCGCCGTGATGCGGCCGGCCCTGAAAGCCGAACGCACACCGGGGTGGCTGGCGGCGAGGAAGCCGGCATCGGTGAACGCGTATTCGACGCTGCCCTGAGTGAGGCGGCCGGCCGCGGAGTACTCCGCGATCATCGACCTGTGGATGGCGTCGCGGTGGAACGGGTTCTCGTCGGAGTCAGACCGGCTCAGGCGCATCCGCTCGGCAAGAAGATCGGACGCCTCGGCTTCGAGGCGTGCGATCTGTCGCCGCTTCTCGACCCACGAGTCGAGCAGCGCAGCGCGTTGCTCGAGGTCGGAATCGGTGGCGGATGGCATGCTCCGACTCTAGTAGATTTGTTCGAAGGTCGAGCAGAACATCGGAATGGAAGAAGGTGGAATCGTGGGAACCGACAACGGATCGTTGCCTTCCTGTGAACAAGACACAGACATCTGGAAGGGTGCCGCTGGCAGACTGGACGCATGGTGACGTTGCTGCTGGACCAGACGCAACTCGAGATCGTGCTCTCGCCGATCGAACGTGCGGCGAGCTTCCACCGCGACAATGTGAGGCTCGTGCGCGACACCATCACCAAGGTCCAGCTGATCGACGACGCATGGACCTGGTTGCGTGGCGTGCCGAATCCGGGAACGCACATCCCCGGGGTGCTCGCCGCCGGAACGTGGAAGGCTGCGGGCAGCGTCGACTTCGTCCTCATCCGCCGCCGACGTCCCAGCGTCGTCATCGACCTCTCCGGTGACGAGCAGTACCGACGACTGATCCTCACGACGAGGCACGGCCTCGCTCTGACCCAGGCGCTCCGACTCGACGTGTCGGATGAACCGGCAGACGTCGAGGAGATCGTGGCCACATCGCCCACGCCGGTGTCGAAGGGGAGTCGCCGTCCGGTGATCCGCCCACGGCCCGCCTGAGCGATCCGAGAACGAGCGAACGCCCTCCGCAGCCTCACGGCGCGGAGGGCGTTCGCGTCGGTGCCCTCGAGGGGTGACCTCAGGAGCGGTCGTGCTCGCCCTCGTGGTGCTCGTGGTGCGCGTCCTCGTGGTGCTCGTGGTGCTGGCCCTCGTGCTGCTCGTGGTGGTCGCCCTCGTGGTGCTCGCCCTCGCGACCGTCGTTCGCCTCGGGAGCGGCATCCGCCTCTGTCTCCGCCTCTGCTGATGCGTCGACTTCTCCGAGCGGGTAGTCCTTGGGCTCGTCCTCGTAGTACGCGCGTGCAGCGGCGGCGAGCATGGAGGTGACGGCAGCCGAACGAGGGTCGTCGTCGCCAGACGCTTCAGCCGACGCGTCATCCGACGATTCGTCGGACTCGTCGGACTCGTCGGACTCGTGTGCCTCGGCGAAGAACTCGACTCCGGAGTGCTCGCCGGTGCCGTCTTCGTTCGCAGTCTGGTCTGTCGCGTCAGCGACGTGACCGTCGGTGTCGTCGCTGACGCGGGCGTCGGTGTGGTCGGCGGCATGAGCGTCCGGCGCGTCTGCCGGGGCGGTGCCGAAGAGGATGTCGTCGAACGACGGCTGGGCGTTCGCCGCTTCGGCGTCCGCGGGCGTCTGCGGCTCGGTCGATCCGCCTGCCGGGTCATCATCGCCGTGGGCGTCCTCGCGGCCCGCATGCGCGGCCTCCGAGGCGACGTCGGCCGCATCTTCCGCGTCGTTCGCATCCGAGGCATCGGCCGCATAGCGGAGCTCTGCCGCGGCGTACTCGACGTCACGAGCCGCATCCGCCGCATCAGCCGCGTCGTCGGCCTCGGCATCCGCCGCGTCGGCCTCTGCGCGGGCGGCGTCGGTCGCGTCCGCATCGGATTCGGAGAGAACCGACGCATCCGCATCGGTCGCAGCTGCATAAAACTCGGACACATCGGACCCCGCGACATCCTGCGCCTGAAGGGTCTCGGAATCGGCGTGGTCGGAGTCGGCCACGTCCGACGACTCGGATGGCGCCGCGAAATCGACGGCAGGCGCTCCGGCATCCGCGACCGGCGCTGCGGAATCGACCGGCGCGGCGGTGATGGCCTGCGGCGCGAGCCTGCCGCCGCGGACGAGCTCGATGAAGACGTCCTCGAGAGTGGGGCCGCGCTGCACCAGGGTGGCGAGGGCGATGCCGGCCGATGCCGCGATGGCGCCGACGGCTCCCGCGTTGCTGCCGCGAACCGTGAGACCCGATCGGAGCACCTCGACCTCGAGGCCCGCTGCCGAGAGCGCGGACTTCAGTGCGGCACGATCCGCCGCGTCGACCACGACAGAACCGGCAGAAGGGTCGGCGAGCGTCTCGATGCCGCTCGAGAGAACGAGCTGGCCCTTCGAGAGCACGAGCACGTGGTCTGCGACCTGTTCGATCTCGCTCAGCACGTGCGAGGAGACGAGAACCGTGCGGCCCTCGTCGGCGAGGCGACGCAGAAGGAGGCGGATCCAGCGGATGCCCTCCGGGTCGAGGCCGTTGGCCGGCTCGTCGAAGACCAGAGCGCCGGGGTCGCCGAGCAGCGCGTGTGCCACGCTCAGCCGCTGACGCATTCCGAGCGAGAAGCTGCCGATGCGACCTTCAGCCTCGTGCTCGAGACCGACCAGCGAGAGGACCTCGTCGACACGCGAGAGCGGGATGCCGTTGGCCTTGGCAGCGATCGTCAGCTGGCGTGAGGCCGAGCGGCGAGGGCGATACGCGGTCTCCTCCAGGACGGAACCGATCGTGCGCAGCGGGTGACGCAGCTCTGCATGCGAGACTCCGCCGATCGTGGCGGTGCCGCTCGTGGCGCGCACCTGGCCGAGGAGGATGCGCAGGGTGGTGGTCTTGCCGGCGCCGTTCGGGCCGAGGAAAGCGGTCACGACACCGGGCTCGACTCGCGCGGAGAAGTCGGACACCGCCGTCACGTCGTTGAAGCGCTTCGTGACGTGCGTGAACTCGAGCACCTGTCCGTCGGGCATCTGCGACCTCTCGTTGCAGTGGGCAGTTCTGTCTATCCTGCCGGAAAAGCCGCAGGATCGTGCATTTACCCTACGAACGCGGCCGGATGCAAGGGTCCGTCGACCGGGTAGCCTGGCACCCGTGACCGAATCCAGCGCTGCTTCCCGGGTCCTCGTCCACACCGAAGGGGCCCTCGGCAGGCTGACCCTGAACCGGCCGGAAGCGATCAACGCGCTCGACCCCGGGATGATCCAGCAGCTGACCGAGGCCCTCGAGCGTTGGCGCGACGACACCGATGTGCAGATCGTCGTCATCGACGGCGCGGGCGACCGAGGCATGTGCGCCGGGGGAGACGTTCGCGCACTGCATGGGCAGATCGTGGCCGGACGCACTGAGGAGACCGCCGAGTTCTTCCGCGCCGAGTACGCGTTGAACGCGATGATCGCCGAGTACCCGAAACCCATCGTCTCCATCGCCGACGGCATCACGATGGGCGGCGGCGTCGGCCTGTCGGGTCACGCGGCCATCCGCATCGTCACCGAGCGTTCCCGGCTGGCGATGCCCGAGACGCGCATCGGATTCACCCCCGACGTCGGCGGCACGTGGCTGCTGGGGCGGATGCCAGGGCGATTCGGGGAGTACTTCGGACTCACGGGCTCGACGATGAACGGAGCGGATGCGGTGCTGCTCGGCTTCGCCGACCACTTCGTGCCGTCCGATCGGCTCGATGCGCTGCGCGAGGCGCTGGCCTATCGTGCCGACCCGACCGGGCCGGCCGAGATCGTGCTGCTGTTCGACGAGACCCCCGAGCCGTCTGCGCTCCCGGCGTCACGCGAATGGATCGACCGCGCGTTCTCGTCCGACACGATCGCGGAGACCGTGTCGCGGCTCCGTTCTGAGGAGGCTGCGGATGCCGCGGCGACCGCGGACCTGCTCGAGAGCCTGGCGCCGACCGGACTCGCCGTCACCCTCGACGCCGTCAGGGAGGCACGCCGACTCCCGAACCTGCGCGCCGCTCTCGAGGGCGAGTACCGCCGCGTGATGTGGTTCGTGACGCAGCATCCCGATCTGGTCGAGGGCATCCGCGCGCAGGTCGTCGACAAGGACCGCAATCCGAAGTGGAACCCGGCGACCATCGCCGAGCTCCCGTCGGATGCCGGTGCTGAGGCTCGGGATTTCGTGCCCGAACGCTCGCTCTTCTGAGGTATTTCGATATATCTGCGGTTGTTCGCCGCGGTGCATAAACCGCTGGCCGCGGGCCAAATGGTTCGCTGTCAGCGAAGGTCCGCCCATCGGGGGATACGAATGTCCGAAGTTCATGCCACTCTTGCTTGTGCGCGATCGTCGGCCTGCGTCCGCCCGTCGGGAGATCCGCCGATTCATCCTTCCTAGAAAGTCCGCCTGTGCTGGGAAAAATCCTCCTCCGTTATCTCGCCCGCTATAAATGGCTGCTCGCGGCCGTCCTGGTGTTCCAGTTCGCCAGCGCGCTCGCCACCCTCTACCTCCCGCGCCTGAACGAAGACATCATCAACAAGGGCGTCGCCCAGTCGGACACCGACTACATCTGGCGCACCGGTCTCTTCATGCTCGCTGTCTCGCTCGGGCAGATCATCGCATCGGTCATCGCCACCTACTTCGCCGCCCGTGCGTCCATGGGTGCGGGCCGCGACATCCGCGCCGACGTCTTCGCCAAGGTCAGCGGATTCTCCGAGCGTGAGGTGTCGCAGTTCGGTGCAGGCTCCCTCATCACGCGCAACACGAACGACGTGCAGCAGGTGCAGATGCTCGCGATGATGGGCGCCACCATGCTCGTCACCGCGCCGCTGCTCGCGATCGGCGGCATCATCTTCGCCGTGCAGACGAACATCGGTCTGAGCTGGCTCATCGCCGTGTCCGTGCCGCTGCTGCTGATCGTCGCCGGGCTCGTCGTCAGCCGCATGGTTCCGCTGTTCCGCAGCTACCAGGGCAAGCTCGACACCGTGAACCGCGTGCTGCGCGAGCAGCTCACCGGTGTGCGCGTCGTGCGGGCCTTCGTCCGGGAGAGCATCGAAGAAGAGCGCTTCCGCGGAGCCAACACCGACATCATGGTGGTCGGCCGCAAGGTCGGCTCGCTGTTCGTGCTGCTGTTCCCGCTGTTCATGCTGATCCTCAACGTCACGATCGTGGCAGTCGTGTGGTTCGGCGGCATCGAGGTCAACAGTGGCACGGTGCAGGTCGGCACGATCTTCGCGTTCATGCAGTACATCGGTCAGATCATGGGCGGCGTCATCATGGCCAGCTTCATGGCGATCATGATCCCGCGCGCCGCGGTCTCGGCCGAGCGCATCGGCGAGGTCCTCGACACGCAGTCGAGCATGGAGCGTCCGGCGAACGGCGTCACCGACTTCCCGACGCCCGGCTCGGTCGCCTTCGACGACGTCGAGTTCACCTACCCCGGGGCCGACTCTCCCGTGCTCAAGGGCATCAGCTTCGCTGCAGAGCCCGGCGAGACCGTCGCGATCGTGGGGTCGACCGGTGCGGGCAAGACGACACTCGTGTCGTTGATCCCGCGACTCTTCGACGTCTCGGGCGGAGCCGTCCTCGTCGGCGGCACGGATGTCCGCGAGGCGGATGTCGAATCGCTGTGGGCGACGATCGGTCTCGTTCCGCAGCGCCCGTTCCTCTTCACCGGCACGGTGGCGTCGAACCTCCGCTACGGCAGAGAGGACGCGACCGACGAAGAGCTCTGGCATGCCCTCGAGATCGCACAGGGCCGCGACTTCGTCGAGGAGATGCCGCAGGGCCTCGAATCGCGCATCACGCAGGGCGGCACGAACGTCTCGGGCGGACAGCGTCAGCGTCTGGCGATCGCCCGCGCGATCGTGCGTCAGCCGCAGATCCTGGTGTTCGACGACTCGTTCTCGGCTCTCGACCTCACCACCGACGCCCGATTGAGGCAGGCGCTATGGCGTGAGCTGCCGCACGTGACCAAGATCGTGGTCGCGCAGCGCGTCTCGTCCATCACCGATGCGAACCGCATCGTCGTGCTCGAAGGGGGCACCATGGTCGGCGTCGGCACGCACGAGGAGCTCCTCGAGACGAGCACCACGTACCGAGAGATCGTCGAATCGCAGCTGGGGGTGGACGCATGAGCGAGCAGAACACGCCCCAGACCCGCCGCGGGCGCGCAGCCAAGGCGACGGCCGCGACCACTGCGGTCGAGCCCGAGATGACCGAAGAAGAGAAGTACGAAGCCGAGCTCGCCGAGAAGGCGCGCCAGGACGGCGGCGGCTGGGACAGCGTCGCACCCGGCAAGGCCGACAACTTCGGCAAGAGCTTCGGTCGGATGATCGGGCTGCTCAAGCCGTCGGCCGTGTGGTTCATCCTCGTGTCGATCGCCGGCGCCGTCGGCGTCGTGCTGACGGTCGCCGCGCCGAAGGTGCTCGGTGAGGCCACGAACCTCATCTACAAGGGCTTCATCTCGGTGCAGCTCGCGCAGGCGAAGGGGGACTTCCCCGGATTCCCCGCCGGCACCCCGCAGGACGATGTCGTCGCCGCGCTCCGTCAGGGCGGGCAGGACGACTTCGCCAACCAGGTCGAGGCTCTCGGCAGCTTCAGGGTCGGTGACGGAGTCGACTTCGACGCGCTGCGCTGGGTCATCATCGCCGTGCTGGCGATCTACATCACCGCAGCCTTCCTCAGCTGGCTCCAGGGCTACGTGATCAACGTCATCATGGTCCGCACCATGTGGCGCCTTCGCGAAGCGGTCGAGGCGAAGATCAACCGCCTGCCCCTGTCGTACTTCGACAAGGTGCAGCGCGGAGACCTGATCTCCCGTGTGACCAACGACATCGACAACATCACGCAGACCATGCAGCAGTCGCTGTCCGGTGCGATCACGGCCGTTCTCACCGTTGTGGGAGTGCTCGTGCTGATGTTCTCGATCTCGTGGCAGCTCGCGCTCGTCGCGCTGGTCGCGCTCCCGCTCATGGGTGTGATCTTCGGTGTCATCGGCCCTCGGTCGCAGAAGGCCTTCGGCACCCAGTGGCGCAAGGTCGGTCGCCTGAACGCCCGCGTCGAAGAGGCTTTCTCCGGCCACGCGCTGGTCAAGGTCTTCGGTCGCGAGCAGGATGCGCTGGAGAAGTTCAAGGACGAGAACGAGGAGCTGTTCCAGGCGAGCTTCAAGGCGCAGTTCCTCTCCGGCATCATCATGCCGGCGATGACCTTCGTCGGCAGTCTCACCTATGTGGGCATCGCCGTGCTCGGCGGTCTCATGGTCGCTAGCGGGCAGCTGCGTCTCGGAGACGTGCAGGCGTTCATCCAGTACTCGCAGCAGTTCACGCAGCCGCTGTCGGAGCTCGGTGGAATGGCCGCGGTCGTGCAGTCGGGAACGGCGTCGGCCGAGCGGGTGTTCGAGCTGCTCGACACCGAAGAGCAGGAGGCCGACGCCGCAGATGCTCCGAAGCTCGCCGACGGCAAGGGCGTCGTGGAGTTCGAGAACGTCGCGTTCTCGTACACGCCCGAGCGTCCGCTCATCAGAGACCTCTCTTTCCGGGTCGAGCCCGGTCAGACGGTCGCGATCGTCGGTCCGACCGGAGCGGGCAAGACGACGCTCGTCAACCTGATCATGCGGTTCTACGAACTGAACGGCGGGCGGATCCTGCTCGACGGTCAGGACATCTCCGAGGTCACGCGCGAGCAGCTGCGCTCACGCACCGGCATGGTGCTGCAGGACCCGTGGCTGTTCGCCGGCAGCATTCGCGAGAACATCCGATACGGACGCTCCACGGCGACCGACGACGAGGTTCTCGAGGCGGCGAAGGCGACGTATGTCGATCGCTTCGTGCGCTCCCTCCCCGAGGGCTACGACACGGTGCTCGACGAGGACGCGTCGAACGTCTCGGCGGGTGAGCGTCAGCTGATCACGATCGCGCGAGCGTTCGTCGCTCAGCCGTCGATCCTGATCCTCGACGAGGCGACGTCGGCGGTCGACACCCGCACCGAGGTGCTGCTGCAGCACGCGATGGCGGCGTTGCGACAGGGACGCACCTCGTTCGTGATCGCTCACCGACTGTCGACGATCCGCGACGCGGACCTCATCCTCGTGATGGAACACGGCGACATCGTCGAGAAGGGCACGCACGACGAGCTCATCACGGCGCAGGGCGCGTACTGGCGCCTCTATCAGTCGCAGTTCGAGCAGGCAGCCACCGACATCGACGCAGAGGACGCACTCACGGGTTCGACCCCTGTCGTCGTCAGCGGCGACGCCGAAGAAGCTGCGGCGGCAGCACAGGTCGGGGTCTCGGTGGGGGCGCAGGTTCCTGCCGCCGAAGCCGCTGCGGCACAGTCCGTCGTCGAACGCTCGGACGACGGGGGCCAGAAGGGCTGATCCGCCCGACGGCCGACCCGCACGACGGCCGAGAAGCAGAATGCCCCGACTCCCGTTCATCCGGGGGCGGGGCATTCTGCCGTCGTCAGCGCTGAGCTTCGGTGATGCCGAGGAGCTCGAGCGGATGGGTCAGGCGCCACCACGGGCTCGGGGCATCGACGTCATCGGCGAGCGACAGCGACGTCGTCACCGTGTTCAACGGTCCTGAGCTCGTCAACGTGCCGACCTCGTCGCCCGACTCGCGGTTGTCGCCCAGGGAGAAGTCCGTCGAGGCCTCGGCCATCGCGCCGTTCCACAGCACGATGTCGGCATCGGCATCCGTCACCACATCGGCGGTCGCGCCCCACGGCGTCGTGACCGTGCCGACGACCGTGCCGGCCGCGACAGCGGGGGCCTGCTGCTCCAATGCCGTCTCGACCTGCGAGAACAGCGAACGGGTCTGGGCGAGGCGCTGCTCATCGTCGGCCTGCCCGAGAACCGACGCATAGAGGTGCACGGTCGTGTCGTCGATTGTGATGACCTTCGCGGTCAGCAGGTTCCAACTGTCGCCGAGCGTGCCGGTCTTGACCCCGACCACGCCAGGATCCGCCAGCATCCCGTTCGTGTTCACCACTGTGCCGGCGCCCGGAAGATCGACAGACGGAGTGCCGACGATGCCGGCGAACACGGGGTTCTGCATCGCCAGTTCGGCCAGCGCGACGAGCGACTCCGGCGTGGCCGTGTTGCGGGCGTCGAACCCCGATGGGGTCACGATCGTGATGCTGTCGAGGCCACGGTCGCGCAGCCACACCTCCGCCGCAGCGGTGAACGCCGAGGGGGAGCCCCAGATCTCCTGAGAGAGACGGTCGATGTAGTTGTTCGCCGAACCGAGCAGCGTTCCCTGCAGGAGCTGGAACTCGGTGAGAGTGCCGCCCACGGGCACGTCGAGCGCCGACTGGTCGGAGCGGCGGTAGTCCCAGTACGCCAGGTTGTCCGCCCGCGTGAACGAGAACTCCGGGCCCTGCTCGCCCACGGCGAGAGGCATCCGATCGAGCACCATCAGACTCGAGACCACTTTGGTGACGCTCGCGATCGCCGCCGCATCGAGCGATGACGACGTCGTGCCGATGCCGCCGATTCCCACGGCGGCGCTTCCCTGGGTGGGCCAGGTGATGGCGGCTGCGGGCGCGGCGACCGTGGAGAGCTCCACTGCCTGCACGGTCGGCGCCACCTCGTGCAACGGCCACAGCATGGCCGACCCGACATAGGTGCCGAGCAATCCGACGAGAACGCCGAGCGGGACCAGCACGCCGGGGCGGGTGATCGCCGGGCGCAGATGCGCTCCGGTCAGAAGTGCGCCGCCGCTCGCGGCGGGAGGCGTGTCATCGAGCGCCTCGGTTGCCGGGTGCCGCGCCACTTCGACCGCGTCGACCCACGTCAGGGGCGTCCCACCGCTGGCGCCCTCTGCCCACTGGGCGTGGGGAGTCGTCTCGGGAGTCTCGAGAGCCGCCTCGAGAGCGATGAGTCCGGGGGCGTCGTCAGCATCTGATCTGGGTGCCGCACCCGTCGTGCCGGCCGACGAGACGTCGGCATCAGGAAGCGCCGCAGTCGAACCGGCGGGCTCCGACGAGTCAGCCGCGGCACCGGCAGGCGCTGACGCATGAGGCGCTGTCGCATCGGGCGTCGACGCATCGCCCGCAGGAACGGCGGAGGCGGTGGCCTCGGCGGAGTCAGGAGCGGTCACCCCCTCACGGTACCGAACTCGCGCAGGGATCAGTGTCGCTGCAACAGGAGCAGACGTGAGTGTCGTCACTGGGTAAGATCGTCAGAACAACCACGGGAGTCCGGCGAGCCGGGCTGAGAGGGAGCGAATCGCGCTTCGACCGTCGAACCTGATCTGGGTAATGCCAGCGCAGGGAGGAGTCACTGATGAGTACATCCACGTCCGGATCCACCACGGAATCCGCAGCCGTCTCGCGCGCCTCGAAGGGCCTCGGTCGCCCTGAGCTCTGGCGCTGGCGGGTCGTCGACATCGTCGTCGCCAGCGTCATCGCCGTCGCGTGCGCGCTGATCTTCCTGCTCTGGAACGTCGGCTACGAGGTGCCCAGCAGCATCCTGAAGCCGCTGCTCCCCGGCGTGCAGGGCCTGCTCGCCGGCCCCTGGCTCATCGCCGGTGTGCTGGGCGCGCTGATCATCCGCAAGCCGGGCGCCGCGCTCTACACCGAGCTGGTCGCCGCGATCATCTCGGCCCTCGTCGGCAACGCCTGGGGTCCGCTGACCATCGTCTCGGGCCTCGTGCAGGGTCTCGGTGCCGAACTGATCTTCCTCGTGTTCCTCTACGGCGTCTGGCGTCTGCCCGTCGCGATGCTGGCGGGTGCCGGAGCGGGACTCGCGTGCGGCATCAACGACCGCATCCTCTGGTACGCCGGAGCAGACACGCTCTTCACGACCATCTACATCGTCTCGACCACCATCTCGGGTGCGGTGATCGCCGGACTCGGCGCGTGGCTGATCGCCCGAGGACTCGCGGCGACGGGAGCCCTCAGCCGGTTCGCCGCCGGCCGCGAGGTCACCGCACGGGTGTGAGGTCGCCCACGACGCCCGCCACCCTCGAAGCCCACGGCTGGGGGTGGCGGTACGCGACGCGACTGCGGTGGGCGGTGCGCGACGTCGACCTGCGCATCGAACCGGGCGAGCGGGTGCTGCTGCTGGGGGCCTCCGGCTCGGGCAAGTCGACCCTGCTGCAGGGGTTCGGCGGGGTGCTCGGAGGGGCGGACGAGGGCGAGACGCACGGAGGGCTGCTCGTCGACGGCGTGCCGCCCATCCAGGCGCGTGGTCGAGTCGGCATGGTGCTGCAGGACCCCGACACGCAGACGATCCTCGCGAGGGTCGGCGACGACGTGGCATTCGGCTGCGAGAACCTCGGCGTCCCTCGCGAGGAGATCTGGCAGCGGGTGCGCGCGGCGTTGGACGCCGTCGAGCTCGATGTCGCACTCGATCGATCGACGGCCGCGCTGTCGGGCGGTCAGAAGCAACGTCTCGCGCTCGCCGGTGTGCTGGCGATGCGACCGGGCGCGATCCTGCTCGACGAGCCGACCGCGAACCTCGACCCCGAGGGAGTGCAGGACGTGCGGGATGCCGTCGCCGCCGCCCTCGACGCCACGGGCGCCACCCTCGTGGTGATCGAGCATCGCATCGACGTCTGGCTGCCGCTCGTCACGCGGGTGATCGTGCTCGGCGCCGAGCCGGAGGGCACCGTCGTCCTCGCCGACGGGAGCCCTGAGCAGGTGCTCGGCGCGCGAGGGGCCGAGCTCGCGGCATCCGGTGTGTGGGTTCCCGGCCACCCGCCCGCCGTTCCGCCCGCGCCGGCGCACCAGCCGGGGGAGACCCTCCTCGAAGCGCGCGGCCTCACGGTCGCTCGGCGACGGGGGCTCGCGGTCGCCGGGCCGTTCGATGTCGAGGTTCGCGCGCGCGAGGTGCTCGGCGTCACCGGCGCGAACGGCGCAGGAAAGTCGACGCTCGGACTCACGCTCGCAGGGCTCATCCCCGCCGAGGACGGCCGGGTCGCGGCTCTGCCCGCGCTCGCCGCCGGAGAGAAGCCCGACCCCATCCGCTGGTCGTCGCGCGCGCTGCTCACCCGCATCGCATCGGTCATGCAGACTCCCGAGCACCAGCTGCTCGCGAAGACCGTGCGCGACGAGCTGTCTGTCGGCCCTCGGGCTCTGAAGCTCTCCGAGCCCCAGATCACCGCTCGTGTCGACGACCTCCTCGAACGACTGCGGCTCACCTCGCTCTCCGGAGCCAACCCGTACACGCTGTCCGGCGGGGAGAAGCGGCGGCTCACGGTCGCCGCGGCCCTCGCCACCCGGCCGCGGATGCTGGTGCTCGACGAACCCACCTTCGGGCAGGACGCCACGACCTGGGCCGAACTCGTCGGCCTGATCGCACGCCTGCGTGACGAGGGCACGGCGATCGTGGCGATCAGCCATGACGAGGCCGTGCTGGACGCCCTGCATGCGCGGCGCCTGGAGGTCGGCCGATGATCGATCCGCTGACCGCCCGCATCGAGAGACCGGGGCCGATCGCCCCTCGCTCAGCGCTCGCGAAGCTCGCCGCGGCGCTGCTGATCGCGCTGCCGCTCGTGCTGACGATCGACGTCGTCTCGGCATCCGTCGCCCTGCTGCTCGAGATCCCGCTGCTCCTTCTCGCCGGCCTGCGGGCCAAGGAGTTCTGGACCCGCACCGCCGTGCTGTGGATCGCAGCGCCGCTGAGCGCGGTCACCATCGCGCTCTACGGCGCGACCAGCGGAACGGTGCACTTCGAGTGGCTGGTCATGCGCGTCAGCGACGGGTCGCTCGCCCTCGCCGCAGCGACCGCCGTGCGCGTTCTCGCGATCGGGCTGCCGGCCGTGGTGCTCTTCGTCACGGTCGATCCCACCGATCTCGCCGACGATCTGGCTCAACGGGTGAAGCTGCCGGCGCGGTTCGTCGTCGGCGCGCTCGCGGGCATGCGGATGCTGGGCCTGCTCGCCGATGACTGGCGCGCACTGGCACTCGCGCGGAGGGCTCGCGGCGTCGCCGACGAAGGGCGGGTTCGCCGAGCTCTCGGCATGGCCTTCGCGCTGTTCGTGCTGGCCATCCGACGCGGATCCTCCCTGGCCACCGCGATGGAGGCCCGCGGCTTCGGCGGCACAGCGCCCCGCTCGTGGGCGAGGGAGTCGAGGTGGGATCGGCGGGACACGGTGCTGGTCGTCGTCGCGGCGGTGATCCCGGTGGTGGCGATCGTTGTGGCTGTGCTCACCGGTGCGTGGAACTTCATCCTCGGTCCGACCGCCTGAGGCGCACGAACGACAGACCCGCAGCATCCACTCAGCTTTCTCATAGCTGGAATGCCGATGTATTCGCTAGCATCGAGTGAACCCAAGGGGAGTACTCCACCACGGGCGGCTCGTCATTACGGATGTCCCTGCATCCCGGGTCCCCGGTTCTCGTTCTCGAGGATGGAGAAGACCTTGGCGTCGACATCGTCACGCCTACGTCTTCTGGAGACCTCTTGAACATCACGCCTCTCGTGTGGATCATCACGATCGCCGTCACGATCGCCTTCTTCGTGTACGAGTTCTTCGCCCACGTGCGAAAGCCCCATGAGCCGACCATCGGCGAGTCCGCCCGCTGGTCTGCCTTCTACATCGGCCTCGCGCTGCTGTTCGGTGTCGGCATCGGCACCGTGTCCGGCTGGACCTACGGCGGCGAGTACTTCGCCGGGTACCTCACCGAGAAGGCGCTGTCGATCGACAACCTCTTCGTCTTCCTGATCGTGATGACCGGCTTCGCCGTGCCGCGCATCTATCAGCAGAAGGTGCTGATGATCGGCATCGTGATCGCGCTGATCATGCGCGGTGGGTTCATCGCCCTCGGCGCCACGCTGATCGAGAACTTCTCGTGGATCTTCTACCTCTTCGGCGCCCTGCTGCTGTTCCTCGCCTACCGACAGGCCTTCGCGCACGGCGAGTCCGACCCCGCCAACGGCCGCTTCATGCGGTTCGTACGCCGTGTCCTGCCGGTGAGCGACGAGTACAACGGCGATCGCCTGACCGTGCAGCGCGACGGCAAGCGCTTCTTCACTCCGATGTTCCTCGTGATCATCGCGATCGGCTTCGTCGACCTGATCTTCGCGGTCGACTCGATCCCCGCGATCTACGGTCTGACCGAAGAGGCGTACATCGTCTTCACGGCCAACGCGTTCGCCCTCATGGGTCTGCGTCAGCTGTACTTCCTCATCGGCGGTCTGCTGCAGCGCCTGGTGTACCTCGCCCAGGGTCTCGCGGTCATCCTCGCCTTCATCGGCGTGAAGCTCGTGATGCACGCCCTGCACGTCAACGAGCTGCCGTTCATCAACGGCGGCGAGCCGCTGCTGTGGGTGCCCGAGATCCCGATCTGGTTCTCGCTGGTCTTCATCGGCGCGACCATCGCCGTCGCCACCATCGCGAGCCTCATGAAGACGCGACGCGATGACAAGCGCACCGCGCTCGAGACCGAAGCCGCAGCTGCGCTCCCCGGATCCTCGGATGCCGACTCCACGGTGACCTCCGCTTCGACCTCCGCTTCCTCCTCCGACACCGGCACCACCCACACCCAGAAGGAACACTCGTGAACCAGTCGCGCCGCTCCGACGCGTCCGCAGACCCCGACAGATCCGGCGCCCGAATGACCTCGGGCACCCCCGCACCTCGTGAGGTGACCCGCTGATGGGCGACCTCGCGGTGAACATCGCCCTGGTGTTCGTCTTCGTCCTCGTCGGCGGCGTGTTCGCCGCGACCGAGATGGCGCTCGTCACGCTGCGTGAGAGCCAGATCAACGCGATCGCCGCCCGCGGCAGACGAGGTGAGAAGGTCGCGAGCCTGGCTCGCAACCCGAACACCTTCCTCTCGGCGGTGCAGATCGGCGTGACGGTCGCCGGCTTCGCGTCGGCGGCATACGGTGCGACCTCGATCGCCCCGTCGGTCGCGCCGCTGCTCGAGAACCTCGGCGTCGCGGCGCCGCTGGCCTTGACGCTGGCGACCGTGCTGCTGACGCTGGTGATCGCGTACCTCTCGCTCGTGCTGGGCGAGCTGGTGCCCAAGCGCCTCGCGATCCAGCGCAACGCGCAGTTCGCGTACGCCGTCGCGCCGGTGCTCGACGGCTTCGCCACCGTCATGCGGCCCGTCATCTGGCTGCTCTCGGTGTCGACGAACGCGGTGGTGCGCCTGCTCGGAGGCGATCCGCACAAGGCCGCCGACGAGCTCAGCGAGGAAGAGCTGCGCGACATCGTCGCGACGCATCAGAGCCTCCCCGACGATGAGCGACGCATTCTCGACGACGTGCTGTCGCTGCGTGGCCGCCAGGTGAGCGAGGTCATGCGGCCTCGTCCGGAGGTCGTCGCACTCGACGGTGCGGCGACGCTGGCCGAGGCGATCTCGCAGGTCAGGGAGCTGCCGTTCTCGCGGTACCCCGTGATCGACGCGTCGCTCGACGACATCGTGGGCTTCGTGCACGTGCGCGATCTCTTCGAGGCCGCAGCCGACGACGCGACGCGCGAGGTGCTCGGCCTCATGCGCCCGGTCGAGTACGTGCCGTCGACCGCGGGCGTGCTGCCGACCCTGACCCGCATGCGGGCGGCCGGGCACCAGATCGCGGTCGTCGTCGACGAGTACGGCGGCACCGACGGCATCGTGACCCTCGAGGACCTCGTCGAGGAGGTCGTCGGCGAGATCTTCGACGAGTACGACACGGAAGACCGGATGCAGGATGCCGGCGGCGCTCTCGACGGGCGCCTGAATCTGCAGGACTTCGCCGAGATCACCGGCATCGCCCTGCCCCGAGGCGCGTCGGACACGGTCGCCGGTTTCGTGACCGAGATGCTCGGGCGCCTCGCGGTGGTCGGCGACTCGGTCGAGGTGCCTGGGGCGACGATCCGGGTCACTGCGGTCGATCGGCGACGGATCGCCGAGATCCGGGTGGTTCTGCACGAGGACGTCGACGTCGATGCCGCCGCGGATGCCGATCCGGGCGCCTCTGCGCCGAAGGGCTGAGGCTCAGGTCTCGTTCCAGAGTCGCCGGTAGTACTCGAGCCGCTCCCGATCGGGGGCGATGCCGTAGGCCTCGATGAGCACGTCGGCCCAGCCGGGACCGAAGTTCCACTCGGTGCTCATCGAGGCGACGGCGATGTCGGCCCAGCGGTCGGCAGTGCCGAGCGCGGCGAGATCGACATGTGCGAGCGGTCGACCGGCATCGTCGAGCAGCGTGTTCGGCATGCACGCGTCGCCATGACACACGACCAGCCTGTCGGCGGGCGGCGGCTCGCGCAGATCGGCGGGCACGGTGACGCCCCGCTCTTCGGCGTTCGCGATCCTCCAGGCCGGGTCCCACGTCCAGCGGCACTGCTCGACGGGCAGCGAGTCGTGCATCGTCCGCAGGGCTGCGCCGACGGCGCGCACCGAGGTCTCCGGGTCGTCGATCCAGCGGTGGTCCACCGCACTGCGGCCGGGCAGCGCGACGGTGACGAGCCACTCGTGAGTGGCGTCCTCGCCCTGATCGATCACCTCGGGAACCGTGATCCAGCGCCGTGCCCACCGCATCCGCTCAGCCTCATCGCGCATGTTCGCCTCGGCGTCGTGCGGCCCCCACTTGATGTAGCGCCCGTCGTCGGTGCGGAATGTGACCCCGCCGATGCCGTTCAGCCACACCGGCGTCAGCGTGGCGCCCGCGGCCAGGGACCGCACGATCGGCGGGATGTCCGTCGTGGCGGATGGGATGCTCATGGGTCGCTCACCTCGTGTCTGAACGTATATCGGAATGCACGTATTTTCCCGGTTCTCGGAGGCCATGCGCGGTTAGTGTCAGTCCCGGTCGCCGTCGGCGGCCGCATCATCCATCCCACTCGACACCCAGAGGTCTTCGTGCGCGTTTCGTCTCGGTCGCAGTGGTGGCGGCGGCACGGCAGCGATGCCGACGCCGCCTCGTCCGCATCCGAGGTGCCCGGTCCGGGCGCCGCTCAGGCTACCGCGTTCGGACTGCCGAAGGCTCCGGCGATCTCGTCGCAGGAGTCCGGTGAACGGGATCTCGACCAGTTCGTGCAGTGGATCTGGAGTGAGGACGCCGAGTCATCCGTGCCGGCATCCGCATCCGCATCCGCGCCCGACGACACCGGCGCACGCATCACCATAGAGGAGCAGTACAACATGAGTTCACTTGACGACGCCCTGCAGCAGCTGCTGGCCATCGAGGGCGCCACGGGAGCCGCGATCGTCGACTACGGCAGCGGAATGGCCCTCGCCCAGGGCGGCAACCCCTCGTTCGATCTGGGGATCGCCGCGGCCGGCAACTCGAACGTCGTGCGCGCCAAGCTCGCGACCATGAGAGACCTCGGGGTCACCGACGAGATCGACGACATCCTCATCACCCTGAGCTCGCAGTACCACCTGATCAACGTGCTCAACGCCACCGGCGCAAGCGGTCTCTTCATCTACCTGGTGCTCAACAGCGCGTCGGCGAACCTCGCGCTCGCACGTCACAAGCTGAAGGGCATCGCCGCGCAGATCGAGGTCTGATCTCGCGAGTCGCCTGGAAGGGGCGGGGCCATGACGGCTCCGCCCCTTCGGCGTGCGCGGCGTAGGCTCGGGATCGACACTGTCGACGGAGGCCACACTCCTGACGTGTCGCCTGAAACTCGGAATCAGCTAAACTGACACTGAGTCGCACACGTTTCGAAGGAGAACCGCATGCAGATCCAGGGCTCGAGTGCTCTCATCACCGGCGGTGCGTCCGGTCTGGGCCTCGCCACCGCACGAACCCTCGCCGCCGCGGGCGCCGTCGTCACGATCCTCGACCTGCCGTCCTCGGCCGGAGCCGAGATCGCCGACGAGCTCGGCGGAGTCTTCGCGGGCGGCGACGTGACGAGCGCCGATGATGCCGCCGCGGCCGTCGCCGCAGCTCAGGCGGCAGCGCCGCTGCGCATCGTGGTCAACTGCGCCGGCATCGCCCCGCCGGCCAAGGTGCTCGACCGCGAGGGCAACCCCGCGGTGCTCGCCGACTTCGAGCGCATCGTGCGCATCAACCTGGTCGGCACCTTCAACGTCCTCTCGCAGGCATCCGCCGTGATCGCGAAGAACGAGCCGACAGATGACGGTGACCGCGGCGTGATCGTGAACACCGCGAGCGTGGCGGCCTTCGACGGTCAGATCGGTCAGCCCGCGTACTCGGCATCCAAGGGCGGCGTGCACGCGATGACCCTTCCGGTCGCTCGCGAGCTCGCCCGCTACGGCATCCGCGTCTGCACCATCGCCCCCGGCATCATGGAGACGCCCATGCTGATGGGCCTCCCGCAGGCCGCGCAGGACTCGCTCGGCCAGCAGGTGCCGTTCCCCTCGCGCCTCGGACGTCCCGACGAATACGCCGCCCTCGTGCAGCAGATCGTCGAGAACGGCTATCTCAACGGAGAGACGATCCGCCTCGACGGCGCGATCCGCATGGCACCGAGGTAGACCCCTGCGGCGTTCGAATCGGGCAACTCACCCGATTCGAGCACCGGATACAGCAATTCACGCGATTCGAAACGAGAAGGCGGCCGATGAGCACACTGGCAGGCAAGACCATCCTCATGTCCGGCGGGAGCCGCGGCATCGGCCTCGCGATCGCGCTGCGCGCCGCGGCCGACGGCGCGAACATCGCGATGCTCGCGAAGACCGACACCCCGCATCCGAAGCTCGAGGGCACAGTGCACTCGGCGGCCGAGCAGATCAGGGCAGCCGGCGGCCAGGCGCTGCCGATCGTCGGCGATGTGCGTGACGACGACGACATCACCGAGGCCGTGATGAAGACGCAGGGCGAGTTCGGCGGCATCGACATCGTCATCAACAACGCGAGCGTCATCGACCTCTCGCGCTCGCTCGACCTCGGCGCGAAGAAGTACGACCTCATGCAGGACGTGAACGTGCGGGGAACCTTCATGCTGTCCCGCGCGGCGATCCCGATCCTCAAGGACGCGGAGAACCCCCACATCCTGTCGCTGTCGCCGCCGCTGAACCCCACGCCGAAGTGGCTCGGCGCGCACACCGGGTACACGCTCGCCAAGTTCGGCATGACCATGGTGACGCTCGGCCTCGCGTCGGAGTTCGCCCGTGACGGCATCGCCGCGAACACCCTGTGGCCGCGCACCACGATCGCCACCGCCGCAGTGCAGAACCTGCTCGGCGGCGACAAGGTCATGGCCGCGAGCCGCACGCCCGACATCTATGCGGATGCCGCCTACGCCGTGCTGCTCAAGCCCGCGGCCGAGTACACCGGCCAGACGCTGATCGTCGAGGACGTGCTCGAAGCCGACGGCGTCACCGACTTCTCGCAGTACGCCGCCGTGCCGGGAACCCCCGACGACCGGCTGTTCCCCGACATCTTCCTCGACTGAGGCGCTCTCGCTCCGGCGGGCGGCTCAGAACAGCAGGTAGACGGCGCCGGCGATCGTCAGGACGATCACGATGCGGTCGAACAGCACCTGGTTCATGCGCTTCGCCAGCCGGATGCCGGCCAGTGCGCCGAGCACGACGAGCGGCGCGAGCACGGCATCCATCAGCAGCACGTGCCCCTCGAACAGGCCGAGTCCCGCGAGGAACGGGATCTTGACGAGGTTGATGATCGCGAAGAACCAGGCTGAGGTGCCGAGGAACACCTGCACCGGAGTGCGGGTCGCGAGGAAGTACATCGACATGACCGGGCCGCCGGCGTTCGCGACCATCGTGGTGAACCCGCCGAGCGTTCCGTAGACGCCCGAGAGCACGATGCCGCCGGGCGCGGGCGCCACGGCATCCGCCCGATTCTGTCGCCAGCGGCGCCACAGGGTGACGGCGATCATCGCGAGCAGGATCACCCCGATCGCTCGTCGGACGATCCCGTCGCCCGCGATCGCGAGGAACGCGAAACCCGCCAGCAGCCCCGCGAGCACGGCCGGCGCCAGGCGCAGCAGAGTCGGCCAGTGCGCATGGCGGCGGTAGGTGATCAGGGCGAACACGTCGCCGACGATGAGCAGCAGGAGCATCGCGGCGGTCGACGTGCGCGCGGGCAGCACGGTCGCGAACAGGGCGATCGCCAGGATGCTGCCACCGGGCAGCGCGGTCTTCGAGATGCCGATCGTGACCGCGGCGAGGCCGAGCGCGGCCCACGCCAGGGGTGCGAGTTCGATCACATCAGCGTCGAGCGGCGGCGAGCGCTGCAGCGAATCGAGCCGAGCGCTGCTCGATGTCGGCCCAGTCGGAGGCGGCGAGCGAGGCGCCGTTCGCCAGGTCGCCACCTGCGCCGACGGCGACGGCACCGACGCGGAACCACTCGGCGAGGTTGTCGGGGCTGACGCCTCCGGTCGGCATCAGCGGGGCGTCGGGGAAGGGTCCGCGCAATGCGCCGAGGTACGAGGGGCCGCCGAGCGAGGCGGGGAAGATCTTGACGACATCCACGCCGAGCTCGAGCGCGCCCATGACCTCGGTCGGGGTCATCGCGCCGGTCATCACGACGCGGCCGGTGTCGAGCATCGCGCGCGTCAGCGAGGGGAGGGTGCCGGGACTCACGAGGAACTCCGCACCGGCGTCGGCGGCGAGTGCGGCCTGCTCGGCGGTGGTGACGGTGCCGGCGCCGATGTACGCGGCATCACCGTGGCGAGCGATCAGCTCGCGGATCACGGCGGGGGCGTCGGGTGTCGAGAAGGTCACCTCGATGCCGGTCACGCCGCCGCGGATGATCGCCTCGGACGCCTCGAGCGCGAGCTCGGGGGAGGGCGCGCGGAGCACGGCGAGGACGCCGGTGGCGCGGGCGCGGGAGAGACGGTCGGACATCGGTGCTCCTTCAGTGGGGGATCGCATCCATTCTCCCCGACCGCAACCTGTAATTACAACTGACGCGGTCGTGGCCACGCCTCGACGACGTCCTTCGACTCCTTGAGTCCCAGGCCCGTGTGCTCCCTCACGAGCTTGATCGCCTGGATCTTCTGGTCGGCGGACACGAGCCGGTCGACCTCCGATGAGACGGATGCCGGCAGTGCCCCGCGCACCGACGACGGCGTCGCCGTGATCGACGAGTGCACGGCCGAGGCGTTCGACACGGCCGCGAGATGCGGGGCCGTGGTGCTGACCGACCAGTGGTCGATGCGATCCTTCGCCTCCTGCAGGCGCACGCCCGTGTGCTGCCGGTAGAGCTTGATGGCGTTGATCTTGTGCCCCGCCGCGACGAGCCGGTCGATCTCGGCGATCGCCGCGGGAGTCAGCTGCGACGCCGAGGCGGTCGACGTCGACGTGGAGGCCACCGAGCGGGCCATCGTGGGCGAAGGGGTGAAGACGTGGGGCTCGGGCGCCTGGGGGCGCATCGACCGCAGCGCTGCGCCGATGATCACCACTCCGACGACGACAGCTGCGATGAGCGCGCCGACAGCGATGATGATGTCCATTCGCTCAGTCTAGGGATGCGGGCGCGCCGGCCCCAGGGCCTTCCCACCCGGCACCGCGTACCCTGGAGGTATGACCGAGACTCCCCGCACGCGCGAGACGCGCCCCGCCACGGCACCCGCGTCGTCCCGTTCGGGGGCCGTCCGTTCCACCGGCGTCGCCCAGGTGCGTCCGGCGACCGAGGGATGGACCCAGCAGAAGGATGCCGAGGGGCGCCCGCTGCTGCAGTTCGCGAGCCCCAAGCGCGGCAAGCCGCCGGTGCACCTCGCCGACCTCACGCCGGCTGAGCGCATCGAGAAGGTCAAGGAGCTCGGCCTCCCCGGCTTCCGCGCGAAGCAGCTCTCGACCCACTACTTCCGCCACTACACGTCGGATGCCGCGGAGATGACCGACCTCCCCGCCGACACCCGTGAGCAGCTCGTCACCGGCATGCTGCCGCCACTGCTCACCGAGGTGCGTCGCCTCGAGACCGACCGCGGAGACACGATCAAGTTCCTGTGGCGTCTGCACGACGGCGCCCTGGTCGAGTCGGTGCTGATGCGCTACCCCGGTCGCATCACGCTCTGCGTCTCGTCGCAGGCCGGATGCGGCATGAACTGCCCGTTCTGCGCCACCGGCCAGGCCGGCCTCACGCGCAACATGTCGACGGCCGAGATCATCGAGCAGATCGTCCGCGCCAACCGTCTGATCGCCGAGGGCGGCCTCGGTGGCAAGAAGTCCGACGACCACTCGATGGAGCGCGTCTCGAACATCGTCTTCATGGGCATGGGCGAGCCGCTCGCCAACTACAAGCGCGTGATGGATGCGGTGCGCTCGATGGTCGCCCCGCAGCCCGACGGCCTCGGCATGAGCGCTCGTGGCATCACCGTGTCGACGGTCGGACTCGTGCCGGCGATCAAGAAGCTCGCTGACGAGGGCATACCGGTGACCTTCGCGCTGTCGCTGCATGCGCCGGACGATCACCTGCGCGACGAGCTGATCCCCGTGAACTCGCGCTGGAAGGTCGACGAGGCGCTCGATGCCGCTCGGTACTACTACGAGAAGACCGGCCGTCGCGTCTCGATCGAGTACGCGCTGATCAAGGACATGAACGACCACGCCTGGCGCGCCGACCTGCTCGCCGACAAGCTCAACGAGCGCGGCCGCGGATGGGTGCACGTCAACCCGATCCCGCTGAACCCGACTCCCGGGTCGATCTGGACCTCGTCGACCCGTGAGGCCCAGAACGAGTTCGTGCGCAGGCTCAACGACGCCGGCATTCCGACGACCCTCCGCGACACCCGCGGCAAGGAGATCGACGGTGCCTGCGGTCAGCTCGTCGCGACGACCGAGGACGAAGCGGCTTCCGCCGCGATGGCCTGAGATCCCTGACGCTCTGCGGGCCCCGACGGGGTGCGCGAGCTGTCGCGGATGCCGTCTCGGCGGCCCAGTGACTCCGCCCGGGTCAGCCACGATGCGATGCGCTCGGGGCTCGCATCTTTGACGCCCAGCATCCTGGTCGTGCGCACCGAGCGGACGCCGCAGAACCGCAGCGTGCCACGGGCGACGTGCGTCTGCGCGGGCAGACCCGTGAAGGGTGTGAGGAACCACGGAGTGTCGGCGAGCAGGAGCAGGCGTCCGTTGCGTGCGGGCAGCAGCCCCTCGGGAAGGCCGAGCTTCGAGTAGCGGTACTCCTGCTGAGGGAGCAGTGCCCGATCGAAGAAGCCCTTGAGCAGGGCCGGCACCGACCCCCACCAGAGCGGCGTGAACACGACGACCGTCGCGGCCTCGGCGAGGGCGCGCTTGGCGTCGATGAGGTCGGGCTCGAGCTCCATGCGCTGGCGGTAGCCGAAGCGCAGCGACGGATCGAACTCGAGATCGCGCAGCGCGAGGATGCGCGCATCTCCGTGCGCTGCGGCGTAACGCCGGGCGAGCTCGGCGGTGAGTGAGCGGGCATCGGGGTGGCCGTCGATGATCAGGGCGGAAGGCATGCGGACTCCTATGTTGACAGTGTCAAGCTTGGTGGACACTGTCAAGATAGGCAACAATGTTGCTTGTGTCAAGTTCTCGATCCGGGTACCACCACGGCGACCTCGCCCACGCCCTCGAGGCGGCGGCGATGCAGTTGCTCGCCGAGAAGCCGGCGGGGGAGATCAGCCTGCGCGAGGTCGCCCGCGCCGCCGATGTGAGCCACAACGCCCCGTACCACCACTTCTCCGACCGGCGGGGGCTGCTCAAGGTGCTCGCCGAGCGGAGCATGGCCGACCTCGTCGCCGCGGTGCGCGTGGCGATCGAGGCGGCATCCGACCCGGCATCGGCTGCGATCGACGGCGGCGCTGCGTACATCCGCTTCGCCGTCGAGCATCCGCACGGCTTCGACGTGATCTACGACCCGACCGTCTGCATCCCCGGCGAGCCGAGCGAGACGATGGCCCCGCTGATCGCCGAGCTCGAAGAGCTGCTGTCGACCGCATCCGTCGCCGCGGGGCTGGACAGCAAGAGCGGCGTCACCGGCGTCTGGGGGCTCGTGCACGGTCTCGGAACCCTGTGCGCCGCAGGGCACTTCTCGCTCGACGACGCGCTCGCCGCGAGCGCGGATTCGCTCGCCCGCATGCTGCGGAACTGACCGGTTCTGCGGGCGGAGCGGCGGAAGCACAGGGTTCGTGCACGTTATCCACAGGCGACGTTTCGTAGATTGTCGGGATGCCCTATTCTGCCCACCGCCCCGGCCGGTTCGACTCGCAGGGTCGAATCATCCTCGACAGCGACCCGAACGCTGACACGGACGACCTCGACTTCCTTCGCGAGTACGAGCCCACCGGCGCCGATCTGCAGGCGCCGGACACGGTCGACTCTGCGCCGGCGACAGAGGGCGAGCGGGATGCCGCAGCATCCACCGAGCCTGCGCGCGAGCCGAAGCCCCGCCGTCAGCCCCGTGAGCGCACACCGCGCGTGCCGGGTTCGCGACTGCGGAAGCTCGCGATCCTCGGCGGGGCCGAAGGCGAGATCCTCGACCGCGTTCCGGGCGAGACGCCTCGTTTCGTGCAGATGTTCTTCGTGCTCGCCGGCACCGCGCTGGTCTCGGCGATCTCGATGCTGTTCGCGCTGACCACGGGAGTGCAGGCCGCGATTTGGCTGGCCGTGCCGCTGGCGGTCGTGTGGGCGCTCATCATCTTCAACCTCGACCGGTTCCTGACGTCGACCATGACGTCGACGCGCAATGTCTGGAAGCTCATCGGACTCGCGATCCCGCGAGTGATCATGGCCGCGATCATCGGCTTCGTCGTCGCCGAGCCGCTCGTGCTGCAGATCTTCCACAACGACATCGCCCGCGAGGTCGCCGCCACGAACATCACGCAGGCGCAGTCCGACCAGGAGGCACTGGAGACGGGTCCCGAGAAGAAGGCGCTGGATGCGGCATCCGACCGCGTCGCCGAGCTCGAGAACCAGGCCGCCACCGGCATCGTCGCCGGCACCGACTCGTCGTCTGCGACGGAATCCGCCGCTCAGGCGACGGTCGACGACCTCACCGCCAAGATGACCGCCCAGCAGGCCGTGATCGATCAGGCCCGCATCCTGTACCAGTGCGAGCTCACGGGTGAGGGCGCGGGCACGGTTCCCGGCTGCACCGGCGTGAACGGCGAGGGCGCGAGCTCGGATGCCGCCGAGGCCCAGCTGGCCGAGGCGCAGCAGACCTATGACGCGCTCGCCGCGCAGCTGCGCACAGCCAACGAGGAACTCGCCGCCGCCGGCACCGCCGCCAAGGAGAACACCAGCACGTCGGAGACGCAGAACCGCGAAGAGGCGCAGTCGCAGCTGCCCGCCGCGCGCGACACCTACGATGCCGCGCTCGATGCGTACAACGCGCGGGCCGAATCCGTGGCATCCGGCAATGCGGGAGCGATCGGTCTGCTGAGCCAGATCAGCGGCCTCAACCGCCTGAGCGAGAAGGAGCCGACGATCCTGTGGGCGCACATCCTGATCGCCGCGCTGTTCTTCATGATCGAGCTGCTGCCGGTGCTCGTGAAGGTGCTCACGTCGTACGGCGACCCGTCGCTCTATGAGAAGGCCGCCGCGATCCGCAGGCAGGTCGCACTCGACAAGGTGACGGCCGAGGGATTCCGCGACAGGGCAGCGATCGTGACCGTGCAGTCGCAGGGGATCCAGGCGGATGCGTCGCCCGCCGAGCCGCAGACGCGGGCCGAGCGCAAGGAAGCCGAGCAGGCGGAGCAGGAGCGGGCGCAGGCCGAGGAGCGCGAGCTCGCGGAGAAGCGTGCGCAGGCCCAGACGCTCGAGGAGCAGGAGCAGCTGGTCGAGTCGCGCGCCTGACAGCACGGTACGGTGCGTGCGACGACATGCGGGTGGTTGCTTCGGTGATCAAGCGAGTCGGTCGATGTCAAATCGTGAGAGCGTCGACCCGACTGAGCATTTGGAGCAGCGGCCCGATCCAGCTACGGGACGCGTCACCGCATGAAGTGCTACATCGTTTGGCAGGGCGGGTGCCTCCTCGATGGATGCAACACGCCGGTTGGGTATGGGCGCGAGAGGTGGAAATCCCTAGTGCCTGTTCCGGGACGCGCGGACTACGGATCGGCGTTAGCCTGAAGGCCGACGCTCGAAGGTCGCGAGGCGCGCTCGTGTGTAGCTCTATTGGCGCGAGCCGAGTGGCGTGCATCACAGAATTTTCACCACTGTGACGGTCCGCCCATCCGGATCCTTGAGTGTCAGGACATCTTCTGCGAGCTCCCCTCCACCTAGATCCTCAAATCGAGACCGCACGTTCGCGAAAGCACTTGAACTCAGCCCGAACCGAAGACGGGCGTCTGGCGTCCACTCGAGAGCGCTCTTCATCGGCACGAACACGAGGTGATCGCTGACCTGCAGGCGTCCGTCCGAGTCAGTGAGTTTTTGATCTAGGGCGAGTTCGTAAAAGACTCGTGTTGACCGCAGGTCAGACGCCGGCAGCGTCACGACAAATCCGAGCGTGTTGGTTGGTGGGAGCGGCGCTGGGAGTGGGGTCTGGTGCCATTCGGGCTCTGACCTGCGGACGCGATCGACAAGCGCCGTCTGGCCGTCCTCAAGCAGGAGGTGGTGGCGCCGCACCCACGGCTTGCGTGAGATCTCCTCGACCCGCACAATGCGGTAGCGTCGGCCATCCGCGAATAGGCCGTCCGCCACATCGCGATCTAGCTGCTCGAAGAACTCACGATCCGTTGGGCGGCGTGCTGTCGACGGCTTCTTGCTTCGGGCAACGAGCTCCAGAGCGAGCTTTTCGATATAGTCGCCATCTTGTACTCTTGCGAGCGCACCTATCCATGCTGTTCCATGTATTCCACCGAGCAGTGCGCCTGTCATCGCAGCCACGGTGTCTGTGTCAATACCGGACTCAAAGGCAGCTTGAAGGAGACCGCTCTCGGGCCTAGTCCCCGATCGGCCTGCGAGGTAGATGGCGGCCGCAACGCTCACTGTCCCGGATCCGGATGCGGCACCATCGGCACCCAGGATGCTCAGTGTCTCCGTCACGTTCGACATACTTGCTCTGCGTATTGAGCGCGCGCCAATCTCGAGAAGCCCCCGCATCTCGTCATTCGTGGAGTCCCAGAGAGAAGCGAACGCCTCGCGTTCCTCAACCTCGCCACGCGTGCTTCCTGTGAACCAACCATTCGGCATCACGTCGACGGCCGCTGCTCCGGAGAGGAACGACTCGTTCGCGGCGCGCAGCAGATCGATTGGCTCCACCGGTCGGTCTGCAGTCAGCGCATACCTCAGCGCTCCGGACAGTGTGATCGCCCCGACCAGTGCTCGCGGGTGTCCGTGCGTCGTCACGCCATCGACGATGACGCGGCGAAATAGCTCCTGCGGATCGGCTTCGTTAAGGGTGTACAAAACGTGCGGCGCGATACGCATCGCGACTCCGTTCGCGCCCGCTTCTCGATAGTCTGAGGTGGCACGTGCACGCGGCGAGCTATCACTCCAGGGCGCACCGCCCTTCGCCCAACTTCGAGACGCTCGCAGCACGGCCCGACCTCCACCCCGCTGATACACGGGCCATGAGGCGAGCTCCACTTCGGCGAGATGGCGAGCCCAACCCGTGCCATGTAAACAAGCCCGGGCGACGGCAAGCATCAGCTGCGTGTCATCGCTGTACTCGCCAGCCTCAACCCGCTCTCGGTATCGCTGAAACTGGGAGCCTGATGTTCGCTCCCAGGCGGTGAACTCTGCTCGCGGTCGACGAGCCTCGCGCGCGCGGCGACCGCCGACAAGTCCTCCCCGCGGCTCTTGCGGCCATCCTAGGGCGTCGCCCGCTGCAGCTGCGAGGAGCATCCCGCGGGCTCGGTCAGCCATGGAGTCCATTCGGCTCACTCTCCTTCGGAAGTAATTGACGGTACGGCCCATCGACTCGAATTTCTGTTGATGATCGCACGGCACTCACGACCGCGTACTTACGAAACAACTCTCTCGACACAAACCAGGGAAAACGTTCGGGCTCACGGCGGAGCTGACCGAGTCGTGCTAGCCCACGATTAAGCGACGCCTCATCGGATACAACTATGCCCTGAACGGCCGACAAAGGAATACTGGACGGGATCAACACTTCCGCCTGAACATCGGTCGGAGACGCGGAAAAGTGATTCAACGAGCGCGGGCGTTCGTTGACGGTATCGACATACTGAGACATCAAACCCTCGAGTCCGGAAGCAAGATCTCGACCGCTTCGTCTTGCTGCGTTACTCGGCGCAAAGAGTACACCTTCTTGTAGTAAGACAGCTGGGTCGATCAAAAACACTACCCAGTCCGAATAGTTGACATTGGGGCGCCGCGTAGTTGCCATATCGAAGTAGAACATGTTGGGATATTCGATATTGCAGCACACATGCCCGAGGTGTCCGTCGATACGTGCGGGATCAGTGATCACGAAAGGCTCACCGCGCTCTCGCAGGCTTTCGGTTGACGATATTTCGCCGGCGTGGAGAATGTGCGGAAGATTTCTGCTATTGGTGAAATGAGTGAGCCTTGAGATGCCGCGGCTCGAAATCGCAGCGGCTAGCTCTACCGCGGTCACTGAGTGCTCCCGGTTACCGTCCAGAGTCCGCTCGCTGGTGGAGGGAGCAAGGGGGAAAGCTGTCCCTGATAAGTCACCAACAGCTCAGATCGGGCGCGAGTGATACCAACATAGACCAACCTCGAGTCGCGCTCCATCGCTTCATCGAGTCCGAAAGAGGCCACATGGCCGGGCTCGGGGGCCAAGTCGGATCCCATGAATGGGAGTATCACGGCATCAAATTCGAGTCCTTTAGCTGCGTATAGCGTTCCAATATATAACCCTGATTCGGCAGACCAAGAATGCTCTGACAATTCAGAGTAGTTTAGGCCTGCCGCGGCCTTTCTCGCTTCCGCCGGAGTGCGAGTCAGGATCGCTGCTCGTCCGTTTTTCGCGAATTGAGTTGCCTGTGCACGAACCGCGCTTAGCTCTGCGGGTGTGTTCGCAGCCCGATAAAGCGTCGGCTGGATGCCGGAGGTCGCAGGTGCTGAGGGCTCTACCAGATCTGCGTGATCACGGAAGTGCGGAAGTGCGGCCGTCGCGATTGCGAGCTTCGCGATGCCTGGGCTATTCCGATAGTTCTCCTCGAAGCGTTCCTCTCTGATGATGTGTAGGCCGCACGATAACCAGGAAGTGCGTTGGCCGTATAGTTGCTGCGCATAGTCTGCGAACAGAGTGACCGTGCCGTTCGAGGGAATCAGGTCACGGAGTGATCGGAGGGCCTCTGGGGGGAGATCCTGCGCCTCATCGATGACCACGTGGCGGTACATCCGGGGGGACTCATCGATAGCCAACGCTGCGCGCATCGCCGAGGCGAGTTCGTCCCAGTCGTACTTGCGACCTAGCTCGGTTCGGCGATCGTGATATGCGGCACGTAAGGCCCACATCGTTTCCCTTTGCGTGGGCTGGAGTGGATCCAGCCTTCCTTTCCGTTCTGCCGCGAGATACTGCTCCTTGGTTCTATGCCCGTGTCCCGAGATCCAGTCGAGTTCGTCCTCGAAAAACTCTGGGGGTCGTTTGAGGATTTCGTTGGTCTCGCCAGCGGCGGAGAGTCGTTCGATCGCTGTGCGGACAGCGCGCGTTCGCGCGCTCCAGTCCAGGACATCTCCATAGCCCATCAAGCCCTGACTCGAGAGATAGCCGCGAGCGACGAGGTGGTAGTTGCGGATATGTAGATTCTTGGTCTGTGCCCCGGCAAGATACGCGAGGTTGCTCGTCAGAGCTTTGTTGAATGTGACTAGAAGAGTCGGACCCCCGTGTTCCAGATTCGGGTTAGACAGAAAGAATGCGCGGTGCAGGGCCATAAGGGTCTTCCCAGACCCAGCTGTTCCCAGGACGACCTGGTCTCGGTCGGCGTTTAGATAGATGACGTCGGCTTGTCTCGCCTGTGGCTCCGGTAAGTGGGACCCGAAGGCGTGCGCAGCATCGTTCATCTTGCTTCCCCCATTGAAGTGCCGGCACGACCGCATCCTTGCCGTTAGCTGTGCAGCGAGACTATCGCGAATGCGAAGTGAGGGAAACGGCGCCGTGGGCGGACGCTGTTCCCCATCAGATCCGACCAGGCAGAATGACCGTCCGCACGATGTCGGCACGCTGCTTACCGGGATCACGGCTTGAGAGCCGTCAGAGCTGAGACCGGTCACGGAGATCCGGGCCCCACCCCTGCGCCGGCCGGTAGCGTTGTGACATGGTCAACTATCGCTATCTCGGCAACAGCGGTCTCAAGGTCTCTGAGATCACCTATGGCAACTGGGTCACGCACGCTTCTCAGGTCGAAGACGACGCCGCCGTCAAGACGGTGCACGCGGCGCTCGACGCCGGCATCACCACGTTCGACACGGCAGACACGTATGCGAACACGGCGGCGGAGGTCGTGCTCGGCAAGGCGCTCGAAGGGCAGCGCCGCGAAGGACTCGAGATCTTCACGAAGGTCTACTTCCCCACAGGTCCCAAGGGCCCGAACGACACCGGACTGAGCCGCAAGCACATCCTCGAGTCGATCAACGGCTCGCTGACGCGCCTCGGCACCGACTACGTCGACCTCTACCAGGCGCACCGCTTCGACTACGAGACCCCGTTGGAGGAGACGTTCCAGGCGTTCGCCGACGTCGTCCGTCAGGGCAAGGCGCTCTACATCGGCGTCTCGGAGTGGACGGCGGAGCAGCTGCAGGAGGGCCACGCGCTCGCGAAGCAGCTCGGCGTGCAGCTGATCTCGAACCAGCCGCAGTACTCGATGCTGCACCGCGTGATCGAGGGCAAGGTCGTGCCGGCCTCCGAAGAGCTCGGCATCTCGCAGATCGTCTGGTCGCCGATGGCGCAGGGCGTGCTGTCGGGCAAGTACCTTCCGGGCCAGCCGGTGCCCGAGGGCTCGCGCGCGACCGACCCGCACAGCGGCTCGGAGTTCATCAAGAGCTTCCTGCAGGATGACATCCTCACCGCGGTGCAGAAGCTCAAGCCGATCGCCGAAGAGGCGGGCCTGTCGATGCCGCAGCTCGCGATCGCGTGGGTGCTGCAGAACCCGAACGTCGCCGCCGCTCTCGTCGGAGCCTCGCGCCCCGAGCAGCTCGCCGAGACGGTCAAGGCCTCGGGTGTCACGCTCGACGCCGACACCCTCGCGGCCATCGACGCCGCACTGGGCGACACGGTCAACCGCGACGCCGAGGCCACCTACTCGGTGTCGCCGAAGGCGCGCCTGGTCTGATGACCGCATGACGAAGGCCGCCGTTCGAAATGAACGGCGGCCTTCGTCATGCGCGGGAGCGATTACTCCTTGACGGCTCCGGCTGTCAGTCCCTGCACGATCCAGCGACTCGCGAGAGCGAACATCACCATCGTCGGCAGGATCGTCAGCACGGCGGCCGCCGACATCGAACCCCAGTCGATGTTGAACGTCGAGATGAAGCCGTTCAGCGCCGACGGCACCGTGCGGTTCTCATCGGTGTTCATGAGCACGACCGACAGGAACAGCTCGTTCCAGCAGTTGACGAAGTTGAAGATGAACGCGGCGATGATGCCAGGGGTCATCACCGGCACGAGCACCCGGAACAGAGCGCCGAAACGCGAGCATCCGTCGATCATCGCCGCCTCTTCGAGGGCGTCGGGGACGTTCTCGAAGAACCCGCGCAGCATCACGGTGGAGAACGGGATGCAGACCGCGATGTACACGAGGATCAGACCGGGCTTGGTGTCGACCAGGCCGAGGTCGGTCATCATCGAGTACAGCGGGCCGAGCGCGATGAACGCCGGGATCATCTGCGTCAGCAGGAACGCGACCAGCACCGTGCCCTTGCCGCGGAACTCGAAGCGGGCGATCACGTAGGCGCTCAGCAGCGCGATCAGCGTCGCCACCGCGCCCGCGATCGTCGCCACGATCGCGGAGTTGGCGAGGAACACCCCGAACGAGCTCTGCTGGAACAGACTGACGTAGTTGTCGAACGAGGGCTCTGACGGCCAGTACTCGATCGGGAACGAGTTGATCGTGCCCGGCGACTTGAACGACGTCAGCGCGATCCAGTACAGCGGGAACAGCGTGATGACGAGCCAGAGCAGAAGCCCGACCACACGCACGACGCCGCCGACCGACACCTTGCGCGCAGGTCGCGGTGCCTTCGCGATGTCGGGAACGGTGAGACGACGGGTCTCGGTGACTGTTGTGCCGGTGATGGTCATCGCTGCACCTTCCGCATCGCCATCAGGTAGAACGCGCAGAACACGAACAGGAACGCGACCACGATGAGTCCGATCGCACTCGCGATGCCGTAGTTGCCCTGCTGGGTGTAGTTGATCATCCACGTCGTGACGATGTGCGTCTGGTTCGCCGGCCCGCCGTTCGTCATCGCGTAGATGATGTCGGGGAAGTTGAAGATCCAGATGATGCGCAGCAGGATCGTGAGCAACAGCGTCATCGAGATGTACGGGATGATGATCGAGAACAGCTGCCGGACCTTGCCGGCGCCGTCGAGGCTCGCGGCCTCGAGCATCTCGTCAGGCACCGACTGGAGCGCGGCGAGGATCATGATCGCGAAGAACGTCACGCCGTACCAGATGTTGGCCACGATGACCGCGAACATCGCGAGCTTCGGATCGGCCAGCCAGGGGAGCGGGGCGTCGATCAGACCGACCTTCATGAGCAGGTCGTTCACGACGCCGAACTCCGCGTTGAACATCCAGCGGAAGAGCATCCCGATCAGGAATCCCGACACCGCCCACGGGAAGAACACGAGGGCCTGGTAGAGCCCGCGGAAGCGGAACCGCTTGCGCAGCGCGAGCGCGATCAGGAACCCGATCACGAGCTGCGGCACGAGCGAGCCGACCACCCAGAGCACCGAGTTCCACGCGACGACGGGGAACGCCGGGTCCTGGAAGACGGTGACGAAGTTGTCGAAGCCCACCCAGGGGGTAGACGTGAGATCCCACAGGTTCCAGTCGTGGAAGGCCATGCGTGCGCCCTGCAGCATGGGCCAGTAGGTGAACCAGCACACGAACACGATCGCCGGGGCCATGAAGGCCAGCAGCGTCAGCGCGTGGCGGCCACGGAACGGGCGGCGCCGGCGGGATGCCGGGGAGGCCCCGCCGGCGGTGCCGACGGAGCCCCCTTCGAGAGCGGTCCGGGTCACGGATCAGCCCTTTTCCGCTGCGTACTTCTCGGTCCAGAAGGCATCCCACGACTCGAGCAGCTCGCTGGTCGACATGTTGCCGAGCAGCACGTTCTGCACATCCTGGTCGGACTTCTGGATCCACTCGGTCCACCAGCTGACGCCGCGCGGCTGACGCACGTTCACGTACGTCTCGGGATCCTCCGTCATGGTGACGTAGCTGGTCCACGGGCCGGTCGAGTAGAACTCGTCGTCCGCGGCATCCGAGATGATCGGCACGAGGCTGTTGGCCTGGGCGAACTCGGTCGCGGGCTCGGCCGACGAGAGGAACTCGACGAGCTTGACTGCGGCATCCTGGTGCTCGCTGTTCTCGGCGACGCCCCAGCCGGCGACGGCCAGCGGCTGCGCGGCCTTGCCCGACGGGCCGACGAGCAGCGGAGCGGTGTCCCACTGGTCTTCGGTCAGCGACGAGTCCTGCACCGTGGCGATGACCTCAGGGTCCTGCAGCAGGAACGCCGTGGTGCCGTTGGTGAAGCCTGCGACCATCTCGGGGTAGCCCCACGAGACGGCCGAGGGCGGGGAGGCCTCCTTGAACAGGTCGAAGTAGTCATCGACGGCCTCCTGCGCCTCGGGGGCGGCGAAGATCGTCGATCCGTCCTCCATGAGGAACGCGTCATCGACGTCGAGGCCGTCGATCGTGTAGGCCTCGATCGCCGCGACCACGTTGCTGTTCGCGTTCGCACCCCCGCGGAACGCGTAGCCGTAGATGTTGTTCGACGGGTCCTGGATGGCGCTGGCCTGCTCGAGCAGGTCCTTCCAGCTGTGCGGGGGACCGTCGAAGCCGGCCTCCTCGACCAGGTCGGTGCGGTAGAAGAGCGACAGGCCGTAGAAGCCGTAGGGCACGAAGTAGCTCTTGCCGTCGGTGGCCACCGACGCAGCCTGGGCGTTGTCGGTCAGGGCGTCCCAGCCGTCCCACTTCTCGAGGTCGCCCGAGATGTCGTGCAGCCAGCCGTTGTTGGCGAACGGGCCGACCGTGATGTCGCGGACCTCGAGGACGTCGACGCCCTTTCCGGACTGCAGCATCTGCTGGATCTTCGCATCCGCCTGCTCGGTGGGCGGCGAGACGAGCTTGACCTTGATGTCGGGGTTCGCCTTCTCGAAATCGTCGAGGAGCCCGCGGAGCAGGTCGGTGCGTGCAGGGTTGGTCAGGCTCTCGACCATCTGCAGGGTGACGGTGCCGTCGGCGGATTCGCCGCCGCTTGCGGAACAGCCGGTGAGCGCGAGTGCGGCGACGGTGCCGATTCCCGCGGCGGTCGTCAAGATTCTGTTCTTCTTCACGAGGTGCCTCTCAGTTGGTGGTGGTGGTGGGTCGGGTGGGTCGGGTGGGTGTGGATCGGGTGGTGGGTGGAGCTGGTGGGTGCGGATCGGGTGGTCGGGTCAGGAGACGATGATCGAGTCGGGGGTACGGATGCCGGCTCGGCGGAGGATCTGCGGGATGCAGCGCTCGACGAAGGCCTCGAAGTCCGACGCCTCGGTGTAGAGGTGCGCCGACAGGCGGAAGTAGCCGACGCCGCGGAAGCTGGTGAACGCGGTCTCGACGCCGGTCTCGTCGAGCAGATCCATGCGCAGGGCGTCGGCCTCTTCCCGTGTGGATCCGAGTCCGAGCGGCAGACGCACGAGCCGCATCGACGGCACGGGCGAGGGCAGCGGGGTGAGGGGGTCTTCGTCGCCGTAGGGGCGCAGGCCTTCGGCGATGATCTCGGCACCGGCATCCGCCATCTGCACCATCGCCTGGCGGGCGTTGTGCCAGCCGAACTCGCGCTCGATGAACTCGATCGACGCGGGGGTGGCCAGGTAGGTCGTCGCGTCGATCGTGCCCTGGGTGTCGAAGCGCTCGGGGTAGGGCTCGTTCGCGGCCCACGAGTCGATGAGCGGCCAGAGGTCGTCTCGGTCGGGTGCGGTCGTGACGAGCAGCGCCGAACCACGCGGGGCGCAGGGCCACTTGTGCAGGTTGCCGAACCACCAGTCGCCGCCGGCGACAGCCGCGGCATCCGCGACGAGACCGGGGGCGTGGGCGCCGTCGACGAGCGTGCGGATGCCGCGCTCGGCGGCGAGCTCGGCGATGCGGCGCGTCGGCAGCATCCGGGCCGTGGGGGAGGTGATCTGGTCGACCACGATCAGGCGAGTGCTCGGGGTGAGCGCGTCGGCGAAGCGCTGCACGACCTCGTCGTCGGAGGCGAGCAGCGGCAGCTCGACGGCGCGGACGGATGCTCCGAAGCGACGGGCCAGACGCTGCGCCCCCATCGTGATCGCGCCGTAGCCCTGGTCGGTCACGAGGATCTCGTCGCCGCGCTCGAGGTGCAGGGCGTTGTAGACGACGGTGGCCGCGGCCGAGGCGTTGGGGACGAAGACGCTGTCTTCGGCGTAGGCGCCCACGAACGGTGCGGTGCGCTCGCGGGCCTGCTGCACGCGCTCGGCGATGCGGGGGAACCACTCGACCGGGCTCAGGTCGGCGCGGCGGCGCAGCGCATCCTGCTGTTCGACGACGGCGGTGGGGACTGCGCCGAAAGAGCCGTGGTTCAGATGGATCACGTCGGGATCGAGCGGCCACGCATCACGGGCTCGGATGCCGGAGTTCAGCGTGAGCGGTGCGGGGAAGAGTGGTGCAGGCATCGGTCCTCGTCGGTGCAGTGGGGGAGTTGTTGCACAACTTTGCCACAGAGGTTCCGATATGGCTATGGAAAGGTGAAGATGAAACATAGTTGTCATACGAATTTGATGAAGAGCGCGCGTCCGACAGACTCGCAGGGGAGTGGCCGGTGTCAGAGAGGATCACGATGAGCGCTTTGGATACGGCTCTGCACGGGCTGCGTGCGCTGATCGCCGACGGGGCCCTGCGCCCCGGCGACCGTCTGCCGAGCGAGGGCGAACTGTGCGAGACGCTCGGTGTCTCGCGAGGATCCCTGCGCGAAGCCATCCGCATGCTGGCCGCACTCGGAGTGCTCGAGACCCGCCACGGCTCCGGCAGCTACGTCAGCGAACTGCGCGCCGCCGACCTGATCGGCAGTCTGTCCCTCACGGTCGGGTTGCTGCCCATGGCCGGAGTGCTCGAGCTGACCGAGCTGCGTCGCGTGCTCGAACCGCATGCCGCCGCGCTCGCCGCGGCCCGCATCGATGCCGCAACCCTCGAGGAGCTCAGCGGCGTGCTCGATGAGATCGAGGCCAGCGACGATTTCGAGGACCACTCGCGCCTCGACCACGCCTTCCACATGACGATCTCCGAGGTCGCCGGCAATGACGCCCTCACGAGTCTCATCGACGTGCTGCGCTCACGATCGCGGGCATATCGGATTCCGGATGCCGGTGACGCGGCCGAGCTGAAGCTGCACTCGGACGCCGGGCACCGCGCGATACTCCGCGGGCTCGCGGCGGCGGATCCCGTCGCGGCCTCGGCTGCGGCATCCGCACACGTCGCGCAGACCGAGTACTGGGTGCGGCGGTACACCGAGACCGACATCGTCGCCGAGGGGTCGGCCGTCGAGCCGGACTGAGTTCGGCGGGGTCGCGATGCTCGCCTCGATTCAGTCTCCCTGCGGTGCGAAGCGCAGCACATTCGTGTTGCGACGGACGAAGCCGACGGACTCGTAGAGGCGCAACGCCGATTCGCGAGACGGTCGGGACGTCAGGTCGAGTGTCGGCAGCCCCCGCTGTTGCGACTCGTCGATGATCGCTTCGAGCAGCAGGCGTGCGATGCCTCGTCCACGGGTGCTCTGATCGACCACGACGTCTTCGATGCTTCCGTGCCATCCGGTGATGAGCGGGGCCGTCACGAGGGTGGCCATTCCCACGATGCGGCCTGACTCGCGCGCGACGAACAGGTCGGTGTTCTGCGCCTGGAGCAACGAGAGCACCCGTTCCGAGTCGAATCGAGCGGTCGTCGAGAGCTGAGGGAGAAGCGCCTCGATCCGGCGAAGGTCATCCGCTGTGAGGCGGTCCGCGATCGAGATGCTGATTCCGTCGGCCATGGGTGACGTGTCAGGCGAGGGTGATGTCGACCTGGATCTCGGTGGCGATGCGTTCGAGGTCACGGCGCAGGGCGTCGAGGTCGACCGACGCGGGTACTCGCGCGATCACGGACGCCTCGAACAGGCGGCCGCCGGCCATCGCGGCATCCCGGGTCTCGGTCGCCAGCTCTTCGATGCTCAGGTCGTGCGCGCTCAGCACGTTCGACACCTCGCGGACGATGCCGGACCGGTCGTTGCCGAGCACCCGGATCTCGAGCATCTGGTCCTCGGCGTCCGTGTCTGCCGGGGAGCCGGTGAGAACCGCGAGGGTCAGGAGCCCCTGGCCCTGCAGGCCGCGCAGGGCATCCTGCAGTTCGTCCGTGCGCTCCGTTGCGACCGATACCTCGATCACGCCGGCGAACGTTCCGGCGAGCTCGGCCAGCGAGCTGTTCTCCCAGTTGCCGCCGTGGGCCTCGACGACATCGGCGACGGCAGCGACGAGCCCTGGGCGATCAGCACCCGCGACAGTGAGGATGAGAGTAGTCATGCGGCCAGCGTAGCCGTTCGCAATTCAGCATCATCGCTCGGAAAGCACCCGAAGACCGTGGCCAGGTGGCCGATCCGGCGTGTCCGTGCTGAGTTGTGAACGGCAGGTGAGCCGAACCCCGGTCAGTCGACCCAGTCGCCGGTGTCGAGGAAGCGATCGAGGCGCTCGCGGTGCGGGGCGAGGTCCCAGCCCTGCTGCGCGACCCACTCGTCGTTGAAGTACGTGCCGGCGTAGCGGATGCCGCTGTCGCAGATCAGCGTGACGATGCTGCCGGTCTCGCCCGCCGCGCGCATGCGCGCGATCAGCTGGAACGCCCCGTACAGGTTGGTGCCGGTCGAGCCTCCGGCGAGGTGCAGGGTGCGCTCGCGCAGCATCCGGATCGCGGCGATCGACCCCGCATCGGGCACGCGGATCATCTCGTCGATCACCGTCGGCACGAACGAGGCCTCGACGCGGGGTCGGCCGATGCCCTCGATGCGGCTGGGGCGCCCGGGAGGCGGATCGACGGTTCCCGCCCATCCGTCGTAGAAGGCCGAGCCCTCGGGGTCGACGACGGCGATCTGCGTCTCGTGGCGGCGGTACTTGACGTATCGCCCGAAGGTCGCGCTGGTGCCGCCGGTGCCCGCACCCACGACGATCCAGCGGGGGATCGGATGCCGTTCCTGCGACAGCTGGCTGAACACGCTCTCGGCGATGTTGTTGTTGCCGCGCCAGTCGGTCGCGCGCTCGGCGAAGGTGAACTGGTCGAGGTAGTGCCCGTGGCATTCAGACGCGAGACGCTGGGCCTCGGGAGACATGTCCTCTGCGCGGTCGACGAAGTGGCAGCGTCCGCCGTAGAACTCGATGAGGTCGATCTTCTCCTGGCTCGTCGACCGCGGCACGACCGTGACGAACGGCAGCCCCAGCATCCTCGCGAAGTACGCCTCCGAGACGGCGGTGGATCCGCTCGACGACTCCACGAGGGTCGAGTGCTCCGTGATGCGGCCGTTGACGAGTCCGTACAGGAGCAGCGAGCGCGCGAGACGGTGCTTGAGCGACCCCGTGGGGTGCACCGACTCGTCCTTCAGGTACAGATCGATGCCCCACTCGGGCGGCAGCGGGAACAGGTGCAGGTGCGTGTCGGCACTGCGGTTCGCGTCGGCTTCCAGCAGGGCGATCGCGGTGCTGGTCCAGTCGCTCATCCTTCGAGCGTAACGCCCCGCTACCTGGCCGTGTAGCCGCCCTCGCCCGTCTCGCCGTCGTACGTGAAGACCTCGTCTTCGAGCGTGATCTGGATGTCGTCGCCGAGCGGCTGTTCAGCGAGCAGGCGCTCTTCGAGCATCGTCATCCGCTCCTCGTACTCCTGCGCCTGCGCCTCATCGACGCCCCAGATCGTCGCGACCTTCATGTCGGTGAGGAAATACAGGAAGGCCGAGACGGCAGTGCGGTTGAACTCGGTGTCGGGGATGCTCTGCCACAGCGCTCCGCTGTCGCGCAGCCGCTTGTACTCGTCGATCTTCGCCTGGAGGACGTCGGCGATCGCGGATGCGTCGGCGTCACCCGGGTCGTCGGACGGCGACTCCTCGGTGGAGGGGTCGTCGGAGGGCTCGCTGGGAGCCGCGGCCGTCGCGGAGGGCATCGGTGCGGCGACCGGCTCGCGCGAACTCATCAGCAGGCTCACGGCCACGCCGACTCCGACGGCGATGATCAGCACGAATGCCGCGACCGCCGCGATCACGATGCCGAGGGTCCTGCCCGAGCGCGAGGGAGGACTCGGCGGTGCGGAGGGGTACGGATACGCCGCGCCAGAGGGAGCGGGAGCCTGCTGGCCCGCCTGGTACGGGGCCGGATACGAGGCGGGCTGCTGAGGCGGGTAGTTCCCGCCCTGTTGCTGGTACTGCCCTGGCGGCTGCTGCGGGTGCTGCCCCGGCTGCCGGCCCGACGCATACGGGGGCAGCGGCGGCGCGACGGGCCCGCCGGGTGCAGGCGGCGGCGACCCGGGAGGTGCGGGTGGCCCACTCAGCGGCGGCGCCAGGGGGACCGACGAAGAGAGATCACCGGGAGCCGCAGTCGGAGGCGGCGGGATGACCGGTTCGGGTTCCGAAGTCGGTGGATGCGCGTCGTCGACCATCGTGTCTGCCCCCCTGCTCGCGTCGCCCGGTGCGACGCATGCTCCGCTGCCAGGCTAGCCGCCTCAGCGCACTCTGCTACCGATCAGTGCCGGTCAGCGAACAGTGCCGGTCAGCGAACAGTGCCGGCGCGCGAGGTGCCGCCGTCGTCGTCGACGTGCAGCAGCGACGCGTGCGACTGCTCCTGCTGCAGCTGGAATTCGAAGCGCGAGCGGTCACCGCGGTGGTGGGCCACGAAGTACTCGATCGGGATGCCGTCGGCGGAACGACTCACACTGCGCAGCCGCAGCAGGGCCGAGCCGGCGCTCACGCCGAGATACTGCGCCTGCTCGTGGGTGGCCACGGTGGCCTCGGCGGAGCGGACGCCGCTGGTGGCCACGATGTCGTGATCGGCGAGCAGTCGATACAGGGATCGCTCCGACAGGTCGACGCCGAGGGTGACGCCGCCGACGGCATCCGGCATCCAGGTCGTGGAGAGCGACCACGGTTCGCCGTCGACGTGACGGAGGCGGTCGAGCACCACGACGGGAGCGCCGACCTCGACCTCGAGGGCCGCCGCGATCTCGTCGTCGGCCAGGGTCTGCTCGTGCCGCAGCACATCGCTGTGCACGTGGCCGCCGCGGCGCTCGACGTCGTCGTACAGACCGACCAGCGTGTGCACCAGGCTCTCGCTGGTGCGCGGGCGGGACACGAAAGTGCCCTTTCCCTTGACCCGCTCGACGAGCCCCTCGTGTTCGAGCTGGGCGAGCGCCTGACGCACGACCGTGCGGGAGATGCCATAGCGCTCGCACAGGCGGTGCTCGCCGGGCAGGGGGTCGCCCGGCTGCAGGCCGTCTCTCGAGATGCCCTCGATGATCAGCTGACGCAGCTGGTCGTACATGGGCGCCGCGGAGTGGCGGTCGATCGTGTCGTTCATGTCAGTACGCCACCCCTGCGTGCAGGATCACATTCGCGTACGGGGTGAACTCTCCCGAGCGCACGAACGCGCGCGCCGAGTGCGTGAGCTTCTTGAACTCGACGTGCGGGATCAGCTCGATCTCGAAATCCTGATCGGCGAAGCGCTCGCGCAGCGCGGCGAGCACCTCGGGGCTCTTCTCGGCCACCTCCGCAGAGACGGTCGCGCCCTCGACGACGAGCTCGGCGAGCACGGTGTCGAGCACGTCGAAGAACGCCGGGGCCCCGGGGCGGTAGGCGAGGTCGATGCGCTCGGACCCCGGCGGAATCGGCAGCCCCGCATCGGTCACCACCAGCAGGTCGGTGTGTCCGGTCTCGCTGATCACGCGCGAGAGGGCGGGGTTGATGGTCGTCGCTGTCTTGCGCATGATGTCTCCTCGGGGGATGTCAGTGGGCGTCTCGTGCGGCCAGGAATGCTTCGACCTCGGCGCGCAGCGGCAGGCTCGGCGAGGCGCCCTGCTTCGTGACGGCGAGCGCGCCGGCGGCCGTGGCGATGCGCACGGCATCCGTCAGCTCCAGGCCGTTCGCCAGCGCCGCACCGAGATATCCGGCGTAGGCGTCGCCCGCGGCTGTGGTGTCGACGGCCTCGACCGGGAACGGGGGGATGACGGATGCTCCGGCTGCCGTCACGACGCACGAGCCTTGACCGGCGAGCGTGATCACGGCCGCGTCGACCCCGCGGTCGAGGAACCAGCGGCCCGCGAGCGCGGCGGACGCGGCATCCGTCACCTCGATGCCGCTGAGCACCGAGGCCTCGGTCTCATTCGGGGTCACGATGTCGATGTTCGCCCACACCGCGTCGTCGAGCGGAGCGGCGGGTGCCGGGTCGAGGATGACGGTCATGCCGTGCTCGCGTCCCCGCGACGTGATGTGCGCGGTGAGGGCCGACGGGGTCTCCAGCTGAGTGAGCAGCACCGAGGTGGTGGGCGCGAGGGCGGTGAGCGCCGCATCGATCTGCTCGGTGCTCAGGGCGGCGTTCGCGAGCGGCACCATGACGATGTCGTTCTGCGCCGAGGCGTCGACGCGGATGTGGGCGATGCCGGTCGGCCCGGGCACGGTGCGCAGGTGGGCGAGATCGACGCCGGCGTCGCTCAGGCCAGTGACGACGAGGTCGTGGAAGAGGTCGTCGCCGACGCATCCGACGAAGCTCGTGCGTGCTCCGGATCGTCCGGCTGCGACGGCCTGGTTGGCGCCCTTGCCGCCGAGCATCAGGGTGAACTCGTCTCCGAGGATGGTCTCGCCGCGGGCCGGGAGCCGGGTCGAGAAGGTCGTCACGTCTGCGGTCACACTGCCGACGATGACGACGCCGGTGCGATCGGGCGAGGTGGCGGCTGTCATGGCACTCCTGATCGTCGTCGATGCGGGGTGCTTTGACATCCTCCGCGGCTGTCATTACATTAGCCGAATCCGAACCTGTAACGACAGGTTGTGCACAAGGAGACCCGATGACCGCGCTGGCCCCCCGTCTCTATGTCGACAGCGCGGACGTCGACCGCGTCTCGTCGCTCCTCGCCGCGGGCGTCGTGCACGGCGTCACCACCAACCCGACGATCCTCGAGCGCGGCGGTCGCACCGCAGCCGAGATCCCCGAGCTCTACGCCCGCTGGGCAGGCGAGGGTGCACGCGAGATCTTCTTCCAGACGTGGGGCGGCGACGCTTCATCCTTGCTCCGCAACGCCGAGGGCATCAGGGCGCTCGGCGACCGGGTGGTCGTGAAGGTGCCCGCGACGCGCGACGGTTTCGCCGCGGCATCCGCTCTGGTGCGCGACGGCGCGACCGTGCTCGTCACCGCTGTGTACTCGGTCGCCCAGGCGCTGGTGTGCGCCTCGATCGGCGCGCAGTACATCGCTCCCTACCTCGGACGCATGCGGGATGCCGGCATCGACGGCGACGCCGTGATCGCCCGCATGCAGGGGATGTGCGCGGGGAGCGATTCGAACGTGCTCGCCGCGAGCCTGCGGTCGCCCGACGACATCACCGGCCTGCGTCTCGCCGGGGTGCCGTACTTCACCGCGGCACCGGACGTGATCGAGCAGATGCTGTTCCACGGGGTCAGCGACAGCTCGGCGGCGGAGTTCGACGCGGCGATGGTGCGACTCGGGGCCTGAGGCGCGCCGATCGCTCTCAGGCGGTGGCCGCCTGACGCAGCCACCGCTCGACGCCGGCGATGTGCGCGGTGGCGAGCGAGGTCGCGAGGCCCGAATCGCGGCGGGCGATGGCGTCGGCGATCGCCCGATGCTCCGACAGCGTGCGCTCGACGGCTCCGCCCTCGGTGAGCCCCCGCCACACGCGGGCGCGCACGGTCTGGCTGCTCAGGTGCTCGATGAGGCTGGCGAGATAGGCATTGCCCGCCATGCCGACGATCTCGCGATGGAAGCGGATGTCGTGCTCGACGAGCTCCTCGATGCTCACCGTCGAATCGATGGATTCGACCTCGCGCTCGAGATCGGCGATCGCCTCGTCGGTGCCGAGGGTGGCCGCGAGGCCGGTCGCCTGCGACTCCAGCATCCGTCGCACGGCGAAGATCTCGAGCATCGAGTCGTCGTCGTGCATGTCGACGACGAACGAGATCGCCTCGAGCAGCAGGTGGGGTTCGAGACTGGTGACATAGGTGCCGTCGCCCCGTCGCACGTCGAGCACCCGGATCACCTCGAGCGCCTTCACCGCCTCGCGCATCGAGTTGCGCGACAGGCCGAGGCGTTCGGACAGCTCTTTCTCGGGAGGAAGCCGATCGCCGGGGGCGAGCTCGCCCGAGACGATCATCGCCTTGATCTTCTCGATCGCGTCGTCAGTCACTGCCATGGCGTCATCCTAACCATTCATCGGATGTCTGCGGCAGGATGGAGGCATGCGCGTACTCGATTCGCACCTGCATCTCTGGGATCCCGAGCTTCTGCACTACACCTGGCTCGAAGGCCCGCTCGCCTGGCTGTTCGGTGAGACCGAGATCGAGCACGCGCGAATAGGGAACGCGACCTCCGAAAGAGCGGTCTTCGTGCAGGCCGAGACCATCGAAGACGACTTCCTCGACGAGGTGCGCTGGGTGGCGAGTCTGGCCGCCCGCATCGGAGTGGTCGGAATCGTCGCCGGCGCTCGTCTCGATCGCGGCACCGACACGACCGCCCACCTTGAAGGCCTTGCGGCCGAGCCGCTCGTGGTCGGCGTGCGGCACAACCTGCAGGGCGAGCCAGACGGGCTGGCGGTGTCGGCCGCCTTCGTGACCGGCGCCCGCGAGGTCGCAGCGCACGGGTGGGCCTTCGACGCCTGCATCCGTGCATCCCAGCTTCCCGAGGTCGCCCGTCTCGCGGGGGCAGTGCCCGAGCTGCGGATCGTGCTCGATCACCTGGGCAAGCCGCAGGTCGGCACCGCGGATGCTCCGGTCGCGCCGACGATGGAATGGGAGCGGGATCTCGACGACCTCGCACGGCATCCGAACGTGCTGTGCAAGCTGTCGGGGCTTCCGGCCGAGGCCGGGGGCGACTGGTCGGCTGAGCAGATGCATCCGTTCCTCGACGCCGCAGCCGACGCGTTCGGCGCCGAGCGACTGATGTGGGGCAGTGACTGGCCGGTCTCGGTCATCGGCCCCGCCGAAGCGGACGACCCGTATGCCAACGAAGACGGAACCCCGATGTACCAGCCCACGGCGCGCAGTCGGTGGGCGGATGCCGTGAGCGGCTGGGCCGAGCGCCGCGGACACGACGTCGACGCGATCATGTGGCGCAACGCCGAGGAGTTCTATCGCGTCGGCGCCAGGCCCCTGCGCGAGGACGCTCGGGAGGAGCGGCCTCGTCGCGGTTTCCTGGGATGGCTGCGGGGCGACCGCGCGTAGCGGCCGACTCAGCTGCCGACGGGGCGGAGGCGCAGCTGCGCCATGCCGCCGTCGACCTCGATGAACGTGCCGGTGGTCGACCCCGCGGCGGGGCTCACGAGGTAGGCCACAGCCGCTGCGACCTCGTCGGGCGAGACCAGACGACCGTGCGGCTGGCGGGCCTCGAGAGCGGCACGCTCGGCGGCCGGGTCGGAGGCCGAGTCGAGCAGGCGCCCGACCCAGGGGGTGTCGGCGGTGCCGGGGTTCACGGCGTTGACGCGGATGCCGTCGCGCAGGTGGTCGGCTGCCATGGCGCGCGTCAGGGCCGAGACGGCGCCCTTCGACGCGCTGTACAGAGCGCGCTGCGGCAGCCCGGTGGTCGAGGCGATGGATGCCGTGTTGCACACGGCCGCGCTCGGCGACCTCTTGAGCCAGGGCAGCGCTGCCGAGGTGACGCGGGCGATGCCGGTGACGTTGATCGAGAGCACTCGCGCCCACTCGTCGTCGTCATTCGCGCTGATGTCGCCCTGTGCGCCGACCCCGGCGTTGTTGACGACGATGTCGATGCGCCCGAACCTCTCGGCGACGGCGGCCACGGCCGCATCCACCGATGCGCGGTCTGACACATCGGCCGTGAACGCGGCGAACGCGGCATCCGCTCCTGAGGTGTCGCGATCGAGCACCGCGATCTGGGCGCCGTCGGCGTGCAGTCGGGCAGCGACCGCCGCGCCGATTCCTGATGCGCCGCCGGTGACGATCGCGACCAGTCCGTCGAGTGTGCTGCTCACTTCTGTGCCTCCCATGCCACGAACTCCTGGCGCTGGTGCCCGAGCCCTTCGATCTCGATCTCGACGACGTCGCCGGCCCTGAGGTACGGGAACTTGCCGCCGAACGCGACGCCCTGCGGGGTGCCCGTGAGGATCAGGTCGCCGGGCTCGAGAGTGACGTACTGCGACAGGTGGTGCACGATCACACGCACGTCGAAGATCATGTCGTCGGTGTTCGAGTCCTGTCGCGCGTCGCCGTTGACCCAGCTGCGCAGCTGCAGATCGTCGACGTCGACCTCGTCGGGGGTGACCAGCCACGGGCCGGTCGGGTTGAAGCCCGGGGCGATCTTGCCCTTCGACCACTGCCCTCCGGAGACCTCCATCTGGAAGGCGCGCTCGGACACGTCGTTCGCCGTGACGTAGCCCGCGATGTGCGCGTCGGCATCGTCGGGTGAATCCAGGTAGGCGGCGCGAGCACCGATGACGATGCCGAGCTCGACCTCCCAGTCGGTCTTCTCGCTGCCGCGGGGGATCGTGACCGCATCGTTCGGACCGACGACCGTGTTCGGCGTCTTCAGGAACATGATCGGCACGGTCGGCGGCTCGGAGCCCGACTCGCGGGCGTGCGCGGCGTAGTTCTGGCCGATGCAGATGACGGCGCTCGGGCGCGCGATCGGCGCTCCGATGCGCATCGCTGCGGCATCCTCGAGCACGGGGAGCTCGTCGGCGGCGCGGGCGGCGTCGATCCGCGCGCGGAAGTCACCGGCGAGGAAGTCGCCATTGACATCGGATGTCACCGACCTCAGATCGAGGTAGCGCTCACCGTCGACGAGGACGGGGATCTCGGCGCCGGGAGTGCCTAGCCGTGCGAACTTCATGTCTCTCCTGATCACTGAGGATTCTGTGTTGCGGGGCGCGCCATGGTGGCCCGTCTCGTTGACAGTATAGACATCGGATGTTTACACTCCAAGAGATCTGCACGAATCCCCACCCCGTGCACGAGAGGACCCCGTGAGCCGCATCGTCGCCCTCGACACGACCGACATCCGCTTCCCCACGTCGCTGAGTCTGGACGGATCGGATGCCATGAATCCCGATCCCGACTACTCGGCCGCGTACGTGATCGTGCGCACCGACGCCGAGGACGGCATCGACGGCCACGCCTTCGTCTTCACCATCGGGCGAGGCAACGACGTGCAGGTCGCCGCGATCGACGCGCTCGCCGGGCACCTCGTCGGGCGCGAGATCGAGCCGCTGCTCGACGACATGGGCACGACGTTCCGCGACATCATCGGCGACTCGCAGCTGCGGTGGCTGGGGCCCGAGAAGGGCGTCATGCACATGGCGATCGGCGCGGTCATCAACGCGCTCTGGGACATCAAGGCGAAGCGCGCGGGTCTGCCGCTCTGGCAGCTCCTCGCACGGATGACGCCGGAGGAGCTGGTCGACCTCGTCGACTTCCGCTACCTCACCAATGCGCTCACGCGCGAGGACGCGCTCGAGATCCTGCGTGCCGCAGAGCCGGGCCGCATCGAGCGCGAACGAGAGCTGCTGGCCACCGGGTATCCGGGATACACGACGAGCCCCGGCTGGCTCGGCTACTCCGACGAGAAGCTCGAGCGGCTCGCCCGCGAGGCGATGGCCGACGGCTTCACCCAGATCAAGCTCAAGGTCGGTGCCGACCTCGACGACGACATCCGCCGCTTCCGCAAGGCGCGCGAGGTCTGCGGACCCGACTTCCCGATCGCGATCGATGCGAACCAGCGCTGGGAGGTGTCGGAGGCGATCGAATGGGTCAACGCGCTCGCCGAGTTCCACCCCGCCTGGATCGAGGAGCCGACCAGCCCCGACGATGTGCTCGGTCACGCCGAGATCGCCAGGGGAGTCGCGCCCATCCGCGTCGCGACCGGTGAGCACGCGCAGAACCGCGTCATCTTCAAGCAGCTGCTGCAGGCCGAGGCGATCGCGGTCATGCAGATCGACGCCGTGCGCGTCGCGGGCGTGAACGAGAACATCGCCAACCTGCTGCTCGCGGCGAAGTTCGGGGTGCCCGTCTGTCCGCATGCCGGCGGGGTCGGCCTGTGCGAGGCCGTGCAGCACCTGTCGATGTTCGACTTCGTCGCCGTCACGGGCACGCGCGAAGGCCGCATGATCGAGTTCGTCGATCACCTGCACGAGCACTTCGTGATCCCGACCGACATCCAGGGCGGCTCGTACATGGCGCCGACTGCGCCGGGCTCCGGCATGGAGATGAAGGCCGAGAGCATCGCCGCCTACACGTGGAAGGGACAGCATGTCGGCGTCTGAGGCTCTGGCGGTCCCCGCTCTCGGGTACGGGGCGGCGAACGTCGGCAATCTGTTCCGCCCGCTGAGCGACGACGAGTCGTGGGCGATCCTGGAGGCGGCGTGGGACAGCGGCATCCGCTACTTCGACACGGCTCCGCACTACGGGCTCGGACTCTCGGAGCGACGCCTGGGCGCATTCCTGCAGACCAAGCCGCGTGAGGAGTACGTGCTGTCGACGAAGGTCGGCCGGCTGCTGCGACCGAACCCCGACCACGACGGCGGGCTCGACACCGCGAACGACTTCCACGTGCCCGACGATCTGCAGCGCGTGTGGGACTTCTCGGACGACGGGATCCGTGCCGGTCTCGACGAGTCGCGCGAGCGGCTGGGCATCGAGCAGATCGATCTGGTCTATCTGCACGACCCCGAGCGGCATGACCTCGACCTCGCGCTCGCCGAGGCGCTTCCGGCGCTCGAGCAGCTGCGCTCTGACGGGCAGGTGTCGGCGATCGGGATCGGCTCGATGGTGTCGGACGCGCTCGCCGCATCGGTGCGCTCGGCCGACCTCGACCTGATCATGGTCGCCGGTCGCTACACGCTGCTCGAGCAGCCCGCCGCTGCCGAGGTGCTGCCCGCCTGTCGTGAGACCGGCACCGGCATCGTGGCGGCATCGGTGTTCAACTCCGGCCTGCTGGCGTCGAGCGAGCCGCGCCGTGACGGTCGCTACGAGTACGGTCAGCTGCCCGACGAGCTGTGGGAGAGGCTGCTGCGCATCGCCCGCGTGTGCGCCGACCACGCCGTGCCGCTGCCCGCCGCGGCCATCCAGTTTCCGCTGCAGTCCGACGTCGTGCGGTCGGTGGTCGTCGGGGGCAGTCGGCCGGCGCAGCTTCGTCAGAATGCCGAGTATGCGGCGCTCGAGATCCCGGCGGCGCTGTGGGATGAGCTCGCGGCGGAAGGGCTGATTCCGGCCTGAGTCGAGCTGCGCGCGTCGACAGCTCAGCAGGAACCGCCCCGGGAGAGCGGGTTCCGGCCGGCGGTATCGGTTTCAGCTCGCGTTCATGCTGAATTGTGCACCGGGTGGGCGCGGCGAGCGGACTCAGCGACCGACGGTCGACTCGCGGACGACGAGCTCGGCGGCGAACGGCGTCGGGGCGGGGAGTGCAGCCGCCGGATCGGCGAGCTGTCGGATCAGCGCCGCACCCGCCGCCCGTCCGATCTCGTACCCGGGCTGCCGCACGCTCGTCAGCGGCACGACGCTCTGATGCGCCTGCGCGACGTCGTCGAAGCCGACGAGCGCGATCTCGTCGGGCACGCGGATGCCGTGACGCAGCAGTTGAGTCATCACGCCGATCGCCACCATGTCGTTCGCCGCGAAGATCGCGTCGGGCCTGTCGTCTGCAGGGAGCGCGAGGATGCGTTCGGCGACCTCGAGGCCGTCTTCCGTCGTGAGATGCGGCACGTCGAACACCTCGACCGTGGCGTCCGAGCCGGTGACGGCGTCGCGCAGCCCCTGCAGCCGGTCGTTCGACTGACTGACGCTCGGCGCCCCGAGGAACAGGATGCGGCGGCGTCCGATCGCCAGCAGGTGCTCACCCGCGAGGCGGCCGCCGCCGCGGTCGTCGAAGAGGACGGAGCCGACGGTCGGGGAGTCGGGGATGGGCCCGACCACCACCGAGCGGATGCCGCGGTCGGCGAGCTGCTCGAGCCGGGGCACCACGTCTTCGAGCGGATAGATCACGATGCCCTGCACCCGATGCGCCTCGAACATGTCGATGTTGCGATGCTCGGTGTCGGCGTCGCGGTTGCTGTTGCTGAAGAACAGCGACCAGCCGCCCTCGCGGGCGACGTCCTCGACACCGCGCGAGAGCTCGTGGAAGTACGGCAGCCAGGCGTCGAGGAGGATCAGCGCGAGCGCCTTGCTCGACCCCGCGCGCAGCTGTCGTGCGGATTCGTTCGGTACGTAGCCGAGCTGTTCGATCGCGGCCCGGACCTTCGCGGCGCTCGATTCGCCCAGCACGTGAGGGTGGTTGAGGTAGTTCGAGACGGTCGAGGAGGAGACCCCGGCGAGGGCGGCGACATCTTTGACGCTGGCGGGCATGGAGCTCCTTGTCGGCTGCGCCGGTGCGCTCGTGCGCGGGGACCACTGCGCACCGGCGCGGCACCGACGAGTCCACAGTAGCCGAGCAGTTGGCACGTGCCAAGAAAGTTCTTGACAGCCCCGTACGACCCCGCGTACCGTGACCTGAACGCGGACTTGGCACGTGCCAAATCCCAGAGGCGATGGTGCCCCACACCCGTCTCCGAGAGGTCTCATGAACATCGGATGCCACGGGCTCGTCTGGACCGGACACTTCGATGCCGACGGCATCCGACTCTCGGTGGAGCAGACGAAGGCGGCAGGCTTCGACCTGATCGAGTTCCCGCTCATGGATCCGTTCACGTTCGATGTCGCCGCCGCGAAGGAGGCGCTCGAAGAGCACGACCTCGCCGTCAGCGCCTCGCTCGGTCTCTCGGGGGCGACGGATGTGACCAGTTCTGATCCGGCAGTCGTCGCCGCGGGGGAGGCGCTGCTGATGAAGGCCGTCGATGTGCTGGCCGAGCTGGGCGGCCGGCACTTCTGCGGAGTGATCTACAGCGCGATGCAGAAGTACATGGACCCGGTGACGACAGAAGGGCTCGAGAGCAGCCGTCGCACCATCGCCCGCGTCGCGGATCACGCGGCCGAGCGAGGGATCTCGGTCTCGCTCGAGGTCGTGAACCGCTATGAGACCAACGTGCTGAACACCGCGCGGCAGGCATTCGCCTACCTCGCGGAGGTCGATCGGCCGAACCTCGGCATCCACCTCGACACGTACCACATGAACATCGAGGAGTCGGATATGTTCGCGCCGGTCCTCGATGCCGCACCCGCCCTCCGATACGTGCACATCGGCGAGAGCCACCGCGGCTATCTCGGCACCGGAACGGTCGACTTCGACAACTTCTTCAAGGCGCTGGGGCGCATCGGCTATGACGGCCCGATCGTGTTCGAGTCGTTCTCCTCGGCGGTGGTCGCCCCCGACCTCAGCCGGATGCTCGGCATCTGGCGCAACCTGTGGACCGACAACGTCGAGCTCGGTGCGCACGCCAACGCCTACATCCGCGACAAGCTCGTCGCGGTCGACTCGATCAGGCTGCACTGACCCAGCGCAGGCCGCTCGAGATCCAGACCCGTTGTCAACTTGTTATTACAGGTCTTCCCATCCGAACAAGTCTTAGTTACATTTAGATACAACTTGCGCAGGGTGGGGCGCAGGACGCAGAATTGATCCGATGTTTCCAGGCCCGACTGGAATATCGCATAACGACCTTCAAGGAAGCAGGTGAGCACATGAGTGACCCCATTCTCAGAGTCGAGGGGATCAGCAAGGGATTCCCCGGTGTGCAGGCTCTCAAGGACGTGCACCTCGAGGTGCGGGCCGGCGAAGTGCTGGTGCTCGTGGGCGAGAACGGCGCGGGCAAGTCGACTCTGATGAAGATCCTCTCGGGGATCTACACCAAGGACGAGGGCACGATCACCTTCGAGGGCCGGGAGGTCGAGCTCACCAGCCCCCTGCAGGCGCAGCAGCTCGGCATCACGATCATCCATCAGGAACTCAACCTGATGCCCGACCTCACCGTTGCGCAGAACATCTACGTGGGGCGCGAGCCCACGACCGGTCCCTTCCTGTCGGAGCGCAAGCTCAACGCGCAGACCGCCGCGCTGCTGCAGCGTCTCGACATCAGACTGAACCCGCGGCAGCTCGTGGGCGAGCTCACGGTGGCCGAGCAGCAGATGGTCGAGATCGCCAAAGCGCTCTCGTTCAACGCCAAGGTGCTCATCATGGACGAGCCCACGTCGGCACTCACCGACTCCGAGACCGAGACCCTGTTCGTGCTGATCGAGCAGCTGCGGGCGTCAGGCACCGGCATCGTCTACATCTCGCACCGCATGGACGAGCTGCGGCGCCTCGCCGACCGGGTCACCGTGCTGCGTGACGGCACATACATCGGATCACTGGATAAATCCGAGGTGAGCGTCCCCAAGATCATCGAGATGATGGTCGGCCGCGTGATCGACGAGGGAACCAGACCGCAGGCCCGCGAGCACGCCAACGATCCGATCGTGCTCGATGTGCAGGGGCTCTCGACCAAGAGCCTGCTCACAGACGTGTCGTTCCAACTGCACCGGGGCGAGATCCTCGGCTTCGCCGGGCTCATGGGCGCCGGTCGCACCGAGACGGCCCGGGCCATCATCGGCGCCGACCACCGCGACGGGGGCACCGTGTCGATCGGCGGACGACCGGTGCGCATCGCTCAGCCGGCGGATGCCGTCAAGCACGGCGTCGGCTACCTCTCGGAGGACCGCAAGCTGCTCGGGCTGATGCTCGAGCAGGACGTCACCTTCAACACCGTGCTCGCCTCACTCGGGTCGTATGCCAACGCGATCGGCTGGATGGGCGACGGCAAGGCGAAGAACCGCACCAAGGACTACGTCCAGCAGCTGCGCGTCAAGACGCCCTCGGTCAACCAGGTCGTCAAGCTGCTGTCGGGAGGCAACCAGCAGAAGGTCGTCATCGCCCGGTGGCTGATGCGCGACTGCGACATCCTCATCTTCGACGAGCCGACGCGAGGAATCGACGTCGGCGCCAAGGAAGAGATCTACCGCCTGATGCAGCAGCTCGCTGATCAGGGAAAGTCCATCATCGTCATCTCGTCGGAGCTGCCGGAGATCCTCCGTGTCGCGAACCGCATCGCGGTCTTCGCGAACGGGCGCATCACCGGCACGCTCCGCAACGAGGACGCCAGCCAGGAGAAGATCATGCAACTCGCAGCCCACGGAGAGGAAGACTGATGAGCGCTCCGCAGAACGGGTCGTCGACGACGACGATCATCCAGACGGCTCTCGATGAGAACACCGACAAGCGCGACGTGGTCGGCTTCCTGAAGCGTCAGGTGCAGCAGTCCCTCGCATTCGGCACCCTGATCGTGCTCGTGATCTTCTTCTCGATCGCCAGCCCGAACTTCTTCACCTTCAGCAACATCGCGACCGTGCTGCTCTCGACCGCGGTCATCGGCATCCTCGCCCTCGGCACGACGTTCGTCATCATCACCGGCGGCATCGACCTGTCGATCGGAACCGGCATGGCCCTGTGTGCCGTGATGACGGGTGTCATCGTCACCAATCTCGGCCTGCCGGTCTGGCTCGGCGTGATCGGCGGCATCGCGACCGGTGTGCTGATGGGCCTCGTGAACGGCATCAACATCACATTCCTGCGGCTGCCCCCGTTCATCGCGACCCTCGCGATGATGATGATCGCCGGAGGCCTCGCCCTCGTCATCTCCAACGTCGCGCCGATCTACTTCTCGACCTCGGCACCGGACTTCAAGAAGATCGCGCTCGGCGTGATCATCCCCGGCATCCCGAACGCCGTGCTGATCACCGCCGCGCTCGCGATCGTCGCCTGGCTGGTGCTGTCGAAGACGCTCCTGGGCCGGTACACCTTCGCGATCGGCTCGAACGAGGAGGCCACGCGCCTCTCTGGCGTCAACACGCGACGCTGGACGATCTTCATCTACATGTTCGCGGGAGCCTTCACCGGCATCGCGGGCATCGTGATCGCCGCCCGTCTCGACTCGGCACAGCCGCAGATCGGCACCGGGTACGAGCTGCAGGCCATCGCGGCCGTCATCATCGGCGGCACCTCGCTGCTCGGCGGGCGCGGGTCGATCCTGGGCACCGTGATCGGCGCGCTGATCATGAGCGTGCTCGTCAACGGACTGCGCATCATGTCGATCCAGACGGAGTGGCAGAACATCGTCGTCGGCGTCGTCGTGCTGCTGGCCGTGTTCCTCGACTCGCTGCGCAACCGCCAGCACACCTGATCAAGACCTATCCCCCCCACCACCACACAGAGAACAATGGAGTTTCCATGAAATTCGGCAAGAAGACCGCATTCGCGGCACTCGTGGCCGCATCCGCCCTCGTCTTCGCGGGCTGTGCCGGCGGCGGTGACGTCATCGAAGAAGGCAGCGGCGGCGACGGAGGCAGCGGCGACGGCGAGATGTACATCGCCATGGTCTCGAAGGGCTTCCAGCACCAGTTCTGGCAGGCCGTCAAGAAGGGCGCGGAGCAGAAGGCCGAAGAGCTCGGTGTCCGCATCACGTTCGAAGGTCCCGCGGCCGAGACCGAGATCGCACAGCAGCTCGAGATGCTGACCGCCGCGATCGACAAGAACCCGGATGCCATCGCCTACGCAGCCCTCGACCCCGAGGCGTGCGTCGCCCCGCTCGAGCAGGCGAAGTCGAAGGACATCCCCGTGGTCTACTTCGACGCCCCGTGCGACGGCGACGTGGGCCTTAGCCTCTCGGCCACCGACAGCAAGGTCGCCGGCGCGCTGGCCGCCGAGCACATGGCCGACCTGATCGGCGGATCGGGCGAGGTCGCGATCGTCGGCCACTCGCAGATCAACTCGACCGGTGTCGAGCGTCGTGACGGCTTCGTCGAGAAGATCGAGGCGGACTACCCCGACATCGAGATCGTCGACATCCAGTACGGCGACGGCGACCACCTGAAGTCGGCCGACATCGCCAAGACGCTGATCGCGGCGCACCCCGACCTCAAGGGCATCTACGGCACCAACGAGGGCTCGGCCATCGGCGTCGTCAACGCCGTGAACGAGCTGGGTCTCGAGAAGGGCAAGATCACGATCGTCGGCTTCGACTCGGGAGCAGCCCAGATCAACGCGATCAAGGACGGCACGATGGCCGGCGCCATCACGCAGGACCCGATCGGCATCGGCGAGCAGGTCGTGCAGGCGGCCTACGACGCGGCCAACGGCGACTCGGTCGACGAGTTCTACGACACGGGTTCGTACTGGTACGACAGCACCAACCTCGAAGACGAGGACATCGCAGCGGTCCTCTACGAGTGACCCGCTGAGATCACGGAGAAGCCCCTCGCCTTCGGGCGGGGGGCTTCTCTGCGTGCGCGGGGGTCAGATGCGGCGCAGGAAGGTGAGGATCGACGAGGGCTCGACGATGAGCTGCTGCAGGGCCTCGTTGAACGGCACTCCGGCGGGAGCGGCGAGGTGCGCCTGGAAGGCGGCCTCGTCGCGGTAGACCTCGTAGACGAAGAAGCGGTCGGGGTCGTCGACCAGTCGTGTCGCATCGAACACGACGTTGCCCTCTTCCGCGCGCACGATCTCGGCGAAGTCGCGCAGCAGTGCGGCGACGTTGTCGCCCTGCTCGGGGCGCGCGGTGAAGATCGCGTGCAGGATCGTGGGCTCGGCCATGGGAGTGCTCCTCGGAGATGGGGGATCAGGCAGACAGGGTGAGCAGACGCGCGGGGTTGGCGACCAGCATCCTCTCGACTGCATCCTCGCCCACCGCCGACCGCAACCGCGGGAGGCAGCGCTCGCCGAGGTAGGCGAGTCCCGGCATCCCGCCGTACGAGATGTACCGGGTTCGACGGGCGACGTCGCCGCCGAGAAGCACCCGGTCGACCGCGCCGAGCTCGACGACCCGCTCGGTCAGGGCGAGCAGCTCGGCATCCGACCTCGTGCGCGGGCGGGCGAAGCCGTCGTATCCCAGATAGGCGCCGCGCTTGGCGAGCGAGGCGTGCAGGCCGGCGTCCGGGTCTCGGTCGGCATGCGCGAGCACGACACGATCGGATGCCACGCCCTCGGCCTCGAGAAGATCGAGCACCTCGTGGGCGGCGGTGCAGAACTCCAGGTGCACCATGACCGGTGCCCCGGTCGTTCGATGCGCGTCGGCGACCGCGAGCAGCGTCGTGCGCTCGAAGCGGCTGATGCTCCAGTAGTCGACGCCCGCTTTGAGCATCCCGGCGCGCACCACGGCGCCATCGGGTGCTGCCGCACGGGGGACGTCGGGCGTCTCGAACACCAGTGCATCGTCGACGACCATGCCGCGAGTCACCTCGGAGACGAAGAGCTCGGCGAGGCGCTCGACTCCCCACACCTGCAGCGGATGATCCGCACCGTAATGCGCCTCGCGGTGGCGCCCCGTCGTCGCGACGACATGCATGCCGGTTCCTGCGCTGATGCGGGCCACCGCCTCGGGGTCGCGCCCGAGGCCGAACGGAGTGGCATCGACCATCGCCGTGAATCCGCTGGCCTTCAGCAGCGCGGCCTCGCGACCCGACAGGTCTTCGTCGTCGAGCTCGTCGCCGACGAGCAGCGGCGAGATCTGGAACAGATGCTCGTGATAGTTCGTCGCCCCGAGCTGCGCCGGGTCGACGTCGCCGAGCACGGTTCGGATGACGGGCATCAGCGCACCGACTCGGCAGCCTCGGCGAGCCGCTCGACGATCTCGGGGGTGAGGTCGATCTCGAACACGTCGGCGACGACCTGCGACCAGCCGTGGATGAAGTAGCGCCAGCCGTCGATCACGTGCAGTGCGCGCTCGGCCTGCTGCCCGCGCGCCTGGTGCAGGAACTCCAGCGACCCGCGGTAGTTGAACTCCCACACCCACGCGTCGGTCGGGAACACGACGTCGTCGGGCAGCGGCGACCCGGGGCGGTCCTTGCCGAGGCCCGTGGCGTTCACGATCAGCGACCCCGCCGGGGCGGCCGCGACGATCGCCGCGGCATCCTGCACCGTGTCGGTGCGCACGTAGGTGATCAGCCCCTCGGGGGTGCCGTGCTGGCGGTGCACCTCGCGCAGGTGGTCGAGCTTGTCGTCGTCGCGGGCGGTGACGGTGATCTTCGCCGGAGCGTCCGCGCGCTCGGCCAGCGCCCAGCTCAGGGCCGTGCCGGAGCCGCCGGCGCCGAGGATCACGACCTCGGCACCCGTGCGGGCGAAGTGGTCGGTCGGGAGGAAGTCGTTCAGCGCGAGGTCGACCGTGAGAGGGTCCTTGGCGCGGCCGATCAGACGATCGCCCCGCTTCGAGATGCTCGAGATCTCGGAGCACGATACGGCGAACGGGTCGAGCTCGTCGAAGAGGTCGGATGCCGCCGCGAAGACGTTCATCTTGTGAGTCGTGACGAGTGCGCCGCGGTGGTGGGGGTCGTCGCGGATCTGCTCGACCATCGCGACGTACTGCTCAGGGGTGGCATCCATCGGCAGGTCGTGCCCGATGAGGTTCTCGGTGGGGAGCCCCAGCACCTCGGCCCACTTCGGGAACACCTTCATGATCGACGACGAGCCGGTGCTCACGCCGACGAAGCCCATGTAGCCGCCGGTCGTGGTGGCGGGAGTCTCGGTGATGGTCATGGCCTGGTCCTTCAGAGTCGGGGAGAGACGGGGTGGGCGGGGGAGCGCCCTGCGAGCACGGCGAGCACGTCGTCGAGCGACATCGAGCCCATGTTGTCGACGGCCTGGGTCGTCTGGGCGCCGAGGTGCGGGGTGACGGTCACCCGGTCTGCGAGGTCGTCGGCGAGCAGCGGGCTCGCACTCGCCGCGGTGTCGCCGTTCAGGGTGTCGGCGGCGTATGCACCGAGACGGCCGTCGCGCAGGGCGTCCGCGATGGCCGCCTCGTCGACGAGGTCGGGGCGCGCGGTGTTCACCAGGATCAGGCCCGGTCGGATGCTGTCGAGCCGCGCCGCGTCGACCAGCGTCTGTCCACCGGGGGCGTGCAGGGTGATCAGGTCGGCCGAGCGGAACAGCGCATCGAGATCGATCGGCTCGGCGCCGCGCTCGACGATGACGTCGGCCGGCAGGAAGGGGTCGGTCGCGAGAACCCTCGAGCCGAAGCCGCCCAGGCGACGGGCGACGCCCTGACCGATGCGTCCGAAGCCGACGATGCCGACTGTCGCAGCACCGAGCTCCCGCCCTCGTCGCACGCTCCAGTCGCCCGCGCGCACCCGGCGATCGCCGTCGGGGATGAACCGGAGTGCCGCGAGCATGAGGCCGACGGCGTGGTCGGCGACAGCATCCGCGTTCGCGCCCGGGGTGTTGGTCACGGGGATGCCGCGCCGCAGCGCCGCATCGAGATCGACGGCCTCGGTGCCGACGCCGTAGCGGGCGACGACCCTGAGGTTCGGAGCGGCCGCGAGGTGCTCGTCGGTCACCGGCCCCGTGCCCGCGATCCACCCCTCGGCTGCCGCGAGCAGGGGCGCGAGCTCGGCGAGACCGTGGTGCGCGGGTCCGCGGACGACCTCGTGACCCGCGGCTGTGGCCCGCCCCACGAGGTCGAGATCGCCGTCCGAGAACGACCGACTCGTGGCGAGGATGACGCCCATCAGCGCTCCTCGGCCGGCGGCGCGGCGGCGAACCACGGCTCGAGGGCCGCGTAGGCGTCGACGAAGCGGGCATGCCGCTGCGCGTGCGCGGCGTGCCGACCGGCATCCGGTGCGAACTCCGCCGTGACCTCGCTGAGCGCCCTGGCCGCCGAGAAGTCCGCGAGCCCGAGCCCGACCGCACCGGTGACCGCGGCGCCGAGGCTGTTGGCCTCTTCGACGATCGTGCGGCGGCGGATCGGCACGCCCCAGACGTCGGCGAGGATGCCGAGCCAGGCGTCGCTCTGCGCCCCGCCGCCGACCGCGTCGATGCGGTCGATCGCGCCTCCGGATTCGCGGAAGGCCTGGATGCAGGTGAGCAGGTTGTAGGCCACGCCTTCGAGCACGGCTCGCGTGAGGTGCGCGCGGGTGTGGTGCCGCCCGATGCCGACGAAGGCGCCGCGGGCGTGCGGATCCCACAGGGGAGAGCGCTCGCCGAGGAGATAGGGCAGGAAGTACAGGTCTTCCGTGTCGAGGTCGCCGCCGGCCTCTGCGGTGAGGCGCGCGGTGTCGGGGTGGGCGGGGTCGGGCGAGAGCGCCTCGGCGATCCACTGCACCGATGCCCCGCCGGCCTGCATGGTGGCGGTGGGCACGAACGAACCGGGAACGACGTTGTCGAAGGTCATGGTGCGCATCTGCGGGTCATGCAGCGGGGTGAGGCTGGCGAACGAGATCCACGACGACGTGCCCAGGCACACGTAGGCGCCGTCTTCGGGGGCGACGATGCCCGAGCCCACAGCGGCGAGCGGTCCGTCGCCGCCTCCCATGACCACGCGGACCGATGTCGACAGCCCGAGGGCATCCGCAGATGCGGTCGTGAGCGTTCCGGCGACGGTCGTCGACTCGAGGATCTCGGGGAAGAGCGCGGCGTCCAGTCCGGCCGCGGCGAGAACCTCGGCCGACCACGTGCCGCGCAGCTGGTCGTAGGCGTTCGTACCCGAGGCGTCGGAGCGCTCGGTCGCGAGGCGTCCGGTGAGCCGGTAGACGATGTAGTCCTTGGCGACGCAGAAGTGACGCACCCGAGCCCAGGCATCCGGCTCGTTGTCCCGCACCCACATGATCTTCTCGATCGAGTACGTCGGGTTCAGACGGTGGCCGAGCGCGCGATACGCGTCTGCGGCGCCGAGCCGTTCTTCGAGCGCGCGGGTCTGCGCACCCGAGCGCGTATCGGCCCAGATGATCGCGGGGCGCACCGGCTCGCCGTGGGCGTCGAGCAGCACTGTGCCCATCATCTGGCCGCTGACGACGAGGCCGACGACGGTCTCGGGGGCGACTCCCGCGCGGGCGAGCAGCTGCCGGGTCGCCGAGGCGACGGCATCCCACCAGTCCGCCGGATCCTGCTCGGCGATGCCGCCGGCGGCGAAGTGTGCGGGGTAGGGCACCGTGACCGAGGTCACGAGGCGCCCGTCGTCGTGGTGGAGGGACGCCTTGTTGCCGGTGGTGCCGAGGTCGTGCGCGATCAGCATGGCCGAGCCTATTCCGCGGAGGGGGACGCGGAATAGGGGCGCAGGTCGACTCCCTCGGCCGAGCGATACGCCCGGGAGCCCATGCCGTGCTCGAGCACCCAGCCGTAGTCGTGGCCGGCGCCGCCCGGATACACCGCGAGGAACGCATAGGGCTCGTCGCCCGTGTTCACCGACCGGTGCGCCCATCCGGGCGGGATGTAGCCGATGGTGCCCGGGAGCATGTCGAGCCACTCGGTGCGCTCGCCGTCGAACATGAGCAGACCGCCGCGGCCCTTCAGCGCGAGGTAGATCTCGCCCTGGTGGTTCGGATGCTGGTGGCCCTTGGTCATCCAGAGCTCACCCGAGGTGTCTCCCGGCATGATCGTCGTGATCGACTGCGGCAGCTCCCGGTCGACCTCGGGCACGGGCGAGCTGGTCACCGTGTAGACGACGGGATCGTCGCCGGCGGATGCGGCGGCCCAGGCATCCGCGTCGAGGAACAGGCCCTCGAGGTCGGACATCCGGCGCGTGAGCGTGGGCCCCTCGGGCGAGAGCGTGAGCTTCTCGGCGTCGAACGCGATCGCCATCGGCGAGATCGGAGGGGTGTGGAACTGGGGCATCGATGCTCCTCGTACGGGTGCTGCGGCGCTGCGCAACCTGTAATGACAAGCCGAGTGTACCTGTTATGACAAGTGGCGTCCAGTGCTCGGATGCGCGGGGGTGAGCGCGCGGGCGTGGGCGCGGGTGTGGGCGCGGGTGTGGGCGCGGGTGGCGGGGCCGTTGCCGGCGGGACGCGAGATCAGGAGGATCGACCCGAATCAGGAGAGAACGGCGAGAATCCTCCTGATCTCGACGCATTCTCCTGATCTCAGGGTGCTGCGCGCAGGGCGCGTGCGAGGTGGGACCTGCCGTCGCGGATCGCCCCGGCCGCCACCTCCTCGCCCCCCGGATATTCGGCGTGGCCCGCGGGGAGGACGGCGAGTTCGAGCATCCGAGCCGCGTTCGCGACGCCGAACTGTCCGGGCGGCGGCACGTACGGGTCCCACAGCGCCGCCTCGACGCGTACCGGGATGCGGGCGAAGCCGAGGGCCGTCGAGGCGTCGAACAGGCGCAGCACTTCGCGGGCCTCCGGATGCGCCGCGACGTGGTCGCGCACGGTCTCGCCGCTGCCGACGCAGTGCACGGCGAGGCGCTCGTCGTGCTGTCCGAAGCTCGGCACGATGAGGGTCGCCCCGACGTAGCGGTCGTCCCACGGCAGGGCGAGGGCGCCGATGCCGCCGCCGAAGCTCTCGCCGACGTAATAGAGGGGCAGGGCGCCGACGAGGGTGGTGAGAGCATCCGCAGCGAGCCAGAGGTCTCGGGCGCAGAGGCCGAGCACGTACGAGTCCGGGCTCTCGATCCCGGCCAGCACATGCTCGGCCTGGGGTGCGGGGGCGCCGACGCCCGTGTTCAGCGTCGGCAGCCCTCGGGCGACGGGGAAGATCGCGGCCGCATCGTCGGGTATGCGAGCGAGGTCGACCGCATCCCGTCCGCCGTAGCCGTGGCTGTGCACGACACCGACGCGCGCCGGGGCGGCGAGGGGTTCGACGAGCCAGGCGCGCAGGCGGGTGCCGTCGACTCCCGCATGCTCGATGACCGACACGCGTCGGCCGTGCGCGGTCTCGGCGGACAGCACGGTGGGTGCGGCATCCACCGTCTTCGCCTGCTGTCGCCAGCCCTGCCACCGCTCGGCGAATCCATCGGGTGCGGCGACCGGAGCGATCGCACGGAGCGTGCTCAGCGTGTGGCCGTAGCTCGCGTCGAACTCGGCGTCGGCGAACCAGATGTCGTAGGGGGAGGGGGAGATGCTCATCGGTCACCGAGGCTACCCGGCCGAGATCAGGAGAGTGTGCCGAGATCAGGAGCATCCCGCGGAGATCCTCCTGATCCGGCGCGGTTCTCCTGATCTCAGGCGGGGCCGCGGACGACGCCGAGGGCGCGTCGGCTCAGGCCCGGTCGGGCCACGGTGCAGGGCTCAGGCGCGTGCGCGCCGCGCGCGATAGGCGGCCACGGCGTTGCGGTTCGTGCAGGTCGTCGAGCAGAAGCGCTTGGAGCGGTTGCGCGAGAGGTCGAGGGCGAGTGCCTCGCAGGTGTCGTCGGCGCAGATCGAGATGCGTGAGCCCTCATCGGCGCGGATGACGTCGATCAGCGCCATGGCGGTCTCGATCAGCACGCGCTCGGCGAGCGGGCGTTCGTCGGCGACGGCGTGCAGGTGCCAGTCGACCCCGTCGTGGCGCACCAGTCTCGGCGCCAGATGCGCCTCGGCGAGAGCGGCATTGACGTGCTCGGCCATCTCGTCGCGGGGCGCGAGCAGCATGGCGCGCAGGCGCGGGCGCAGGTCTCGCAGCGAAGCCAGCTCGGCCTCGTCCCGGTCGAGCCGGCCGGAGTAGGGGAAGTCGGCGAGGAAGGCGTCGTAGTCGGCGAGCGTCTCGAGAGTCTCCGGGTCCTCTGCCGAGTTCACCAGCCAGACGGCCGAGCGCAGAGCCTCCTCCGTGTCATCGGTGAAGTTCATGTTGACACCTTACATCCCGCGAGAGTAGCGTCACCTGTCATGAGCAAGGTTGCAAATGACATCGTTGCGCCGGGTGTGCGGTTCGGTCTGCCCCTGGCGATCGGCGCGGCCTTCGCGTTCGGGATGTCCGGCGCCTGGGCTCGAGGACTCATCGACGCGGGATGGACCCCCGGTGCGGCAGTGACCGCGCGGGTCTGGGTCGCTGCTCTCGTGCTGCTCGTGCCGACGATCATCTCGCTCCGGGGTCGCTGGGGAGTGCTCAGGAAGAACGCGGGCATGGTCGCCGCCTACGGACTCCTCGCCGTCACCGCCACGCAGCTCTGCTATTTCCAGGCTGTGGCCGTGATGGACGTCGGCCTCGCGCTGCTCATCGAGTACACGGCCCCGATCGCCGTCATCCTCTGGCTGTGGATCCGGCGGGGTGAACGGCCGAGTCGCCGCAGTGTGATCGGCGCGGCCATCGCCTTCGTCGGTCTCGTGCTGATGCTCGACATCATCACCGGTGCCGAGGTCAACGTCGCCGGCATCCTCTGGGCGCTCGCCGCGATGGTCGGCGCCGCGACGTACTTCCTGCTCTCGGCCAAGGCCGACACCGGCCTGCCGCCGATAGCGCTCGCCGGAGGAGGGCTGCTGCTCGGCGCCGTCGCTCTCACGATCGCCGGCCTCGTCGGCATCCTGCCCATCGCCTGGACGACCGATGACATCACCTACCGCTTCGGCACCGTGCCGTGGTTCGTGCCGGTGCTGGCGATCGGCCTCATCGCCACTGCCCTCGCCTACGTGCTCGGCATCGCATCGACCCGGATGCTGGGCTCGCGCCTCGCATCCTTCGTCGCACTCTCCGAAGTCGTCGCCGCACTGCTGTTCGGCTGGCTGCTGCTCGGACAGCTGCCCGACCTGCTGCAGGCTCTCGGCGGAGCGCTCGTGCTCGTCGGAGTGGTGGTCGTGAAGCTCGGCGAGCCGCGCCCTGCGGAGTTCGTCGAACCGATTCCGGATGCGGTGGGGGTGCCGCAGCGGTAGTCACACGCGGGGTGCCGGTGCGTGGTCACATTCGCACCTCTGGGCGGCTCTTCGGATGCTTCTTTGACCACCCACCGGGCGTGGGATGCTCTTTCGACCATCCGCCGATCGGGCTGCGCGCACAGCGGGTCCGCGCGGATCCGGCCACCGGGCACTCAATGTATACGTCTAACCACTGAATTGGTCACTCAGTCCGCAGATACCGCTTCTATGTATACACTGAGGGCATGAGCTCTGTCGCCGATCGCATTACCGCGAGCGACCGTGCCCACGCGGCACTGCTGGAGGAGATCCAGTCGGGCGCCCTCCCCGCCGGGTTCGTGCTGGGCGAGGTCGAGCAGGCCGCTCGCCTCGGCATCAGCCGCACGCCGATGCGCGAGGCCCTGCGACGCCTCGCGGCCGACGGCCTGGTCGTGCAGCAGTCGCCGCGTGTCACCGTGGTCGCAGACCTGGATGCCGACGACATCCGCGCCCTCTTCGAGATCCGCCGCGCGCTCGAGGAGACCTCCGCCAGACTCGCCGCTCAGCGAGGGGACGCTTCGCTGTTCGCCGCGCTCGCCGACGAATTCGCGCACGTCGATCTCGCCGCCGTCGAAGGCCGCGACGCGTACTACGCCCTCATCGCCCGCTTCGATGCCGCTCTCGACCAGGCCGTCGACAACGACTACATCGCCTCGGCGCTGCGCACCGTGCGCACCCACCTCGTGCGGGTGCGGCGCATGGCCCGCGACAAGCCCGACCGCCTCGCGGCCTCCGCGGCCGAGCACCGCACGATCGCCGCAGCGCTCGGTGCGCGAGACGGCGACCTCGCAGCGCACGCCACTCACGTGCATCTGCACAACGCGCTCACCGGCATCCTCGACTCCCTGACAGCCAACCCAGAAGGTGTGAAATGACCGTCACCCACCACGTCCGCGTGCACCGCAGCGACGAGAACCTCGCTCGAGAAGACCAGCTCGCCTGGAAGATCGCCGAGGTCGCCGCCGACCCGGTCGAGGTCGAGCAGGACGTCGCCGACATGATCATCAACCGCATTATCGACAACGCGTCGGTGGCCGCGGCATCGCTCACCCGCGGCCCCATCAACGCGGCCCGCGCCCAGGCGTTCAGCCACCCCGTCTCGACCGGCGGCATCGGCGCCACGGTCTTCGGCGCGGCGCTCGACCACCGCACCAGCCCCGAGTGGGCGGCCTGGGCCAACGGCGTCGCCGTGCGCGAGCTCGACTACCACGACACGTTCCTCGCGGCCGAGTACTCGCACCCGGGCGACAACATCCCGCCGATCCTCGCCGTCGCCCAGCACGTGCAGGCCGACGGCCGCGCGCTGCTGCGCGGCATCGCGACCGGCTACGAGATCCAGATGGACCTCGTGCGCGCGATCTGCCTGCACAAGCACAAGATCGATCACGTCGCCCACCTCGGCCCGTCGGCCGCCGCCGGCATCGGCACCCTGCTCGGGCTCGACGTCGAGACGATCTACCAGGCCGTCGGTCAGGGCCTGCACACCACCACCGCCACGCGACAGAGCCGCAAGGGCGAGATCTCGACGTGGAAGGCGCACGCCCCGGCCTTCGCGGGCAAGCTCGCCGTCGAGGCGGTCGACCGGGCGATGCGGGGGCAGACCAGCCCCGCCCCGATCTACGAGGGTGAAGACGGCGTGATCGCCTGGATGCTCGACGGCAAGGATGCCGCCTACGAGGTGCCGTTGCCCGCCGCGGGCGAGGCGAAGCGCGCGATCCTCGACTCGTACACGAAGGAGCACTCGGCCGAGTACCAGGCGCAGGCGTGGATCGACCTCGCCCGCAAGCTCGGCACCGAGAACCCGGCACTGCGCGACCCCGCGAACATCGAGGCGATCGTGCTGCACACCAGCCACCACACGCACTACGTGATCGGCTCTGGCGCGAACGACCCGCAGAAGTACGACCCGACGGCCTCGCGCGAGACGCTCGACCACTCGATCCCGTACATCTTCGCTGTCGCCCTGCAGGACGGCGGTTGGCACCACGTCGACTCGTACACGCCCGAGCGGGCCGGTCGCGAAGACACCGTCGCTCTGTGGCACAAGATCACCACGGCCGAGGATGCCGAGTGGACGCGCCGCTACCACTCCGAAGACCCCAATGTGAAGGCGTTCGGCGGTCGCGTGGAGTTCCGCCTGACCGACGGCACGACCGTGGTCGACGAGATCGCCGTCGCCGACGCGCATCCGCTCGGCGCGCGCCCGTTCGCCCGCGCCAACTACATCGCGAAGTTCCGACTGCTGGCCGAGCCCGTGCTCGAGCCGGCCGAGATCGAGCGGTTCCTCGAGCTCGTGCAGCGCCTGCCCGAGCTCACGGCCGCCGAGGTCGGCGAACTGTCGATCATCGCCAAGCCCGGCCTGCTCGACGCGGCGGATGCTCCGAAGGGCCTGTTCTGATGAATCTCACCGCGTTTCGTCTCGGTCCGCTTCGCGGGCCTCGCTCAACGACCGAGGGCATTGCGTTTCGTCTCGGTCCGCTTCGCGGGCCTCGCTCAACGACCGAGGGAGCGGGACCCCCGGTCGTTGAGCGAGCACGGCGAAGCCGAGCGAGACGAAACGCGGTATCGATGCGCGACACGCTTGAGGAGAACTGATGCTGTACTCGCACGTCACCCCGGCCGAGAAGCGCCGCCTGTTCCGCGAACGCCTCGCGAGCGGCGAGCTGCTGCGGTTCCCCGGTGCCTTCAACCCGCTGAGCGCCCGCCTGATCGAGCAGAAGGGATTCGACGGGGTCTACATCTCGGGCGCGGTGCTGTCCGCCGACCTCGGGGTTCCCGACATCGGCCTCACCACGCTGACCGAGGTCGCGGGGCGGGCGAAGCAGATCGCGCGCATGACCGATATCCCGGCGATCGTCGACGCCGACACCGGTTTTGGCGAGCCGATGAACGTCGCCCGTACGATCCAGGAGCTCGAGGATGCGGGCCTCGCCGGCACCCACATCGAAGACCAGATCAACCCGAAGCGCTGCGGACACCTCGACGGCAAGAGCGTGGTCGACGAGAGCACGGCGATCCGTCGCATCCGAGCGGCGGCCGACGCCCGTCGCGACCCGAACTTCCTGATCATGGCGCGCACAGACATCCGCGCCGTCGAGGGGCTCGATTCCGCGATCGACCGCGCCAAGGCGCTGGTGGATGCCGGGGCAGACGCCGTGTTCCCCGAGGCGATGCGGACGCTCTCCGAATTCGAGGCGATGGCGACCGCACTCGACGTGCCGATCCTGGCCAACATGACCGAGTTCGGCAAGAGCGACCTGTTCTCGGTCGACCAGCTGCGCGACGTCGGCGTCAACATGGTCATCTGGCCTGTGTCGCTGCTGCGCATCGCGATGGGCGCGGCGGGCCGTGCGCTCGATACGCTGAACGAGGAGGGGCACCTCACCTCGAAGCTCGGTGAGATGCAGCACCGTGCCGATCTCTACGACCTGATCGACTACGAGTCCTACAAGCAGTTCGACTCGGGCGTCGCAGGTTTCACCGTCACGAAGGAGTGAGCATGACCGAGCCGGACATCAAGAAGGGCCTCGCCGGGGTCGTCGTCGACACGACCGCGATCTCGAAGGTCAACCCCGAGACGAACAGCCTGCTCTACCGCGGCTACCCCGTGCAGGAGCTGGCGGCGACGCAGCCCTTCGAGGCGGTCGCGTACCTGCTCTGGCACGGAGAGCTGCCGGATGCCGCACAGCTGGCGGCGTTCCGCGCGACGGAGCGTGAGCACCGCGCGCTGGCAGACAACGTGAAGACGGCGATCGACCTGGTGCCCGTCGAGGCCCACCCGATGGACGAGGTGCGCACGGCGGTCAGCCTGATCGGCGCCTCTGACCCGAACGCGGGCGGATCGGTGCTGGATGCCGGCGGCAGCCCCGAGCAGAACCTCGAGCGCAGCATCCGTCTGTTCGCGGCGCTGCCGGCGATCGTCGCCTACGGTCAGCGTCGCCGCCGAGGGGAGCAGCTCATCGAGCCCCGCGACGACCTCGACTACTCGGCGAACTTCCTCTGGATGACGTTCGGTGAGGAGCCCGATCCGGTGGTCGTCGATGCGTTCAACCGCTCGATGATCCTGTATGCCGAGCACTCGTTCAACGCCTCGACGTTCACAGCCCGCGTGATCACCTCGACCCTCAGTGACCTCTACTCGGCCGTGGTCGGAGCGATCGGCGCGCTCAAGGGCCCGCTGCACGGCGGTGCCAACGAGGCCGTGCTGCACATCTTCGACGAGATCGGCGAGGCCTCGAACGTCGTGCCCTGGCTCGACGACGCCCTGGCCGAGAAGCGCAAGATCATGGGATTCGGTCATCGCGTCTACAAGAGCGGCGACTCGCGTGTGCCCACCATGAAGGCCGCTCTCGACACTCTCGTCGAGCACTACGACCGCCCCGAGGTGGCCGAGCTGTACGACGCGCTCGAGTCGGAGTTCGTCGCGCGCAAGGGCATCTACCCGAACCTCGACTATCCGTCGGGCCCTGCCTACAACCTCATCGGCTTCGACACCCTCACGTTCACGCCGCTGTTCGTCGCGGCGCGCGTGACCGGGTGGACCGCGCACGTGATCGAGCAGGCCGGAGCGAACGCGCTGATCCGCCCGCTGTCGCTCTATGACGGCGTCGACGAGCGTCACATCGAGGACTGAGCAGGGCACCGGCCCGGGTCAGCGCACCCGGGTCGGGTGCTCGTCGGGTGCTCGTCGGGTGCTCGTCGGAGGCCGCGCTCGCCGCTGCGGTGGTGATCAGCTCGCGCGGGCGAGGTTTCCCAGCTCGGCGCCGGACGCATCCTTGATCACCAGGACGTCTCCGTCGATCTCGACCGCGCGGATGCCGCGCATCCAGTCGTCGACCCCGGGGCAGGCCTTGAGAGTCGATGCGAACCGGGCGAGGTCGACGCGGTCGCCGTTCACCGAGTAGGTCGTCGTGATGCCGTTGCATCCGTCGCTGCCGTGCACCGTGCCGTCGGCGGCGAACTCGAGGTGCGGCTGGCCCGAGGAATCCTCGCCCCACAGCCCGACGAGCTTCTCGATGACGGCGTCGTCGTCGCTGCTCGAGGTGGGTGCGCCACCCGGTGCCCCCGTCGCGCAGGCCGCGCCCATCAGCGCGAAGGCTCCCAGAATCGCGAGGCCGACGAGGTTTCGTGCTCTGCGGTGGGTGCTCATGCTGGCCATGCTAACGGTGCCGCCTGCGAATGCGATCGCAGTCTCGATCCGGCCGGGGCCGATCGGTTCGCCCTGTCGGACGACGACGCGCGTGCGCGCTTATCGCACAGAGGACGTCCAGGTCAAGGGGTGAAATTCCGGTAAACAATTTCCCCATTCTGTGGATTTACTGGGTACTCTTCTAGAGATCCCTGTTCGTCCCGACGGACAGGATCCTGCTTGTCGGGGGGCCAGCGTCGCAGTTCACGCCTCCACCGGGAGGCGAACGGTTCTGTGTGCATCGCACACTGCCGGATATGAAACTGACTGACGATCCGTGACCAGCAAGGACATACATCACATGAAGCACAGAGTGACAGGCCGACGCCCATTGGCGTTGACGGCCGCCACCACGCTCGCCCTCTCGGGCCTCTTCCTCGGAGCGCCTGCGGCGTTCGCTGAAGATGGCGCAGACCAGACTCCGGCTCCGGCCCCGACCGAGACGTCGGAGGTTCCTGCCGAGGTTCTCAACTCCCAGAAGGCCGCCGAGGAGAACGACATCGATCTCGTCGCCGTCGGCACGACCGCCGAAGGCGAGAAGGTGGTTGTAGTGACCGCCGACAGCACGGCGAACAGGTCTTCGGAGGCGGTCGCGGTAGATGTCGGCGTGCCCGACGCCAGCTCCGTCGTCAAGGTCGACAAGGTACTCACTGCTTTCGACGAGGGCGACGTCGTCGGCGGACAGGGCTACCTGTCCGTTGCTCCCGACCTTCCCGGCTTCCTCGCCGATGAGCCCGGCAGCGCGGCCTGGTCGTGCTCGATCGGCTTCGCCGCATTCTCGCCCGAGGGTGATCCCGCGCTGCTGAGCGCCGGACACTGCGCCTTCGGCGAGAACGACGAGCGCCTCACCGACACCACGCTGACCGTCCCCAGCAGCGAGAAGGCAGCTGGCAGCGACCGGGTCGCACTGCCCAGCGACATCGAACTGCTCGGCACGTTCGGCTTCGCCCAGTTCGGCGGCGGAGACGGCGGCGCAGGCTTCAACGGCGACACCACCGCCACCGACATCTCGGTCATCGACATCGACGGGGCCGCTGGATGGAACCCGGTCCCCGCGGTCACCGACTGGACCACGGCCGGCGACTCGCTCAGCTCGCTCGCTGACAGCGTCGTCCCGATCAAGTCGGTCGCCGCTCCGGTGCTCGGAGAGGTCTCGAAGAGCGGTCGCACGACCGGCTTCACCACCGGCACGGTCGACGGCAACGACATCCTCGACGGATGGGCGAACATCGACGGACACTGGGTGCAGGGCTTCTCGAGCAACACGCTCGCGGGTCCCGGTGACTCCGGCGGCGCGGTCATCCAGGGCAATGCGGCCGTCGGCCTCATCAGCGGTGGGTCCGAGGCGACCGAGACCGAAGAGCAGTTCACCTGGGCGGCATCGCTCGTGACCGCTCTGCCCAAGACCGACGGCTACGAGGTCGCACTCGACCTCGACGCACCGGTCATCACGAGCCCGGCCGATGGTGCCGAGGTGCAGCCTGGAACGGCCATCACCGGAACCGCTCCTGGCGCAGCCAAGGTCACGGTCACCGGCTTCGGTGCAGACCAGACTGTGGACGTCGTGAACGGCGCCTTCTCGGTCGTCGGTCCCGTCGAGCTCGGCGACCACACCGCCTCGGTCCGTGCACGCACCGGCTTCAGCTCCTCCGAGACCGTCACGCTCGACGTGACCGTGGTGCCCGCACCGCTCGTCGCACCGGTCATCACCTCGCCAGCAGACGGCTCGACGGTCAACGAGACCGTCACCGAGGTCAGCGGCACCGGCCTGCCGACCACCACCATCACGGTGGCTGACGCTGAGGGCGATGTCCTCGGCACGACCGAGGTCGCCGCAGACGGTTCCTGGACCGTCGACGGACTGAACCTCGAGTACGGCTCGCACAGCGTCGTCGTGACGCAGACCCGCACGATCGAGGGCGAAGACGAGGTCTCGCCTGAGGCCACCTCGACGTTCTCCGTCCTCCCGGTCTCGCCGGCCGTGACCTCGGTCGCGAACGGCGCGGAGTTCGCCCACAACGACGGCCCCGCAGGTCTCGCCGGCACGGGCATCGACGGTGCGACCGTCACGGTGAAGCTCAACGGCGCAGAGCCGGCCACGGCGAACACCGCGGCTCTCGCAAGCACCTTCGCCGCAGCGAGCGGCACGTTCACGGCCACGGTCGAGGACGGCGCATGGAGCGTCGACTTCGGTGCGGCTCTCGAGTCGGGCACATACACGGTGTCGGCCACGCAGGCCATCGACGGCGTCTCGTCGGCTCCGACCGACCTGGCGTTCGCTGTCCTCGCGGCCCCGGTCGCCGGTGGTGGCGGAGCAGCTCCCGGTGACGGTGGCGCAGCGGCACCCGGTGACGGCGGACTCGCCGTGACCGGTGCCGACCTGCTCGTCCCGCTCTCCGCCGCAGCGATCGCGCTCGCGCTGCTGTCGGGTGGACTGCTGCTGGTCTTCCGTCGTCGCCAGCTCATCGAGAGCTGACACACTGATCACCTCCTGAGGGTGTGACCGGCTTCGGCCGTGAACCCCTCGCCGAGAAGCCCGGTATCGAAAGATGCCGGGCTTCTTCGCATCTCCGGGACGCCGCCGTCTCCACAGCGCGGCCGTCTGCGGGGTGCCGCGTGCGCCGACGAGCGGATGCCGTGAGCACAGCGGAAGGCCCGGCATCGGACTGCGATGCCGGGCCTTCTGCGGTCGAGGCGAGCCTCAGGCGAGTTCGATCACCGACCACGACAGTGGCGGGAGCGTCGCGCGCACGGCGCCGTCGACGACCTCTGCGGCTGCGAGCGGCACCATGTGCACGGCATCCTGCGTGGTCTCGAGGTTCGAGGTGTGGCGGTCGCCGCCCTCGGGGATCGTCAGCGTCTCGGCGTTCACGACACGGAGCGCCGTGAGACCGCGCAGCTCGACCGTCAGGTCGCTCTCCTCGTCGAGCGAGCGGTTCGCGACGAAGACGACGACGCGTCCGGTCTCCTCATCCCACGTCGCCGCCGCATCGACCGCGTCGACGCCGCCGTAGCGCTTCGTCTCGATCTGCGGTGCCGACACCGCGAGGCGCAGGATGCGACCCTTCGCGAGGCGAGCCATGCGCTCGAACGGCCAGAAGCTCGTCTGACGCCAGGCCGGACCGTTCTCCTCCGAGCGGATCGGCGCGATCACGTTGACGAGCTGCGCCTGGTTGGCGATCTTCACGCGGTCGCCGTGGCGCAGCAGGCTGTTGAGCAGCGTGCCCACGACGACGGCATCCGTCACGTTGTACGTGTCCTCGATCAGACGCGGGTGCTCCCGCCAGCCCGACTTCGCGACCTCGCCGGCCTCGACGTCGTTGTACTTCACCTGGTCCCACACGTTCCACTCGTCGAACGAGATGTCGACCTGCTTGGTGTGCTTGCCCGCGGCCTTCACGGCGTCGATCGTCGCGATGACGCCGTCGATGAACGCATCCATATCGACCGACTCGGCGAGGAACGACTCGGCGTCGCCGTCGTGCTCCTGGTAGTAGGCATGCATCGAGACGAAGTCGACCTCGTCGTAGGCGTGCGTGAGCACCGTGTGCTCCCACGTGCCGAACGTCGGCATCGACCGCGCAGACGAGCCGACCGCGACGAGCTCGATCGTCGGGTCGACCAGCTTCATGGCCTTGGCCGACTCCTGCGCGAGGCGGCCGTACTCGGTCGCGGTCTTGCCGCCGATCTGCCACGGTCCGTCGAGCTCGTTGCCCAGGCACCACAGCTTGATGTCGAACGGCTTCTCAGCGCCGTTCTTGCGACGCAGGTCCGACCAGTAGGTGCCGCTCGGGTGGTTCGCGTACTCGACGAGCGACCGTGCCTCTTCGACGCCGCGGGTGCCGAGGTTGATGGCCTCCATGACCTCGACGTCGGCCTCCTTCGCCCAGTCCATGAACTCGTGCAGCCCGAACGCATTGGTCTCGATGGTGTGCCATGCCCCGTCGATGCGCACGGGGCGGTCTTCGACCGGGCCCACTCCGTCTTCCCAGCGGTAGCCGGAGACGAAGTTGCCCCCGGGGTAGCGGACGACGGTCGGACCCATCTCCTTCACCAGGGCGAGCACGTCCTGACGGAAGCCCCGCTCGTCGGCCTGCGGGTGGCCCGGCTCGTAGATGCCGGTGTACACGCAGCGCCCCATGTGCTCGACGAACGACCCGAAGAGCCTTCGGGGGACGTCGGCGATAGTGAAGTCGCGATCGATGGTGATGCGGGCCTTGCTCATTGCTCTCCTTGATTGTGGCTTGTGGGGGACTACTGACCGCCGAAGCCGCTGGTCGCGACTCCCTTGACGATCTGCTTCTGGAAGATGATGAACACGATGATCAGCGGCAGCGCGGCGAGCACGGCCTGCGCCATGACCTGCGCGTACTGCACGCCGTAGGCGCTGATGACCGTCTGCAGGCCGACCGGCAGCGTCATCAAAGTGGTGTCGTTGATGACGAGGAACGGCCAGAGGAAGTTGTTCCACGCGCCGATGAAGACGAAGATCGCGACGGATGCCAGGATCGGCCGCGAGAGCGGCAGCACGATCGACCAGAAGATGCGCAGGCGGCTGGCGCCGTCGACGCGGGCCGCGTCTTCGAGCTCGATCGGGATCGCGTCGAAGAAGCGCTTGAGGATGAACACCATCGCCGGGGCGACGACCTGCGGCAGGATCAGGCCCCAGTAGGTGTCGATCATGTTGAACGCGAGCATCTCGTAGAACAGCGGGATGATCAGTACCTGCGGCGGCACGACGATGGAGGCGATGATGACGACGAACAGCCACTTGCGGCCCGTGAAGTCGAGCCGTGAGAACGCGTAGGCGGCGAGTGCCGAGATCGTCAGGGTGATCAGGGTCACCGCGACCGACGTCCACAGGCTGTTGAACGCCCAGGTGTAGACGTTGCCCTGCGACAGGATCGCCGCGAAGGCCTCGACTGTCGGGCCCGAGGCGCCGATCCACGACGGGTCGCCGCTGGCGGCATCCGTCTCGGTCTTGAAGGCGGTCGCGACCGCCCAGAGGAACGGCAGCAGCCAGCCGATCGCGAGGATGATCAGGACGACGAGGGCGCTGATGCGCAGCGCACCGAACGGCTTCTGACCTGGCAGGTGCGAGCGGCGGGCTCGCGCCGGCTTGGCGGTGGTGATGGTCTCGGTGAGTGTGGCGGTGGACATCACAGCTGCGACTCCTTCCGGCGGCGCATGATCAGAGCCTGCGCGACGCCGATGATGACGATGAGAGCGAAGAACACGTAGGAGATCGCGGCCGAGTAGCCGAATCGGTAGCTGACGAAGCCGGCTTCGTAGATGTACTGCACGATCGAGCGGGTGGTGTCGCTCGCGACGCCGCCGAGCATCTGGTACGCCTGATCGAACAGCTTCAGCGATGCCAGGATCTGCAGGATCAGGATCAGCACGGTCGCCGGTCCCAGCTGGGGGAGCATGATCGACCAGAACTGCCGCCACGGGCCCGCGCCGTCGAGCGATGCGGCCTCGTACTGCTGCGGCGGGATGTTCTGCATCGCGGCGAGATAGAGAAGGAAGTTGAATCCGACCGTCCACCAGATGGTGGCGATGACGATCGACAGCATGTTGGTGTCGGGGTTCTGCAGCCAGGCCAGCGGCTCGAGGCCGAAGAACTCGAGGATGTTGTTCGCCGCGCCGATCTGCGGGTTGAAGATCCAGACCCAGATCTGCGAGATCACGGTCGAGGCGAGCAGATAGGGCATGAAGAACGACAGCCGCCACAGCCACTGGCCGGGAAGGCCGCGGTCGACGAGAGCGGCCATGAGCAGCGCGATCACGACGAGCGGCACGGTCGAGAGCAGCGTGAACCACACCGTGTTGCCCATCGACTGCCACATCTTGGGGTCGGCGAGCGCCTCGGCATAGTTCGCGAAGCCGATGAAGGAACCGCCTGCCCCGGTGAGCGACTGGTCGGTGAAGCTGAGGATGATGCCGTGCACGATCGGCCACGCGAGGAACAGCACGAACGCGAGGAGGAAGGGAGCGAGGAACGCCCAGCTGATGAGCTGCTCTCGGTTGCGGGAGGAGCCGGCGCGTCGAGCGGGCAGGGCCGACTTCGAGCCGGTGACGATGGTGCGCGTGGAGTCCGTCGCGGTGGTCATGATGCGAACGTCCCCTCGGGGTCGGCCGGGTTGGGCTGTCGGAGGAGTGTGTTCACCCGGGCCTCGAACCGGTCGATGGCCGCCGCGGGGTCGTCGCCCGAGAGCAGCACCCCCTGCACGGCGGCGCCGAACTCGCCCTGGAAGCTCGACCCCGAGCCGGTGAACCACGCGGTGGGGTCGTAGACGACGTGCTGCGCGGCCTCGGCGTAGTTGGCCTGGGGAATGAGGTCGGCGTACTCGGGCGATTCGGTGACCGGGAGGAAAGCAGGGATGTGCCCGGCCTCGGCCCACCCGAACGAGCCCTTCAGCATGTCGGCGACGAACCGGTAGGTCAGGTCGCGCTTCGCGGGATCGGCGTTGGTCTGATGCGGCAGCACGAACGAGTGCGAGTCGGCGTAGACCGCCGGCGTGCCGAACAGTGTGGGGATCATGGTGGCGTCCAGGGGCAGTTCGGCCGCCTGCATCGTGCGCAGCTCCCACACGCCGCTGAACAGCATCCCGCTCTTGCCGGTGGCGAACTCGGCCACCGCGCTGCCGTAGTCGGCCTGGGCGAGGGCGATCTCCCCGTCGAGCAGGGTGCGCATGAGCGTCAGAGACGCGACAGCGGCGTCCTTGTCGATCACGGCCTTGCCGCCGGCCGGCAGTTCCATCGCACTCCCGTGCTGCGAATAGAACGTGTAGAAGAGACGCCACATCTGGGCGCCGTCGCCGAGGTAGCCGTACGAGAGCGCGTGACCCTCGGCCTGGCCCCCGATGGCGCGCAGCTGATCGAGGAACTCCTCAGGAGAGGAGGTCTCCTGCAGTCGGCCGTCGCTGTCGAGCACGCCGGCCGCGTCGCAGATGTCGGTGTTGAACATCGCGACGAACGGATGCGCGTCGAGCGCGACGCTGTACATGTTCTCGCCGACGAAGCCCTTCTCCCAGATCGGCTTCGGGAACGTCGAGGCGTCGACTCCGAGGTCTGCGAGCCGGTCGAGGTCCCAGGTGTCGAGCAGGCCGCCGGGTGCCCAGCCGACCGTGCGCGTCGCGTGCATGATCGCGACGTCGGGGGCCCGGCCGCCGGCACCCGCCATGGCGAGCTTCGTGTAGTACGGAGTGCCCCATGCGAGCACCGTGGGGCGGATGCGGTAGTCGCTCTGCGCCGCGTTGGCGGCGTCGAGCAGCTGCGACATGGTCACGCCGTCGCCTCCGGAGAGCAGATGCCAGAACTGCAGGGTCGTGGCGTTCGAGCCGGGGACGGCGCCAGGGGCGCAGCCGGCGAGCAGCGCTGCGGCGGCCGTGACGGAGGCGGCAGTCAGGAACTGCCGCCGAGACAGATCGAGCGGGGGCGTCATCGTCACTCCTTCGTGACAGCGGGCGGGGTCGGGTCTCATCATTACATCGATGTAATCGGCGGCGCAAGAGTGAAGTCCGCAACCCGGGTGAGCGCGGGGCCAGCGGGCGGAGAACCCTGCGCGGGTGCGTGTCAGGGGCGGTGGCCGCGCGGGCGGCCCCGCGTGCTGTCACGCTCGAGCAGGTGATGCGACAGGGTGAGCGCCCGCGGCGGGGCGGAGCGGTCGTCCATGCGCGATTCGAGCAGGGTGAGCGCCGCATCGGCGAAGGCGCGGCGGTCGAAGGCGAGCGTCGTGAGCGACGGAGACGTATAGCGCGAGAACTCGACGTCGTCGAAGCCCGTCACGATCACGTCCTCCGGCACGTTCACGCCGTGGTCGTGCAGTGCGTGGAGCGCGCCGAGCGCGAGCGAGTCGGTGAAGGCGATGATCGCGTCGAACGCCACTCCCCGTCGGAACAGCGTCTGCACGCCATCCGCCCCGCCGGTCATCGACCACGGCATCGGATTGATCTCCAAGGCGGTGTCACGGGGGATGCCGGCCTCCCGAAGCGCGTCGTGCACGCCCTCGAGTCGCAGACGGCCCGTCGCGGTCGCGACCGACGGGTCGTCGTCGGCGCCGATCACGGCGATGCGCGTCGCTCCGCGGGACAGCACGTGCCTGGTCACATCGGCCGCGGCTCGGCGGCTGTCGATGCGCACATGGTCGGCCCTGTTCTGCTCCACCTCGCCGAGCACGACGAGAGGGGGCAGCCGGTCGGCGTACTTCAGCACGCTGTCCTCGAGGCGGATGGGGTTCAGGATCAGTCCGTCGACCAGGTGCGCGCGAGCCCGGGAGACGAGCTCCCTCTCGCGTTCGGGGTCGGTCGCGGTCTCCTCGATCTGCACGGCGAGGCCGCGATCATGCGCGGCGTCGACGATGCGGTGCATGAGCTCGGCCGAGAACGCGGTCGCGAGGTCGGGCAGGGCGACGGCGATGATGCCCGAGCGGCCCTTGCGGAGTCCTCGGGCGTTGAGGTTCGGCACGAAGTCGAGCTGCGTCATCGCGGCCTCGACCCTGAGCTTGGTCTCCTCGCGCACGGCGACGGTGCCGGTGACGACGTTCGAGACCGTCTTGGGTGAGACGCCCGCGAGTGCGGCGACGTCCTTCATCGTCGCGCGCGGCGGCGGCATCGCTGTCATCCGGTCAGCCTATCCACCGGCTCGCCCGCGAGTCCGCCGCGCCGCGGAATGTCCGCACTCGCTGACTACTATGGCCCGATGACCATCGAACGCAACTGGGCAGGCAACCTCACCTACCGTGCTTCCGCCGTCGAGCACCCGGACTCGATCGACGAGCTGCGGCATCTGCTCGCCCGGGGCGGAGCCGCGCGCATCCTCGGATCGAGGCACTGCTTCAATGACATCGCCGACACCGACGGCCTGCTCATCGCCCTCGATCGGCTGCCCGTCGTGTTCGAGGTGAACGATGCGCGTGACGCGGTGCGCGTCTCCGGCGGGCTGCGCTACGGCGACCTCGCTCCGCTGCTCGACGCCGAGGGACTCGCGCTCGCCAACCTCGCCTCGCTGCCCCACATCTCGATCGCCGGCGCAGTCGCGACCGGCACGCATGGCTCGGGCGACGCCATCGGCTCGCTGGCCTCGGCGGTGCGCGCGCTGACGATCATCACCCCGGCGGGGGAGACGCGCACCCTCGCCCGCGGCGACGACGAGTTCGACGGCGCGGTCGTCAGCCTCGGTGCGCTGGGTGCTGTCGTCGACGTCACGCTCGATGTCGAGCCCACCTACGAGGTGGCGCAGCACGTGTTCGAGCATCCGTCGTGGGATGCGATCCTCGCCGACTTCGACGAGGTGACGAGCATCGGCACGAGCGTCAGCATCTTCTCGCGCTGGGAGCACACCGACTTCGCCGACCAGATCTGGGTCAAGCAGCGCCAGCCCGAGGCCCGGGAGCTCGCCCGTGACGACCTCTTCGCCCGATTGGGGGCGGAGCCGGCGACCGCCAAGCGGCATCCGATCATCGGCGTCGATCCTGTCGCCTGCACCGAGCAGCTCGGCGAGTCGGGACCGTGGTTCGAGCGCCTCGCGCACTTCAAGCTCGAGTTCACGCCGTCGGCCGGCGCCGAGATCCAGAGCGAGTACCTCGTGCCCCGCGCCGACGCCGTCGCCGCGATCCAGGCGGTGCGCACGCTCGCCGGTCAGATCGCGCCGCTGCTGCTCGTGAACGAGATCCGCACGGTCGCCCCCGACTACCTCTGGCTGAGCTCGTCGCAGGGCACGGATGCCGTCGGCATCCACTTCACCTGGAAGCCCGACGAGGCGGCCGTGCGCGCGTTCCTGCCCACGCTCGAAGCGGCACTGCCCGAGACCGCCCGCCCGCACTGGGGCAAGGTCTTCACTCTCGACGCCGCAGAGGTGCGCTCGCGCTATGCGCGGTGGGATGACTTCGCCGCCCTCGCGCGGCGCTTCGACCCCGAGCGTCGTCTCGTGAACCCGTACCTCGAGCGCCTGGGGCTGTAGCGGGATCCATTGCACCACCCCGGTTGTTCTCGGTAACATTCTCCGAGGCTCAGCCGACGGAGGTGTGCATGGCGAACGTCGGCTCAGACAAGCCCAACATCCGTCAGGTCGCGACCATCGCGGGCGTCTCGCACATGACGGTGTCGCGTGTTCTCAACGATCACCCGAACATCAAGCCCGACACGAAGCGCCGCGTCCTCGAGGCGATCGAGGAGCTCGACTACCGCCCGAATCTCGTCGCCAGGGCGCTCGCCACCCAGCGCACCCGGCGCATCGGCGTGATCGTCGAGAGCGCGGTCGCGCATGGCCCGACCAGCATCCTGCGGGCCGTCGAGCTGTCGGCGCGCGCCACGGGGTACTCGGTCACACCGATCGCGCTGCACGAGGGCGATGCGCTGTCTCCCCAGGAAGCGGTCGACCACCTCGTGACGCAGGGGGTCGATGCGCTGTGCGTGATCGCGCCACGTTCGTCGTCGGTGGCCGCTCTGCGGCGCATCGCCATCACCGTGCCCATGCTCGTGGTCAAGGCCGACGCCGATCCGACCTTTCTCACGGTGTCGATCGACCAGCACGCCGGCACGACGTCGGTGGTCGATCACCTCGTCGCGCTCGGACACCGAGACATCCTGCACCTCTCCGGCCCACTGGACTGGCTCGATGCGAGAGCGAGAGAGCGCGCCTTTCACACGAGGGCCAAGTCGTGGGGCATCCGTGAACGGCCCATCGTGGTCGGAGACTGGTCGGCCGACTTCGCCTACGACTTCGCGAAGGGTCTCACCCGGCTGCCGGATTACACGGCGATCTTCGCCGCCAACGACGACATGGCGATGGGCCTGATCCACGGGCTGCACGACAGGGGCTTCGAGGTGCCGCGAGACCTCAGCGTGGTCGGGTTCGACGACATCCCGCTCGCTCGGCATTTCATCCCTCCGCTCACGACGGTGCGCCAGGATTTCGGCGCACTGGGCGTCGCGGTGGTCGAGATGCTGCGCGCGGCCATCGAGGGTCGTGACATCCCCGCGCTCACCCGGATCCCGACCGAGCTCGTCGCCCGCGGATCGTCGGCCGCGCCCAGGGAGGTGCGGTGACCCCCGACCGTGGTCCCGAGCCGGTGGTGCGGCTCGAGGGCATCACGGTCGAGTTCCCGGGCGTGCGCGCGCTCGACGCCGTGGACTTCCGCCTGCTCCCCGGTGAGGTGCATGCCGTGATGGGCGAGAACGCCGCCGGCAAGTCGACGCTCGTCGCGGTGATCACCGGCACGCTCTCTCCCGGCGAGGGCGCGGTGGTCGTCGACGGCGAACCGCGTCGCTTCTCGGGAGTTGCCGACAGTCGAGCGGCCGGCATCGCCACGGTGTTCCAGGAGGCGCAGCTGAGCCCCAATCTCAGCGTGGCCGAGAACGTGATGCTCGGGCGGGAGCGCCGGGGCCGATTCGGAATCGACTGGCGCAGGACCAGGGCGGATGCCGCCGAGGCGCTGGCCAGGCTGGGACTCGACGACCTCGACCCGAAGACGCCGCTGTCGATGCTGACACCGGCGCAGAAGCAGCTGGTCGCTCTCGCTCGTGCGGTCGTCGACGACCCGAGGGTGCTCATCCTCGACGAACCCACCTCGAGCCTCGACGTCGCCGAGGTCGCCACTCTGATGCGGGTCATCCGGGGTCTGCGGCAACGCGGCGTCGCGATCCTGTTCATCTCGCACTTCCTCGAGCAGGCGTTCGCGATCAGCGACCGCATGACGGTGCTGCGCGGCGGGCGACGGGTGGGCGAATACGCGACGCGCGACCTCGACCGAGCCGACCTGATCTCGAAGATGCTCGGCAAGGACATCGACAGCCTGAGGGCCCTCGGCTCGGAGCGCAAGGCTCATCACTACGCGTACGACGGGGAGCCGGCCATGCAGGCGTCCGGTGTGGGTCGACGCGGCGAGCTGGAGCGCATGGACGTCGAGATCCAGAGGGGTGAGATCGTGGGGCTCGCGGGGCTCCGGGGGTCGGGGCGCACCGAGCTCGCGTCGTTGCTCAGCGGTTCGGTGCGCACCGACAGCGGAGAGCTCTGGGTCGACGGAGAACGCGTGCAGCTGCGCAGCCCCTCGGCAGCGCTGCGGCACCGCATCGCGCTGTCGGCCGAGAATCGGGGCACACAGGGCATCATCGGCGAGCTCACGGCCCGCGAGAACATCATCCTCTCGCTGCAGGCGCTGCGCGGATGGACTCGTCCTCTCTCGCACGCCGAGTCGAGGGGTCTCGTGGAGACGTACGTCGAGGCGCTGCATCTCGACCCTGCGGACCTCGACCGCCCGGTCGGTCTCCTGTCGGGGGGAACGCAGCAGAAGGTGCTCCTCGCTCGAGCGCTGGCGGTGCGCCCTCACGTGCTGATCCTCGACGAGCCCACTCGGGGGATCGACATCGCGGCCAAGGTCGAGGTGCAGCGCCGCATCAGCCAGCTGGCCGGAGACGGCGTGGCCGTCGTGTTCATCTCGTCAGAGCTCGAAGAGGTCGTGCGGCTGAGCGATCGCATCGTCGTGCTGAAGGACCGCGAGAAGATCGGCGAGCTCAGCAACGGTCCGGGTGTGACCGTCGACACGGTGGTCGAGATGATCGCCGCCGAGCTGAGTCACAGCGCTGAACTGTGATCGGTAACAACATCCACCGACCGTGATCGGTCCGATTTGGTAACGAAGTCTTGTGTTTCAGAAATTGTTCCCGGTAACATCACGGCAGGACACGCGAAGCAGCTGTCCTGCAATCACGTCAGGACCATGACTGGTCCGCCACCGCCGGAGTGACCGCCGGCATCTCAAAGAGGAGAAGAAATGTCCGCGAAGAAGCGCATCCGCGTCGCGTTCGGCCTGGCAGCAGTCGGCGCACTCACCATCGGCCTTGCGGCCTGCTCGTCCGGCGACTCGGGCGGCGACGGCGGAGATGGCTCAGAGGAGATCACCACCGTCGGCTTCGTGGCTGTCGGCCCCGAAGGCGCATGGCGCGAGGCGAACGAGCAGAACATCCAGGACACCTTCACGGAGGACGCCGGATACGAGCTCAAGTACGCCCCCGCCACGAACCTCGACCAGAAGTCGCAGATCGACGCCTTCACGTCGTTCGTCGACGAGGGCGTCGACGTCATCCTGCTGTCGGCCACCGAGGCCTCCGGCTGGGAGGACTCGCTCAAGCGTGCGCAGGAGGCGGAGATCCCCGTGATCCTGCTCGACCGCGGCATCGAACCAGACGACGACAGCCTCTACGTCACGCGCATCGCCCCCGACAACGTCGAGGTCGCCAAGGAGGTCGGCACCTGGGCTGCGGCCACGTTCCCCGACGGCGGCAACTACGTCGTGCTCGAGGGCCCGGCCGGTGTCGGCGTCGTGAACGAGCGCAACACGGGCTTCGACGAGGGCCTGGGCGACTCGTCGCTCACGAAGCTCGACGCGCAGACCGCGAACTGGTCGGCGGAAGAGGGCAAGAGCGTCTTCGAGACGATGCTGAAGTCCTCGAACAACGACATCCAGCTCGTGTTCGCACAGAACGACGAGATGGGCCTCGGTGCCGCGCAGGCCGCCGAGGAGGCGGGCCTCGTCGTCGGTGAAGACGTCAAGATCGCCACGATCGACGGCACCAAGAACGCCATGCAGGCACTGGCCGACGGTCAGCTCAGCTACGTGCACGAATACAACCCGCTGTTCGGTGAGACCGCGCTCGAGGTCGTCGAGAAGGCTCTCGCCGGCGAAGAGGTCGAGTCGTACATCGTCGTCCCCAGCGAGGCGTTCGACTCCGCCGAGGCGGCCCAGGCCGTGCTCGCCGACCGCAAATACTGACCGAGCACCGAACCCGACGCCGGAGTGATCCGGCAGCGAACCCGGGTGGGGCAGGAGCACTGCTCCACCCGGGTTCTGCGGACGGAGAGACAGCGATGAACGAAGCACTGCCCATCGTCGAGATGCGGGGGATCTCCATCGAGTTCCCGGGCGTGAAAGCCCTCGACGGGGTCGATTTCCGGCTGTTCCAGGGCGAGGTCCACGCGCTCATGGGAGAGAACGGCGCCGGAAAGTCGACCCTGATCAAAGCACTGACCGGTGTCTACCAGATCGACTCGGGGTCGATCGTCGTCGCGGGTCAGGAGCGCAGCTTCGGCGGTGCGGACGACGCGCAGGATGCCGGGATCTCGACGGTCTACCAGGAGGTCAATCTCGCCCCGAACCTCTCGATCGGCGAGAACGTGATGCTCGGACACGAGCTGCGTGGAGTGTTCGGCATCAACTGGACGGCCACCCACCGCGCCGCGACCGACGCTCTCTCCCGACTCGGGTTGGGGCACCTCGACACGCGCCGACCGCTCTCGACTCTCTCGATCGCGCTGCAGCAGCTCGTCGCCATCAGCCGCGCGATGGCGATCAAGGCCAAGGTGCTCATCCTCGATGAGCCGACCTCCAGCCTCGACGCCGCCGAGGTCGACGGCCTCTTCACCGTGATCAGGGCGCTGCGCGACCAGGGCGTCGCGATCCTCTTCGTCTCGCACTTCCTCGATCAGGTCTACGCGATCAGCGACCGCCTGACGGTGCTGCGCAACGGACTGTACGAGGGCGAGTACCTGACCCGAGACCTCGACCGCCATGCCCTCATCTCGAAGATGATCGGCAAAGACCTCGACGCGCTCACGTCACTCGGGGGCAACCGCCGCCGTACACCGCGCGACGCGGACGAGAAGCCGCTGCTCGCAGCATCCGGAATCGCACGACGAGGCGCGGTCGAGGCGACCGACCTCGACATCCGCCCCGGCGAAGTGATCGGCTTCGCCGGTCTGCTGGGCTCCGGACGCACCGAGCTCGCGCGACTGCTCTACGGGGCCGACCGCACCGACGAGGGCACGATCGAGCTGCACGGTCACCGGGTCGACCTCAAGTCGCCGGCCGACGCGCTGCCCCGCCGCATCGCCTTCTCGACCGAGAACCGTCGCGACGAGGGCATCATCGGAGACCTGACCGTGCGCGAGAACATCGTCCTCGCGGTGCAGGCCGAGCGCGGGTGGGCGCGGCCGATGAGCCGCAAGGAGCAGGATGCGATCGTCGACCGCTACATCGAGCAGTTCAACGTCCGCCCGGCCGACCCCGACCGGATGATCAAGAACCTCTCCGGTGGCAACCAGCAGAAGGTGCTGCTCGGGCGCTGGCTCGCCACGCAGCCCGAGCTGCTGATCCTCGATGAGCCGACCCGCGGCATCGACGTGGGCGCCAAGGCCGAGATCCAGGAGGCGGTGGCCGAGCTCGCCGAAGACGGCGTCGCCGTGGTGTTCATCTCGTCCGAACTCGAAGAGGTCGTGCGTCTCTCCGAACGGATCGTCGTGTTGAAGGACCACCGCAAGATCGGCGAGATCCAGAACGGCCCCGACGTCACCGCGCAGGTGATCGTCGATGTGATCGCCGCTCATGGAGTGGAGGCCGCGGCCGAGACGCTCGACGACACAGACGGCGCCGTGCCCGATAGCATCGCCCCCACGACCGACAAGGAGGCAGCGCGATGACCGCGTCAGCCGGCACCACCATCTGGCGGGATCTGATCCACAAGCCGTTCTTCTGGGGCATCGTCGCGATCCTCGCACTGCTCGCCCTGAACGTGATCAAGGACCCGACCTACCTCGCGCTCTCGATCAACCCCAACAACGGCAACCTGGTGGGCAACCTGATCGACATCCTGCGCCAGGCGGCGCCGATCATGATGATCGCGATCGGGATGTCGCTCGTGATCGCCACCGGCGGCATCGACCTCTCGGTCGGCTCGCTCATGGCCGTCGCCGGGGCCGTCTCGATGGAGTTCCTCAGCGCCGCCGGCGACTCCTTCGGTGCGGCGCTCGCCGCGGTCGGGCTCGCGCTGGTGATCACCGGCATCCTCGGGGCGGTCAACGGTCTGCTCGTCGCCTACGTCGGACTGCAGCCGTTCATCGCGACCCTCGTGCTCATGCTCGCAGGCCGAGGCATCGCCAAGGTGATCACGGGCGGGCAGAACACCACGGCGTCGAACGACGCGTTCCGGTGGATCGCCAACGGCTTCGTGATCGGCATCCCCGTGGTGTTCATCCTCGCCGTGCTCATCGTGATCGCCGTCGGCTGGGTCGTCAGGCGCAGTGCGCTGGGTCTCATGATCGAGGCGATCGGCATCAACCCCCGCGCCAGCCGCATGGCGGGCATCAAGCCGAAGGGCCTGCTGCTCACGGCGTACATCATGAGCGGCATCCTCGCGGGGATCGCGGGGATCATGTCGGTCGGCAGCGTCATGACCGTCGACATCTCGCGCACCGGGTATCAGCTCGAGCTCGACGCGATCCTCGCTGTCGTCATCGGCGGCGCGTCGCTGGCCGGCGGCAAGTTCTCGCTCAGCGGCGCGTTCGTGGGCGCGCTGCTGATCGCCACGCTCGACAAGACCGTGCTGTACCTCGGGGTCTCGTCGTCGGCGACGCCGGCGTTCAAGGCCATCGTGATCGTCGTGCTGTGCCTGCTGCAGTCGCAGCGGGTGCGCAGCTGGTTCCGCTCGCGCCGCAAGACCCGACCGGTCGAACAGGTCCTCGCCAAGGAAGAGGTGTCCGCATGAGCGTCGTGACCGCCACCCCGGCTCCGCAGGCGACCGAGACCATCGTCGAGCGCATACGCCGCATGATCACGTCGAACCCGTCGGTGCTGCCGACGATCGCCTCGGTCGCGATCTTCGTCGGCATGGTGATCTTCGGCGAGGTGGCCTACGGCCGCATCCTGCAGTTCAACACGCTGTCGAACCTGCTGATCAACAACGCGCACCTCATCGTGCTGGCCGTCGCGCTGACCTTCGTGATCCTCACCGGCGGAATCGACCTGTCTGTCGGCTCGATCATCGCGGTCTCCTCGGTCGCGGGAGTCATGCTCTCGAACGCCGGATGGAACGCGTTCGCCGTGATCATCGCGATGATCGGCATCGGCGTGCTCTTCGGCATCGTCTCGGGCGTGCTGATCAGGTATTTCAACGTGCAGCCGTTCATCGCGACGCTGGCGATGATGTTCCTCGGTCGCGGCCTCGCGTCGCTGCTCAGCACCAAGCCGGAGCGACTCGGCGAGGAATCGCCGATCCGCTGGATCGGCACGCAGCTGAAGATCATCGACGGCCCCAAGGTCAACGACCTCGTGATCACCCCCGCGGTGCTCGTCGCGGTGATCGTCGTGGCCGCCGCGTTCTTCGTGCTGCACCGCACTCGCACGGGGCGCACGGTCTACGCGATCGGCGGGTCGGAGAGCTCGGCGCTGTTGATGGGGCTTCCCGTGCAGCGCACCAAGGTGCTGGTCTACGTGATCAGCGGCGGGCTGGCCGGTCTCGCGGCGGTGCTGTACACCGCCCGACTCGGAACCGCGCAGAACATCACCGGCATCGGATGGGAACTCGACGCGATCGCCGCAGCGGTCATCGGCGGCACCGTGCTGACCGGCGCGTACGGCTATGTGCTCGGGTCGGTCGTCGGAGCGCTGGTGCTGGGGCTCATGAACGTGCTGATCACACGCGACGGCGGGATCCCTCCCGAGATGACCACGATCATCACCGGCGGCATCCTGCTCGTGTTCGTGCTGCTGCAGCGTGCGGTGACGCGAAAACGCGAGTAGCTTCCGTTCGAATGACGTGAAAGACCCCTTGTCCGGTGGACAAGGGGTCTTCTGCGTTCCCGCAGTGTCACGCGTCGACCGCGCGGCATTCCTGAACACCGGTATGTAGCACGTGGAGACCGCAATTCACCTCATATGACTACGTAACATCGTCATGCGGACATGTGGGGGCGCGATGACAGATGTGGAGACCGACGAGCTCCGAGCTCTCGCGACGCAGGCGGAGAGCGTGCGGGGAGACTTCGGATCGCCGGTGGTCGCGCAGTCGTCGGGGCTGGGAGCGGGCTCTCTCGACGAGGCAGTGGCGCGGTTCGGTGAAACCTGGACGACGGCTCTGGGGCGTCGTCTCGGGGATGTCGACATGCTCGCCGAGAATCTGCGGCAGACGGCTGAGGTGTTCGACCGGGGAGACGAGGCGTCGAGCAGTGAACTCGACCAGATGATCTGGGCCGAGAGCGACTACTGATGCCCGAACTGGGGATGACGAATGACCCGGTCGTATTAGTGCCCGGTTCTCATGCCGCAGCGCACACGGTCGCGTCGGCGTGGCGGTCTCGGTCAGAGGCCGCCACTGCGCTTCGGGACGGGTTGAGAGGCCTCGAGGTCGATTCCGCGTGGACCGGGTACCCGTACGACAAGTACCTCGAGCGGGCGGAGTATGTGTGGTCGTCGTGGCAGAGGTGCGGCGAGTACCTGATGAGTGGCGCCGCCGCTCTGTCGGCCTATGGCGATGCTCTGCGATGGGCGCAGGATGAGGCGGCGCGCGCGATCGACCTGTGGGAGCAGGCGGAGGCGGCGACGGTCGTCTCGCGTCAGGCGCACCGGGTGAAAGTGCGGGAGCTGGAGCGCGACCTCGGCCTGCGGCACGTCGAACTCGACGTCCCGTTCATCGATGGCGGGGCGGACCTGCGCGCACAGGCGGTAGACGTCTTGACGAACGCGAGGGGCGTGCTGGATCGCTACGCCATGGATGCCGCGAACACCATCCATGACGCGGCGGACGCGGCGCCCCTGGAGACGCCGAAGCAGACCGAGAGCACAACGAACTGGGCAGTGGCGGGGGCGATCGGCGCGGCGGTGTTCGAGACCGCCGTGCTCAACCCGGCGAGAGAGCAGCTGAACTTCGTCGCCTCGATGGGCAACGCTCTCCTCAACCACCCCGACTTACTTCTCGAACTGCTCGGCGGAGTCGCCCTCGTGGTCGGTGGCGGCACGATGATCGGCGGCGGAGGCGCACTCGTGCTCACGGGGGTGGGGGCTGTGCCCGGCGGCGGCGTCGCGTGGGCCGGAGTGGGCGTCGCCGGAGCAGGCCTTGTCGCCGCGGGACATGCCAGCGCTCGCTGGATGAACGAGGCGACCGGTGATGATGCAGTCCGCATCGCGGAGCGCCCGCCACCTCACCCCGAGTACGGGGGTCGTGACATCAAGGGCCAGTACAACGGCGACGGGCAACGCCCTTGGGTCGACACCGAGAAGATCGGGTTGGACGAAGTCGCTAGCGATACCGGGTACGACATCATCCGCGACAAGGTGCGTGCGACCATCGACGGGTATTACAAGCCCGGCGCGACGGCCGAGCAGCACCGATACTACGACGGCCTATACAAGAATCCCGACGGCACCTACACCGGCGTGGAGGTCAAAGGAGGAACCGGGAGTCGTGACGCATACCAGAGAGGGTTCGACAGCACCGTCAGTCCCGATCGCCCGGCTACAGCCGTCGTCAACGGCGAGAGAATACAGATCACCAAAGTGATACTGAAGGAAGTCAAGTGACGAAGCCCACACACATCACCCAGAGGAATGGGCGTTCCCGCGGCGCGCTCCTCGATGAATTCCGTCCGTACTCCGAACAGATCCGGTTTGTTCTGCTTCAGATGAACGGATCCTCGTTCTGGGCCTACAGTTTGTGGCGTGCGCCCGAAGGTGCGGACCTGCTGGAGAGCATCCCGTTCAGCGAGGAGTATATGCAGTGCGCGGGAACCGCTGACGCGCTGGCGCTGGAGGTGCGCCGCATCGAGGCCGACGGCACCCCCCACCAGTACGCGATCGGCAAGCCCGGTGGTCACCGCACGGGGGAACCCACCGAGGTGATCCACTACGACGACGGTCGCCACAGCACCACGGTCTATCCGCACGAGGTCTTCACCGCCGATGAAGCAGCCGTCGTCTTCTATACGTATTTCCTCACTGACGACGTGTCTCAGCCGTACGAGCTCCGCGATCTGCACCTGAGCTGGCCGAAACCCGGATCCGAAGAGGGTGACAGCTGATGCGCATCCGCGTCGATCACCAGCCGCTCGCTCAGTCGATCGCGGTTCTCGCTGACACCGCAGATCGGATCCGCGGTCTGCTCGACGAACTCGAGTCTGAGGCCTTCGGGCTGAGACAGCTGTGGACCGGGCAAGCCCACGAGGCGTACTCCCGCGCTCAACGCGAATGGACCGAGTGCGCCGACGGCATGCAGACCGCTCTCACCAGCGCCGCGACCGCCGCAGCCCGCGCGCACGCACGCACCCGCGACGCCGAAGCCCATGTCGCCACCCTGTGGAGCTGAATCCCCCTGAGCGTCGTCACACCGTCGGGATCCACACGCGCATGGTCGACGGACCGCGCTGAGCCCAGTCGTGGTACGGAACGAGAGCAACCTCGTTGACCTCATCGGTCGACCGGTGTCGCACGGGCAGCACGACCCTGCCATCTCGCTCGATCGGGTCCCCGGCGACGACCGCGTCGCCGACGTCACTGCCGAGGTCGATCGACTCGAGCGCCAGCACCTCGGGACCGCGTTGGATCACGACGCTGCCCCGCACGGCATCCACCATCGGATGCGGTGACGTGGCCCTCGCCACGATCGGCAGGCTGAGCTCGACGACGTCGCCGGCGCGGAACGCGCGAGTGATCTCGACCCCACCGGCGGGTGCGGGGGACTCCGTGACCTCGCCGCCGCTGTGCACGCGCACCGTCGCTCCTGATGCCCACGACGGCACGCGCAGCGTCAGCGTGAACTGGGCATCCTCGGCGATCATGATCCGCACGTCACCCTCGACGGGGTAGGTCGTCGACACCTCGAACGCCACGACGCGGCCGTCCGGCAGCGTCGTGCGCACGGTCGACGGCGCGTACTGGTGCAGCTGCACGCCGTCGTCATCCGCCGTGGCCACATAGGCGGCGAGGCTCGCGAAGGTGCGCGCCACGTTCGGCGGGCAGCACGACACCTCGAACCACGGGGCGCGCAGCGACGACGAGGCTCGCGCCGACGTGGCATCCGGGTCCGCCGGCGTGCCCGGCGTGCGCTGATGCAGCGTGTTGGCGTAGAAGAACGCGCGGCCGTCGTCGGCCGGGGAGGTCGCGACGACGTTGAACAGGGTGCGTTCGATGAGGTCGGCATGCCGGACGTCACCGGTCGCGAGCAGCAGACGCCACGAGAACATGATCGAGCCGATCCCTGCGCAGGTCTCGGAGTAGGCGCGGTCCGGCGGCAGCTCCCAGTCGTCACCGAAGGCCTCGTCCTGGTGATGCGACCCCTGGCCGCCGGTCACGTACGTGCGGCGCTCGACCGTGCGATCCCACTGACCTCGCAGGGCGTCGAGCAGCTCGACATCCGACCTCTCGATCGCGACGTCGGTCGCTCCGGAGGCGAGGTAGTTGGCGCGCACCGCGTGCCCGCGCAACGCCTGGGCGTCGCGCACGGGCACGTCGTCTTGGAAGTACTCCTGCCCCCACTCGATCTCGCCCAGAGACCCGCGGCCGTGCCGCTCGACGAACAACGCGGCCTGATCGATGTAGCGCTGCTCACCGAGCGCGCGACCGAGCTCGGCCAGGCCCACCTCGACCTCGGCGTGCCCGCAGATCGCGTCGCGCCCGTCGACGCCGAACTCCTGGCATACGAGTTCGGCCGCGAGGCGGGCGACGGCCACGAGTCCGTCATCGGCGTCAGGCCTCGTGCGCGCCCGGGCGACGGCCGCCTGGAAGAGGTGTCCGAGGCAGTACAGCTCGTGCCCCCACTGCAGGGCCGACCAGCGCTCGCCCTGACCGTCGCGGCCGAACATCGTGTTGAGGTATCCGTCGGGCTCCTGCGCGGCGGCGACCCGGTCGACCACGCGGCGGAACCGCTGCTCGAGATCGCTGTCGGCCGCGGCATCCGTGCGCCCGATCTCCCACGCGAGCGCCTCGAGGTACTTGTAGATCTCGGAGTCGGCGAACTCGCGCCCCCGGCGCCCGGCGGGAAGCGTGCCGGCGGCGGCGAGGTCGAAGTTGGGCAGCCAGCCCTCGGACTCCAGGCGCGACTCGATGTGCGTGAGAGTGGCTGAGCCGTTCACGGTCTGGCGGTCGCCCCAGAACCCTCCGGTGATGCGCGCCTCGTCGAGGCCGAGGGGGCGCAGGCGTCCGCGCGTGGGAACCACCGGAGCGGCCGGTGTCGTGGTGTCGAACATGGTCATCCCTTGAAGGCGCCGGACATGAAGCCGCGCACGTAGTGTCGTTGCAGGATCAGGAAGAGCAGGATGCAGGGGAGCGCCAGCACGACGACGCCCGCCTCGGTGGCGCCGTAGTCGACGACACCCTGCACCTGCCCACGGAGGTTCGCCACCGCGAGAGGCAGCGTCATGCGATTGGTGTCGTTGATGAGGATCAGCGGGGCCATGAAGTCGTTCCACGCGGTGAGGAACGCGAACAGGCCGACCGTGACGAGCCCCGGCTTGACCGCGGGCAGCAGCACCCGCCACAGCGCGCCCCAGCTGGAGCATCCGTCGACCATCGCGGCTTCATCCATCTCCCTCGGGATCGACTCGAACGAGATGCGCATCATGAACATCGAGAACGGCAGCTGGAACATCGTGATCACCAGCGCGACGCCGACGAGCGAGTTCTGCAGGCCGACCGAGTTGAGGATCACGTAGAGCGGAATGAGCAGCGTCGCGTAGGGCACCATCAGGATCGCGAGAGTCAGCAGGAACAGGGCGTTCTTGCCGGGGAACGAGAAGCGCGCGAACGCGTAGCCGCCCAGCAGAGAGATGAACAGCGTCAGCGCCACGGTGAGCACCGAGACGAACAGCGAGTTGCCGAGGTACACCCAGATGCCCGCCTGGTACTCGCCGAGGGCGGCGTAATTGCCGAAGCCCCAGCCGTCGGTCTGGCTGGTGCCCGCCATCGGGCTGACTGACGAGACGCCGGTCCAGATGAGCGGGTAGAGGAAGATCACCGCGAGGGCGGTGGTGAACACCCAGTACGGGATGCCGAAGACGACGCGGGCCGCCTTCGATCGATATCGCGGCGCGGTGGGCTGATGATTCGGGGCGACGATGGTGCGTGTCAGGGTCTGGGACATGGTTCTCAGCTCAGTTCTCATCCGTGCGGCGGAACGCGCGCAGCTGGAAGACGTTGATGACGATGAGCGCGAGCAGCACGATCACCGAGAGGGCGCCCGCGATGCCGAGGCTGTTCTGCCCCTGGAAGGCGACGTTGTAGATCAGCTGCACCACGGTCATGGTGCTGTTGTCGGGGCCGCCTTTGGTGAGGATGTAGAACTGCTCGAACGCCAGCAGCGACCCGGTCACGCACATCACGGTCGTGAGGGCGAAAGTCGGCTTGAGCAGCGGCACCGTGATGTCGCGGAACGTCTGCCAGCGGTTGGCGCCGTCGATGCGCGCGGCCTCGTAGACGTCGTCGGGGATGCCCTGCAGCCCCACGAGCATCAGCAGCATGTAGAACCCCGCGTAGCGCCAGACGATCAGGAAGATCGTCGACCACAGCGCCCCCTCGGGGGTGCCGAGGAAGGTGATTCCCCACGACTTCATGAGGTTCGCGAACGGACCGGCGATGGGGGAGTACAGCACGTAGAACAGCAGCGAGGCGGATGCGAGGCCCAGGGCGCTCGGGATCAGGAACGCCGTGCGCAGGAGGCCCTTCCACCTGGTGGATTCCTGCACGAGGAGGGCCAGGCCGAGTCCGAGGCCGATCAGGATGACCGTCGTGATGACCGTGTAGAGCAGGGTGAAGCGGATCGAATCCCAGAAGAGACGGTGCATGACGGCATCCGTGTAGTTCTCGGGGAAGTTGATGCCCTGGTTGCCGCTCAGCAGCGGCCAGTCGGAGGCCGACATCTGCACCACGAGCACGAGCGGCACGATGAACAGCAGGGCGACGAAGATCGCCGTCGGGGCCGCATACAGCAAGCCCTGCACCGGGCCGCCGAAGGCGGTACGCGGCCGGCGGCGACGCAGCGGAGGTGCGGTCGAGGTCATCTCGGTCTCTTTCGATCGGGGACTGGCGAGGTGGATGCGGGGGCGGTGCAGTGCCGCCCCCGCGGCGGATCACTGCGACAGGATCGCGGTGATCTCCTCGTTGTCGGCCTGCACCGAGTCGTCGCCGTTCAGCACGGCGTTGCGCACCAGCGTGAGCCAGGGGCTGCCCGGAGCGTTGAACGCCTGCTGGAAGTTCAGCGCCACGGGGGTGTCGCCCTGGGACGCGACCTCGTTGATCGTCACCAGGCGAGGGTCGGCCGCGGCGTACTCGTTGTCGGCGAGGTCACCCCGTGAGACGGCGTTGCCGTCCTTCGCGAGGACCTCGACCTGCGCCTCCTCCGACATCATCCAGTTGAGGAAGTTCCAGGCCTGCGCGGCCTTCTTCGAGTCCTTCGAGATGCCGATGCCGTCGCCGCCGACGAACGTCGAGGCGCCGCCGTCGACACCGGGGATGCCGGCGACACCCGCGTCGAACTCGAGGGAGGGGAGCAGCGTCGCCGGGAACGGCATCACGCCGACCTTGCCCTCGCTGAACGCGGCGGTCCAGGTGGGGCCGGCCTCATCGGTGGAGGAGGGGAGGATCGCCCCGGCATCCTGCAGTTCGGTCCACGTGTCATAGACGGCCTGCGCCGAGTCGCCGTCGAGCAGGGATTCGGTGCCGTCCTCGTTCATGACCTCGTCGCCGGATGCCCAGATCGAGGGGAACCAGGTGAAGACCAGGCAGCCGCCGCAGTTGAGGCCGGTCGCCGTGCCGTAGGTGTCGGGCTTGTTCAGCGCCTGCACGGCCATGGCCGCCTCGGCGAACTCTTCGAGTGTGGCGGGTGCCTTCTCGGGGTCGAGGCCTGCCTCGGCGAACAGCTCCTTGTTCCAGAACAGCATCGAGAGGTCGAGCGCGAAGGGCAGCACGTACTCGGCGCCGTCGACCGTGCCCGCCGAGAGGTGACCGGGGTTGATCTCGTCCTTGAAGTCGAGCGCATCGATCTGCTCGGACATGTCCTGGAACAGGCCCTGCTGCGCCCAGTTGGGCACGTAGACGATGTCGGCGGCGAACAGATCGGGCAGACCGCTGGAACCGGCGGCGGCGCCGACCTTCGCGACGTAGTCGTCGTTGGGGACGACCGTGAGCTCGACCTGGTTCTCGTGGCCGGCGTTGTAGGCGTCGACCAGCAGCTCGGCCTGGCGCTCGATGGGAGCGCGGGTCCACAGCGTGAGTGTCGTGCCGTCATCGGTGCCTTCGGCAGGGATGGGTTCGTTCGACGCCTCGTCAGCGGCGGGTGCACAGGCGGCGAGGCCGCCGACGAGCAGGCCGGCCGCGACGACGACGGCTGCTGCCCGGCGTGCGGCGTGTGTACGGGTGGTGTTCATGGGCGGGGGCTCCTCTGGGCTCGTCCTCGAGCGGGTGCGGTGTGGCGCTTCGACAGTGCAGCGCCGGGTGTGGAGATGAGGTGGAGATCAGGTTCTCCGAAATCTACGAAAACCCTTTCGAAAGGTATAGCGTGGTTTCAGCGGGGGCGTCAACCCTTGTTCCGATAACCTTTCAGCAACAGGGGGAGTGATGAGCGACACGAATGCAGCACGGGCGGTGACCCTCGGTGATGTCGCCGCGCGCGCCGGAGTGTCGATCTCGACGGCGTCGAAGGCTCTGAACGATCGAGGCGATGTCTCGGCCGCGACGCGCGCCAAGGTGCGGGCGATCGCCGAAGAGCTGTCCTTCACGCCCAACGCCATGGCTCGGGGTCTGCTCGCCGGGCGCACCGGCACCGTCGGCCTGCTCACCAGCGACCTCGAGGGTCGCTTCATGATCCCGATCCTGATGGGCGCCGAGGACGCCTTCGGCGCCGGCCGCATCAACGTCTTCCTGTGCGATGCGCGGGGCGACGCGATCCGTGAGCAGCATCATCTCCGCGAGCTCCTGAGCCGCCGGGTCGACGGCATCATCGTCGTCGGCCGACAGACGGATGCTCGACCCTCGCTCGGGCAGGAGATCCCCGTGCCGGTCGTCTACGCGTACGCGCCGTCCGACGACCCTCGCGACCTGTCACTGACTCCGGACAACTACGCGGGCGGACGACTGGCGATCGAGCATCTGCTGGCGTGCGGGCGTCGGCGCATCGCACATATCTCGGGCGACCCGACGTATGCCGCAGCTCAAGACCGCCTCGCCGGGGCCAGGGCCGCCCTCGCCGAAGCCGGCCTCGAGCTCGTCGGCGAGCCGATGTTCTCGGAGTGGACGGAGCACTGGGGGCGGGACGCCGCGGCGATGCTGCTGCACCGGCATCCCGACATCGACGCCGTGTTCTGCGGCTCTGACCAGATCGCTCGCGGCGTGCTCGACTCGGCGCGGGATCTCGGACGCACCGTTCCCGACGACCTCGCGGTGATCGGCTATGACAACTGGGAAGTGCTCGCGACGAACGCGCGGCCCGAGCTCACCAGCATCGACGCCAACCTGCAGCAGCTGGGGCGTCAGGCGGCGCTTCGGGTGTTCGACGCGATCGACGGGATCGACATCGGGGAGGGGTCGCACCATCTGCCGGTGCGCCTGGTGATCAGAGGATCGACCATCGCCCGGCGCTGAGCCGCCCTCTCCTGCCGACCGTCGGTCGCGTCTCCGGTCAGACGTGGTCGCGCCAGGAGTGCTGCGGGTCGAAGCCCAGGATGCGGCGGGCCTTGTCGATCGACAGCAGCGTCTCGTTCGGGCCGAACTCGCGCGCGACAGGGACGTCGGGGAAGACCTCGGCGAGCAGCTCGGTATTCGGACGCGACATGACCGTGTCGGCGGCCGCGATGATGAAGTTGTCGAACCCGGGGGCCGCGACCTCGAGCGCGCGCTCCACGGCCTGAGCGCCGTCGCGGGCGTCGATGTAGCCCCAGAGGTTCCACTTGCGGCGCGACGCGTCGGAGTCGAAGTCGGGGAACTCGGCGTAGTCCTCCGGGTTCATCACGTTCGAGAACCGCAGCGCCGTGATCGAGAGGTCGGGATGCCAGCGCACGAGCTCCCTCGCCAGCTGCTCCTCGAGCGTCTTGACCAGCGAGTACACCGATTCGGGGCGGGCGGGGTAGTCCTCGTCGACGGGCACGTAGGGCGGAGGCACGTCGAACGGCAGGCCGAGCACGGTCTCGCTCGACGCGTAGACGACGCGCCGGATGCCGAGGCGCACCGCCGCCCAGAACACGTTGAACGTGGCGGGCATGTTGTTGTGGAACGTGGCGACGTCGCTGCGGATGCCGGGGGCGGGGATCGCGCCGAGATGCACGACGGCATCGATGCCCTCGTGTCGATCGCCGACGGCCGTGAAAGCGTCCACGACCTGGCCGTAATCCGTGAGGTCCACCTGCACGAAGTCCGGGCCGCGGACCCCGGCGACGTCCATGCCGATGACCTCGTATCCGTGGGCGCGGAGTTCCCGCGCGACGACGCTGCCGAGCTTGCCCGATGATCCCGTGAGTGCGATGCGCATGTCACCAGAGTGGCACGAAGAAGAGTCGCCGGGGCCGCTCGGCATACACTCGTCGGCGTGAGTGACACGAGCAGCGAGCCCCGTCGCACTGTCGGCGTGCGTGACGTCGCCGTGCTCGCCGGGGTCTCTCGGCAGACGGTGTCACGGGTGCTGAACGACCACCCCGAGGTCGCCGCCGAGACCCGCGAACGGGTGCTCGCCGCGATGACCGAGCTCGGCTACCGCATGAACAACGCCGCCAGGGCACTGGGCACGCGGCGCTCCCGCACGCTCGGTGTGCTGGCCACCGACGCCCTGCACTATGGGCCCTCGCGCAGCATCGCCGCGCTCGAGGCCGCAGCCCGCGAGGTCGGCTACTGGCTGAGTGCGGCCTTCGCGGATGCCGGAGACGCCGACGCGGTCATCGCCGCGGTCGACCACCTCGTGATGCAGGGCGTCGAAGGCATCGTCGTCGTCGCCCCGCACGCCCACACCCTCGATGCGCTCGACGAGCTGCGCATCGGCGTGCCGGTCGTCACGCTGCACGCGGCCGACCGAGGAGCCCGCGGCCTCTCGGTCGACCAGGCCGCGGGAGCCAGGCTCGCCGTCGCGGCGCTCGCCGACGCGGGGCACACGCGCATCGCGCACCTGGCCGGGCCCGCCGACTGGCTCGAAGCAGAGTCCCGCACACAGGGATTCGCAGACGAGCTCGCCGCGCGTGGGCTCGCCGCCGGCCCCGTGTTCGAGGGCGATTGGACAGCAGGCTCGGGCTACGCGGCTGTCGACGCCGTGCGGAAGTCGGGCCTGACGGCTGTGTTCGCGGCCAACGACCAGATGGCGCTCGGGCTGCTCGGCGGGCTGCATGAGGTCGGGCTCTCGGTGCCGGGCGACATCAGCGTGGTCGGTTTCGACGACACCCCGGATGCCGCCTACTACTGGCCCAAGCTGACGACCGTGCGACAGGACTTCTCCGAGCTGGCGCGCCGTGCGGTGGCGGCGGTGCTGGCGGACAGCGACGGAGCGCCGGCATCCGATCTCCCGCCCGTGGCTCCCGTGCTCGTGACCCGGGATTCGGTCGCCCCGCCCCGGGGGTGACCTGCCCCGCCGGGGTGCGACGGGTTCACAACTCAGCATGAACGCCCCCTCACGGTCGCCGAATCCGCGTGATTCCGGCGCCGACGACGTGACGCCGACGCGCTCGTGCTGAATTGTGAACGGCCGACCACCGAGCTGTGTCCCTTGACCGGCCCCGCGACCCCGTGACACACTTCTGTGACCGGTCACAGTGACCACCGCCGACCCTGAGGTACCCGTGAGCAACGAAGCCCCCGTCTTCTCCGCCGAGATCGACGCATCGATCCAGGCCGTCCGCGAAGATGTCGCCCGCCTGCACGCCGAACTGGTCCGCAACGGCCTCGTCGTCTGGACCGGCGGCAACGTCTCCGGCCGCGTGCCCGGCGCCGACCTGTTCGTCATCAAGCCGTCGGGCGTGAGCTACGACGACCTCGCCCCCGAGAACATGATCCTGTGCGACCTCGACGGTGCCGTGATCGCCGGAACCGCCGGCAGTGAGCGCGCGCCCTCGAGCGACACCGCGGCCCACGCCTACGTCTACCGCCACATGCCCACCGTCGGGGGCGTCGTGCACACCCACTCGACGTTCGCCGTCGCCTGGGCGGCCCGCGGCGAGGAGATCCCGTGCGTGATCACCGCCATGGCCGACGAGTTCGGCGGTCCGATTCCGGTGGGCCCGTTCGCGATCATCGGCGACGACTCGATCGGTCGCGGAATCGTGCAGACCCTCAGCGGCCACCGCAGCCGCGCGGTGCTCATGCAGAACCACGGCCCCTTCACGATCGGAGTCGACGCGAAGGATGCCGTGAAGGCCGCCGTCATGGTCGAGGACGTCGCCCGCACCGTGCACTACGCCCGTGAGGCGGGCCCCCTCATCCCGATTCCGCAGGAGGCGATCGACAGCCTCTTCCACCGCTACCAGAACGTCTACGGACAGAACTCGGACGCCCGACGATGAGCGACACGACCACCACGCCCGACACGACCCGCACCGCAGCCCGCGACGACATCCTCGCCGCCCGCACGAGCCTCGGCATCGAGCTCGGCTCCACGCGCATCAAGGCGTGCCTGATCGGATCGGATGCCACCGAGGTGCTCGCCACCGGCTCGTTCGCATGGGAGAACCGGCTCGAAGACGGCCTCTGGACGTACGCGATCGACGAGGTCTGGGCCGGACTCCAGGCGGCCTACGCCGCTCTCGCCGCCGACGCGGAGAGCCGCCACGGCGTGCGTCCCGAGACCTTCGGCGCGATCGGCATCTCGGCGATGATGCACGGCTACCTCGCGTTCGACGCGCAGGGCGAGCTGCTCGTGCCGTTCCGCACCTGGCGCAACACCAACACGGGTGCCGCGGCGGCCGAGCTGACCGACCTGCTCGGCGTCAACATCCCGCTGCGCTGGTCGATCGCGCACCTGCACCAGGCGGTGCTCGACGGCGAGGCGCATGTGCCGCAGCTCGACTTCGTCACGACCCTCGCCGGGTACGTGCACGAACGGCTCACGGGCGAACGGGTGCTGGGCGTAGGCGACGCCTCCGGCATGTTCCCGATCGACTCGAGCACCGGCGACTACGACGAGCGGATGCTGCAGGCATACGACGCCCGCGCCGCCGACCGCCTTCCGGCGACCGCACGAGACCTCTTCCCGACAGTGCTCCCGGCCGGAGCGGCCGCAGGCTCCCTCACCGCCGAGGGCGCAGCGCTGCTCGACCCCAGCGGTGCGCTGAAGCCCGGCATCCCGCTCTGCCCGCCCGAGGGCGACGCCGGCACCGGCATGGTGGCGACCAACTCGGTGTCTCCTCGCACGGGCAACGTCTCTGCGGGGACGAGCATCTTCGCCATGGTCGTGCTCGAGCGACCGCTCACCGAGGTGCACCACGAGCTCGACCTCGTGACCACGCCGGCCGGCGACGCCGTCGCCATGGTGCACTGCAACAACGGTGCCAGCGAACTCGCCGCCTGGGCCGGTCTCTTCACCCGCTTCTCCGCGGCAGCGGGGCAGCCGCTGAGCGACGACGCCGTCTTCGACGCGCTGTTCCGCGAGGCTCTCGACGGTGAGGCGGATGCCGGTGGGCTGCTGGCGTACAACCACCTCGCCGGCGAGCCGATCGCGGGTCTCACCGAGGGGCGTCCGCTGTTCGTGCGCACGCCCGGCAGCGCCTTCACGCTCGGCAACTTCATGCGCTCGCAGCTCTACGGCGTCTTCGGAACGCTCGCGCTGGGGATGCAGGTGCTCACCGCCGAGGGCGTCGAACTCGACCGCATGTTCGCGCACGGGGGCATGTTCCGCACGGCCGGGGTCGCGCAGCGCTTCCTCGCCGGAGCGCTGGGTGCTCCGGTCGCTGTCGGGGAGCTCGCCTCCGAGGGCGGCGCGTGGGGCATCGCCGTGCTCGCGTCGTACCTCGCGCACGCCGAGTCCGCCTCGCTGGGCGAGTACCTCGAACGCGACGTGTTCGCGACGGCATCCCTCTCGGTCGCCGACCCCGACCCTGCCGACGTCGCCGGCTTCGCCGCCTACCTCGATCGCTACCGTGCCGGCCTCGCCATCGAGGCCGCCGCAACCACCGCTCTCCGTCCCGGTCGCTGAGCGCGAGGAGCGAGGCGAAGCGCGCACCTCTTCGCGTTTCGTCTCGGTGCTTCGCTCCTCGCTCAACGACCGAATATGAAAGGCCTCTCATGACCCGCACCCCGCTCACCACCTCGCTCGACGGCTACGAGGTCTGGTTCCTCACCGGCAGCCAGCACCTCTACGGCCCCGAGACGCTCGCCCAGGTCGCCGACCAGTCGCAGCAGATCGCCCGCATCCTCGACGAGGCGGGCGAGGTTCCCGTGAAGATCGTCTGGAAGCCGGTGCTGACGGATGCCGCCGCCATCAAGCGCACCGCGCTCGAGGCGAACGCCGACGACCGGGTCATCGGCCTGATCGCGTGGATGCACACGTTCAGCCCCGCCAAGATGTGGATCGCCGGTCTCGACGCGCTGCAGAAGCCGCTCGCGCACCTGCACACGCAGGCGAACGTCGAGCTGCCCTGGGCGGACATCGACTTCGACTTCATGAACCTGAATCAGGCCGCGCACGGCGACCGCGAGTTCGGCTACATCCAGACGCGCCTCGGCGTGCCGCGCAAGACCGTCGTCGGTCACGCGAGCGACCCGCGGGTGCGTCAGGAGATCGCGACGTGGCAGCGTGCGGCCGCCGGCCTCGCGGCCTCCCGCTCGCTCAAGCTCGCCCGCTTCGGCGACAACATGCGTTACGTCGCCGTCACCGAGGGCGACAAGACCGAGGCAGAGCTGCGCTTCGGCGTGCAGGTCAACACCTGGGGCGTGAACGATCTGGCGGATGCCGTCGCCGCGGCATCCGACTCCGAGATCGACGCCCTCGTGGCCGAGTACGAGGAGCTGTACGAGGTCGTGCCGGAGCTGCGCCGCGGTGGTGACCGCCACCAGTCTCTGCGCGACGGGGCCGCGATCGAGATCGGTCTGCGGACGTTCCTCGAAGAGGGGGGCTTCGGCGCCTTCACCACGTCGTTCGAAGACCTCGGCGCGCTGACGCAGCTGCCCGGTCTCGCGGTGCAGCGCCTGATGGCCGAGGGATACGGCTTCGGTGCCGAGGGCGACTGGAAGACCGCGATCCTCGTGCGCGTCGCGAATGTGATGGGTGCGGGGCTGCCCGGTGGGGCGAGCCTCATGGAGGACTACACCTACGACATGACCCCCGGCGACGAGCTGATCCTCGGCGCGCACATGCTCGAGGTCTCGCCGTCGCTCACCACCGCGAAGCCGACGCTCGAGATCCACCCGCTCGGCATCGGCGGCAAGGACGACCCGGTGCGCCTGGTCTTCACCGCCGACCCCGGCCCCGCGATCGTCGTCGCGCTGAGCGACATGCGCGACCGGTTCCGCCTCACCGCGAACGTCGTCGAGAACGTGCCGCCGCGCCAGTCGCTGCCGAAGCTCCCGGTCGGCCGCGCTGTCTGGAAGCCGCAGCCCGACTTCACCACGAGCGCCGCCGCGTGGCTGACCGCCGGTGCCGCGCACCACACCGTCATGTCGACGGCCGTCGGGCTCGAGGCCTTCCGCGACTTCGCCGAGATGGCCGAGGTCGAGCTGCTCGTGATCGACGATGCGACCACCCTGCCCGAGTTCCAGAAGCAGGTGCGCTGGAACCAGGCTTACTACCGACTGGCTCAGGGGCTGTGATGACCGACGTCTCCTCCGCCGCCGTCGATGTGGCGACCGCAGCGCGACCGCGCTCGGGCCGGCAGCTGCGCATCGCAGGTCACGGCTACGAGGCCGTGATCGCGAGCGTCGGCGCATCGCTGCGTGTGCTCACGTTCGAGGGGCGCGATCTGGTCGTGCCGTTCGACGCCGACGAGGTGCGGCCCGGATACCGCGGCACCACCCTCGCGCCATGGCCCAACCGCATCGTCGACGGCCGCTACACGTTCGGCGGCGCCGAGCAGCAGCTGGCGCTCACCGAACCCGCCCGCGGCCAGGCGCTGCACGGCCTCCTCGCGTGGGCGGAGTTCGAGGATCGCCTCGTGCTCGACGACCGCGTCGTGCTCGCGGCCGTGATCGAGCCGCAGACGGGGTACCCGTTCCGCGTCGAGGTCGAGACCGAGTACCGCATCGACATCGACGGGCTGCGTCAGACGGTGACCGCGCGCAACCTCGGGGCGGATGCTGCACCCTGGGGCACCGGACCGCATCCCTATCTCGTCGCCGGCCCCGAGGGCCGGGTGGACGACTGGACGCTCACGCTGCCGGCATCCGAGGTGCTCACCGTCACGCCCGACCGGTTGAACCCGGTTGCTCTCGAGGCCGTGGCGGAGCATCCGGAATGGGACTTCCGCGCAGCGCGCCGCATCGGCGACGTCTTCATCGACCACGCCTTCACCGGTCTCGCCCGTGACGGCGGAGTCGCCGAGGTGCGGCTCGTGACGGATGCCGGAACCGGCGTCGCGATGACGTTCGACGAGCGCTGCCCGTGGGTGCAGGTGCACACGGCCGACAACCCGGGGATCGATGCGATCCACCGCATCGGCCTCGCGGTCGAGCCGATGACCTGCCCGCCCGATGCCTTCAACTCGGCGACCGACCTGGTCGTGCTCGAACCGGGCGCCACGCACGCCGCATCCTGGCGGATCTCCGCCGTCTGAGTCGCTCGGCGGCCGCCGGGCGGGCTCCCGCGGCGTGAGTGGTCACAAGCGCATCCGAACGAGCTGTGTCAGGTGCGTTTCTGACCACCCACGCGCGCGCGGACGGCGCGGCGTCAGGCGAGAGCCGCGACCAGCGCCTGGGCGGCGGATGCCGACGACTGCGGGTTCTGTCCGGTGATGAGCAGGCCGTCGACGATCGTGTGATCGCTCCAGGGATCGGTGACCTCGACGTCGGCGCCGAGACCGCGCAGCGCGGTCTCGAGAAGGAACGGCGCGCGATCGGCGAGTCCGCCGATGCGCTCCTCCTCATCGGAGAAGCCGGTGATTCGGCGCCCGGCGACCAGGGGCTCGCCAGCGGAATCGCGTGCGGGAAGCAGAGCGGCGAGACCGTGGCACACGGCGGCCAGCGGGCGGCCGCCGGCGACGGTCGCCGAGATGAGCGCCGCCGAGTCGGCATCCACTGCGAGGTCCTGCATCGGGCCGTGGCCGCCCGGGTAGTAGACGGCCGCGTAGTCGGCGGCGTCGACGTCGGCGAGCACCAGGGGAGTGGTGAGCCCCGGGATCTGCGCGAGGGCCGCGGCATCGCCTTCGCCGAGGCTCGACGAGTCGGCCACCGGCTCGACACCGCCGGGAGTCGCGAAGACGACGTCATGACCTGCTGCGGTGAGCAGTCGGTATGGGGCGAGCAGTTCTTCGGCCCAGTAGCCGGTGGGGTGCTCGGTGCCGTCGGACAGGGTCCAGGTGCGGGCGCCGGTGACGACGAAGAGGACGGATGACATGGATGCTCCCAAGGGGTCGGACGACGGATGCCGTGCGGATGCGGTATCCGGGACAACCGCGAGGATCGAGAACCGATTCCGATAGATTGCCGATATGAGCAATCGGAATTCCGATGGGCTGCAGGACCTCGGGCTGTGGCGCACCTTCCTCGCCGCGCACCGGTCGGGGTCGGTGTCAGCGGCGGCGCGCACACTCGGCCTCGCGCAGTCGTCCGTGACGACGCAGCTTCAGGCGCTGGAGGAGAGCGTCGGCGAGCCGCTGTTCGTGCGCCATGCCCGCGGCATCCGCCCGACGCCGCGCGCCGACGAGCTCGCAGCCCGGCTCTCCGGTCCGCTCGACGCGCTGGCGGATGCTCTCGGCACCCGCCCCGCCGCCGAACCGCCGATCGTGCGACTGGGTGGCGCCGCCGAGTTCCTGGCCAGCGTCGCCGCGCCCGCTCTCGCCCCCGCTGTGGCAGACGGGATGCGGCTCGCGGTGACCACCGGCCTGGCCGACGATCTGCTCGAGCAGCTCAGGGTCGGCAGCCTCGACCTCGTCATCTCGGCGGTGCGTCCGCGCGGGCGGGGGCTGCCGTCCGTGCCGTTCTTCGACGAGGAGTTCGCACTCGTCGCGGCACCGGCGCTCGGCATCGCGCATTCCCCCGTCCTCACGCGGGACGCTGTCACCGACGTGCCCCTGCTGGCCTACGACCGCGACGTGCCGATCCTCCGCCGGTACTGGCGGCATGTCTTCGGCATCCGTCTCGACCGCGAACCCGCTCTCGTCTTCCCGGATCTGCGTGCGCTCGCCGCCGCTGCCGTCGCCGGAGCGGGCGTCACCGTGCTGCCGACCTACCTGATCGCCGACGAGCTCGCCGACGGGAGGCTCGTCGACCTGCGTCCGACCGACGACCCGCCGATCAACACCCTGCACCTCGTGCGACGACCGGGGCCGCTGGCCGAGGGGGTCGCGGTGGTCGAGCAGGCGCTGCGCGCCGCCGTCGCCGACCTCTGACCTGCCGCCCTCAGCCTGCCGCCCTCAGCTCGCGCGATGGCGTGCGTGGTCGAAAGCGCATCCGAAACGGCGGTTTCCGGTGCTTTTTCGACCCCGCAGCCCGCCCGGACCGCCGCCGAGCCGGCCGCCTCAGCGGTTGAGCCAGTGGCGCAGCGTGCGCGTGACCCAGGGCAGCACCCAGTAGGTCATGATCGGGGTCAGCACGACCGTCGTCGCGAGCACCCGCAACCAGATCGGCAGCTCGTTCCAGCCGGGGATCGGGCTCATCGCGTAGGTGAAGGCGAGGTTGAGCGGGAAGAACCCGAGCCAGATCGACACGGCCTGCTTCCAGCGCGGGGGAGTGCTGACCATCGCGACCGTGGTCGTCGAGCCGTCGGCCCGAGGGAGGGTGATCGTGTCGGTGGTCGGCTCGTCGAACCATCCCTCGATGCCGCTGCGGCGGCGCACGCGCTCGCTGCGCACGAACTGCTCGCCGGTCGACTTCCACCACTCGCGCTCGCCGGACTGCTCCCAGGCGACGAGCGACTTCTCGTCGGAGAAGCGGTAGAGCATGTGCCAGACGTGCGAGTCCTCGCCGTCGCGCACCCATCCGGATCCGAGGAAGCCGGGGTACCGGTGCGCGAGGTTCACGCCGGTCTGCACCCAGGCAGTGGCCTCGGCGACATGCTCCGGGTCGAGCTCGCGGCGGATGGAGACGGTGATGGGTTCGCTGGACATGGTGGGTCCTCGGAGAGTGCGGTCGCCCGGATCACGGGCGCCTCGACGGTGGGGGATGCGCCAGGGTGCGGGCGCACCAACGATTGTATTTCGGATGCCGGGGGCCGCCGTCCGTTTTCGCGGCGCGCGAAGACGTCATCTCACCCATCCGATGCCGCCGTCCGGCGACTCGGCCCCGCGACAGGGTGAGAATAGGAGGCATGAGCACGCGCAGCGAAGCCGTCCTGGTCGATGTCGTCCGCACCCCCGTCGGGCGGGGCAAGCCGGGCGGCGCCCTGTCGGGTGTGCATCCCGTCGATCTGGCGGCGGGCGCGTTGGGCGCGATCCTCGAACGCAACGGTCTGGAATCGCGGCAGATCGACGACGTGCTGCTCGGCTGCGTGAGCCAGGTGGGCGATCAGTCGTCGAACATCGCCCGTCAGGCCGTGCTCGCCGCGGGCTTCGACGAGTCGATCCCCGCCACGACGATCGACCGTCAGTGCGGGTCGAGTCAGCAGGCGGTGCACTTCGCCGCGCAGGGGATCATGGCCGGGGCTTACGACGCGGTCATCGTCGGAGGTGTCGAGTCGATGAGCCGCGTGCCGCTCGGCTCGTCCGCAGCCGGCGGAAGCCCGATGTCGCCCCGCCTGCGTGAGCGCTACCCCGAAGGCCTCGTGAACCAGGGCGTCTCGGCCGAGCTCATCGCCCAGCGCTGGGGCCTCGATCGTGCTGCACTCGATGACTATGCGGCAGAGTCGCATCGCCGCGCGGCGGATGCCTGGGGGAGCGGCTTCTTCGACCGCACGATCATCCCGGTCACCGAGGCGCCGGATGCCGCGGTCGACGAGACCGTGCGCGCCGGTACGACGGCCGAAGGGCTCGCGGGGCTGAACCCGGCGTTCCGCACCGACGCGCTCGCCGCGCGGTTCCCCGAGGTCGATTGGAGGATCACGCCCGGCAACTCGTCACCGCTCACCGACGGGGCATCCGCCGCACTGTTGATGAGCGCAGAGCGTGCCGACGCGCTGGGGCTCACGCCGCGTGCGAGGTTCCACGCGTTCACGGTGGTCGGAGACGACCCGCTGATGATGCTCACCGGGCCGATCCCCGCCACGCGGCGCATCCTCGAGCGCACCGGACTCACGATCGACGACCTCGACGCCTACGAGGTCAACGAGGCGTTCGCGTCGGTGCCGCTCGCCTGGGCCGCCGAGCTCGGGGCAGACGCCGCGAGACTCAACCCACGCGGAGGAGCGATCGCCCTCGGGCACGCTCTCGGCTCGTCGGGCACCCGCCTGCTCGGAACCCTCATCGACCAGCTCGACGCGGTCGGCGGACGATTCGGCCTGCAGACCATGTGCGAAGGCGGCGGCATGGCGAACGCCACGATCATCGAGCGCCTCTAGCCACGGCATCCGGGACTCGCCCCGGCATCCGCACCGGCATCCGGCATACCCGTGCCGAGTCGATGCGCGCCAGCCGAGTCCAGATCCGGTGAATTCGGACGTGCGGAGCGCACACGGACGTGCGGAGCGCCCGCACGCAGACGGACAAGACAGAGAAGACCCCCGCCGACCCGATTCGACGGGGGTCTCTTCGGGAGCAGACGCTCACCGTAGGCGCGGATGACGTGACTACCCGATCCGGTCTGAGTCTGTGTCCGCGCATGTGCAGTTGTAGTCGGCGAAGGTGTCCGGACGGTGAACGCGGCGAGAAATCCTCGTCGTCCGAGATTCGCCACTCTGGAAGCGTTTGCGACTTTCGACCAGCACCGCCCCGCGCACCCCTGACTTTTCGCCACAGCACTCCTGCAAGCGCTTGCAGTCCGGAGCGACGCCCTGCTAGCTTCACTCGCAAGCCCTCGGGCACGTCGTCGTGTCCGCCCGCCATCCAGGGAGCATCACTTGTTCAAGCCGGCTCGGTCGAAGACGACCGCCTCACGTCCGCTCGCCCTTCTCGCCGCCGCCGCGCTCGTCGTCTCGGGGTTCGGCGCTGCCGGCACCCTGGGCGCACCACCCGCTTCCGCCGCCGATCGAACCGTGGCCCTCGTGGGATCGCTGCAGTCCGAACTCGGCTGCGCTGCCGACTGGGCGCCCGACTGCGCCGAGACCGAGCTCGAGCCCACGGGCGCCGAGGGCGTCTACTCCGCCGAGTTCGAGGTGCCGGCGGGCACCTGGCAGTACAAGGTCGCGCTGAACGACGGCTGGGACGAGGCGTACGGCCTCGACGGCGGCGCCGACGACATCCCCCTCACGGTCGCGGGCCCGACGACCCTGCGCTTCACGTTCGACGACACCCTCAAGCGGGTGGGTCTCGAGGCGACCGAGTTGCGCGGCGGCTACACGGCAGACGACGACGCGCTGGTCGAGAGCCCGGCACGTCAGGCAGGAGCCGGCGAGCAGTTCTACTTCGTGATGACGGATCGCTTCGCGAACGGCGACACCTCCAACGACGCCGGCGGCCTCGAGGGCGATCGGCTCACCACCGGGTTCGACCCCACTGACAAGGGCTTCTACCAGGGCGGCGACATCGCCGGCATCCGCGACAACCTCGACTACATCGAGGGCCTCGGCACCTCGGCGATCTGGCTGACGCCCAGCTTCGCCAACAAGCCGGTGCAGGGCGAGGGTGCGAACGCCTCGGCCGGATACCACGGCTATTGGATCACCGACTTCACGCGCATCGACCCCCACCTCGGCACCAACGAGGAGCTGCAGGCGTTGATCGCCGACGCGCACGCCCGCGGCATCAAGGTGTACTTCGACATCATCACCAACCACACCGCCGACGTGATCGACTACGCCGAGGGCCAGTACTCCTACATCGACCAGGCGACGAGTCCCTACACGGATGCCGCGGGCACGGCGTTCGACCCGGCCGACCACGCGGGCACCGGCGGCTTCCCCGAGCTCGATCCGGCGACCAGCTTCCCGCACACGCCGGTGGTGGCCGACAGCGAGACCGACGTCAAGGTGCCGGCCTGGCTGAACGACCCGACGCTCTATCACAACCGCGGCAACTCGACCTGGTCGGGCGAGTCGGTCACCTACGGCGATTTCGACGGACTCGACGACCTGATGACCGAGCACCCGACCGTCGTCAACGGCTTCGTCGAGGTGTACGACAAGTGGATCGACCTGGGCATCGACGGCTTCCGCATCGACACCGTCAAGCACGTGAACTTCGAGTTCTGGGAGAAGTGGACAGCTGACGTCCTGGACTACGCGCATGAGCAGGGCAACGACGACTTCTTCATGTTCGGCGAGGTCTACGACGCCGATCCGGTGAAGCTCGCGCCCTACGTGCGCGACACCGACATGAACTCGATCCTCGACTTCACCTTCCAGTCCTCCGCCGTCAGCTATGCGTCCGGCAACTCGGCCAAGGGCCTGCAGTCCCTCTTCGCGGGCGACGACCGCTACACGACACCCGATTCGTCGTCGACCGCCCTGCCCACGTTCCTCGGCAACCACGACATGGGGCGGGTCGGATCCTTCCTGCAGTCGACGGATGCTCCGCTGCAGCGCGACGAGCTGGCGCACGAGCTCATGTTCCTCACCCGCGGCCAGCCCGTCGTCTACTACGGCGACGAGCAGGGCTTCACGGGCGCCGGCGGCGACAAGAACGCCAGGCAGTCGCTGTTCGCCACCCAGGTGGCCGAGTACGCGGACCAGAACCTCATCACGGGCGAGCAGGCAGGCTCCGTCGACCGCTACGCGACGGATGCCGCGCTCTACGAGCACATCGCCGCGCTGTCAGAGCTCCGCGAGTCGAACCCGGCTCTCGGCGAGGGCGCGCAGATCGAGCGCTACGCGGCGTCCGGCGCAGGCGTCTACGCCTTCTCGCGGGTGGATGCCGACGACAAGGTCGAGCACCTGGTCGCGGTGAACAACGCCACGACCGCGCAGACGGTCGACCTCGCCACGCTGACCGCCGACGCCTCCTACGAGGTGCTCTACGGTGACGCCGCACCCCTCACCACGGATGCCGGCGCCGCCGCCTCGATCACGGTGCCGGCCCTGTCGGCCGTGGTCTGGAAGGCCGACTCCACCGTCACGGCGCCGACCGAGGCGGCATCCGTCTCGGTGTCCGCGCCGGCCGCCGGCGCCGGCGTCTCAGGTCAGTCCGCCGTGCAGGCCGACATCGCCGACCAGTGGGCGCAGACCAGCTTCGCCTGGCGCGTCGTCGGCTCTGACGAGTGGCAGGCCCTGGGCACGGCGGAGGACACCGATCCGCGTGTCTTCCACGACATCCGCGATCTCGCGAACGGCACGCTCCTCGAGTATCGGGCGGTGACGACCGACGCCGCCGGCAATCACGCCGCCGCCTCGACCTATGCCTCGGTCGGCAACGCGGTGACGCTCGAAGTGGGCGAGGAGCCCGAGTCGCCGATCGACATGGTGACGGTGCCAGGCAGCCTCAACTCCGAGATGGGCTGCGCGGGCGACTGGGATCCGGCGTGTGAGAAGGCGAAGCTGACCCTTCGTGCCGACGGCGTGTGGGAGGGGACCTTCGACCTGCCGGCGGGCGACTACGAGTACAAGGCTGCGGTGAACGGCAGCTGGGCGATCAACTACGGAGCGAACGGTGTGCCGGACGGCGCGAACGTCACTCTCGCCCATGCGGGCGGGCCGATCACCTTCTACTTCGACCCGCGCACGAACATCGTGCAGTCCACGGCAGACGGCCCCATCGTGACGCTGCCCGGCTCTCTGCAGGACGAGCTCGGGTGTGCGGCCGACTGGTCGCCCGACTGCCTCGGCACCCTGATGGCCGACGGCGACCGCGACGGCGTCTACGAGCTCTCGACCGCGGATCTGCCGACCGGCGCCTACGAGCTCAAGGTCGCGCACGGCCTGAGCTGGGCCGAGAACTACGGAGCCGACGGAGTGCCCGACGGCGCGAACATCTCGTTCAGCGCCACCGAGGGCACGGTGACGTCGTTCCGCTACACGCTGGCGACGCACGTGCTCGAGGTCGGCAGCGACACCCCGCAGCTCCCCGGCGTCGGCGAGCAGCGCGCGCACTGGGTCGATGCCGAGACGATCGCATGGCCGGCCACGCTCGGGTCCGTAGAGAGGACGGCCTTCCAGCTCTATCCCTCGGCAGACGCGTCACTCGCCGTGGTCGACGGCGAGGTCGCGGGAGCGGAGCCGATCGCGCTCGACGTGATCGACGGGGGTCTGACCGATGAACAGCTCACCCGATTCCCGGCGCTCGACGGCTACCTCGCCCTGCGGGTGACGGATGCGGATGCCGCGGCGCTGCTGCGCACGCAGCTCGCGGTCGCCCAGCGTGACGAGGCAGGAGCGCTCACCGCGTTCACCGGCGTGCAGATCGCGGGTGTGCTCGACGACGTCTACGCGGCTGCACTCGACGACGTCGATCTCGGTGTGACGTTCTCGGGCAAGAACCCGACGTTCCGGCTGTGGGCGCCGACCGCGCAGAGCGCGACGCTGCTCACCTGGAACGAGGGTGCCGAGGGCGACCCCGTGCGCCACGAGGCCACATGGGATGCCGCGTCGGGTGTGTGGTCGGTGAAGGGCAAGAAGGATCTCAAGGGCGACGAATACCTCTGGGAGGTCGTCGTCTACGCTCCGACCACCGGGGCCATCGAGACGAACCAGGTCACCGATCCGTACTCGATCGCCCTCACGCGGAACTCGCAGCGTTCGGTCGCCATCGATCTCGACGACAAGGCCTGGCAGCCGAAGCAGTGGCAGAAGACGCCGTCGCCGATCGTGGAGCGGGCGGTCGACCGCGCGATCTACGAGCTGCACATCAGGGACTTCTCGATCAGCGACGAGACGGTTCCGGCTGCGGAGCGAGGCACCTACCTCGCCTTCACCCGTGACAGCGCAGGCACCGATCAGCTCACGCAGCTCGCGGATGCCGGCATCAACACCGTGCACCTGCTGCCGTCGTTCGACATCGCGTCGATCGAGGAGGACAGAGCGGTGCAGGCGATGCCTGACTGCGACCTCGCCTCGTTCGGCCCCGCCGATTCGGCGCAGCAGGCGTGCATCCAGGCGGTTGCCGATGCCGACGGATTCAACTGGGGCTACGACCCGTACCACTACTCGACGCCCGAGGGCTCGTACGCGGTCGATGCCGACGGCGGGGCGAGGGTCAGCGAGTTCCGGTCGATGGTCGGCGCGCTGCACGACATGGACCTGCAGGTCGTCCTCGACCAGGTGTTCAACCACACCGCGGCATCCGGTCAGGCCGAGAAGTCGGTGCTCGACCAGGTGGTTCCCGGCTACTACCACCGGCTCAATGCGGCGGGCGGCGTCGAGACCTCGACGTGCTGCCAGAACGTCGCGACCGAGCACCTCGCTGCAGAGAAGCTCATGGTCGACTCGATCGTGACCTGGGCGCGCGACTACAAGGTCGACGGCTTCCGGTTCGACCTCATGGGGCACCACTCGACGACGAACATGCAGGCGATCCGTGACGCGCTCGACGCGCTGACGCTCAAGAAGGACGGCGTCGACGGATCCGCGATCCACCTGTACGGCGAGGGCTGGAACTTCGGCGAGGTCGCCGACAACGCCCTGTTCGAGCAGGCCACACAGGGCCAGCTCGGAGGCACGGGCATCGGGACGTTCAACGACCGGCTGCGCGATGCCGTGCACGGCGGCAGCCCGGTCGATGCCTCGTCGACGTTCCGGCAGGGGTTCGGCACGGGTCTCGGAACCGATCCGAACGGCGATCCGATCAACGGCACCGTCGAGCAGGCGCTCGCCGACCTCGGGCACGAGACCGATCTGGTCAAGCTCGGGCTCGCAGGCAATCTGCGCGACTTCACGTTCACGACGAGCGACGGCGCAGTGACGGCCGGAGAGGCCATCGACTACCGCGGCTCGGCGGCGGGCTATGCCGACCAGCCGGACGAGACGATCAACTACGTCGACGCGCACGACAACGAGACGCTCTACGACCTCTCGGTTCTCAAGCTGCCGGTGGACACCCCGATGGCCGACCGCGTGCGCATGAACACGCTGGAGCTCGCGACCGTGACGCTCTCGCAGTCTCCGTCGTTCTGGCACGCCGGCACCGAGCTGTTGCGGTCGAAGTCCCTCGACCGCAACAGCTACAACTCGGGCGACTGGTTCAACCGCATCGATTGGACGGGTCAGGAGTCGACCTTCGGCTCCGGGCTCCCGACAGCCGCCGACAATGAGGAGAAGTGGCCGATCATGGCGCCGCTGCTCGCCGACCCCGCGCTCACGCCCGCCCCCGCCGACATGGCGGCAGCCGAGGCATCCGCTCTCGACCTGCTGCGCATCCGCGACGAGGTCGACCTGCTGCGTCTCGGCTCGGCCGAGCTGATCCAGCAGAAGGTCACGTTCCCGAACGGCGGAGCGGGCGCAGCGCCCGGCGTGATCCTCATGCAGATCGACGATCTGGCGGGTCCCGATGCCGACGCAGAGCTCGACGGAGCACTCGTCGCGTTCAACTCCTCGCCCTCGCCGGTCACGCAGACGGTGACCGGCTTGGCCGGGCGCTCGTTCGCACTGACGCCGGCCCAGGCGAACGGAGCGGATGCCGTGGTCAAGACCACCACCTGGGACGCCGCGACCGGCACCGTGACGATCCCCGCCCGCTCGGTCGCCGTGCTCGTCGACGACCAGGTGCAGCCGATCGACACCCGCGTGCGTGCCACGTCGGACACTCTCGTGAAGGCGGGCAGGAGCGCGACCGTGAAGGTGACCGTCACCGCAGACGACGGCAGCGCCCCGGTGGGAACTGTGACGGTGCACGACCGCGGCAAGGTCGTCGCCACGATCGAGCTGACGCCGGCTGACAAGGGCAGGGCCACGGTCTCGGTGCCGAAGCTCGGGCGGGGGATCCACCTGCTCACGGTGCGATTCGACGGCACGGAACCGTGGCAGGACTCGCGCGGTTCGCGCAGTCTGCCCGTGATCGTCTACTAGAACGAGGAGACCGGATGCCGGGCTCATGTCCCCGGCATCCGGTCTTCGTGCGGCTCGCTACCAGGCGTAGGCCTCGGGAGCGGTACCGCCGGGACCCGGCCAGATGCGGTCGAGCTCGGCGAGCGTCTCGGCATCCAGCGTCACGTCGAGCGCCTCGACGGCCGAGTCGAGCTGGTCGATCGTCCGCGGGCCGATCACGGGAGCGGTCACGGCCGGCTGGTGCAGCAGCCAGGCGATCGCGACGACACCGGGGCGGATGCCGAGCTCGGCACAGAACGTCTCGTAGCGCTCGATCGCAGGACGACGGTCGCCGAGCGCGTCGAGACTCGACCGGGAGCGATCGGTCTTCTGGAGCACCCCGCCGAGCTGTCCGCTGGCCAGCGGCGACCAGGGCAGCAGCCCCATGCCGTACTGCTCCGCGGCGGGCACGACCTCGAGCTCGACGGTGCGCTCGGTGAGGTTGTAGAGCGACTGCTCGGTCACCGGGGCCGGATAGCCGGATGCCGCCGCGATCTCGTGCACGCGCGCGAGGTGCCAGCCGGCGAAGTTCGAGCTGCCGAGATAGGTGATCTTGCCCTGCTCGCGCAGCGTCGCGAAGGCGCTGAGCGTCTCGTCGAGCGGCACCTCGCGGTCGATGTGGTGCATCTGGTACAGGTCGATGCGGTCGGTGCCGAGTCGCCGCAGCGATGCGTCTACCGAGGCTCGGATGTGCACAGCCGACAGACCCCGATCGTTCGATCGCGGGCCCATCACGCCGAACACCTTGGTGGCGACGATCAGGTCGTCGCGGGTGCCGCGGTCCTTCATCCAGCGTCCGAGGATCTCCTCCGACTGCCCGGGGTGGTCGCCCCACCGGCCTCCGCCGTAGACGTCGGCGGTGTCGATGAAGTCGATGCCGGCCTCGACCGCGCGATCCAGGATGGCGCGCGAGGCCTCTTCATCGATCACGGGACCGAAGTTCATGGTGCCGAGGGCCAGGCGGCTCACTCGAGCGCCGGCTCGTCCGAGACGGGTGTACTGCATCAGCTGTTCTCCTTCTGCGAGTGGTGCGGTGGTGGCGAGTCGCTCGTGTCGATGAACGCCCATCCGAACGCGCCGAGCTCGCGGCGTGCATCGGTCGAGCCCGTGAGCACATCGGTGCCGATCACGTCGACGCCGATCGGCTCGGCGCTGTGGTTGATGACGGTGAGGATACTGCCGCGGCGCGCGATCTCGACGTGCCCGGGGAGCCCGAGGATCTCGGCGGCGACCCCGGCCTCGGAGGCGAGCCAGCCCAGCACTGCGGTCATGCCCGCATCGTCGGGGATCGTCGCGAGGTAGAAGCCGTTCCCGGCACCTGCCCGCTTGCGAGTGAAGGCCGCGCGCCCCGCGGTGCGACCCTCGGTGAAGCGGCCGAGCACCTCGGCATCCTGCACGATCAGCTCTTCCGCGAAGTACTGCCCGACGATCCGGCCCGCTGGTCCCTCGAGCGGTGCCTCCGACTGGCCGGGCCCGTCGGGCACGGCGTGGCTCGCGACCTCTCCGGCCGAATCCGCCGAGCGCACGGACTCGGGCGGCACGAGCGCCCCGAAGTCCTCGAGCGCGACTCCGAGAACATCCCGCAGCGAGACGATGAACCCGCCCTCGCGGAAGGCGTCGTCCTGGTCGACCACGTCGCTGAACGCCGAGATGAAGAGGTTCCCGCCCTGCTCGACATAGGCGGACAGATTGGCCGCGCCCTCGTCGCCGAGCAGGTACTGCTGCGGTGCGACGACGAGCGAGTACGCGCTGAGGTCGCTCGTGGTGTTCACGATGTCGACAGCGAGGTTCTGTCTGTGCAGTGCCGCATGCCAGCGGTGCGCGAGTGTGAGGTAGTCGAGCGCGATCGGGTGGTCGCGGCCGTCGATGGCCCACCAGTTCTCCCAGTCGAAGACGAGCGCGATCCTCGCCCGCGACGAGACGTCAGGAAGGTCGGGCAGCTGGGCGAGCTGACCCCCGAGCTCTGTGACCTCTCGCCAGGTGCGGGTGTCGAGCCCCGCCTGCGGCACCATCGCCGAGTGGAACTTCTCGCTGCCCCGGCGCGACTGCCGCCACTGGAAGAACATGATGCCGTCGGCGCCGCGCCCGACCGCCTGGGCGCTGATCGCCGCCATCTGGCCGGGTGCCTTCGGGGCGTTCGTCGGTCGCCAGTTCAGGGCGTTCGTCGACTGCTCGGTGAGGATCCACGGCACGCCGGGCTTCAGGCCGCGCATCAGCTCGCGCGCGAACGCCGCCCCGCGGAACGACTCGGGGTCGTTGGGGTCGGGGTAGTTGTCGTCGCTGATCACGTCGACCTCGGCGGCCCACTTCCAGTAGTCGGCCGGCGGGAACGCGCCCATGAAGTTCGTGGTGATCGGCTGGGTGGCACCCGAGGCGCGGATGATGTCGCGCTCCATGACGTACAGCTCGAGCAGGGTGTCGGAGGTGAAGCGCTTGAAGTCGAGCACGCTCGTCGGATTGATGCTGTACGGCGCCTTGCGCGGCGGCAGGATCTGCTCGAACGCCGTGTAGCGCTGCGACCAGAAGTCGGTGCCCCAGGCGTGGTTGAGGGCGTCGATCGTCGAGTACCTGCGGTGCAGCCACAGCCGGAAGGCGTCGCGCGCCGAGTCGGAGTAGTCGTAGTGCAGATGGCAGCCGTACTCGTTGTTGACGTGCCACAGCACGACGGCCGGATGATGCGCATAGCGCTCGGCGAGCGCCGTGACCAGCTCGGCGGCCAGGCGGCGGTACACCGGTGACGAGGGGGCGAAGGCCTGTCGGCTGCCCGGCCAGAAGGTCGAGCCGTCGGCATCCTGGGGCAGCATCTCGGGGTAGGCGGTCGTGGCCCACGGGGGAGGGGATGCGGTGGCGGTGGCGAGGTCGACCTGGATGCCGCCCTCGTGCAGCAGCCCGATGATCTCGTCGAGCCACTCCCAGTCGAACTCACCCTCGGCGGGCTGGATGCGCGACCACGAGAAGATGCCGAGGCTCACCATCGTCACGCCCGCTTCGCGCATGAGCCGCACGTCTTCGGGCCACACCTCTCGTGGCCACTGCTCGGGGTTGTAGTCGGCGCCGTAGTGCATGGGTCTCCAGGGTCGAGGTCGATGACCGGTCCTGACGACCCTACTCGGGAAGCGCTTTCCTGGAAAGAGCACGACCCTGGGGGTTGCGATACAAGGACGCCCTAGTAAATCGACGGATCCCGAAGTACCATCGTCATAGTGCCAACGACGGCGCGAAGGGACATCGCACAATGACTCGTACCATTCCCCACTTCCTAGGCGGAAAGCACCTCACCCCAGAAGGGGGCCGCTTCGCCGACGTGTTCGATCCGAGCACCGGATCCGTCCAGGCGCGCGTGCCGCTGGCCTCCGCGGGCGAGGTCGCCGACGTGATCGCGAACGCCGAGGCCGCGCAGGTCGAGTGGGCCGCGACGAACCCCCAGAAGCGCGCTCGCGTGCTGCTGCGATTCCTCGATCTGGTGCAGCGCGAGATGCAGTCGCTCGCCGAGCTGCTCGCGAGCGAGCACGGTAAGACCGTCGACGACGCGAAGGGCGACATCCAGCGGGGCCTCGAGGTCATCGAGTTCTCCGCGGGGGCTCCGCACCTGCTCAAGGGCGAATACTCGACCGGCGCCGGTGCGGGAATCGACGTCTACTCGATGCGGCAGCCCCTCGGCGTCGTCGCGGCGATCACACCGTTCAACTTCCCCGCCATGATCCCGCTGTGGAAGGCGGGGCCCGCGCTGGCCGCCGGCAACGCCGTGGTGCTCAAGCCCAGCGAGAGGGATCCCTCGGTGCCTGTGCGCATCGCCGAGCTGTTCCTCGAGGCAGGACTCCCCGCCGGCGTGCTCAACGTCGTGCACGGAGACAAGGAGGCCGTCGATGCCCTGCTGACCGACGACCGCATCCGGGCCGTCGGCTTCGTCGGCTCGACGCCGATCGCCGAGTACATCTACTCGACGGCCGCCGCGCACGGCAAGCGCGCGCAGTGCTTCGGCGGTGCCAAGAACCACATGATCGTGATGCCCGACGCCGATCTCGACCAGGCCGTCGACGCGCTGATCGGCTCGGGCTACGGCTCGGCGGGCGAGCGCTGCATGGCGATCTCGGTCGCGGTGCCGGTGGGGCAGGAGACCGCAGACGCTCTCGCCGCCAAGCTCACCGAGCGTGTGGCGCAGCTGCGCATCGGACCGTCGCTCTCAGCCGACGTCGACTACGGGCCGCTGGTCACGCGCGCTGCCGTCGAGCGGGTCGAGGGCTATATCCAGCAGGGCGTCGACGAGGGCGCGACGCTTCTCGCCGACGGGCGCGGGTTCTCCGTGCCGGGGCACGAGCAGGGCTTCTATCTCGGCCCCACGCTGTTCGACCACGTCACCACCGACATGGCGATCTACCGCGAGGAGATCTTCGGCCCGGTGCTCGTGATCGCCAGGGCCGCCGACTACGAGGAGGCGCTGCGCATGGCATCCGAGCACGAATACGGCAACGGCGTCGCGATCTTCACCCGCGACGGCGACGCCGCCCGCGACTTCGCCGCCCGCGTCGAGGTCGGCATGGTCGGTGTGAATGTGCCGATCCCCGTGCCGATCGCCTATTACACGTTCGGCGGGTGGAAGCGCAGCGGATTCGGCGACCTCAACCAGCACGGCGCCGACGCCTTCCGCTTCTACACGAAGACCAAGACCGTCACGAGCCGCTGGCCGTCTGCGGGGATCCGCGACGGCGCGAGCTTCGTGATCCCCACCATGCACTGACGATTCTTGTTCGTTGAGCGAGGCCGGCGAAGCCGACCGAGACGAAACGCACGACCCCAGGAGATGACATGACCATGACAACCGTCACCACCACCGCCGAAGAGCGCGAGGCCATTCTCGACGCCGTCCGGGACTTCGCCGACACCGAGCTCGCCCCGTTCGCGGCCGAGCGCGATGAGAAGCACATCTTCCCGCGGGAGTCGCTCGGCAAGGCCGGCGAACTCGGTCTCGGCGGCATCTACGTGCGCGAGGACTTCGGCGGCACCGGCCTCAGTCGCTCCGACACGGTCGCGATCTTCGAAGAGCTCGCCAAGGGCGACCCCGCGGTCGCCGCCTACATCTCCATCCACAACATGGTCGTCTGGATGATCGACACCTACGGCGATGACGCGCAGCGCGGCCGGTGGCTGCCCGCGCTCACCGCGATGCAGGCGTTCGGCGGGTACTGCCTGACGGAGCCGGGCGTCGGATCGGATGCCGCGAACGTCGCCACGAGTGCGGTGCGCGACGGAGACGACTACCTGCTCACGGGCGTGAAGCAGTTCATCTCGGGCGCCGGCGAGGCCGCGGTCTACGTCGTCATGGCGCGCACCGGCGAGCCGGGTGCCCGCGGCATCAGCGCCTTCCTGGTTCCCGGAGACGCCGAGGGCCTCAGCTTCGGCGCGCCCGAGAAGAAGATGGGCTGGCACGCGCAGCCGACCCGCCAGGTGATCCTCGACGGCGTGCGCATCCCCGCATCCGGAATGCTCGGCGACGAGGGACGCGGTTTCGCGATCGCGATGTCGGCGCTCAACGGCGGCCGTCTCAACATCGCGGCGTGCTCGCTCGGCGGTGCGCAGTGGGCCCTCGACCGTGCGGTGCAGTACGTGCACGAGCGCGTCGCGTTCGGCGAGCCGCTGGCCGAGAAGCAGTCGATCATGTTCGCGATCGCCGACATGCGCACCGACCTGCAGGCCGCTCGCCTCATGGTCAGGGACGGCGCTTCGGCGGTGGATGAGCAGGCGCCCGACGCGACGATGCGCTGCGCCATGGCCAAGCGCTTCGCGACGGATGCCGGATTCGACGTCGCCAACCGCGCGCTGCAGCTGCACGGCGGATACGGCTATCTGCAGGACTACGGCATCGAGAGGGTCGTGCGCGACCTGCGGGTGCATCAGATCCTCGAGGGCACCAACGAGATCATGCGTCTGATCGTCGGCCGCGAGATGCTCCGACCCGCGGGGTCGGCGTCGCTCCAGCGGAGCGGCGAAGACCGGATGCGGAGCGCATCATGACTCGCATCGCCTTCCTCGGGCTCGGCCACATGGGCCTGCCGATGGCGAAGAACCTGGTCGCGGCGGGGCACGAGGTGCACGGGTTCGACCTGGTGCCGGCTGCGGTCGAGGCGGCGCAGACCGTCGGCATCCCGGTCGCAGCGAGCGGAGCGGATGCCGTGCGCGACGCCGACGTGGTGATCACGATGTTCCCCGCCGGAAGGCATGTGATCGACGCCTACCGCACCGAGCTGCTGGCCGCCGCCCGCCCGAACACCCTCTTCATCGAGTCGTCGACGATCGCGGTCGATGAGGCCCGTGCGGCGCATGCGCTGGCGCTCGCCGCGGGGCATCGCAACGTCGACGCCCCCGTGTCGGGCGGAGTCGTGGGCGCCGAGAACGGCACACTCGCCTTCATGGTCGGCGGCTCCGACGACGACTTCTCGGCCGCGCTGCCGCTGCTCGAGGCCATGGGAAAGCGCATCGTGCACTGCGGTGGCCCCGGACTCGGGCAGGCGGCGAAGGTCTGCAACAACATGATCCTCGCGGTGTCGCAGATCGCGGTCGCCGAGGCGTTCGTGCTCGGCGAGCGGCTGGGGCTCGAGCATCAGGCGCTGTTCGACGTGGTCTCGCAGGCATCCGGTCAGTGCTGGTCGATCACGACCAACTGCCCCGTGCCCGGGCCGGTGCCGACGAGCCCGGCGAACCGCGACTACCAGCCCGGATTCGCCGGTGCCCTCATGGCGAAGGACCTCGGGCTCGCGCTGCAGGCGATCGAGCAGACGTCGACCGATGCGCAGATGGGACGTCTCGCACAGCAGCTCTACGCGGCATTCGCCTCAGGAGACGGCGCGACCCGCGACTTCTCGGGCATCATCACCGACATCCGCGACGGCTCTGTGTGACGCACTCGCGACATACTGAGATGACCACGACGGAGAGGGTTTCACGATGACCGAGTACGAGACGATCCTGGTCGAGCAGCGCGGACGAGTCGGGTGGATCACCCTCAACCGTCCCGAGGCCCTCAATGCGCTGAACAGCCGCCTCGCCGAGGAGGTCACGGCTGCGGCTGTGGCGTTCGACGGCGACGACGGCGTGGGCGCGATCGTCGTCACGGGGTCGGAGAAGGCGTTCGCTGCGGGTGCTGACATCAAGGAGATGGAGTCGATGTCGGCCGCCGAGATGCTCGAGACCGACCACTTCGGCGTCTGGCACGAGTTCGCCGCGGTGCGCACCCCGGTGATCGCCGCCGTCTCGGGTTTCGCGCTCGGGGGAGGATGCGAGCTCGCGATGATGTGCGACATCATCCTCGCCGCCGATACCGCCAAGTTCGGCCAGCCCGAGATCAATCTCGGCGTCATCCCCGGCATGGGCGGCACGCAGCGCCTGATCCGCGCCGTCGGCTATTACAAGGCGGCCGAGCTGGTGCTGTCCGGCCGGTTCATGGGCGCCGAAGAGGCGGAGCGCTCCGGGCTCGTCTCGCGGGTGGTGCCTGCATCCGAGCTGCTCGCGGAGGCGACGACGCTGGCCGAGACGATCGCGTCGAAGTCGCTGCCGTCGGTGTTCGCCGCCAAAGCCGCCCTCGACGCCGCGATGGAGACGACGCTCGCCGACGGTCTGGCCCATGAGAAGAAGGCGTTCGCCGCGCTCTTCGACACCGAGGACCAGAAGGAAGGCATGTCGGCCTTCCGGGAGAAGCGTGCGCCCGACTTCCGCAACCGCTGACCTCCGCGGAGGCGGCGGCGCCCGGCGGTTCACAATTCAGCATGCATGGCGCCATAGAGTCCCGTCGGCGCCGATCTGGCACGCCGGTCAGCGGTTGATGCTGAGCTGTGAACGAGCGGCGGGCGGCTCAGCCGCGCAGTGCGGCGACGATCTTCTCGACGCGGCGGTCGCGGGTCGCGTCCTGCTTCGCGTCAGCCACGGTGCGGGCATGCTCCTTGCGCACGGAGTACGAGAGCGCGTCGAAGGCCCCGCGCAGCGCAGGGTCGGCATCGAGGGCCGCGGCGAGGGCGGGCGGGATGTCGACCTGGCGCTCGGCGGCATCCAGACGGATGACGGCCTCGACCTCCTGGTCGATCTCCACACCGAGGTCGGCCCGCACGGCTTTGCTGAAGCCGATCATGTTCTGCCCGCCCATGCGGGCCAGGCGCAGACGTGCGGTGCGTCCTCCGATCGTGACGGCGACCGGAAAGGTCTTGCCCGCCCCGAACGACGCGACCTGCTCGTCGGAGAGGATGATCGCCGCGGCCGGACCGCGGCCTTCGAGGGTCGTGTGCACGCGCAGCTCGCTCATGCGGGCAGTGTACGCCCGTGCCCGTCTGCTTCGGCCTCCGCCTCTGCGGCCAGCTGGTCGTTGCGCGCTTCGATCAGGCGACGCATGTACTCGCGGAGCACGAGCCGGTCGACCAGTCGTCCGATCGGGCCGAACGGCGAATGGAACCTGATCGTGTCGCGCATCAGCGTGCCCCGCGGGTGCTCCTGGAACACGTGCTCGTGCCAGAACGCGCCGAAGGGTCCCGAGATCTGCCGGTCGCGGAACCCGCGCGGCGGATCGACGTCGTACACGATCGACCGCAGACGGAACGGGATGCCGAAGTGCCGTGCCCGCCAGGTGACGGTCGACCCTTCGCTGAACACGCCGCCCGCCGGACCTTCGACCATCGTCTCGCCGTACCGTGCCATCGACCGCAGATGCAGCCCGGGGTCGAGGGCGATCGCGAAGACGTGGGCGGGAGCAGCCGAGATCACGCGTTCGAGCACGAACTCGGCCATGTCAGAGGGCGTCCGGCTGCGGCTTCGGGTCGCTGAAGTCGCCGGCGGCCTTGCGCATGCGGGCCACGATCGCGACGAGCTCGGTCGCGTCCGCCTTGCTGACCCCGGGGTCGGCGAAGACATCGGCGTTGAGGGCGGAGGTGGCGCGTTCGACGAGTTCGCGGCCGGAGTCGGTCAGGGCGAGCAGTGCAGCGCGGCCGTCGTGCGGGTGCGGCTCGCGCACGATCAGCCCGTCACGCACCAGACGCTCGGCCGTGCTCGTGACGGTCGTCGCATGCACCTGGAGTCGGGCGACCACGCTCGACAGCGGCAGGCGGCCCGAGCGGCTGAACGCCAGCAGGCGCAGCATCTCGTAGCGGGCGAAGCTCAGGGCGAACGGCTTGAGAGCGGCATCCACCCTGGCGAGCAGCAGCTGCTGGGCCCGCATCACCGAGGTGACCACGGTCATGCCGTCGGCGGCATCCGACCAACCGTGCGCGAGCCATTGCCGCTTCGCCTCAGCGAGCGGATCGACAGGCAGAGGACGGGGTCGGACCACGGTTCTACGGTAGGGCATCGGGCCGGGACTCCGGGGATGCGCCCGCCGGAACGGCGAGTGGTCCTCAGTCGCTCGTCGGGTGGGACTCAGTATCAGGGGACTAGAATCGACGCAGTCGTGAGGAGCAATCGATGAAGATCTTCGTCCTGGTCAAAGAGGTGCCGGACACCTACGGCGACCGCAAGCTGAATCTCGAGACAGGACTCGCCGAGCGAGGTGCCGGCGACGTCGTTCTCGATGAGATCACCGAGCGCGCGCTCGAGGTCGCGCTGAGCCATGCCGACAAGAACGAGGGCACCGAGGTCGTCGCCGTGGCGATGGCTCCCGGCGGCTCGACGGCGTCGGTGCGGCGGGCGCTCGCGATCGGCGCAGGCTCGGCCGTGCACATCGCCGACGAGCAGCTCGCCGGAGCCGATCTCGGGCTCACGGCGGAGACCCTGGCGGCGGCGATCCGCCGCGGCGCACCCGACCTGGTGATCACAGGCAACCTGTCGACCGACGGTTCGGGCGGAGTGATGGCCGCGATGCTCGCCGAGCACCTCGGCTGGGCGCACGCGACCGCGCTCACGAGCGTCGAGATCACGGCTGAGGGCATCACGGGCACGCGAGGGGCGGATGCCGGAGCGCAGCCGATCTCGGCATCCCTTCCCGCCGTCATCTCGATCACCGAAGCGCTGCCCGACGCGCGCTTCCCGAATTTCAAGGGCATCATGGCGGCGAAGAAGAAGCCGCTCGAGGTCCTGACCCTCGACGACCTCGGCGTCTCGGCCGACCCGGGCGCGGCTCCCCGCACGATCATGACGTCGGTCGCCGAGAAGCCGCCTCGTGCGGCCGGCGTGAAGATCGTCGATGAGGGCGATGCCGCCGAGAAGCTCGTCGACTACCTCGTGCAGAACAGGCTGGTGTGACATGACCTACCCCGAGAACCCGATCCTCGTCGTCGTCGACCTCGACCCGGCAGGCAACCCCGCCAGCAGCACGGCGGCCCTGATCGGCGCCGCCTCGACCGTCGGCGCACCGGTCGCGCTCGTCGTCGGCGGATCCGCGGATGCCGCATCGAAGGTCGCCGAGGCGGGAGCATCCGTGGTGCTGACGGCCGACGCCGACGAGACGATCCTCACGGTGCCGATCGTCGATGCGCTGCATGCCGCCTTCGAGCAGGTGCGACCGGATGCCGTGCTCATCTCGAACTCGATCGCGGGGCGCGACGTCGCGGGCCGGTTCGCGGTGCGCGCGAAGCTGGCGCTGTCGGTCGATGCCGTAGGCGTCTCGCGAGATGACGAGGGCATCGTGGCGAACCACTCCGTGTACGGCGGCGCCTACCTCACCGACTCGGCCCCCACATTCGGGACTCCGGTGATCACCGTGCGCCAGGGCGCTGTCGACGCTCGGGCAGAGGCGGTCGCGTCGCCGACCGTCGAAGCCCTGACCGTCGCGGCATCCGGCTCCCCTGCCGCCACCGTCGGCGCTGTCGAAGCGGTCGAGGCCACGTCGTCCCGGCCCGAGCTGCGCGGGGCGACCCGGGTCGTCTCGGGCGGCCGCGGACTCGCGTCGAAAGAGAAGTTCGTGCTCGTCGAAGAGCTCGCCGATGCGCTCGGTGCGGCCGTCGGCGCATCGCGGGCCGCCGTGGATGCCGGATACATCCCGCAGTCTCATCAGGTCGGTCAGACCGGTGTCTCGGTGTCGCCGCAGCTGTACGTCGCTCTCGGCATCTCCGGTGCGATCCAGCACCGTGCGGGCATGCAGACAGCCAAGAACATCGTCGCGATCAACAAAGACGGCGAGGCGCCGATCTTCGACGTCGCCGACTTCGGCATCGTCGGCGACCTGTTCACGATCGTCCCGCAGGTGATCGCGGGCCTCGAGGCGCGGAAGAAGTAGCCATGGCGACGCGAACGCTCAGGCGCGGACTCCCGCGCGTGCCCGGCGGCGAGCCGTGGCCTCCCGGGCTCGCGGTCGACGTCGGCGAAGGCGACGTGTCGGCGTCGCCGTCTTCGCTCGGCGAGCAGGAGAGCGCGTCCCCGGTCGTCGCCGAGCGGGAGAGCGCTTCGCCGGTCGTCGAGTCGGCGGTCGCCTCGCCGGTCGTCGACCCGGTGGAGGCTGCCTCCCCGGTCGTCGAGCGAGGAGCGGAGCGACGAGACGACACGCGCCACGCTGCGAGCGCTCCCACCGCATCCGTGCGTCGCGGTCTTCCGCGCACGCCGGGTGGAGAGCCCTGGCCGCCCGCGGGTGTGGTGCCTATCGGTGCGGAGGGCGTTTCGTCTCGGTCGGCGTCGCCGTCATCGCTCGACGAGCAGGAGAGTGCGCCCCCGGCCGTCGCTGCGGCTGTCGCCTCTCCGGTCGTCGAGAGCGCCGCTCCCTCCCCGGTCGTCGAGAGCGCCGCTCCCTCCCCGGGCGTCGAGCGAGGAGCGCAGCGACGAGACGAGACGCGCCACGCTGCGAGCGCGGCCGCCACCGCGTCATCCGTGCGTCGCGGTCTTCCGCGCACACCGGGAGGCGAGCCCTGGCCGCCCGCCGGCACTGAAGCCGTGGTCATCGAGCGCGTTTCGTCTCCGTCTGCTTCGCCGTCCTCGCCCGACGACCGGGAGGATACTTCGGTCGCCGGTCCGTCCACGGCCGTGGCCCCGGCAGCCGCATCCTTCGCCCTCGGCGATCCCTCGATGCCGCTGCCCACCCCGCAGACGGTCTGGAACGGCAGCGCGCCGCGTCACATCACGGCGACCGCTCCGACATCCGCTCGTCCTCGACCCTCCTGGACCCAGGCGATCGCCGGTCTGCTCGGGGCCGCGGCCCTCGGCATCCTGGCCGCGGCAGCCGTGGCCTTCGTGCGGGCGCTGCTGAGCTTCCCCGTCATGCAGGACTTCCTCGCGGCCTTTCCCGGCGAATACGAGCCGGCCGTCGCCGTCGAGCCCGGGTTCGCGCCGTGGACCAACTGGGCGCACTTCTTCAACGTGTTCCTGATGGTGCTGATCATCCGGTCGGGTCTGCGGATCCGCAACGAGAAGCGGCCGACCGCCTTCTGGACCCCGCGAGGCGACCCCAAGGGCAAGGTCAGCCTGACGATCTGGTTCCACCAGGCGCTCGACATCCTGTGGCTCGTCAACGGCGTGATCTTCGTCGTGCTGCTGTTCGTCACCGGACACTGGGCGCGCATCGTGCCGACCAGCTGGGAGGTCATCCCCAACGCGCTGTCGGCGGCGCTGCAGTACGTGTCCTTCGACTGGCCGACCGAGCACGGCTGGGTGAACTACAACAGCCTGCAGCAGCTGGCCTATTTCGTGACCGTGTTCATCGCGGCGCCGCTCGCTGCGGCCACCGGATTCCGCATGTCGGGCATGTGGCCCAAGAAGGCCGAGCGGCTGTCGAGGGCGTATCCGATCGAGTGGGCCCGTGCGCTGCACTTCCCGGTCATGATCTACTTCGTGGTGTTCATCATCGGACACGTCGCGCTGGTGTTCCTCACCGGTTTCCTGCGCAACCTCAACCACATGTACGCGTCGTCGGATGCCGTCGGCTGGACGGGCTTCTGGGTCTTCGTGGCCTCCCTGGTGGTGATCGCCCTCGGCTGGGTCGCCGCCCGCCCGCTGGTCATCGCCCCGATCGCGAAGCTCTTCGGCACCGTGTCTGGCCGCTGACACGATCCTGTCTTCCGCACAGACTGCAACCGGGCACACAGAGACGGCCCCCGCCGATGGGCGGGGGCCGTGTCGTGCTGCATCGTGAACGCGGTGGTCACGAGACGCAGAGATCAGCGCACGAAGCGCACCTCGGTGAGCGTCTCGCCGAGGAACGGCTCGGTGTGGCTGGCGCCGTCGAGCGCGAAGCCGTTGCGCGTATAGAAGCGATGTGCGCGGGGGTTGTCCTCCGCGACCCACAGGTAGAGGGGCTCGTCCTTCTCGACGGCCGCATCGAAGAGCTTCTGGCCGATGCCGGTCGAGTGGTACGCGTCGAGCAGGTAGATGAAGTACAGCTCGCGGAACGCGGGCGCGTCCTTGTCGCGGGCAGGGCCGGAGCCGACGAAGCCGACGATCTCGCCGTCGACGAGGGCGGCGCGCATCGTGAACTCGGGGCCCTGAGCGGCCCAGTGCGTCCACAGCTCGGCCATGCGACGGGGCGAGACCTTCTCGAGGGCTGCCTTGCTGATCAGGTGGTCGTAGGTCTCGTGCCAGCACTGCGCGTGCACGCGACCAAGGGCTTCCGCATCCACATCACGGACCGGACGGACGATGACTTCAGGCTGGGCTTCGGCGCTCATAGCGCGACTCTACGCGCGGCCTCCGCGAACCGGAAATCGAGCGGGAGCGTTCCCAGACCGCGGGTGAGCGGCTGGAGGGATCGCACAACGATGTTCGTGATTCGTTCGCCGATGGCTACGATCAGTCCTCGTGAACGTGATCTGGCGCACTCTCCTCGTGATCCTCTCCGCCCGTCGCCGCGTGCGGCGAGGCAAGACCCTCGACGCAGCATCGGTCAGCAGCATCCGGCTGACGACGCTGCCGACCGACATCGACATCCTCCGTCACATGAACAACGGCCGATACCTGTCGCTCTTCGACCTCGGCCGGTGGGATCTGCTGATCCGCACAGGGCTGTTCGACGCCATGAATGAACGCGGCTGGTATGCCGTCGTCTCGAGCGAGACCGTGACGTTCCGCAAGTCGCTGCAGCTGTGGCAGCGGTTCGAGGTGCAGTCGCGCTTCATCGGTCATGACGACAAGGCGGTGTTCCTCGAGCACAGGGCGGTCGTCGGCGGCGAGATCTACGCCCGCGTCATCGTGCGATCGAGGATGCTGCGTCGCACCGGCGGCACGGTCAGCAACGAAGAGCTGTTCGCCGCCGTCGGCAAGCCCGAGGGTGTGCCCGAGATCGACTCCTGGGTGCACGACTGGGCCGCAGCATCCGCTCTGCCTCCCGTGCGCACCCCGGCGCCGAGCGTGTGGAGCTGACGCCGTGACCGATCCGTGGGGTCTCGAGACGCGCACGCCGGGCTCGGTGCTGCTGGTCGGATGCGGCAAGCTCGGCATCCGCCTCGGCGAACGGCTCGTCGCACAGGGCTCAGAGGTCACGGCCATGCGGCGCAGCGCGGGCGACATGCCGTTCCCGACCATCGAGGCGGATCTGCGGCATCCGCTCGACCGTGAGCTGCCGGAGTTCGACTCGGTCGTGATCACTCTGCCGCCGAGCACCGAGGGCGACTCGATCTATCCACCGGCGTTGCGGGGGCTCGCGAAGGCCCTGCCGACGATGCCCGAGAGGGTCGTGTTCGTCTCGTCGACGCGCGTGTTCGAGGGACGCCCCGGCGAGACACCGCTGACCGAGCGCGATGCGCCGAAGGTGTCGAGCGAGCGGGGCGGCGATCTGGTCGAGGGCGAGCACCTGGCGATGGAGCTGTTCGGTGCGCGCATCGTGCGCCCGGCCGGCATCTACGGACCCGGTCGCGACTTCCTCATCCGGCGGGTGCGCGAGGGCGCAGCGGTCGACCACACGCGCCGCACCAACCGCATCCACGAGACCGATCTCGTGCGGCTGCTCGAGGCGATGCTGCGGGCCGACTCCGCGCCCCCGCTGATCCATGCCGTCGACCGCGAGCCCGTGCTGCTCGGAGACGTCGTCGCGCACATCGCCTCTCGCCTCGGAGTCGAGCCGCCCCCGCACCTCGATCCGGAGGTCGGCGGCGGGACGGTGCTGGAGGGGCGCCTGCTGCAGGAGTTCCTCGGCGATCTCGAGTATCCGACCTTCCGTGCGGGCTACGACGAGATGATCGCCGCGCTCTGAGCGCTTCCGCCCCGGTTCCGGTCGCCCTCCGTGGCGTGCCTTCGCACGAGCGACGGCATGAACTGCGACCGGAACCACCCGACGCGACCGTCGCTCAACGGCAGGCGGGCACTGCAGTCCTAGGCTGAGCTCATGGCCGACCCGATGCCCACCGCGGATCCCGAATCCGTCTCGCTCGCGGACCGTGCCGTCGAGCTCGCCCGCCGCTGGGTGATCGAGGCAGCGGCCGCCGATGTCGATCCGGCGGCAGAGCGGCTCGCCGGTGTGCTGCAGGATGCCAACGGGCTGCCGTTCACGCTCGGATTCGTCGACGGCGTCATGCGCCCCGAGAGCCTGAGCGCCGCGGCATCCCAGCTGCACCGCATCGCTCCGATCGTGCCCGACTTCCTGCCCTGGTACCTGCGGTCTGCCGTGCGGCTCGGCGGCGGCGTCGCTCAGATGCTGCCGACCCCCGTGGTGCCCATCGCGCGTCGGGTGCTGCGTGACATGGTCGGCCACCTGGTGGTCGACGCCCGCCCCGCGAAGCTCGGACCGGCGATCGCGAAGATCCGTGAATCGGGCGCTCGGCTCAACCTCAATCTGCTCGGTGAGGCGGTGCTGGGTGAGGACGAGGCGCGGCGGCGGCTCGACGGCATCCACGAGCTGATCCGTCGCCCCGATGTCGACTACGTGTCGGTCAAGGTGTCGGCGATCGTCAGCCACATCTCGATGTGGGCGTTCGACGAGGTCGTCGAGTCGGTCGTCGAGCGACTGCTTCCGCTGTATCTGACGGCCGCCTCGGATCGCACCTTCATCAACCTCGACATGGAGGAGTACCGCGACCTCGACCTGACGATCGCGGTGTTCACCCGCATCCTCGAGGATCCCCGCCTCGACGGTCTCGAGGCGGGCATCGTGCTTCAGGCGTATCTGCCTGACGCCCTGCCGGCACTGCAGCAGCTCACCGCCTGGGCGCGCGAGCGGGTCGACCATGGCGGAGCCCCCATCAAGGTGCGGCTCGTCAAGGGAGCCAACCTCGCGATGGAGCGGGTCGAGGCTCGCATGCACGGATGGGCTCAGGCCACCTACGACACCAAGCTCGACACCGACGCCAACTATCTGCGCTGCCTCGACTGGGCGCTGCGGCCTGAGAACGTCGACGCGGTGCGCCTGGGCATCGCGGGCCACAACCTGTTCGGCATCGCCTATGCCTGGTTGCTCGCGGGGGAGCGCGGGGTTCGAGCGGGCGGAGTCGACGCCGCTGCCGCGACCACGGCCTCGAACTCCCAGCCGTCGGTCGAGTTCGAGATGCTGCTCGGCATGGCGCAGGGGCAGGTGCAAGCCGTGTCGCGCGAGGTCGGCGAGGTACTGCTCTACGTGCCGGTCGTGAACCCGGGCGAGTTCGATGTCGCCATCAGCTATCTCGTCCGCCGGCTCGAAGAGAACGCGTCGAGTGACAACTTCCTCTCCGCCGCGTTCCGGCTGGGCGACGACGAGTCGCTCTTCGTGCGCGAGCGGGACAGGTTCCTCGACGCCCTCGATCGTTCGACGTCGCCGACGCTGCGGGTGGGCGCGCTGCGCGGCCAGGACCGACTGGCGCCGGTGCACGAGTCGATGCGCCCGGTGCCCGTGGCGCCCGCGCCCGAAGAGGGTCTGACCCAGGCGGTGCTCGGCATCTCCCGCGGTGCGGATGACACGGGCGGGCCGTTCCTCGAGACGGCGGTCTATGCCCCGCGCGAGCTCGACGAGGCGACCGGCGGTGCTCCCGGCTTCGCGAACACTCCTGACAGCGATCCGTCGCTTCCGGCCAACCGTGACTGGGCGCGCGAGATCCATAAGCGCATCGCCGACTCGACGCTCGGTGTCTCGACGATCGACGCGGCCCGCGTCGACGACGCCGACACGCTCGAGAGCACGATCGCCGGGGTGCGGGAGGCCGCTGCTCTGTGGGGCGCGCGGCCGGCCACCGAACGCGCCGAGGTGCTGCTGCGCGCGGCGGCCGCACTCGAGGGGCGCCGCGGAGACCTCATCGAGGTCGCCGCCTCCGAGACCGGCAAGGTGTTCGCCGAGGCCGACGTCGAAGTCAGCGAGGCCGTCGACTTCGCCCGCTACTACGCAGCCAAGGCCAGAGAGCTGGATGCCGTCGCCGGCGCCGCATTCGAACCCGCGCGCGTCACCGTCGTCACCCCACCGTGGAACTTCCCGCTCGCCATCCCGGCCGGGGGAGTGCTCGCCGCGCTCGCCGCAGGCTCGGGAGTCGTCTTCAAGCCCGCCCCGCAATCGCGCCGCTGCGCCGCCGTCATCGCCGAGATCCTGTGGGAGGTCGGTGTTCCGCGCGATGTGCTCGCGCTCGTGGACATCGAGGAGGGCGACCTCGGCCGTGAGCTGATCTCGCACGAGTCGGTGGACCGCGTCATCCTCACCGGGTCATGGGAGACCGCTGCCCTGTTCCGCTCGTGGCGGCCCGACCTGCCGCTGCTCGCCGAGACGAGCGGCAAGAACGCGATGATCATCACCCCGTCGGCCGATCTCGATCTCGCCGTCGCCGATCTGGTGCGCAGCGCCTTCGGGCATGCGGGGCAGAAGTGCTCGGCGGCGTCGCTCGCGATCCTCGTCGGACCGGTCGGGCGGTCGAAGAGATTCGCCCGTCAGCTGGCCGATGCGACTCGGTCGCTGCACGTCGGCTGGCCGACCGATCCGCTGGCCGAGGTCGGGCCCGTGATCGAGCGTCCCGAGGGCAAGCTCGCCTGGGCGCTCACCGAACTCGACCGCGACGAGAAGTGGCTCATCGAGCCCGCCCTCTCGGACGATGACCCCACCGGTCGGCTCTGGCGGCCGGGCATCCGCGTCGGGGTGCAGCCGGGGTCGCGCTTCCACACCGAGGAGTTCTTCGGGCCGGTGCTGGGCATCATGCACGCCCCGACGCTCGAGCGGGCGATCGAGCTGCAGAACGCGGTCGAGTACGGCCTGACGGCGGGACTGCACACGCAGGACCCGGCCGAGCTCGCCCTGTGGCTCGACCGGGTGCAGGCCGGAAACCTCTATGTGAACCGCGGTATCACCGGCGCGATCGTGCAGCGTCAGCCGTTCGGCGGGTGGAAGCGCTCATCGGTCGGCCCCGGGGCCAAGGCGGGCGGACCGAACTACCTGATCGGGCTCGGGTCCTGGCGCTCGAGCGGATCCGGCACGGTGTCGAGCACGCTGCATCTGCGTGGGCTCGACTCGCGCATCACCGACCTGATCGAGGCGGCGCAGCCCTCGCTCGGCTTCGAGGCGTTCGAGTGGCTGCGACGTTCGGCGCTGTCGGACGCCCTCGCGTGGGATCGCGAGTTCGGCCAGGTGCGCGATGTGTCTCACCTGGGTGTCGAGCGCAACCTGTTCCGCTACCGCCCGGTGCCGGTCGCGATCAGGGCCACTGCGGACGCCGGCTGGCAGGAGCTGCTGCGCGTCGTCATCGCCGCGGTGCGCGCCGGGGCCGGATTCGTGCTGTCGACCCCCGTCGGGCTGCCCCCGGCAGTGCGCCACGCGCTCGCCGAACTCGGCGCGGTCGTCTACATGGAGACCGACGACGAATGGATCGAGCGGATGCGGCGTCGCGGCGACTCGAGCGGGGTGCGCGAGTCTCTCGGCGACGACGAGCTGCGCCCGAGCCGGGCACGACTGGTCGGCCCGCGCGAATCCGTGTCCGCGCTGCACCGTGCGCTCGCCGCGGCTGTGGGCGGCGACCCCGACCTCGCGGTGTACGACGGCGAGGTCACCTCTGCCGGGCGCATCGAGCTGCTGCCCTTCGTGCACGAGCAGGCGATCGCGATCACCGCGCACCGTTACGGCAACCCCGACGACTGGAGCGCCGCGGTCATCTGAGGCGGTCGCGCTTCGGCATCCGTTCCGCCCTCGCCATCTCCGGCATCCCCTCACCCGCGGTCGACCACGCACCTACCGCCGCTGTGCGTGGTCGAAAGAGCATCCGAAACGGGCGATTCGGATGCTCTTTCGACCACCCCTGTCGATGCGACCCGACCGACAGACCGCGCATGTAAAGAATTCTTGACACAGCGGATGCCGCAGGCGTACTGTCGTGTCAAGAATCTTTTACATGGGAGGCATCATGGTCTACGAAGAGCGCAACGCCTGGGCCGGTCTCATCGTCGGCGCGGTGGTGATCGGGGCGTATGTCGTCATCGTGCTGCAGCAGGCCGCCGGCGGACCGGTGACCGATGTCGACTGGTTCCCGCTCATGATGTGGACGATCGGTCTCGGCATCGTGGCCACGATCGTGCTCAGCATCGTCTGGGGGATGATCGCCGGTGCGAAGGATCCCGACGGGGTCGGCAAGTCCGATGTCCGCGACCGCGACATCAGCCGCATGGGCAGTCGGGTCGAACAGTCCTTCGTCGTGATCGCCGGTCTCGGCGTGATCACCCTCTGCGCGGTGGGCGCCGACCTCTTCTGGATCGCCAACACCATGTTCGCGGGGTTCGCCGTCTCGGCCATGGTCGGCAGCGTCGCGCGAGTCGTCGCCTACCGTCGGGGACTCGTCTGATGGTCAAGCCCACGCTCGTCTCCAACCGCATCCGCGCTCACCGCGAAGCGGCCGGACTCACCCAGGCCGAACTCGCCCGCAGCATCGGCGTGACCAGGCAGACGCTCATCGCGATCGAGCAGGAGAAGTACTCCCCGTCGCTCGAGCTCGCGTTCCAGATCGCCCGCGCTTTCGGCGTGGGGCTCGACGACCTGTTCCAGTACCCGCAACCCACGAGCACGGAGGTGTGACGTGACCGAGACCGACAAGACCCCGACGAACGAGACCGAGATGATGCCGGCGTGGCGTCGCGAGACCTACGGCTCGGCCGATGGCTTCCGCCTCGAGCAGATCCCCGTTCCCACCCCGCGGTCGGGCGAGGTGGTGCTGCGAGTCGAGGCGACCGCGCTCCACGCCGGCGACGTGCGTCTCATGCTCGGCGATCCGCTGCTCGTGCGCCCCATCTTCGGGCTGACGCGCCCCAAGTACCCGGTGCGCGGGATGGAGGTCGCCGGAACCGTCGTGGCAGTGGGCCCGAACGCGATCGGCGCCGAGCTCGGAGAGCGTGTCGTCGGCGAGCTCACCGGGGGCGGGGGACTCGCGTCGCATGTCGCTGCGTCCGCTGCGCGTCTCGTGCCGATCCCGCCCGACGTCACCTCCGAGACCGCCGCGTGCCTGACGATCTCGGCGGGCACGGCCTGGCAGGCACTCGACCGTGCGGGGATCGGCTTCCGTGCCGCCAAGGGCACTGCGGCCGGACACATCCCGCGCGTTCTCGTGATCGGTGCGTCCGGGGGAGTCGGCACATTCGCCGTGCAGCTCGCAGCGCTGCGCGGGGCCGAGGTCTGGGCCACGTGCGGAGAACGCAACTTCCGGCTCGTCGAGCACCTCGGCGCCGTGCGCACCCTCGACCACCGCACCTCACCGCTGGCCGACCTGCCGGCCGCGCATTTCGACGCGGTGATCGACATCGCCGGCGGCCTGGGCCTTCGCGAACTGCAGCGCCTCGTCGTGCCCGGCGGCTCGGTGGTGCTCGTGGCAGGCGACGGAGGGCACGTCCTCGGGCCGATACCTCGCATCCTCAAGGCGGTGTTCCTGTCGATCGGGTCGCGTCGCCGCATCCGCCCGCTGGCGGCGACACCGCGCCCCGAGATCCTCGCCAAGCTGCTCGAGCTCACCGCTGAGGGGCGCATCACGCCGGTCGTCGAGCGGGAGTACCCCTTCGACGAGGCATCCGCCGCCCTGGCCCACCTCGAAGCGGGCCACACGGTGGGCAAGGTGGTCGTGCACGGACCCTGACCGCGACGGGCCGCGCTCTGGCGGCGTTCAGGGGCGGATGACAGAATGGATGCTGGCGTGCCCGAGTCGCATCTTCCCCCTGGCGTCGGCTCTCACCGAGCGACGCGGGTCGAAGGACCGCCGGGCCCCTGGACAGCGTCCGCCGCATCCGTTCGAGGAGCCCCATGTCTGTCGAAACCACCGCGCCGGCATCCGAGACCGCAACCCCGGTCCGCACCGCACACCACCGTCACTATCTGATGTGCAAGCCGTCGCACTTCACGGTGAACTACTCGATCAACCCGTGGATGGAGCCGGCGAAGCCGACCGACACCGCACGGGCCGTCGAGCAGTGGCAGAAGCTGCACGACCTCTACCTCGAGCTCGGCCACGAGGTCGAGCTGATCGAGCCCCTCGCCGGGTATCCCGACATGGTCTACACCGCGAACGGCGGGTTCCTGATCGACGGCCGCGCCTATGTGCCGAAGTTCCGCTTCGTCGAGCGTCAGGGAGAGGCCCCCGCGTTCGCGGACTGGTTCCGCGGTGCCGGCTACGACACCGTGCTCCCCGAAGAGGTCAACGAGGGCGAGGGTGACTTCCTGCTCGTCGGCGATGTGATCCTCGCGGGCACCGGGTTCCGCTCGACCGGCGACAGCCACCGCGAGGTCGGGGAGGTGTTCGGCCGCGAGGTCGTGTCTCTCAACCTCGTCGACCCGCGCTTCTATCACCTCGACACCGCGATCGCGGTGCTCGACCCCGTGCAGGGCGTCGAGAACGGCGGCCCCGAGCGCGCGAACATCGCGTATCTGCCCGGCGCCTTCGACGACGAGAGCCGCGCCGTCCTCGAGGAGCGCTTCCCGGATGCGATCCTCGTGTCCGACGAAGACGGATCGGTGTTCGGTCTCAACTCCGCGAGCGACGGCTACAACGTGGTCATCTCGCCGCGCGCCCTCGGTTTCGAGAAGCAGCTGCGCGAGCGTGGCTACAACCCGATCATGATCGACCTCTCCGAGCTGCTGCTCGGCGGCGGCGGCATCAAGTGCTGCACCCTCGAACTGCGCGGTGAGGCGTGACCGCGGTCGACGCCGAGGTGTCGGCTGAGCCGCACGTCGCCCACAACTATCACCCCCTGCCGGTCAACATCGCCCGCGGTGACGGAGCCTGGGTGACGGATGTCGAGGGCAAGCGCTACCTCGACCTGCTCGCCGCTTATTCGGCTGTGAACTTCGGCCACCGGCATCCCGCGCTCGTGGCTGCTCTCACCGAGCAGCTCGGTCGGGTCACGCTCGTCAGCCGGGCATTCCAGAGCGATCGGCTCGAGCCGTTCGCGGCGGCGCTCGCGAAGCTGGCGGACAAAGACATGGTGCTGCCGATGAACACGGGCGCCGAAGCGGTCGAGACGGGCATCAAGGTCGCCCGAGCCTGGGGGTACCGCGTCAAGGGCATCGCGGACGGCCGGGCGCGGATCATCGTCGCCGCCGGGAACTTCCACGGCCGCACCACCACGATCGTCAGCTTCAGCGACGACGAGCAGGCGCGGGCGGACTTCGGTCCCTACACGCCGGGCTTCGACGTGGTCCCCTACGGGGATGCGGATGCCGTCGCCGCGGCGATCACCGACGACACCGCCGCCGTGCTGATCGAGCCGATCCAGGGTGAGGGCGGGGTGGTGATCCCGCCGGAGGGATACCTGCGCCGCATCCGCGAGATCTGCGACGAGAAGAACGTGCTGTTCATCGCAGATGAGATCCAGTCCGGGCTCGGACGTGTCGGCGAGACCTTCGCGTGCGACCGCGAGGGTGTCGTGCCCGACCTGTACCTGCTGGGCAAGGCGCTGGGCGGCGGCATCCTGCCGGTGTCCGCTGTGGTGGGCGATGCCGACGTGCTCGGAGTCATCCGTCCGGGCGAGCACGGCTCGACCTTCGGAGGCAACCCGCTCGCCGCGGCCGTCGGGCTGCGGGTCGTCGAGATGCTCGAATCGGGGGAGTTCCAGGAGCGCGCTCGCGCACTCGGCGCTCACCTCGGAGCCGCTCTCGAACCGCTGAAGGGTCATGGCGTCACCGAGGTGCGCATCGCCGGCCTGTGGGCAGGCGTCGACATCGACCCCGCCAAGGGCACCGGGCGTGAGATCGCCGAGAAGCTGCTCGACCGTGGGGTGCTGGTGAAAGACACGCATGGGCAGACCATCCGCATCGCGCCGCCGCTCGTCATCCGGGCGACCGAGCTCGACTGGGCGGTCGAGCAGCTGAAGCTGGTCCTCGGAGCCTGATTCCCCTGTCCGCCGGGCGACACGCCCGGCGGACAACCCGGATTTGCCGGAACCCCGGAACCCACGTAACTTATTACTTGTTCGCCCCACAGGGAAGCGGAGAGGCCGAGAGCTTCACCCCCCTCAAGCGGAGAACCACCTCCACTCGATCAGCTCCTCGGAGCAGATCGCAGACACACTTCTGTCTGAGCTGGAGCTTCCACTACGGACAAGCGGTCGATTTGACAGCTAGTCCGGAACGGATAAGCTAGTGAAGTTGCCTCGGCGGCCTTGAGCCCCGAGCTGCAGATCTGGTTCTGAACATCACGGCGTGTCGATTTGACAGCCGGAAATGCGAAGATAAGATAGAAAAGTTGCCCTTCGGGCCTGGTTGTGATGACTGGGTCGTGGGAGCATCCGATCCTTGAGAACTCAACAGCGTGCACTTGTCAAATGCCAAATTATCCTCGTCTAGCTTCGGCTGGGTGAGAATTCCTTTGGATCAAAGACCAACCTCCTTGTGGGGTTGGCATTCGGATGAAGTCAGCAATGAATTTGTCTCTTTGGTCAGCATCAAACTCGCTGCGTCACCGTTTTCCCGGTGTCGTATGCATTTCTTTTTTACGGAGAGTTTGATCCTGGCTCAGGATGAACGCTGGCGGCGTGCTTAACACATGCAAGTCGAACGGTGAACACGGAGCTTGCTCTGTGGGATCAGTGGCGAACGGGTGAGTAACACGTGAGCAACCTACCCCTGACTCTGGGATAAGCGCTGGAAACGGCGTCTAATACTGGATACGAGTGGCGACCGCATGGTCAGCTACTGGAAAGATTTGTTGGTTGGGGATGGGCTCGCGGCCTATCAGCTTGTTGGTGAGGTAATGGCTCACCAAGGCGTCGACGGGTAGCCGGC
>NZ_JAPFGV010000002.1:0-292917 GCF_059803615.1 Microbacterium sp. SWDP-B6 | reverse complement strand
CGCCGCGGCCGACGCGGCCAGCGGTGCGATCGTCACGGCCGACGACCCGTGCGCCCTCGCCGCGCGGGTCGCGGCTGCCTCAGGCGCGGCCCTCACCGAGTGTGCCGTCGAGGGCTTCGTGGCGACTGTGCAGGTGAACGCGGCGTACGCTGGACTCGCTGCCGTCTCCCGAGCCCGTGCTGGGCCACCCGAGGGATCCTGACGGCGGCACGAGCACTTTCCGGCGAAAATGCAGGCGACCACTGTGACCAACCCATCACGGCGGTGTGTATGGTGTGCTTCGAAGAAAGGACGCTCCCTTGGCTGAAGGCAAGAAGCTCGTCATTGTCGAGTCCCCGACGAAGATGCGGTCGATTCAGGGATACCTCGGCGATGGCTACGAGGTGCTCAGCTCCGTCGGCCACATCCGCGACCTCGCAGACAAGAAGGACATCCCCGCCGCCGACAAGCAGGCGTACGGGAAGTACTCGATCGACGTCGACAACGACTTCGATCCCTACTACGTCGTCTCCGATCGCAAGACGAAGACCGTCGCCGAACTCAAGCGTGCGCTCAAGACCGCCGACGAGCTCCTGCTCGCCACTGATGAGGACCGCGAAGGCGAGGCCATCGCCTGGCACCTGCTCGAGACTCTGAAGCCGAAGGTCCCCGTCAAGCGCATGGTCTTCCACGAGATCACGAAGGACGCGATCCAGGCGGCCATCGGCAACACCCGTGAGCTCGACACCGACCTCGTCGACGCGCAGGAGACCCGCCGCATCCTCGACCGGCTGTACGGCTGGGACGTATCGCCCGTGCTCTGGTACAAGGTCAAGACGGGCCTGTCTGCCGGACGCGTGCAGTCCGCCGCCACCCGCATGATCGTCGAACGAGAGCGCGAGCGCATGGCGTTCGTCTCCGCCGAGTACTGGGACGTCGAGGCGCTCGCGTCGTCGTCGTCAGCGTTCAAGGTTCGTCTTGTGCGTGTCGACGGCGGCCAGCTCGCCCGAGGCACCGACTTCGACGACAACGGAAAGCTCAAGAAGGCCGTCGTCATCCTCGACGAGAAGCAGGCCGCTGAGCTCGCACTCGCCGTCGACGCCGCCGGCACAGGCTCGGTCACGAAGGTCGAGGCGAAGCCGGGAACCCGCAGCCCCTACGCGCCGTTCACCACCTCCACCATGCAGCAGGAGGCGGGCCGCAAGCTCTCGATGAGCGCCAAGCAGGCGATGAGCGTCGCGCAGCGGCTGTACGAAAAGGGTTACATCACCTATATGCGAACCGACTCCGTCGCGCTGAGCACCCAGGCCGTGCAAGCCGCGCGCAGCCAGGCCGTCGCGCTCTACGGCGACACCGCGGTGCCGCTGAAGCCGCGCGCCTACAAGTCGAAGAGCAAGAACGCGCAGGAGGCGCACGAGGCGATCCGTCCCTCGGGCGAGAACTTCCGCACCCCGAAGTCCGTCTCCTCGGAACTGGACCGCGAGGAGCACCGTCTCTACGACCTGATCTGGAAGCGCACCGTCGCCAGTCAGATGGCCGATGCGAAGTACGAGACAACGACCGTCACCATCGCGGTCGACGCCGCGGGGCGCAACGCCGAGTTCACCGCGTCGGGCACCGTGTACACCTTCAAGGGCTTCCTCGAGGCCTATGAAGAAGGACGCGACGAGAAGCGCAACGACAGGGACACCGACGAGAACCAGTCGCTCCCGGTCGTCGCCGTCGGCGACGAACTGCGCATGTCGGAGTCCGAGGCCAAGGGGCACCGCACGACCCCCAAGCCGCGCTACACCGAGGCATCGCTGGTCAAGGCGCTCGAGGAGCACGGCATCGGCCGCCCCTCGACGTTCGCCAGCATCATCGGCACAGTGATCGACCGAGGCTACGCGACCAAACGCGGCCAGGCGCTCGTGCCGACCTGGCTGGCGTTCAGCGTGGTCCGTCTGCTCGAAGAGCATTTCGCCGACCTGATCGACTACGACTTCACCGCGGCGCTCGAAGACGACCTCGACGCGATCGCGCGAGGCGAGCAGAAGCGCGTCGAGTGGCTGCGTTCCTTCTATTACGGCTCCGATTCGCACGTCGGTCTGCGTCAGACCGTCGACAACCTCGGCGAGATCGATGCGCGGGCGCTCAACTCCACGCCCATCACCGACACCGCCACGCTGCGCTTCGGCAAATACGGTCCCTACCTCGAGGTCGCGAACCCCGAGGCGCCCGACGAGAAGCCGCGCATCGTGAACGTGCCCGAGGATCTCGCCCCCGACGAGCTGACCGCTGCGAAGGCGCAGGAGCTCATCGACGCGCCGGTCGCCGGCGACCGGGTGCTGGGCACCAACCCCGACAACGGCAAGATCGTCGTCGTCAAGGACGGACGCTTCGGTCCCTATGTGCAGGAGAACGACCCGGTGTCCGAAGATGCCGCCGTCGACGAGGCGACCGGTGAGGTCGTCGACGCCCCCAAGCCGAAGCGGGGAGCCAAGAAGGCCGTCGCGCCCAAGCAGCGCACCGCCTCACTCTTCCGCTCGATGTCGGTCGACACGATCGACCTCGACACCGCCCTGCAGCTGCTCAGCCTGCCGCGGGTCGTCGGCGCCGACCCCGAGAGCGGCGAGGAGATCACCGCACAGAACGGCCGATTCGGTCCGTACCTGAAGAAGGGCACGGACTCCCGATCGCTCGAGAGCGAGTCGGAGATCTTCGACGTGACGCTCGAGAAGGCGCTCGAGATCTACGCGCAGCCGAAATACGGCGCAGGGTCCCGCCGTGCGTCCAGCGCGCTCGCCGAGTTCGAGGCCGACCCCGTCAGCAACAAGCCGATCCGCATCCGCGACGGTCGCTTCGGTGCCTACGTCACAGACGGAGAGACGAACGTGACGATCCCTCGCGGCCAGAAGGTCGAAGACATCACGTTCGAGATCGCCGTGCAGATGCTCGCCGACAAGCGCGCGAAGGGTCCGGCCCCGAAGCGCGGCGCAGCCGCGAAGAAGGCGCCAGCCAAGAAGCCGGCCGCGAAGAAGCCTGCCGCGAAGAAGCCTGCCGCGAAGAAGCCCGCGGCGAAGAAGGCGCCGGCCAAGTCGACCGGGACGGATGCCGAGAAGGCCGCCGCACGGTCTGCAGCAGCCAAGAAGGCCGCGGCGACGCGTGCCGCGAACGCCGCGAAGAAGGCCCGTTCGTGACATCAGGTCCCGGAATCTGGATCACCCTCGAGGGCGGAGACGGATCGGGGAAGACCACGCAGTCGAACCTCCTCGCCCAGTGGATGACGGATGAAGGGCGAACCGTCGTGCGCACCCGCGAGCCCGGCGGGTCGGAGGTCGGCCAGCTGATCCGAGACATCGTGCTGCACCATCGTGGGGACATCGCGCCGCGTGCCGAGGCTCTTCTCTACGCCGCCGACCGCGCGCATCACGTCGCGACGATCGTCCGGCCTGCTCTCGCCCGCGGTGAGGTCGTGCTGCAGGATCGCTATCTCGACTCATCCGTCGCCTACCAGGGCGCAGGGCGAGTGCTCGACGGCGACGAGATCCGCGGCCTGTCGCTGTGGGCCGCCGAGGGCGCGCTGCCCGACCTCACCGTGCTGCTCGACCTCGATCCCGAATCGGCGCGTGTGCGACTCGACTCGGCTGACAAGCCCTTCGACAGACTCGAAGCCGAGAAGAACGAGTTCCACGCGCGAGTCCGCGACGCGTACCTCGCTCTGGCGCAGGCCGAGCCGGATCGTTTCCTGGTTCTCGACGCCGCAGCGACGCCCGAGGTCATCGCCGAGCAGATCCGCGAGCGGGTCGCCACGCTGATCGGCTGAGCCTTCCGCACAGCACGCCGTCCGCCTGTGCGCCCCTCGCAGACGGGGACGGTTGCCGCGCACGTCGGTGCTCCCGATTAGGCTGAGGGCATGCCCCAGACTGTCGCCGCACCTTTCCCGTGGGCCGATGTGTGGGGGCAGGATGCCGCGGTCGACACGCTTCGCAACGCCGCATCCGATCCCTCCGCGCTGTCGCACGCCTGGCTCATCACGGGTCCGCCCGGGTCGGGGCGCTCCACGCTCGCGCACGCCTTCGCCGCAGCGCTCGTGGCGGACCACCCCGATGACGAGGCGTCGATGCGTCAGGTTCTCGCGGGAACGCATCCGGATGTGACGGCATTGCGCACCGACAAGGTCATCATCACGATCGCGGAGGCTCGTGCGCTCGTCGAGCGCTCGTACTTCGCCCCGTCTGCCGGCCGCTATCGCGTGATCGTGGTCGAAGACGCCGACCGCATGGTCGAGCGCACCTCCAACGTGCTGCTGAAGGCTCTCGAAGAGCCGCCAGAGCAGACGGTCTGGATACTCTGCGCCCCGAGCGAAGCCGACCTGCTGCCGACCATCCGTTCGCGCGTGCGCTCACTGCGACTGCGCGAGCCCGATGTCGCAGACGTGGCACGTCTGATCACGCTGCGCACAGGGGTCGATGAGGGCATCGCCGAGCAGGCCGCTCGTCATGCGCAACGGCACATCGGCATGGCCCAGCGACTCGCCACCGATGAGGCTGCCCGCCGCCGCCGTGACGAGACCCTGCGGTCTGTGCTGGGGGTTCGCGGTGTCAGCGACGCCGTCGAGGTCGCCGGCCGCATCATCCAGGCGGCCACTGACGACGCCAAGGCGCTCACCGCCGAGCGCGACGCGGCCGAGCGCGCATCCCTGCTGCGTATGGTCGGGATCGCCGAGGGGCAGGCCGTTCCGCCGGCCCTGCGCACGCAGATCTCCGCGCTGGAGGACGACCAGAAGAAGCGTGCGACCCGAAGTCTGCGTGACGGGATCGACAGAGTCCTCACCGATCTGCAGTCTCTCTTCCGTGATGTCGTCATGCTGCAGTTCGGCCGTGACGACGAGCTGATCAATCGCGAGCTTCGCGAAGACCTGGCCGCGCTGGCTGCGGCCTGGCCGGAGACCCGTACTCTTGTCGTACTCGACCACCTTGCCGACACACGCCAGTCGCTGGAGCGCAACGTCGCACCGCTGCTCGCCCTCGAGAGCTTGCTCGTGACTGTCACGAGCGGGAGGACACCGTGAACAATCGACCGACTTCCCGCATCCGACGTGCCGTCGCCGTGATCGCCGGCCTCGCCGCGGCCTCGGTCGCCCTCTCCGGGTGCCTGTACTCGATGATCCCCGAGCAGGCCGAGCCGAAGCCGTCCACCACGAACGCGCCAGACACCGAAGGCGTGGCAGAAGACCTGCTGCCGTTCTACGGCCAGACGCTCACCTGGAGCGAGTGCGGCACGGGGTTCGACTGCACCGAGGTGACCGCTCCGCTCGACTGGGAGAACCCGGGCGAGGGCGAGATCACCCTCTCCGTCGTGCGCCACCAGGCGACGGGAACGGCTCAGGGCTCACTGCTGACGAACCCCGGTGGTCCTGGCGCCAGCGGCGTCGAGCTCATCCGCGACAGTCTCGACTTCGCGGTCGGCGCCGATCTCATCGAGAACTACGACGTGATCGGATTCGACCCCCGCGGCGTCGGAGAATCGACCGCAGTGACGTGCTTCGACGCTGCAGGCATGGACGACTATCTCTACACGATCCCCGCAGGCAAGCGGGGGAGTGCGGAGTGGGAGGCCGAGCTGCTCGAGGCCCACAAGGAGTTCGCCGACGCGTGCGAGGCGAACAGCGGCGGCATCCTGCCCTACGTCACCACGATCAACGCCGCACGCGACATGGATCTGATCCGCGCGGTGCTCGGCGACAAGCAGCTGAACTACCTCGGCTACTCCTACGGCACTTTCCTCGGTGCGACCTACGCCGACCTGTACCCCGAGAAAGCGGGCCGGCTCGTGCTCGACGGTGCGATCGACCCCGCCGTCTCGGGGCTCGATGTCGGTGCCACCCAGGCGCTCGGATTCGAATCGGCCCTCCGCGCGTACATGCAGAACTGCCTCGACTCGGGCGAGTGCCCGTTCAACGGCACGGTCGACGAGGCCATGGCCGATCTCGGTGCACTGCTCGCGAGCGTCGACGCGTCCCCGCTCGAGAACGGCGACGGGCGCATGCTCGGCGCGGACTCGCTGATGACCGCGATCATCGCCGCCCTGTATTCGGCGGACAGCTGGCAGTACCTCACGCAGGCGCTCGACGAGGCCCTGCAGGGCGATCCGACGACGGCGTTCTTCCTCGCCGACTTCTACAACGGACGTGAGAACGGCACCTATCTCGACAACTCGAGCGAAGCCTTCCGCGCCTACAACTGCATGGACTATCCCGTCGAGGACGACCCGGCGGCCGAGGCGGCGACCGAGAAGAGGATCGCCGACGGCGCACCGACCATCGCTCCGTACTGGAACGGTCCCGACTCCTGCTCGGTGTGGCCCTACCCGCCGACCGGGACGCGAGGCGAGATCAACGCCGAGGGTGCGGGCCCGATCCTCGTGGTCGGCACGACCAACGATCCGGCGACCCCGTACGAGTGGTCCGAGTCGCTCGCCGAGCAGCTCGACGAGGGCGTGCTGATCACCCGCGTGGGCGAAGGCCACACCGGATACAACAAGGGCAACACGTGCGTCGACAGCGCCGTCGAGGCGTTCCTCCTCGACGATGTCGTGCCCGAGAGCGACGTCCGCTGTGAGTGATCGCGGCTCGATTCGCGGTGCGGCTCCGGAACGGGTAATATCGATGATCGCGCCGCTTTAGCTCAGTCGGCAGAGCATTTCACTCGTAATGAAAAGGTCGTCAGTTCGATTCTGACAAGCGGCTCCAGCAGGCCCCGTGATGTGAACAACATCTCGGGGCCTTTTGGTTTCCTGCCTTGGGGAGACCCGCGAGGGCGGCGTACGCTCAGACCATGAGCAGAGCGCTTCTGATCGTCGATGTGCAGAACGACTTCACCGAGGGCGGCGCTTTGGCCGTCGACGGCGGCGATGCCGTGGCATCCGCTGTCTCAGCGTTCCTCGCCGCACATGCGACTGAGTACGACGTCATCATCGCCTCGCGCGACTGGCACGACGCCGAAGGCGACAACGGCGGCCACTTCGGAGAGGCGCCGGACTACGTCGACACGTGGCCCGTGCACTGCGTCGCAGGCACGCCCGGCGCCGACTACGACCCGCTGCTGGTGACCGATGCCGTCACGCACCATGTGCACAAAGGGCAGGGTCGCCCCGCCTACTCGATGTTCGAGGGCGCGACCGAAACGGGAGACACCGTCGGCTCGATCCTCACCGCCGCGGGTGTCCTCGAGGCCGACGTCGTCGGCATCGCCACTGACCATTGCGTGCGGGCCTCTGCGCTCGACGCGGTGGCGCACGGCGTCCGAGTGCGCATCCTCACCGACCTGATCGCGGGTGTCGCACCGGGGCCGAGTGCGGCGGCTCTCGCAGAACTCGCCCATGCGGGTGCCGTGCTCGTCGAGAGCGACTCTGCGTGACACGCAGCGTCCTGCTGCTGCGAGCGGTCAACGTATCGGGCCGCAATCGAGTGCCGATGGCACAGCTGCGCGAGGTGATCGCTCCGGTGCTGGGTGAGGTCTCGACCTACATCGCGAGTGGGAACATCGTGTGCGAGCATCCGGATGATCCGACGTCGGTGAGGGCTCGGGTCCGGGAGCTGATCGCCGACGAGTTCGACGTCGACACCCCGGTCATCCGGAGGACTCACGACGACCTCGTGCACGCCCTGGATGCGCACCCGTTCGGCGGAGCGTCGGAGAAGCTGCTGCACGCGATGTTCCTCGAGGCGCCGGCCGCGCCCGGGGCCGTCGAGGCGCTGCAGGAGCGGCTCGTGCCGGGGGAGCGGATCGCGCTGGTCGGCGACGATCTGTGGATCGAGTACGCCGAGGGCGGTGTGCACAGCACGAGGCTCACCAAGGCCGTCCTCGATCGTGCGCTCGGGGTCGCAGGCACGGCGCGCAACCTCCGCACGGTCCGGAAGCTCGCCGAGCTGACCGCGTGAGCGAGAGGGAGCCGTTCACGTGGGCCCTGCCCTTCACGGGGCGGTGGATCGTGCAGAACAGCCCGGCGTCGCGCGTCCCCAGCCACGGAACAGAGCTGTTCGGCAACTCGCACGCGACCGAGCAGGACGGCCGGGGGTTCCCGCTCGCCTTTCTCCGCGAAGGAGAGCAGGACTGGGTGCCGCGGAACGGCGAGATCGTCGCTGTCTGATCAGTGGTTCAGTCCGAGGTCTCGCGGCTGATCGCCGAGGAAGGCATCAGCGGGTGCGCCTGCAGGTCGACGCGATGCGTGCCGCAGTCGGCGCAGCGGACGTACACGACGACGCCTTCGCTGGTCGGATGCCGCGAGTCGGTGACCCAGGCGTGCTCGTGTGCGGTGGCGGTCTGGCGAGGGATCGGCAGAGTGTGCAACGTGGTCATGCATCCAGCGTGATGTAATGGCCTTATGCATCTCAACCCTTACGGCGAATATGCGGTTCTCCTGGCCGCATCCCTCGCCGACGACTTCCCCGTCGATCGAGCGGGAATCGAGGAGCGCACCCTCGAGATGGGGATGACGATGACGTTCCCTCCCGCCGCCGACGACCATGAACGGGTCCGAGAGGTGGTCGACGACTGGCTGCGAATCGTCGACGCGGCGGATCCGGACTCTCGCGCGGAGATCCTCAACGCGCAGATGGCGGAAGCTGCGGCATACCCGCGCCTGACGAACCACGACGGCGAAGGCTGGCACCTGCACTACCGCGACGATGTGCGATCTCTGCCTTATGTGCTCCGGGCCGTCTTCGCGGTCGGCACGTCGCTGCACCTCGTCACCCGCGGCATGGACCGACTGGGTCGCTGCGAGGCCTCACCCTGCACGAACGTGGTCGTCGACGTGACCCGTAACGGACGGCAGCGATTCTGCTCGGTGCGCTGTGCGAACAGAGCGGCGGTCCGGCGTCACAGGGCGCGCGCTGGCGCCTGACACCGGACCGCCGGGAATTCAGATCACGCGGTCTGCCCTGCGTGCTTCCCCTCGGCGACCTCTTCGATCAGCTTCGCGTTGAAAGCGGGGAGGTCGTCGGGAGTGCGGCTGGACACGAGACCTTCGTCGACCACCACTTCCTCGTCGACCCAGGTGGCTCCGGCGTTGCGGAGGTCGGTCGCGAGGCTCGGGTAGCTGGTCAGCGTGCGTCCGTCGACCACGCCGGCTTCGATCAGGATCCACGCGCCGTGGCAGATGACCGCGACCGGCTTGTGCTGCTCGAAGAACGAGCGGGCGAGGTCGATCGATGCCTTGTCGAGCCGAAGGTGGTCGGCGTTCACGACGCCGCCCGGGAGCACGAGAGCGTCGAACTCGTCGGCCTTCGCCGTCTCGGACGTGAGGTCGACGTGCTGCACGTGACCGTTCTTGCCGGTGATCTGCTGTCCGTCCGGTGCGATGAGCGTGGCGCTCGCGCCTTCGCCCTGCACCGCTTCCCACGGACTGGTCAGCTCGCTGTCCTCGAATCCGTCTGTCGCGAGGAATGCCACTCGGCTGTCGGTGAGAGTCGCCATGATGCGTCCTTTCGTGGGGTGAATGTCCCGGATGGGGACGCCACGACTCTCTCGCAGGGTGCCGACGGAGTGAAGGGGGTGGCCGGATCCGGCCGGTGGTGATAAACGGTGGGCCCCGTGGGGCTCGAACCCACGACCCGCGGATTAAAAGTCCGATGCTCTGCCAACTGAGCTAGAGGCCCGCCCCTCCAGTCTAGGGCGCAAAGAAGGAGCCGCTGACGACGTGTCGTCAGCGGCTCCTTCTCCATCCCACCGACCTCCCCCGAGAGGTGGGACGGCTTACCGAGTGTCCGCCTCGGCGTTCCCGGGCCTTACTCGGCCGGGGGCATCAGGACCGTGTCGATGAGGTACACGGTCGCGTTGGCGGTCTGGACTCCACCGCAGATGACGGTGGCGTCGTTGACCATCAGGTCGTCGCCGCTGCCGGTGACCTCGAGGTCAGCACCCTGGACGGTGGTGTGCATGCCGGCGATCTCGTCAGGTGCGACCTGGCCGGGGACCACGTGGTAGGTCAGGATCGAGCTCAGCGTGGCGCTGTCGGTCTTGAGTGCCTCGATGGTGGCGGGGTCGATCTTCGCGAAAGCGTCATCGACGGGTGCGAAGACGGTGAACTCGTCGCCGTTCAGCGTGTCGACGAGGTTGACGTCGGGGTTCAGCTGTCCGCTGACTGCGGCCACGAGCGTGGTGAGCAGCGGGTTGTTGGATGCTGCGGTGGCGACCGGGTCGAGCGACATGCCCTCGACGGATCCTGCGCCGTCCGGAACAGCCTCTGCGTATGCGGCGCAGCCGGGGCCGACCAGGTTCGCGGCCGGGTCCATCGTCTCGGTCTCGGGAGCCATCGTCTCGGACGACTCGGGGGCCGTCGACTCTGCCGGCTCTTCGGTGGTGCCGCCCATGGAACATGCGGAGAGCAGGAATGCGCTCGCAAGGCCGAGGGTGATGGCTGCGGTGACCTTCTTCTTGGTGCTGAACATCTCAAGCTCCTTCAGAACACTGCCACGGCCTCTCCGTGGCGTTGACAGTCGTTCGGAGCCCCACCGGGATCGGATGGGAGAAACGTCAAAGTTTTTTCCGAGCCGCCGAATCCAATCCGTTTCGAGGGTCTGCCGCGAACAGGTTTCGACGAGGAGCACTTAAGAGGACTCGTTTCCGTCACTTTCAGGTGGCGGCTGCACGGGAAAGCGGGGTGAATGCGGCATGCTGTTAGAGATGGTCATCGATGGAATGGACGTACCCGAAGACGGTACGGCTCGGGATGCTGTCGCTGACCTGCTCCTTCGCATCGGCGACGGTGATCAGCGCGCATTCGCGGAGCTCTACGACACTCTGTCGTCACGCGTCTTCGGCCTCATCCTCAGGGTCCTCGTGAATCGCTCGCAGAGCGAAGAGGTGCTCCAAGAGGTCTTCTTGGAGATCTGGCAATCCGCTACGAAGTTCGCTCCGAACAAGGGTCAGGGAAGAACCTGGGTGATGACGATCGCGCACCGTCGTGCGGTCGACCGGGTTCGGGCGTCCCAGTCCAGCGCGGACCGAGACGTACGAGCCGGGTTCAGGGACATCGGGGTCGCGCACGACAGTGTGGCGGAGACGGTGGAGCTGGGCATCGAGGGCGAGAAGGTGGTTCACGCGCTCTCAGGCCTTCCCGAGGTGCAGCGCGAAGCTCTCGTCCTGGCCTATTACGGCGGTTACAGTCAGAACGAAGTGGCAGCTCTCGTCGGGGCGCCGCTGGGGACGATCAAGACACGGATGCGAGATGGGCTCTCGCGACTGAGGACAGCTATGGGGGTGACGGCATGAACGAGAAGGACTTCGCAGAACTCGCGGCAGGAGCAGCGCTCGACGCGCTGTCGCCCGATGACCAGCAGCGGTATCACGCCGCACTCGCAGCGCACCCGGAATGGCAGAGCATCGTGGATGCCGATGCCGACAGTGCCGGCTTCCTCGCCGACGGAGTGGCGCAGGCCGTTCCTTCGCCCGACATTCGTGCCGCTCTGCTCGCACGTATCGCCGTCACGCCGCAGAGCGGCGATGTCGTTCTCTCGGACTCGGCGCCCGACTCGATGCCCGACCCGGCGCCCGGCGAGACGGCAGATGCCGCGCCCGTGGCGGACTCAGCGACCGCCGCACGCGATGGCGACGACGCCCCGAAGGCTCCGGCACACCGCCTCCGCTTCCTCTTCGCGCTCGCGGCATGCCTCGCGCTGCTCGTCGGTGTGGGGGCAGGCGCCGTCGCGATCAACACCTACATCAACCGACCGGCGAGTGTCGTCGCACTCGAGGACATCCAGGCGGCCGGTGACGCTCAGCAGGCCAGCGTGTCGCTCGAGAGCGGCGGCACTGCGACCGCGCACTGGTCGGCGTCGCTCGGCAAGTCCGTGCTCGTGACCGACGGCATCCCGTCGCTCGCCGAGGGCAAGACCTACGAGCTCTGGTATGTGCGCGGTGACACTCCGGTGTCGGCAGGCGTGTTCGCGGCCGACGACGGCGAAGCGACAGCGGTGCTCGCGGGCGAGATGCACGCGGGTGATGTGATCGCCGTCACGGTGGAGCAGGACGGAGGCTCGCCCTCGGGCCTGCCGACATCCGATCCCGTCGTCGTGATCCCGACGGCCTGATGTCTCGGATCGCGCGTACCCTGGACTGATGCCTGAGCAGTTCTCCCGTCCGGTGCGCCGGCCCACCAGTGCCTTCGACAACATCGTGGGCAGTCACGATCCCGCCGAGGAGACGCGCGTCGCGCATGCGACCGCATCCGCTCTGCTGACCCGCGTGCGCGCCGATGAGAGCGGCGTGAGCGCCGACCGGCTCGTCGCCTTCACCGACGAGCACGGCATCGACGAGATCGCCGAGCTCTGGTCGAAGGCTCCGTCTCGCACTCTGCCGGGCGCGCTGTGGCGGCTGTACCTCCTGCAGCTGGCCATCCACGGCGACCCGCACACCGCGGCCCTGCTGTACGAGCGGGGCAGAGTGGAGCTCGCATCCGTGGATGCCGTGATCGCCGGAGCACCGGTGCCGGCGAACCCCGACGAGCTCGTCGCCCTGATCGACACGATCCTCCGCGGGGCGTTCCGCGGGGACTTCGCGGTCGCCCTCGATCGGGCCGCGGCGTTCTGCCGGGTCCAGGCCTCTGGCGCGACCCACGCGGCGGACGACTACGAGCCGACCGAACCGTCGCGCGCGAGCGAGCTCACCACCCGCGCCCTGCGGCTGAGCAGCTATGCGCAGGACCTGTCTGCCGCTGCCGTGCTGTGGCGCTCGGGCGCATTGGCCTGAATCGACGCGGCGGCCGGGTTCTCGTCGGGCGCCGTGCTCGGGCATGAAAAGACCGGGCCGCAAAAACGCCTCTCGGCGGAAGGCCGCTCGCAGCGGCAAAAATTGGAGCCCGGGGTTATGCGGCCCGGCCACTCCAGTGTAACAAGTTCGCGCTGAAGCTATTCCCGGGGCTCTAGGCTCGGATCATGACACGGCGCTTTGCTCTGATGATCGATCCTGCGGCGGCCGACGTCGCCCGCTCCGACTTCGCAGACACGTTCACCCTCGTGGATGCGGCCGCACCGGCGCTGAGCGTGGGGGAGCTGAGCACGCAGCGCGGCGACGGGGTGTTCGAGTCGATCGGCGTGATCGACGGGCATGCGCAGGAGGTCGTGCCGCACCTCGAGAGGCTCGCGCACTCGGCGCAGCTGTGCGACCTGCCGCTCCCCAATCAGGCGCAGTGGCACCAGGCCATCGAGCGAGCGGCCGCCCACTGCGAACAGGGCGAATACGTCATCAAGCTCATCCTCAGCCGTGGGGTCGAGCACGGCCCCACACCGACCGCCTGGGTCACGGCCGCACCGGCATCCGACTTCTCGGCGGTGCGCGAGCAGGGGATCCGCGTGGTCACCCTCGACCGCGGGTACGACCTCGACGTTGCTGAGAAGGCACCGTGGCTGCTGCTCGGGGCCAAGACCCTCTCGTATGCGGTGAACATGGCGGCGCTTCGCGAAGCGCACCGACGTGGAGCTGACGACGCGATCTTCCTCTCGCGTGACGGCTTCGTGCTCGAGGCGCCGACCGCGTCGCTGATCCTGCGCTTCGGCGAGCGTTTCGTGACGCCGGCGCCCAACGGCGGCATCCTGCATGGTACGACGCAGCTCAGCGTCTACGAGCACCTCACCGCGCGCGGATTCGTCGCCGAGTATGCGCAGGTGCCGGCATCCGATCTGTCGCGTGCTGACGCCGCCTGGCTCGTCTCCAGCGTCCGCCTAGCCGCCCCGATCACCGCCGTGGACGGGGTCGAGCTGCCCGTCGATCGCGCGCTCACGGCCGAGCTCAACGACTACCTCCTCTCGCCCCGAGACTGAGGCGCGCCCGGTCGCAGGACCGAGAGAGGGCCCGACGCCGAAGCGCCGGGCCCTCTCTCGGTCCGAGACCGGTTGCTTATCCGAAGCGTCCCGAGACGTAGTCCTCGGTCGCCTGCACCGACGGGGTGGTGAACATCGTGCGGGTGTCGTCGTACTCGATGAGCTTGCCGGGCTTGCCGGTGCCGGCGATGTTGAAGAATGCGGTCCGGTCGGACACGCGGCTCGCCTGCTGCATGTTGTGCGTCACGATGACGACGGTGTACTCCGACTTGATCTCGGCGATGAGCTCCTCGATCGCGAAGGTCGAGATCGGGTCGAGCGCCGAGCAGGGCTCGTCCATCAGGATCACGTCGGGGGAGACGGCGATGGCACGCGCGATGCACAGACGCTGCTGCTGGCCGCCCGAGAGACCCGAACCGGGGCGGTCGAGGCGGTCCTTGACCTCGTTCCAGAGGTTCGCGCCACGCAGGGACTTCTCGACGAGAGCATCCTGATCGCTCTTCGCCATGCGCGTGTTGTTGAGCTTGACGCCCGCGAGCACGTTCTCCTTGATCGACATGGTGGGGAACGGGTTGGGACGCTGGAAGACCATGCCGACCTGACGGCGCACCAGCACGGGGTCGACGCCGGCGCCGTAGAGGTTCTTGCCGTCGATCAGCACTTCTCCCTCGACACGCGCGCCGGGGATGACCTCGTGCATGCGGTTGAGGGTGCGCAGGAACGTGGACTTGCCGCAGCCGGACGGGCCGATGAACGCCGTGACGGTGTTGGGCTTGATCTCGATGCTGACGCCTTCGACGGCGAGGAAGTCGCTGTAGTAGACGTTGAGGTCGTTGACTTCGATGCTCTTGGACACGTGTGATCCTTCTTCTTCAGTCGGGAAAGACGGCTCAGCGGCCGTTGATCTTGGGGGCGAACACCTTGGCGATGATCCTGGCCAGCAGGTTCAGCACCATCACGATGACGATCAGGGTGAGGGCGGCGGCCCAGGCCCTGTCGAGGTAGGCATCGACGGGGATGCCGGGGTACTTGGCCTGCATGTACGAGAACACGGGCAGCGTCGCCATCTGCCCGCTGAACATGTTCAGGTTCATGCCCTGCACGATGCCGACCGTGAGCAGCAGCGGCGCGGTCTCGCCGATCACGCGTGAGATGGCGAGCATGATGCTGGTCAGGATTCCGGCGATGGCGGTCGGCAGGACGACCTTGATGATCGTCAGCCACTTCGGCACACCGAGCGCGTATGCGGCCTCTCGGAGCTCGTTCGGGACGATCCGCAGGAGTTCCTCGGAACCGCGCACGACCACGGGGATCATCAGCACCGAGAGGGCGAGCGAGCCCATGATGCCCATGCGGGTGCCGGGGCCGACGATCAGCGAGAAGACGGAGTAGATGAACAGACCGGCGACGATCGACGGGATGCCCGTCATGACGTCGACGAGGAACGTGATGCCGCGGGCGAGCTTGCGTCCCTCTCCGTACTCGACGAGGTAGATCGAGGTCATCAGACCGATCGGCACCGAGATGATCGTGGCGCCCAGCGTGATGAGGAGCGTGCCCCAGATGGCGTGCACCGCGCCGCCGCCTTCGCCGACGATGTTGCGCATCGAGAAGCTGAAGAACTCGCCGTCGAACCGCATGAGGCCGTTGACGACCACGGTGTACAGCAGCGAGATGAGCGGGAGGAGCGCGACGACGAAGGCGCCGGACACCAGCGCCGTCATGAGGCGGTCGATCGCGTGGCGACGGCTCTCGACCACGGTGGAGATCACGAAGATCAGAACCATGTAGAAGATGAGGCCGACGACGAGGGTGAGTGCGATGTTGAAGTCGGCGGGGTCGTTGCCCGCGTTGACGAAGGCGAAGATCGTGGCCGACACCACGAAGGCGGCCAGCAGCAGCGCCCAGGGCGCCCACCGGGGAAGATGACCTGCCGACGTGCTGTGCACCGGAGCGGCGACGGATGACGGCGAGGGCGTGAGGGTGGCGGTCATGTCAGTTGGCTCCCGAGAACTCAGCACGGCGCGAGACGATCCAGCGGGCCACGAAGTTGACCGCGAAGGTGACGATGAAGAGGATCAGACCCGCCGCGATGAGCGTGTTGACGCCCTCGTCGTGGGCCTCGGGGAACCGCAGCGCGATGATCGCGGGGATCGTCGTGGGGTTCTCCGGGTTGATCAGGTTGAACGTGACGATGCCGAGAGGCGAGAGCACGAGGGTCACGGCCATGGTCTCGCCGAGCGCGCGTCCGAGGCCGAGCATGGCGCCCGACACCATTCCGCTGCGTGCGAAGGGCAGGACGGCCATGCGGACCATCTCCCAGCGGGTGGCCCCGAGCGCGAGCGCCGCCTCCTCGTGGAGCTTCGGCGTCTGCAGGAACACCTCGCGGCAGATCGCGGTCATGATCGGCAGGATCATGACGGCGAGCACGAGGGATGCGGTGAGGATCGTCTTTCCCGTGCCCGAGGGCGTGCCGCTGAAGATCGGGATCCAGCCGAGGTTCTCGTTGAGCCACTTGTAGAAGGGCACGAGCATCGGGGCGAAGGTGAGGGCTCCCCAGAGGCCGAAGACGACCGACGGGACCGCCGCGAGCAGGTCGATGATGTAGCCGAGGAACCCGGCGAGGCGCCGCGGCGCGTAGTGCGAGATGAACAGAGCGATGCCGATCGCGATGGGAGCGGCGATCACGAGGGCGATGAAGCTCGACCACAGCGTTCCGAAGACGAACGGCCAGACCCAGGACAGGAACGACTGACCCTCGAGGATGTGGTTGCCGCTCGTGTCTCCCGAGAGCGCGGGGATCGACTGCACGATGAGGAACAGGGCCACGGCGGCGAGCGTGACGAGGATGATGATTCCCGCGGCCAGCGCGGTGCCCGAGAAGACGAGGTCTCCCCGTCGACGCAGCTTGGGGGGTGTCCCGGCTGAACGGGTGGTATCGGGACCCGTTGTGGTTGTGGACATCGGAGCGACTCCAGGCTCTGAGGGACTTTCGGGGGTTTTCATGCGGGTGCCCCCGGGTGTCGGTCGAGTCCTCTCGACCGACACCCGGGGGCGTCGGACCGGGGCTCAGCGGTGGGCTGAGCCTTCGGTCACTCCGTGACGATCGCGTCGATCGCGGTGCTGATCTGGTCGCGCAGGCTGTCCGAGATCGGCGCGCTGCCCGCGGCCTCGGCTGCGGCATCCTGACCCTCGGCCGATGCGACGTACTGGAAGTACGCCTTCACGAGGCCGGCGGTCTCGGCGTCGTCGTACTCGACGCAGCCGATGAGGTAGGACACGAGTGCGATCGGGTACGAGCCGGCGGGTGCTGCGGCCGGGTCGACGGCGAACGCGAGGTCGTGGTCCGAGCGGCCCTCCTCGAGCGGCGACGCCTCGACGAGCGCGGCCGCGGCGTCTGCCGAGTAGGGGACGTACTCGCCCTCGACCTCGACGGCGACCTGTCCGAGCTCGGAGGTGCGCGACGCGTCGGCGAAGCCGATGTAGCCGGAGCCGTTGGTGATCGCGTCGACGACGCCCGAGGTGCCGTCGCCGGCCTCGCCGGTCTGCAGGGGCCACTCGTCGCTGGGCTCGTAGGTCCACACGTCGGGGGCGACGGCGCTGAGGTACTTGGTGAACGTCTCCTGCGTGCCCGAGGGGTCGGAGCGGTGCACGGTCACGATGGCCTGGTCGGGCAGTTCGACGCCCTCGTTCTGCGAGGCGATCGCGTCGTCGTTCCACTTCGTGATGGTGCCCGCGAAGATCTTGGCGATGGTCTCGCCGTCGAGGTTCAGCTCGTCGACGCCCTCGAGGTTGAACGCGACGGCGACGGGGGAGATGTAGACGGGGATCTCGACGATCTCGTCGGAGGCGCACGAGCCGAAGCCGCCCGCGGCGAGCTCGTCGGCGTTGAACGCGCGGTCGGAGCCGATGAAGTTCGACGAACCGGCGATGAAGTTCTCGCGGCCGGTGCCCGAACCCGTCGCGGTGTAGTTCACCGTGGTGTCGGGGTTGGCGGTCTGGAATGCGGCGACCCAGGACTGCTGGGCTGCTTCCTGCGAGGAGGCTCCGGTGGCCTCGATGGTGCCGGAGAGAGTGGATTCGCTCGGCGCGTCGGTGGTTCCGCCGGTTCCGCCTTCGTTCGCGGCACAGCCGGCGAGGGCGAGAGCGGCCACGGCGCCGACGGCGCCGATACGTGCGATTCGGGAGATCTTCACTGTGGATCCTTCGATCTTTGATGTGGTGGGGCCCGGTGCAGGGCACACAGTGACGCTATGTGCGGCGGTTAACGAGACTCTCCCGCGCAGGTGAACGGCAGGTGAACGGCGCGCGTCTCTCTGGGGCATGCGAAAGGCCGCATCCGTTGACGGATGCGGCCTTTCGTCGTCTTTCGCAGCGCGCTAGACCTTGGGGATGTGCGTCTCGATCGCGATGATCCCCGACCCCGGGTTGGAGGCCGAGAGGTGCGCGACCGAGAAGGCGGCCGGTTCGAGGTCGGCCGCGCTGCTGACATAGGAGCCGCGGACGGTTCCGGTGGCCAGGGCGATCTCGGTCAGGATTCCCGGGAGCACAGGGCCATGGCTGCACAGCACTGCCGGCTTGCCCGACCGCACGCGGCGACCGACGATCGAACGCAGATCGTCTTCGCCGTCCTCCCACGCGTCCTGACTGATCTTCGGCGTGGTGACGGTCTTCCGATCGAGGGCCTTCGCGAGCGGGGTCACGGTCTGCATGCAGCGCACGGCATCACTCGTGATGATCTTGCGCACGCCGAAGGCCCGCAGCGGGCCGACGATCGACTTCGCCTGATGCAGGCCTCGATCGGTCAGAGGACGTTCGGCATCCGGGCCGTCCCAGTCGCCGCGCGAGAGCGCCTTCGCGTGGCGCAGGGCGATGATCGGGAACGTGCGCAGCACGCCGTCATCGACGAGCTGAGCGAAGAAGTCGAGGATCTCGATGTCGACCGGGTAGCTCAGCCGGTCGCGCGCCTTCTTGACGCTGACCCATTCGAGCGCGGCGATCTCGCGATTCGGCACGAACGTCGAGGCGCGGATCGCGTCGGACGTGGCCTCGGCCGCCCAGTAGTGCACGACCTTCTGCTTGCTGGAGGGCAGATGGTAGCGGCTCACGCCGACGGGGACTCCGAGCGAGACGCGGATGCCGGTCTCTTCGTGCACCTCCCGCACAGCCGTCTCGGCGAGCATCTCACCGGGGTCGACCTTGCCCTTGGGAAGCGTGACGTCGCGGTACTTGGTGCGATGGATCAGAAGGATCCGCAGCTTGCCGTCGATGAGTCGCCAGACGACCGCGCCGGCCGCGTACACGGCCTTGTCCGTCCACTTCGACCGTGCTGCCCTGGTGCTCGAATCGTCGTTCATCGAACCGCCCGTGCGCGACGGCGTCGCTGGACCAACCCCATGGTCTTGTCCTGCAGGTCGATGAGGGGCTTGCCTGCGGCATCCGTGGCGTGCCGGGTCCAGACGCCGTCGGCGCCGAGGTGCCACGAGGTGGTTCCCGGGTCCATGGCGAGGTCGAAGAAGTCGAGCAGGTCCTTCATGTGACCGGGGTCGGTGACGCGCACCAGCGCCTCGACGCGGCGGTCGAGGTTGCGGTGCATCATGTCGGCGCTGCCGATGTACACCTGCGCGTCGCCGTCGTTGTGGAACGCGAAGATGCGCGAGTGCTCGAGGTAACGACCGAGGATGCTGCGGACGGTGATGTTGTCGCTGATCCCCTCGAGGTCGGTGCGCAGACTGCAGATGCCTCGCACCCACACGTCGACCTTCACGCCGGCGGCGCTCGCGCGGTACAGGGCGTCGATGACCTCTTCGTCGACCATCGAGTTCACCTTGATGCGGATGCTCGCCGGCTTGCCGTTCTCGGCATTGCGGCGCTCGTGGTCGATCTGGCGCACGAGGCCCTTGCGCAGGTGGAGCGGCGCGACGAGCAAGCGCTTGAACTTCTTCTCGATCGCGTATCCGCTGAGCTCGTTGAACAGGCGAGTGAGATCCTTGCCGACCTGGGCGTCGGTGGTGAACAGCCCGAAGTCCTCGTAGATGCGGCTGGTCTTCGGGTTGTAGTTGCCCGTGCCGATGTGCGAGTAGTGACGCAGCACCCCGTCTTCCTCACGGATGACGAGCGCGAGCTTGCAGTGGGTCTTGAGTCCGACGAGGCCGTAGACGACGTGCACGCCCGCCTTCTCGAGCTTGCGCGCCCAGACGATGTTGTTCGCCTCGTCGAAGCGGGCCTTGACCTCGACCAGCGCCAGCACCTGCTTTCCCGCTTCGGCGGCGTCGATCAGCGCCTCGACGATCGGGCTGTCGCCCGAGGTGCGGTAGAGAGTCTGCTTGATCGCGAGCACGTGCGGGTCGCGCGCCGCCTGCTCGAGGAACGAGACGACGCTCGTGGTGAACGACTCGTACGGGTGGTGCACGAGCACGTCCGACTTGCGGATCGCCTTGAAGATGTCGGCTCGGGTGTTGCTCCCGGTCGGCTGGAAGGCGACTGCCGTGGTCGGAAGATGCGGCGGGTAGCGGAGATCCGGGCGATCGATGCGCGACAGGTCGAAGAGACCTCGGAGGTCGAGCGGTCCGGGGAGTCGATAGATCTCCTGGTCGGTGATCTCGAGCTCGCGCACGAGGAGGTCCATCGTGACCTCGTCCATGTCGTCGGTGATCTCGAGGCGGATCGGCGGACCGAAGCGGCGGCGGAGCAGCTCGGCCTCGAGCGCCTGGATGAGGTTCTCGCTCTCGTCCTCCTCGATCTCCACATCCTCGTTGCGGGTGAGGCGGAAGGCGTGGTGGTCGAGGACCTCCATGCCCGGGAAGAGATCGCCGAGGTGGTTCGCGATGAGCTCTTCGAGCGTGAGGAAGCGCTTGATCTCGCCGGAGCCCGGAACCTCGACGAATCGGGGAAGCATGGGCGGCACCTTGAGGCGCGCGAACTCCTGACGCCCGGTGCGGGCGTTGCGGATGCGGATGGCGAGGTTCAGCGACAGCCCGGAGATGTACGGGAACGGGTGCGCCGGGTCGACCGCGAGCGGCATCAGCACGGGGAACACCTGGGCGCCGAAGTACTCGGAGAGCTTGGCTCGCTCCTCGTCGGTGAGCTCGGCCCACTCGGTGATCTCGATGCCGGACTCGGCCAGCGCCGGACGCACGAGCGACTTCCAGGCGTCGGCGTGACGCAGCTGCAGCGCGTGCGCCTCACGGGCGATGTCGGCGAGGGCGTCGGCGGGGGAGCGGCCGATGTTGGTGGGCACCGCCAGACCGGTCAGGATGCGGCGCTTGAGTCCGGCGACGCGCACCATGAAGAACTCGTCGAGGTTGCTCGCGAAGATGGCGAGGAAGTTCGCGCGCTCGAGTTCGGGGAGCGACGGATCCTCCGCGAGTTCGAGCACGCGCTGGTTGAAAGCGAGCCAGCTCAGCTCGCGATCGTGGTAGCGGTGGTCGGGGAGGAGCGAGTCGGGGGACTCGACGGCATCGAAGTCGTCATCTTCAGCGTCACCGAGACCTGCGTCGGCGAGTGCGGGATCGATCATGGGGTACATCTAAGCACCGTGAGGTGACGCGCGTGTGAACTGACGGTGCGTGCGTCACCGCGATGCGGCGACCGTCTCCTCGTCGTACACGTTGAATCGGTAGCCGACATTGCGGACCGTGCCGATGATCTGCTCCTGGTCGCCCAGCTTCGCCCGCAGGCGTCGCACGTGCACATCGACGGTTCTGGTGCCGCCGAAGTAGTCGTAGCCCCACACCTCGCTGAGCAGCTGCTCGCGCGTGAACACCCGCGACGGGTGCGTGGCGAGGAAGTGCAGGAGCTGGAACTCCTTGTACGTGAGGTCCAGCGGGCGCCCTCTGAGCTTCGCCGAATACGACTGCTCGTCGATCGTGACGCCGGAGGCCTGCACGCGCGTCGGCTCTGCGACCTCGTCCCGGCGGGCGAGGGCGAGTCGCACGCGGGCATCGGTCTCGGCCGGGCCGGCGGTGGCGAGGAGCACGTCGTCGATGCCCCAGTCTCCGGACAGCGCGCTCATCCCGCCCTCCGTCACGACGAGCAGCAGCGGCGCATCCTGACCGGTGGCTCGCAGCAGGCGGCAGAGCGACTTCGCGCCGACGAGGTCGAGACGCCCGTCGACGATCACGATGTCGTATTCGGGGGCGCTCACGAGTTGGGCGGGCTCGGCCGGGATCTGGCGCACTCGATGGCTGAGGAGCTCGAGTGCGGGCAGGACCTGCTCCGAGACCGGAGCATTGGTCAACACCAGGACCTGGGCCACACGCACTCCTTCCGGACGGCGGGGTACGCCGTGCCGCAATGATACCGGGCGCCGATGGGTCACAATGGAGTCATGACGGATCCAGCGCTCGCACCGCGTAATGCTTTCGTCGGCGTGCTCATCGTCTGGGCGGTCGCCTTCGTCGCCTCGATCGGCGTGGGCATCTTCGTCGCCGAGGAGTGGCGAGTGCCGTGGCTGCTCGTGGTCTTCGGCGCGATCGTGCTCCTCTCCTTCGCCGTGCAGCTGCAGTACGGGCGCACGCAGGGCTTCATCTTCCGCGTGGGCGCCAGCACCATCGGCGCACTGCTGCTGATGGGCGTGATCTCGGTCGGCTTCGGCCTCGCCGCTCTCGTCACCTGATCAGCGGACGAGACACCCGGCCTGCTGGAGGGTAAAGTGGAGGCCATGGACCTCATGGCGCTCGAACTCTTCTTCATCGGCCTTCTGGGCCTGGCGAGCCTCGCGATCGCCTTCGTCTCGGTCGTCGTGCTGCGGAACCTCTTCCGCGGCCAGCGCTGAGCATCGTGCTCGAGCTGCCCACCGATCTCCCGGCCGACCTCGCCCCGCTCTCGTGGCTGATCGGCCTCTGGGAGGGCACCGGGGTCATCGACTATCCGGTCGGCGACGACCGTCTGCAGGGCGAGTTCACCCATCGGGTGAGCTTCAGCCATGACGGCGGCCCCTTCCTGAACTACTCCGCGACGGCGATCCTGGCGGGCGAAGACGGCGCCGTCTCGATCCCGCTCGTCGCCGAAAGCGGCTACTGGCGTCTGTCCCGGCCGGCCTCCGACTCCGACGCCGGCCCCGCACTGCTGCCGCCGCGCGCGGAGCAGGTCGTGCGCAGCGTCGACGACGTGGAGGAACTGCGCGCTCCCTCAGGCGGCTTCCCGATCGAGGTCTCGATCGCCCACGCCGACGGGACGCTCGAGCTCTACCTCGGCGAGATCAACGGTCCGCGTATCGACATCGCCTCCGACGCCATCGTGCGCGGAGCCGGGGCCAAGGAGTACGGCGCAGCCACGCGGATGTACGGCCTGGTCGACAACCACCTTCTCTGGGCCTGGGACATCGCGGCTCTCGGCACGCCGATGCGGTCTCACGCCTCCGCTCGACTCGCGAAGGTCTGACATGACCGGATTCACCGACTTCCCGGGCGCTGTGATCGCCGAGCACGGGATCGCGCACTTCGGCGACGCCTTCCGCGAGCAGCGTCGTCTCGCAGACGGCGCGGCCCTGGTTCCGCTCGACGACCGGACGGTCATCGAAGTCGCCGGTCCCGAACGTCTGGGGTGGCTGGACTCGATCACCTCTCAGTCCGTGGGGCGACTCGCTGCCGGCGAGAGCACGGAACTGCTGGTGCTCGACCCTCAGGGGCGCGTCGAGCACGCGGCAGGGGTCGTCGACGACGGCTCGTCGACCTGGCTGATCGCCGACGCCGACGACGCGGAGGCGCTCGCGACCTGGCTGACGCGCATGAAGTTCCGCACCCAGGCGACCGTGGCTGTGCGCCCCGATCTGGCGTTGCTCGGCTTCGTCGACGGTGGCGCGGCGGCTGAGCGTGCGACTGCTGCCGCATCCGCTCCGTCCGGCGCTCCGCTGATCTGGGCCGACCCCTGGCAGCGCGTGAGCGCGGGTGGTCATCAGTACGCCGAGGTCACCGATCACCCGGGCGCGGAGCTCGCGTGGAGGGTGGCGATCGCGACGACCGACGCCGCCGACGCGCTCGCCGCGACCCTGTCGTCCGAAGAGGTGGCAGGGCTCCTCGCCGCCGAGGCACTGCGCGTCGCCGCCTGGCGTCCGCGGTGGTCGGCCGAGGTCGACGAGCGCTCGCTGCCCCACGAATCCGACTGGATCCGCACCGCGGTACACCTGAACAAGGGGTGCTACCGCGGCCAGGAGACGGTGGCCAAGGTGCACAACCTCGGACACCCGCCTCGCAGGCTCGCGGCGCTGCACCTCGACGGCAGCGAGGCGGTGCTGCCGGCAGTCGGCGATGCGGTCTTCGCCGGCGACGACGAGGTGGGGCACATCACCTCCGTCGCCAGACACCATGAAGACGGCCCGATCGCGCTCGCGATCCTGTCTCGTCGCACGCCGGTGGGCGATCTCGTCGTCCGAGCCGAGGGCGCAGACATCGCCGCGACCCAGCAGGTCATCGTGCCGGCGGATGCGGGTGCCATGGCCGACATCCCGCGCCTCACCCGGCTGTCCCGTCGCCCCAGCGCTCCGGATCCCCGTCAGGCGGGCTGAGAGAGGCGTGCAGGGCCCACCCGTCAGGGGAGCACCAGTCAGGGGAGCGGAGCCACCGCATCCCAGGGGAGCGTGAGCTCGCCCAGTCGCCACCTGGTCTTGCCGCCCAGCACCGGCCACCCCTGATCCCGGAGCGCCGCGACCGCGGCCAGGAACCGCTGCGTCGCGCCGAAAGTCGACAGCGGTGCTGCACGGTCCCATTCGCGGTCGAGGTCGACGAGCAGGGAGTGGATCCGCTCGCCAGGCACGTTGCGGTGGATGAGAGCCTTCGGCAGGCGCTCTGCGACGACGCTCGGATGTTCGAGGTCGGCGAGTCGGAGCGAGATCGTGAATCGCAGCGGCACCCCCGTCGGGCCCACGTCGACCCAGCTCGACACGCGCCCGATCTCATCGCAGGTGCCCTCGACGAGAAGCCCGTCACGAGACAGCCGAGTCGACATGGTGCGCCAGGCGCTCGCGACGTCGCCCTCGTCGTACTGCCGCAGCACGTTCATGGCCCGGATGACCGCGGGTCGGCGTCCGGCCGGCAGCGGCACCTCGAACCCTCCACGGGCGAACGAGACTCGGAGGTCGGGGGAGAAGGGCGTGCGCGCAGCCTGCACCTCGGCGAGCTGGCGGTTCGCAGTGGCCACTCGCTCCGGATCGATCTCGAGGCCACGCACCTCGGCATCCGCGCGGACGCGCTGCAGACGGGTCGCGAGCTCGAACGCCGTCACGCCGCTGGCGCCGTAGCCGAGGTCGATCACCAGCGGATCTTCGGCTCGGCGGAACGCGGGGCTCGCCGCGATCCATCGATCGTTGCGGCGCAGCCGGTTCGTCCCGGTTGTGCCGCGGGTCGGCCGACCGAGAGGAGATGACGCCATGCGTCAATCCTCGCAGGGCACGGGCGTGGACGCGTCGAGCTGCGCCGATAAACTGACGTCATGACTTCGAAGCGCACCCTGATCCTGCTCCGTCACGGCCGGAGCGAGTGGAACGAACTGAACCTGTTCACCGGCTGGGTGGACGTCCGCCTCAACGAGCAGGGCAAGAAGGAGGCTCAGCGCGGCGGCGAGCTGCTGGCCGAGGCCGGTATCCTGCCCGACGTGCTGCACACCTCTCTGCTCAGCCGTGCGATCCAGACCGCGAACATCGCCCTCGACGCAGCCGACCGCCTGTGGATTCCCGTGACGCGCTCGTGGCGCCTCAACGAGCGTCACTACGGCGCCCTGCAGGGCAAGGACAAGGCGCAGACCCTCGAGGAGTTCGGCCCCGAGCAGTTCCAGCTGTGGCGTCGCTCGTTCGACGTGCCGCCGCCCCTGCTCGACGATGAGAGCGAGTTCAGCCAGGTCGGCGATGTGCGATACGCCGACATCGACGGCGAGGTGCCCCGCACCGAGTCGCTGAAGCTCGTGATCGACCGCCTGCTGCCGTACTGGAACGACGCGATCGTCCCCGACCTCGAGGCCGGCAAGACGGTTCTCGTCACCGCCCACGGCAACTCGCTGCGCGGCCTGGTGAAGCACCTCGAGGGCATCAGCGACGACGACATCGCCGAACTCAACATCCCCACCGGCATTCCGCTGGTCTACGAGCTCGACGAGAACAACGTCCCGACCGGCCCCGGTCGTTACCTCGACCCCGAGGCCGCTGCCGCAGGCGCCGCCGCCGTGGCTGCGCAGGGCAAGAAGTAGCACCGGACGACGAAGGGGGCGGATGCTGTCAGCATCCGCCCCCTTCTTCTCTGTCGTGACGCCTCAGGCGTGACCGAACTCGCGCTGCTGCTCGGCCGCGAGGGGGATGTCCTCCTCTTCGACGCGCCAGTCACCGGTCGCGAGGTACACGACCTTCTTGGCGACGGCGACGGCGTGGTCGGCGAAGCGCTCGTGGTAGCGGCTGGCGAGCGTGGCGTCGACCGTCGCGGTCGCCTCGCCCTTCCAGTTGTCGCTGAGCACCTTCTCGAACACGCTGGCGTGCAGCTCGTCGATGTCATCGTCGGTGTTGCGGATGGTGTCGGCCAGGCGCAGGTCCTGGGTGCGCAGCAGCTCCGAAAGAGTGCGCGAGATCTCGACGTCGAGCTCGCCCATCTTGGTGAAGGTGCCCTTGAGACCCTTCGGGATCGCGCGCTCCGGGAAGCGGAGGCGAGCGAGCTGGGCGATGTGCTCTGACATGTCGCCCATGCGCTCGAGCGAGGCGCTGACACGCAGCGCGATCACCACGATGCGCAGGTCGCGGGCGACGGGCTGCTGACGGGCCAGGATCTCGATGGCCTGCTCGTCGAGCTTGACCGCCAGCTCGTCGATCTTCGCGTCGTCGGCGATGACCTCTTCGGCGAGCTCGACGTCGCTGGTGGCGAACGCACGCGTCGCCTTGTCGATCGAGACCGTGACGAGGTCGGCGATCTCCACGAGACGGGACTGCAGGTCCTCGAGGGACTGGTGGAAGACTTCGCGCATGTGGGCGCAACCTTTCATTCGGGTCTCGACTGTGGTGACAGCGCGAGACGGCTGGGTCGTCCGCGCGGGAGGAGAGGTCCGCGCTCCCGCACAGGCCCGAAAGCGATTGTCTGCTTCGAAGGTTAACGAACGGTGCCCAGCACGTGAATAGTACTTCTCGCGTCGTTGCCAGCACAGGAGAACCCGCCGATCCGGCGGTGAACGCACTCTACGCTGTGGTTATGACCTTGCCGCAGATCGCGCTGCTCGCGTTGGCCGTCGGCCTCGTGATCGGCATCGGCCTATCGCTTCTCATCGCCTGGGCGTACCGCGCCAGGGCACGGGTCGCCGACGAGACGTCACTCGCCGTTCCGGCGGGCGTCACCGCGGTGCTGGGCAGCATGGACGACGCAGCCTGCGTGGTCGATTCCTCGGGGCTCGTGCTCGCCGTCTCCAAAGCAGCCACGCGATTCGGCATAGAGGTGGGAGCACCGCTGGAGAATCCCGAGCTGCGTCAGCTCGTGCGCGGTGGCCGCAACGACGGCGGCTCGGCGACCGAATCCCTGCGCATCACACGGGGCGGGCTCAGCCTCGATCCCCGACTCGTCTCGGCACGCGCGAGTGTGATCAGCCCCCGCATGACCCTGCTGATCATCCGCGATGTCACCGAGCAGGAGCGCCTGGATCAGATGCGCCGCGATTTCGTCGCCAACACCAGCCACGAGCTCAAGACCCCGGTCGGTGCGGTGACCCTGCTGGCCGAGGCCATCGAGTCCGCGGCGGACGATCCTGCGCAGGTGCGCCATTTCGCCACCCGGATCTCGGCCGAGGCCGCTCGTCTCGGTCAGCTGACCGGCCGCATCATGAGTCTGTCGAGGCTCCAGACCGACGACGCGCTGTCGGACGTGCGCCCCGTCTCGATCGACGAGGTGCTGGCGACCGCCCTCGAGGCGCATGTCGTGCAGGCCGACTCGGCCGGGGTCGAGCTCGCTCGCGGCGGCGACCGGGGAGTCTGGGTGCGCGGTGACTCGCAGATCCTGATCGAGGCGTTCGGCAACCTCATCGCCAACGCGATCGTCTACTCCCCGAGGGGGTCCCGCGTCGGCATCGGAGTGAAGGCCGACGACGGTGTCGTCGAGATCGCGGTGTCCGACCAGGGCATCGGCATCGCGGAGGCGGATCGAGAGCGGATCTTCGAGCGCTTCTACCGTGCAGACGAGGCGAGGTCGCGCCGCACCGGCGGAACCGGACTCGGACTCTCGATCGTCAAGCACGCCACACAGCGCCACGGTGGCGAGGTGCGCCTCTGGTCGCGCCCCGGACGAGGCTCGACCTTCACCATCAGGCTTCCCACGATCGATGCTCCCCCGAGCATCGACAGGGACAAGAAGAACAAGAAGAAGCGCGAGCGCAAGGCGGCGAAGGCCGCAGCTCGCGTCCGAAACGGAGAGAACGCATGACCCGCATCCTTCTCGTCGAAGACGAGCCCGACCTCGCCGACCCGCTCGCCTACCTGCTGCGCCGAGAGGGGTACGAGGTCGAGATCGCCGAGGACGGTCCGGGGGCGCTGACCGCGTTCCGCGAGCGCGGCGCCGATGTGGTGCTCCTCGACCTGATGCTGCCCGGCATGCCGGGCACCGAGGTGTGCCGGCAGATCCGCTCGACCTCTGCCGTGCCGATCATCATGGTCACGGCCAAGGACTCGGAGGTGGACATCGTCGTCGGGCTCGAGCTCGGCGCCGACGACTACGTCACCAAGCCGTACTCGTCGCGTGAGCTGCTGGCTCGGATGCGTGCTGTGCTGCGCCGCGTGGTCCAGGCCGACAGCGAGCTCGACGAGCGCGTGCTCGACGGCGGCCGCGTCTCACTCGACATCGACCGCCACACGGTGACGGTCGCCGGTCAGCAGATCAACATGCCGCTGAAGGAGTTCGAACTTCTCGAGGTGCTCATGCGCAACTCGGGTCGCGTGCTCACGCGCGGCCAGCTGATCGACCGGGTGTGGGGCAGCGACTACTTCGGTGACACCAAGACCCTCGACGTGCACATCAAGCGCATCCGCTCGCGGATCGAGGAGAACCCGGGCGAGCCGGTCATGCTCGTCACCGTCCGGGGCCTCGGCTACCGCTTCGAGGGCTGAGCCCCAGCGCCGTACAGAAGGGGCCGTCACCCCGGGGGTGACGGCCTCTTCTTCAGCGTGTGCGCCGGATCACTCCGAGGGAGCGGGGGCGGCCGTGTCGGACGGGACCGGCTCAGGCGTGGGGGTCGACTTCGTGGCGCTGGGCACCAGGTCGGCGTAGTACGGCAGCGCGCCGTCGAGAACCGGGACCTCGGTCTTGGTGCCGGCGCCGTCACCCGACTGGAAGTGGATCTCGATCGTCGCACCGGGCATCGTGTCGAGGTCTTCGATGCGCAGCGGCTCCTCGTCGGCGCCGAAACTGACGGTCTTGCCTGCGGGCACCGACACGGTGAACGGGTCGAGCCCCTCGATCGTCATCGTGAGCGTGGCCTTCTCGGTGGTCGGGTTCACGACGGCGGCGACGAAGTTGCCGACGGAGCCGTCTTCGTTCGCGACGATGAACGCGTTGCGCACGTCGATCGGGCCGTCCGAGTCCGAGACGTTGACGCCGTCCGAGGCCGAGTACTGGACCTCCGTCGACTGCGGCGTAATGAACGTGCAGCCGGTCGCGCCGAGAAGAACGAGGGCGCTGATGGCGGCAGACGCAACAAGGCGCGATTTCACGGGTCCTCCTGAGGTCCGACGGGATATCCGCATCCATTCTATGCGCATGCGGGGTGCCCCCTGAGGACGTGGAGGCGCGAACCTTAGCGCATTCCCCCTGTGGTATCCTTGAGGTTGCCGAAAGGACAAGTTTTTATGCTTTTTGAGGTTGGCGAAACTGTCGTCTATCCGCACCATGGCGCTGCGACCATCATCGAGGTCAAGGAGCGCATCATCAAGGGTGAGGCGAAGAAATACCTGAAGCTCAACGTCACCCAGGGGGACCTCATCATCGAGGTGCCCGCTGAGAACGTCGATCTCGTCGGGGTCCGCGATGTCATCGGCCGAGAGGGCCTCGACGCTGTGTTCGAGGTGCTTCGCGCGCCGTTCACCGAAGAGCCGACCAACTGGTCGCGTCGTTACAAGGCGAACCTCGAGAAGCTCGCCTCCGGCGATGTCATCAAGGTGAGCGAGGTCGTGCGCGACCTGTGGCGTCGTGACCAGGACCGCGGGCTGTCTGCGGGTGAGAAGCGGATGCTGGCCAAGGCGCGTCAGATCCTCATCTCCGAGCTCGCGCTCGCTGAGAAGACCGACGAGGACAAGGCGAGCGCACTGCTCGACGAGGTCCTCGCGTCCTGAGTGGACTGAGAGAAGGCGGGTGCTTCGGCATCCGCCTTTTTTCGTGCGCGCCGGTAACGTGAACCTGGTGAGCATGCTTCCCGTTCCTGACACTGCGATCATCGTCGTCGCCGCCGGTTCCGGCACCCGACTGGATGCCGGAGCGCCCAAGGCGTTCGTCGGCATCGACACGCATTCGATCCTCCGCCACGCGCTCGACGGCGTCTTCGCCGCCGGCCCCGCCCAGGTCATCGTCGTCGCGCCTGCCGGGTTCGAGGGCGATGCCGAGACCGAGGTCCGCGCAGCCGCCGGCGACCGCATCGATCTCGGCAGGGTCGTGACGGGCGGGGCTACGCGGCAGGAGTCCGTCTCCGCCGGACTCGGAGCGCTGTGGGGCGATGTCACGCGAGTGCTCGTCCATGACGCGGCGCGCGCTCTGACGCCCCCCGAGATCATCGATGCGGTGGTGGCGGCCGTCGACGGCGAGAGCGGGGTGATCCCGACGCTCCCGGTCGTCGACACGCTGAAGCGGGTCGAGGGGGATGCCGTCATCGCGCCGGTCGATCGCTCCGAGCTCGCCGCGGCACAGACTCCTCAGGGGTTCCCGCGGGCTCTGCTCGAGGCCGCATACGAAGCGGCGGCCGCGTCGGGCATCGAGTACACCGACGATGCGGCGCTGTTCGCGGCGGCCGGGCATCTCGTGCGACAGATCGCCGGGTCGCCTCGCGGATTCAAGATCACCACGCCGGCCGACCTCGAGCGCGCCCGTCATCTGCTGGCGGACGTGCAGACGCCGACGTCCGTGCCGGACTCCGCACCGGACTACACATGGACCGGACCCCGGGTCGGGCTCGGCACGGATGTGCACGCGTTCGGCGGAGACGGCAACCTGTGGCTGGCCGGCATCGAGTGGCCGGGCGAGCGAGCGCTCTCGGGTCACTCCGACGGCGACGCCGTGGCCCACGCGATGGTCGATGCCCTGCTGGGCGCCGCGGGGCTCGGCGACATCGGCGAGCACTTCGGCACCGCGCACCCCGAGTACGCCGGTGCTCACGCACAGGTCTTCCTCGCCCGCACCCGCGAGCTCCTCCTCGAAGCGGGCTATGCGATCGGCAACGTGTCGGTGCAGTTCCAGGGCAATCGACCGCGCTTCAGCGGCCGCCGTGCCGAGGCTGAGCGGGTGCTCTCGGCGGCACTCGGCGGCGCGCCGGTCTCGGTCACGGCCACCACCACCGACGGCTTGGGGTTCCCCGGGCGCGGTGAGGGCATCGCGGTGACCGCGGTCGCCATGGTCCACCCGACCTGACGCTGCGGACCGCATCGGGGAATGCGTCGGCATCCGCCGTCGTTGTCGGACATCGTCGTGCGGCAGTCGCATGCGGTGAAGGAGGCGTCATGAGGATTCTCGTCATCGGAGCCGGCGGTCAGGTCGGACGAACCGCCGTCCACGCCCTGGACGGTCATGAGATCATCGCCGCGTCGCGCAGCAGTGAGCCCTCGGTGGACGTCACGGATCCGGCTTCCGTCGAACGCCTGTTCGCGACAGTCGGCCAGGTCGATGCCGTGATCGTCGCGGTGGGGGAGGTGCCGTTCCGGCCCCTCGACGGGCTGACCCGTGGAGACTACGAATCCGCTTTCCGCGGCAAGGTGCTGTCGCAGCTCGACGTCGTGCGCATCGGCACGTCGTTCGTGCGCGACCGCGGGTCGTTCACCCTGACCTCCGGCATCCTCGCGCGTGAGCCCATCGCGGCGGGCGCCGCCGCGTCGTTCGCGAACGGGGCCGTCGAGTCCTTCGTGCTCGCGGCGGCCACCGAACTGCCCCGCGGCATCCGCATCAACGCCGTGAGCCCGTCGGTGCTCGAGGATGCGCCGTCGTATCACTCGTCGTTCCCCGGCTTCGTGCCCGTGTCGTCGCACCGCGTCGGACAGGCGTACGCGAAGAGCGTGCTCGGAGTGCAGACCGGGCAGGTGTTCCCGGTCGACTGAGGGTCGGCGAGGCGGTTCGAGGGCCCGGGGTCACACCCAGTCAACGGGATCGGCGGCCCGGTAAGCTTGTGCGGTGACTCTCCGCCTCTACGACACCCGCGCACAGCAGCTGCGCGACTTCGTGCCTCTCGATCCCGAGAACGTCACGATGTATGTCTGCGGACCCACTGTGCAGTCGGGCCCCCACATCGGGCACGTCCGCGCAGCTCTGAGCTTCGATCTGCTGCGACGCTGGCTGACGCACCGGTACGGCCGGGTCACGTTCGTGCGCAACGTCACGGACATCGACGACAAGGTGCTCGCGAACGCGACCGACACCGAGCCCTGGTGGGCGCTGGCGTACCGGATGGAGCAGGAGTTCACCGCGGCGTATGCCGGAGTCGGCATCCTTCCGCCGACCTACGAGCCCCGCGCGACGGCCTCCGTGCCCCAGATGCAGGAGATCATCGCGACCCTCATCGAGCGCGGTCACGCGTACCCTGCGCCGGACGGCTCGGGAGATGTCTATTTCGACGTGCGCTCGTGGTCGGACTACGGCTCACTGACGAATCAGTCGATCGACGCCATGGAGGCAGCGGAGGACGCCGACCCCCGAGGCAAGCGCACCCCTCAGGACTTCGCGCTCTGGAAGGGCGCGAAGGTCGATGAGCAGGCGGATGCCACGTGGCAGTCTCCCTGGGGCGCGGGCCGCCCTGGCTGGCACATCGAGTGCTCGGCGATGTCGAAGCGCTACCTCGGCCCCGAGTTCGACATCCACGGCGGCGGACTCGATCTGCGCTTCCCGCACCACGAGAACGAGCTCGCGCAGTCGACCGCTGCCGGAGACCGCTTCGCGAGGTACTGGGTGCACAACGGCCTCGTGACGGTGGGCGGGCAGAAGATGTCGAAGTCCCTCGGCAACTTCACGCTCGCTCGCGATGTGCTCGCCGAACGCGACCCGCAGGTCGTGCGCTACGCGCTCGCCGCCGCGCACTACCGGTCGAGCCTCGACCTCTCGGAGTCGTCGTGGACCGAGGCCGAGGCGGCGCTGGGGCGGATCCGCACGTTCGTCGAACGCGCGGAGCGCATGCTCCCCCAGACGATCGGCTGGGCGGAGCCCACCCCGATGCCCGACGCCTTCGCGATCGCGATGGATGACGACCTCGGCATTCCGCAGGCGCTCGGGGTCCTGCACGACACGGTGCGCGCAGGCAACGCGGCGCTCGACGCGGGCGACATCGACGGTGCGGCCTCGGCGAGGCACGAGGTCATCGCGATGCTCGACGTGCTCGGATTCGATCGTGTCGGTGAGGCGTCGGGAGGCGGCGACGCGCAGGCGTCCGCTCTCGACACGCTCGTGCAGACGATGATCACGCAGCGTGCGCAGGCGCGCGCTGACAAGGACTGGGCGGCGGCCGATCGCATTCGTGACGCGATCGCCGCCGCAGGAATCACGCTGGAGGACTCTCCGGCCGGAACTCATTGGAGTATCGATGGCTAAGCCAGGCAACCCCTCAGCGGGCAAGGGCAAGAAGAAGGGCCCGAGCAAGGGCACAGGCGGACTCGGGCGCAAGGCGCTCGAGGGCCGCGGACCGACCCCCAAGGCCGAGGACCGCGCATGGCACCCTGCCGGCAAGCGCAAGGCCGCGGCCGAGCGCTATGCGGCGTCCGGCGGAAAGGGAAAGCCGGGGCAGCGTCAGACCGCCGGCGGCAACCCCAACCGTTCGGCACGCGCGAAGGACAACACCACCGAGGTCGAGGTCGTCACCGGCCGCAACTCGGTGCTCGAGGCTCTGCGTGCGAAGATCCCCGCGTCGGCGTTCTACATCGCGCAGCGCGTCGAGATGGACGACCGCGTGAAGGAGATGCTGTCGCTCGCCACCAACCGCGGCATCCCGGTGCTCGAGGTCACGCGTCAGGAGCTCGACCGCATGGCCGGGTACGACGGAGTGCACCAGGGCGTCGCCGTCAAGGTTCCGCCCTACGAGTACGCCCACCCGCAGGATCTGCTCGAGGCAGTGATCGACAAGGGCGAGGTTCCGCTGTTCGTCGCCCTCGACGGCATCACCGACCCGCGCAACCTCGGCGCGATCATCCGCTCGACCGGTGCTTTCGGCGGCCACGGCATCATCCTGCCGCAGCGTCGCTCGGCCGGTGTGAACTCCGCGGCCTGGAAGACCAGCGCCGGCGCGGCAGCGCGTGTGCCGGTCGCTCTCGCGACGAACCTCACGACGCAGCTCAAGGAGTTCAAGAAGCAGGGTGTGTTCGTGCTCGGCCTCGACGGCGACGGCGACGTGCTGCTGCCCGAGCTGCAGCTCGCAGACCGTCCTGTCGTGATCGTCACCGGTTCCGAGGGCAAGGGCCTGTCGCGCCTCGTCGCCGAGACCTGCGACCAGATCGTGTCGATCCCGATCTCTGCTGTGACCGAGTCGCTCAACGCCGGTATCGCGACCTCGGTCGCGCTGTACCAGGTGTCGACCATCCGCAACGCGAAGAAGTAGGGGAGAAGCTCATGGCTCGCATCGTCGTGCTCGGGGGAACCGGCTATGCCGGACGCCACATCGTCTCGGAGGCGGTGAGCCGCGGGCACGAGGTCGTCTCGGTCTCTCGCTCCGCACCGTCGAACCCGGTCGAGGGTGCGCAGAACGTCCAGGGGTCCGTGCTCGACCTCGCGAGCCTGGGCGACGTCTTCGACGGTGCTGACGCCGTCGTGTCGGCATTGTCTCCTCGCGGCGACATGGAGAACTCGGTGCTCGATGCGCTCGGCGGCCTCGTCGAGAAGCTGAGCGGCACCGAGACGCGCCTCGGCGTGGTCGGCGGCGCGGGCGGAAGCCTGATCGCCCCCGGAGGGCCCCGACTCTTCGACCAGGGCTTCCCGGAGGAGTACAAGCACGAGGCGCAGGTCGGCATCGACTCGCTCGCGCTGCTGGAGCAGACCGACGACTCGCTCGACTGGTTCTTCATCCACCCCGCCGAGGTCTTCGGACCCTGGGCGGAGGGCGAGCGCACCGGTCACTACCGCGATGGCGGCGACGTCATCGTGCGCGACGCCGACGGCAAGTCGTTCATCTCGGGTGGCGACTTCGCCGTCGCCGTGGTCGACGAGATCGAGCAGGGCAACCACCACCGCGAGCGCTTCACGGTCGGTTACTGAGGCTGCACGGTCAGACCAGGTCGCGCCAGTCGACCTCGTCGTCGTCATCGGCGACCGGATTCGTGCCGGTGACGACGGGCAGGCTCATCGTCTCGGTGGGCGGGCCCATGATGGTCGCCTCGTCGCGGCGGTGCCGCAGCACCTCGTTGATGTAGCTCGTCAGCACCTCGGCGAGCGGAACGGAGCGTCCCTGGGCCTGTGACAGGTACCACCGGTGCTCGAGGACCTGGTGGAACACCTCGGCGGGTTCGAGCTTGGCCCGCAGCTCCCAGGGGATCGCACGGACGACCGGTTCGAAGACGCGGGTCAGCCACTCGTGCGCGTACATCTCCTCGTCGGCCCACTGCTTGGTGGAGCGCGCGCGGAACTCATCGAGGTCGTTGAGCAGGCGTCGAGCCTGGTTCTCTTCGACGTCGAGGCCGGTCAGACGGATCAGGCGACGCTGGTGGTGTCCCGCGTCGACGACCTTGGGTTGGATCTCGACGACGGTGCCGTCGGAGGTCGTCGACATCGACATCTCATCGATGTCGAACCCGAGGGCGTTGAGACGCTCGACACGTTCGGTGATGCGCCAGGTCTCGGCAGAGGCGAAAGACTCCTGCGCGGTCAACTCGGCCCACAGCGAGCGATATGACGAGACGATGCCGTCGGCGATCGCGACCGCATCGACGCCGTGCTCCAGGCGCCCGCCGGCGGCGAGGTCCATGATCTCGCCGGCGATGTTGGTGCGGGCGAGGTCGAGATCGTAGGCGCGCTGGCCGTCGGTCAGTCCCTCCTCGTGCAGCTCGCCGGTCTCGGCATCGACGAGGTAGGCCGCGTACGCACCGGCGTCGCGGCGAAAGAGCGTGTTCGACAGCGACACGTCGCCCCAGTAGAAGCCGACGTTGTGCAGGCGCACGAGCAGCACGGCCAGGGCGTCGACGAGACGCGTGGCGGTGTCGGGGCGCAGCACGCGGGTGAAGAGCGCACGGTAGGGCATGGAGAACCGCAGGTGCGATGTGACGAGGGCGGCAGCGAGCGGTTCGCCGTCGGCATCCGAGCGCCCGGCGATCACTGCGACGCGGTCGACGCAGGGCACGTCGAGCCTGGCGAGGTTGCCGAGCATCTCGTACTCGCGCCTCGCCATCTCATCGGTCGTCTCCTTGACGGCGACGACCTTGCCCGACAGATCGGCGAACCGCACGAGATGGCGCGAGAGCCCCTTCGGGAGCGACACGATCAACTCGGACGGCCACTTGGCGAGCGGTGTCGACCAGGGCAGCGCGAGCAGTCCCGGATCGATCGAGCTCGCGGTGATCCGCAGCGCATCCTGCATGTCTCTCCAGTCGGTGGGGGAAAAGAAGAAGCGGGGGGGGCGACCGAAGTCAGCCCGCGCCGCGTCCGTGGATCCGATCAGGCGGAGACGATCGGCTTGTCGTTCAGGCGCACGCCCGACTCGATGTCGAACGCGTGCACGTGGCCCGCGTTCGCCGCGAGGGTGACGGTCTCGCCGGCGTTGGGGTGGCTGCGGCCGTCGACACGAGCGACCAGGTCGGCGCGCTTGCCGTTGATCTCGGTGTGACCGTAGAGGTAGCCGTCGGCGCCGAGCTCCTCGACGAGGTCGACGACGACCGAGAGGCCCTTGCCGTCGGCCGGGCCGACGGTGATGTCCTCGGGGCGCACACCCACGGTGACCTGCGAGCCGTTGGCGCGGCCGACCGTGTCGCGGGCGAGCGGGACGACCTCGGTGCCGAAGCGCACACCGCCCTCAGCCAGGTCTGCGCTGAACAGGTTCATGGCAGGCGAGCCGATGAAGCCGGCGACGAACACGTTCTCGGGCTTCTCGTACAGGTCGCGCGGCGTTCCGACCTGCTGGAGCAGGCCGTCCTTGAGCACGGCGATGCGGTCGCCCATGGTGAGCGCCTCGGTCTGGTCGTGCGTGACGTAGACCGTGGTGACGCCGAGACGACGCTGCAGCGACGCGATCTGCGTACGGGTCTGGACGCGGAGCTTGGCGTCGAGGTTCGACAGCGGCTCGTCCATGAGGAAGACCTGGGGCTGACGGACGATCGCACGGCCCATGGCGACACGCTGACGCTGACCACCCGAGAGGGCCTTCGGCTTGCGGGTCAGGTACTCCTCGAGGTCGAGCAGCTTCGCGGCCTCCAGAACGCGGGTCGCACGCTCTTCCTTGCCGACGCCGGCGATCTTGAGCGCGAAGCCCATGTTCTCGGCGACGGTCATGTGCGGGTACAGCGCGTAGTTCTGGAACACCATCGCGATGTCGCGGTCCTTCGGCGGCACGTCGGTGACGTCGCGGTCACCGATCAGGATGCGCCCTGCGTTGACCTCTTCGAGGCCGGCGAGCATGCGAAGCGAGGTGGACTTTCCGCAGCCGGACGGGCCGACGAGGACGAGGAACTCGCCGTCGGCGACCTCGAGGTTGAGCTTGTCGACAGCCGGGCGGGTTCCGCCGGGGTAGAGGCGGGTGGCCTCGTCGAAAGTCACAGATGCCATTGTGTTTCTCCTTCACCGGCAGGTACGTGCCGGACGATCCGTAGTGATAGAGCGGCGGAGCGATCCACCGTGACCCCTCATCGGGTCGGAATCAGTATGGCAGAAGCTCGTCCATCTGGGTATTTCTCAGCCTGGCTGGTTAACATCGATCTCGGCCGCCTTTCGCGGCGTTCGCCGCCCGAGTGGCGTCCGGGGCCACCCTGCCCCCCTGAGACTGTCTAGAGGAACGATGTCGAGCGACGAGACGCCGAACGTCCCCAGCCCTCGCAACACGCGTGAGGCCGTGCGGGAGAAGGCCCAGAAGGTGCACGCCCAGCAGTCGAGGGCGCGCGTGATGCGACGGATCATCCTCGGCGCGATCGCCATCGTCGCCGTGGGCGCCATCGGCACCGCCATCACCCTCGCCGTCTCGGCGCAGGTGTCGAAGCCCCAGCTCACGCCGGGCGGCATGGACGACGACGGCATCCTCGTCTCGGACATCAGTGCGTCCGCGATGTCGGATTCGACCGTCGCACCCCCGAGCCCGGGAGAGACGGAAGCGGGTGGCGAGGCCACGCCGACCCCGGAGCCCACCACCTCGAGCACGGTCGACATCCACATCTACGTCGATTACCTGTCGCCGGATGCCGGCGAGTTCGAGCGCGCGAACGCGCGTCAGCTCGTCAACTGGATCTCCGAGGGAGCGGCCACCGTCACCTACCACCCGGTCGCCCTGCTCACCGCGAGCTCGAACGGCACCAAGTACTCGCTGCGTTCCGCGGCAGCCGCGGCCTGCGTCGCCACGCACTCGCCCGCGCAGTTCTACGCGTTCAACCACGACCTGCTCGACGATCAGCCAGAGGTGAACACCGACGGCTTCTCGGATGCGCAGCTGGCCGACATCGCCGGCGCAGTCGGCTCGGACAACGTGAAGAGCGTCCGATCGTGCATCGAGGACCAGGACTACGTCACGTGGGCGAAGGAAGCCACCTCGCGCGCTCTCGAGGGCCCGCTCGTCGGCTCGGACGATCTCGTGCTCACCGCCGCTCCCATGATCGTCGTGAACGGCGAGGCCTATGTGGGCGCGCTCGACGACCCGAGCGAGTTCTCGCAGTTCGTTCTCACCGTCGCCAGCGACGCCTACTACGCCACGGAGACCCCGACGCCGGCCCCGACGCCCACCGAGACCACGGAGCCCGCCCCCTCGGAGACTCCCGCGTCGTAGTTCGTCGGCCCCCGCCGCCCATCGCTAAGCTGGGAGGCGTCCGCCGACTTGGCGCAATTGGTAGCGCACCGTACTTGTAATACGGGGGTTGCAGGTTCGAGTCCTGTAGTCGGCACCAGACGCGAAGGCCCGCGTCCCCTTGACAGCACCGGGGACGCGGGCCTTCTTCGTGTCTGGGCGAGGAGCTTTGCCCATGCCTCCGCCTCGCGGCGAGAGGCTCACCGCAGGCCGTCTTCGCAATCGCTCCCCGGTCGTGCTCTCGACCACAGCGCGTACTCGCCACCGTCGTCCGTGTCGATCAACCATGGAGGGAAATCGACGTACCGGTCCATGGCCAGGCCCCACGACGCGTCCGCTCGCGTCGATTCGGGGTCGTCGGCGGGCAGTTCATCCTCTGTCGTCCAGTGCTCCGCCGGATGGTCCTTCGCCCATTCGTAGATGAGCTGACCTGTGTCGGACCAGTCACGTTCGTTCATGCTCTCGGCGATGTCGGCAGGCATCCGCACGCGTTCCGACGTGCTGTAGTCGTATGTGCAGGAGTAGGTTCGCCCGTCGTCGCCGACATAGCTCAAGGAGATCGTCACGTCGGTGGTGAGCCACGGCCTCTGGCCTATGGCGATCACGGCGACGAGGGCCCCGATGACGACCACGGCGGTCGCAGTGAGCGCGATCAGCCATCGCACACCCCGTCGCCTTCGAACGAGTCCGGAAGGCGGCGGAACAGAACGAGTCACCGGCGGTTCCTTTCCCGTCGCAGGCGTCCAGCTGTGCGGCATGCGCAGCATCCGCAGGTTGCAGCGAGCTGACCCCGCGTGAAGTCACCAAGTTACCGCGCCTCACCGGCGAGCGGCGGGTGCACGCCGAGGACGCGCTGCGAGGCGGAGCCGGTGAAGGAGTGCTCCGGGGCGAGTGACACGCGACGTCACACACGAAATAGTGCGCGGGGGTGACGGGTTGTCCCGAGTATGACTCGTATCGGAAACAGTGACCTTGACGTCTTCCCGCTCTCGCTCGGCGGCAACGTATTCGGCTGGACGGCCGATCGCGAGGCATCGTTCGCGGTGCTCGACGCGTTCGTCGACGGGGGTGGCGACTTCATCGACACGGCAGACGGCTACAGCGCCTGGGTGCCCGGCAACTCAGGCGGCGAGAGCGAGACGATCATCGGCGAGTGGCTCGCGTCTCGCCAGCCGAAGGGCGTCGTCGTCGCGACCAAGGTGAGCCAGCACCCGGACTACAAGGGCCTCTCGGCGTCGAACGTCCGCCGGGCCGCCGAAGCATCGCTCGCTCGCCTGGGTGTCGACACGATCGACCTCTACTACGCGCACTTCGACGATGAGACGGTTCCGCTGGAGGAGACGGTCGCGGCCTTCGGCGAGCTCGTCTCCGACGGTCTCGTGCGCCACGTCGCGGTGTCGAACTACACGGCAGAGCGCATCCGCGAGTGGGTCGAGATCGCCCGCCGCACAGGAGTCGCGCTGCCGGTCGCCGTGCAGCCGCACTACAACCTCGTGCACCGGAACGACGTCGAGGAGACGATCATCCCGGTGGCCCAGGAGTTCGGCCTCAGCCTCGTGCCCTACTACTCGCTGGCGAGCGGCTTCCTCACCGGCAAGTACCGCTCGGTCGACGTCGAAGGGCAGACGTCTCCGCGTGCCTCCGGCGCGGCGAAGTACGCGACCGAGGCGGGACTGCGGATCATCGACACCCTCGAGGAGATCGGTGACGCGCACGGAGCCTCGATCGCTGCGACCTCGCTGGCCTGGCTGCGTGCCCAGCCGACGGTCGCCGCCCCCATCGCGAGCGCCCGCACGGTCGAGCAGGTTCCCGATCTCCTCGCCGGCGCGCGTCTCGAGCTGACCCCTGACGAGGTCGACGCTCTGAACCGCGTCTCGGAGTGGACCCCGGCGAAGGCCTGAGACCGCTCGCTCTGCCCTCCACCCCGACCTAGGGGCCAGAGGGCAGAGCGTCGTCGTCGACGAGACCGAGTCGGTGCGCCAGAATCACCAGGTGGATGCGGTCGCGGGATCCGAGTTTCGAGAGGATCCTGCCCACATGGGTCTTGACGGTGGACTCGCTGACGAACAGCGCCTGGGCGATCTCCGCGTTCGTGAGCCCGCGCGCGATCTCGACGAAGACGTCGCGCTCACGGTCGGTGAGCTGCGCCGTGAGATCGTCGGTCGCATGGACCTGTGGTGCGGGCGTCGCACCGAGCGTCGGCGTCACGTGCTCCAACAGCATCCGCGTGATCCGAGGCGAGAGCGCGGCATCGCCCCTGTGAATGGCACGGATCGCCGCGATCATCTCGTGCCGCTGTGCGTCCTTCAGCAGGAATCCGCTCGCTCCGGCGCGGATCGCACCGAAGGCGTACTCGTCGAGATCGAACGTCGTCAGCACCAGGACGCGGGTCTGCGGGTGCTCGCGGACGATGGCCGCGGTCGCGGCGATCCCGTCGAGCCCCGGCATCCGGATGTCCATCAGCACCATGTCGGGGCGCAGCTCGGTCGCCTGGGCGATCGCGTCGTGGCCGTCCGCGGCCTCGCCGACCACGACCATGTCGTCCTCGGCGTCGAGCACCATCCGGAATCCGACGCGGATGAGGGCCTGGTCGTCGACGAGCAGCAGCCTGATCGGCTCGGTCATGGTCTGTCCTTCGGGTCGCGGTCTGGCAGATCAGGTGGCGTCGTGGGGAGCTCTGCGCGCAGCATCCACCGCCCGCCGTCGACGGGTTCGGAGACGATGGTTCCGCCCGAGTGCGCTGCGCGCTCGGCGAGACCGCGCAGGCCGAACCCCGATGAGCCGACAGGGCCGGTGACGCCGTCGTTCACGATCTCGATGGTCACGGCATCCGGGGCGTGCACGAGTCGGACCTCGATCGACGTCGCCGCGGGTGCGTGCCTCATGGCGTTCGTCACGCCCTCCTGCGCGATGCGCCCGACGGCGTGTGCCAGAGCGGGGGAGAGCGAGGCGGCCCCGGTGACCGAGAGCGACACCGGAAAGCCGGCTCGCTGTGCCGCAGCGACCGTCTCCTGCGGGGGCGTCGGCTCGAGCGGAGCGAGGGGCAGCGGCGAATCGTCGTCCCGGAGGACGCCGAGCATCGCACGCATCTCGGTGAGTGCGCTGCGAGCCGTCTCTGCGGCCGAGGACGCCGCCGCTCGTGCCTGGCCCGGATCCGGGGTGGCAGCCGCTCCCTCGGACAGTGCGACGATCACGGTGAGCGAGTGAGAGACGATGTCGTGCATCTCGCGGGCGATGCGGGCGCGCTCGCCGGCCGCGGCCAGCTGCGCCTGCTGATCGCGTTCGACGAGCAGCTGACGGGAGCGGTCGATCACGGCAGCGAGGTAGCGCTTGCGTCCACCCACGTTCACGCCGACGAGAGTGCCGATCAGCCCGAGGACGAGCGACATCACGACGGCGTTCGCGGCGACCTGCAGAGTGATGACGCCGGTGAGCGTGAGCAGTCCGCCGAGCGCGGCGAGCGACCCGAGGGCGATGCCGAATCCCGTCCATGCGGCCCGCGAGGATCGGTAGACCGCGAGCGAGTAACAGGTGACCAGCAGCAGCGGCGAGCCGATCGGCTGCAGTGCGAAGAGGAACCCGGCTTCGAGTGCGAAGGACGCGACGAACGGCACAAGCGGCCGTCGACGCCTCCACAGGAGCGTGGCGCAGGCTGCGACGACGGACGCGGGCACCAGGATCGCGACGCCGATGGCGAGGGGCATCGGAAGGTCGCGGGTGATGACACCGGCCGGCACGAGCGAGAGCAACAGGCACACGAGGGTGATCAGGACATCGGCGAACACCGGATGCCGCGCCCAGAAACGGCGCAGAACGCCCGGGGGACGCGGCAGCCGCAGCCCCTCGTCCTCGCGGACTGAGGTGCTGCGGCTGCGCGTGCGGGTCACCGGGCGACTCTACGCGGGTTCATCGATCTCGCGATCTCGCGGTCACGCATCGCGCGTGCGGAGCACGGCCCAGGCGCCGAGCATGCCCGCGGCGACCCAGGCTGCCAGCGTGAGGTAGGCGACCGGAGCCTCGAGCGCAGCGCCCTCGGGGAGGATCGCGCTCTGGGCTGCGGCCACCGGGAGGTAGCCCGCGGCGTCCATGACCCAGGCCCAGGCCTCGCCGGCGACGGCGAAGAAGCTCGCGACGATCGGCAGCACGAACAGCAGGCCGACCGTCGCGGCGATCGCTCCGGCGCCCGAGCGCAGGATGAACCCGAACGCCACCCCGATCAGGGCGAACACCGCCATGGCGAGCGACGAGACCACGATGGGCAGGAACGATGCTGCGGGGTCGCCCCAGTCGATGCCCTGATCCCGCGAGGCGACGACCGCGGAGACCGCCACGGCCGCCGCCAGGAAGATGACCAGCGACGACACGAACATGAACAGGCCGACCACGACCGCCTTGGCGCCCAGCACCGATCCGCGCTTCGGGTTGGCCGCGAGCGTCGAACGGATCATCCCGGTCGAGTACTCGCCCGTCACGGAGATCGCGCCGAGGATGCCGGCGAGCAGCATCGTGAACTGGATTGGCATGACGACGGCCTGGATGGGCTCGAAGCCCGGCATGTCGATCGCCTGCGCGATGAGCACGGCGATGCCGATCGTGAGGATCGCCGCGATGCCGATCGACCACCAGGTCGAACGGAGCGTGGCCAGCTTGATCCACTCGCCGCGCACGGCGCGGATGAACGTGAGCCGGCGATCGGTGTCGACATGCTGACGGCGGAGGGGAGGAGCCTGGACGGTCATGAGATCTCCTTCGTGCGGTACTCGACCGAGTCGCCGGTGAGGGCGAGGTAGGCGTCTTCGAGCGATCCGGTGGTCGGGGTGAGTTCGTGCAGGGGGATGCCGCGCTCTGCGGCGAGGTCGCCGATGCGCGACGCGGGGAGGCCGACGATGTCGATCAGATCGGGGGCGGAGCTCACGATCTCGACGGACGGGCCGCCCACTGCGGCAGCGAGGTCGGCGGCTCGAGGCGTGCGAACACGCACGGTGTTGGTCGTCCAGGCCCGCACGAGCTCCTCGAGCGGGGCGTCGGCGAGCACCTTTCCCCGGCCCATCACGATCACGTGATCGGCGGTCTGCGCCATCTCGCTCATCAGGTGGCTCGAGAGCAGCACGGTGCGTCCCTCGGACGCCGCGTGACGCACGAACTGGCGCACCCACCGCACGCCCTCGGGGTCGAGGCCGTTGACCGGCTCGTCGAGGATCAGAGTGTGCGGGTCGCCGAGCAGGGCGGAGGCGATTCCGAGCCGCTGCCCCATGCCGAGCGAGAACTTGCCCGCGCGCTTGCGGGCCACGGGGTCGATGCCCGCGAGGTCGATGACCTCGTCGACGCGGGATGCCGGGATGCCGTGGGTCGCCGCCATCGCACGCAGGTGATTGCGCGCGGTGCGGCCGGTGTGCACGGCCTTGGCATCGAGCAGCACTCCCACCTCGGTGAGCGGGGCGCGGAGCTTGCGGTATTCCCGTCCGCCGACGGTGGCGATGCCCGAGGTCGGCCGGTCGAGGCCGACGATCATGCGCATCGTCGTGGACTTGCCCGCGCCGTTGGGCCCGAGAAACCCCGTGACCGTGCCCGGCTGCACCGTGAACGACACGTCCTGGACGGCTGTCTTGTCTCCGAATCTCTTCGTGAGGCCTTCTGCTGTGATCATGTCTACGACGCTATCGACCACGCCATCGCCCCCGCGTCCTCCCTGGGTACCGTTCCACGGATGTCCGGAGTCATCCTCTCGGCGGATGCCGTGGCCCGGCCGCCTCAGCCGGCAGAGCGCCCGAACAGGTCAGGGTCGATCGGCCGCTGCGCTCGGGGGAGCTTCTCGACCACCAGTCGGTACGACTCGGTGACGAGTTCGGTCACCAGCTCCTCGTCGAGCGATGCCCCTGGCATCAGGGTGATCCAGTGCTTCTTGTTCATGTGGTAGCCGGGCACGATGTCGGCGAACGTCTCTCGCAACGCGACGGAGTCCTCGGGGTGGGACTTGAGCGTCACGCGCCCGGTGCCGTCGAGAGGGATCAGCAGGAAGACACGCCCTCGCACCTTGTAGACGTCCCACTCGGGGCCGAACGGGTTGTCGCGCTCCGCACCGGGAAGCTCTTCGGCGCGCGCAGTGGCGGCGGCGCCCAACTGGGTCGAGTCCATGCTCAGAACAGCCGATCGGCGCCCTTGTCGTCGGCGCGGGGCGCGGCCTGAACGCGCTCGTCGATCGCGGCCGCGGCGAGCAGGGCCTCGTCGATGATCTCCTTCGTGGGCTCGGCGGTCAGCCAGTCGTCGCTCAGCGCCGCGGGGATCAGCAGCGGCATCCGATCGTGGATGCCGGCGAGGTGAGGGGGAGCCGGGCGCATCACGATCGAGTAGCAGGTGAAGGACTCGCCATCGGCGGTGCGCCCCCGCTGGGTGACGGCGGCCATTCCGAAGAGCGCACCGTCGTCGACGACGAACTCGTGCCAGACGCGCTCGGGCTTCTTCATCTCGTACCAGCTCGTCGCCGGCACGAGAGCACGGGTCTTCAATCCGCCGGGGCGCTCCTGCAGGCGCTCGGATCGGGTGTTGATCGACGGGAACTTCGAGGGCTCCCCGCCGATCAGGAACCCCCACCAGGCGGGTTCGAGCACGGGCTCGGCCTCGGGCTGCACCACGATCGGGTTGAGGTTGCGCAGATTCTTGCCTGTGGGGCGCACGGTCTCGCGCGCGTTCTGCTCGGCCCAGCCACGCAGACCCTCGAGCACCGCCTCGTCGGCGGCGGCCAGGAGCTCGGTGTCGGTGAACCGGGGGTCAAGTCCGTAACTCGCGCACATGCCGTCAGGGTACGCCCGGCCGCCGACATCGTGCGCACGGCGACATGGCGATCAGCTCTCGGTTAGGGTCGACAGGTGACCCAGGCCCGTCGACTGTCTCCGCCCCTCGCGCTCGGCGGAGCAGTGGCGATCGGTGTCATGACGGCCATCCAGGCGCGCATCAACGGCGTGCTGGGCGTCGAGGTCGACAACGGCATCGTGGCCGGCCTCATCTCCTTCTCCGTAGGACTCGCGGCCCTTGCGGTGGTGATCGTCTGCATTCCCTCCGCGCGTCGAGGCGTCGGACGTCTGCTCGGCGGCATCCGCGATCGGACGATCCCGTTCTGGATGCTGCTCGGCGGTGCCTGCGGTGCACTCACCGTCTCCACTCAGGGCATCACGGCCGGGGTGCTCGGCGTCTCGCTGTTCACGGTCGGAGTCGTCGCGGGACAGACCCTGCACGGGCTCGTGCTCGACCGCATCGGGTTCGGTCCCGCCGGGGTCGTCGCGATCACGCCAGGGCGCGTGCTGGGCGGAGCGCTCGCGCTCGCCGCGGTCGGCATCTCGCTGAGCGGCGACGTCCTGGCCACGGCCCCGCTCTGGATGCTCCTCCTGCCGTTCGCGGCAGGCGTCGGCATCGCCTGGCAGGCTGCGACCAACGGCCGTCTGTCGCAGCGCGTGCGCTCGCCCCTCGCGGCGACGTTCATGAGCTTCATCGCCGGCACCATCGCGCTGCTGGTCGCCGCCGGCATCAGCATCGCGGTGCGGGGCGCACCAGACGCGCCGCCGACCGAGCCGTGGCTGTACCTCGGTGGATTCCTCGGCGCCGCGTACATCCTGCTCGGAGCTTTCATCGTCGCGCACACAGGGGTGCTGCTGATGGGACTCGGGTCGGTGCTGGGCCAGCTCGCGACCTCGGTGATCATCGACCTGATCTGGCCGGCTGCGGCGGGCCCCGCGCCCTGGCAGATCATCGGGATGGTGGTCGTCGCCGTGGCATCCGTCGCCGTCGCGCTGCCTCGCAGCAGACGGAACTGACCTACTGCTTCTTCTGCTTCTTCGCCTTCTTCTTGGCTTTCGGCTCGGGCGTCGGCTGGGGCTTGGGCTTGGGCATCCGCGTCACGAGGCCCCGCGCATCGACGGGCTTGCGGCGACCGGGCCTGCGGCCCGAGGGCTTGCCGCCGACGTACAGCCATCCGAGCAGCTCCTCGTCCTTGCCGAGGCCATGGGCCTTCGCGACGGCCTTCGATCGCGTGTAGTGACCCGTGCGCCACAGCACGCCGAAGCCGGCCTCGTCGAGCAGCAGACTGAGCATGTGGGCCACGCCCGAGGCGACGGCCTCCTGCTCCCAGCGGGGGACCTTCTCGCTCTTGCGGTAGCTGGCGACGACCGCGATCAGCAGCGGAGCGCGCAGCGGCTTCGTGGAGGGGGACTTGTCGCCCTCGGCCTTGGCGATCGCGGCCCCCAGCAGCTCTCGGTCGGATCCGCGCAGCTCGATCAGGCGCCACGGGCGCAGCGAAGAGTGGTCGGCGACGCGTCCGGCGGCTGAGACGAGCTTCAGCAGTTCGTCCCGCGACGGCGCCTCGTCGGTGACCTTCGAGGAGGACTGCCGTGCGCGAACGGCCTCGAGGGCGCTCACGACTCTTCAGGTGTGAAGTTCAGGGCGATGGAGTTCATGCAGTAGCGGTCGCCGGTGGGCGTGCCGAAGCCGTCGGGGAAGACATGCCCGAGGTGCGATCCGCAGTTCGCGCAGCGCACCTCAGTGCGCACCATGCCCAGGGTCGTGTCCTCGATGAGCTGCACCGCGTCGGGGCGGATCGACTCGTAGAAGCTCGGCCATCCGCATCCGGAGTCGAACTTGGTGCCGCTCTTGAACAGCTCGGCGTTGCACGCGCCGCAGGTGTAGAGGCCGGCGCGGCCCTCGTCGAGCAGCTCGCCCGTCCAGGCGCGCTCGGTGGCGGCTTCGCGAAGCACCGCATACTGCTCCTCGCCGAGCTCTTCGCGCCACTCTTCTTCGGTCTTGTCCACGCTGTACGACATAGGTCCTCCTGGGGTCTGCTCCATTCTCTCGCGTTCAGAGGGGCTCGGCGTCACGAGACAATGGATGGATGACGGATGCCGTGCGGCTGCGCTATCGCCGCTTCGCCGATGAGGAGGCGCCGGGGCGCAGCGATCTCTATGTCGACTGGGCTTCCGGCGTGGCCGGTGACCCCGAGGTGCAGCGGGTGCTCGCTCGGATCCCTGAGAACCGCAGGCAGCCCCCGCTCGTGTTCGCCGTGACGCGGATGCTGGGCGTCGGCCTCGTCCGCTACGACGCGTGGCGCGCGTTCGTGCTCTCCCATGCCGACGAGATCGTGAGCGAATGCAGCGGCCGGCGTCTGCAGACCAACGAGCCGCTCCGACTCGCACCGCTGCTTCCCGTGCTGTCCGAGATCGATGGACCGATCGCCCTGCTCGAGGTCGGCGCCTCCGCGGGCCTGTGCCTGTACCCCGATCGCTACTCGTACCGCTTCGTCGGCTCCGACGGTCAGGTGCGCGCGGCACTCGACCCGCACGACGGGCCGAGCCCGGTCGTGCTGCAGAGCAGAGTCGACGGGCGCCTCCCCGCCATGAGGATGCCGGACATCGTCTGGCGCGCCGGCATCGACCTCGCGCCTCTCGACGCCCGAGACGACCGAGACCGTCGCTGGCTGCAGGGGCTCGTCTGGCCGGGGGAGGAAGGGCGGGAACAGCGGGTGAGAGCGGCGCTCGACATCGCCGCATCCGATCCGCCCCGCCTCATCGCCGGCGACGCGCTCGAGAGGATCGACGCGCTCGCAGCCGAGGCGCCCCGGGGTGCCACTCTCGTGATCACGACGCCGGGCGTGCTCGTGCACATTCCGCGAGAGGCGCGCACAGCACTCGTCGAGCGCATCAGGGGTCTCGATGCCCGCTGGGTGACGATCGATCCTCCGGCAGTGCTGGGCGACGTCTGGCAGCCGGCCGTGGTCGCCGAGGAGTGGACCGGGTTCGTCGTGGCGCTCGACGGCGACGTGCGCGCGGCGGCCGATCCGCTCGGCAGATGGTGGGAGTGGCGCACCGGAATCGCCGCTTCCGCGACCTAATCTGGTCACATGCTGGGAGATCTGAGCGAGCGGGATCGCGCGATCCTCGCGCTCGAGACCGCCTGGCCGCGGCACGGCGGCGCGAAGGAAGAGGTCATCCGTGCCCAACTGGGCATGAGCGCAGCCCGCTACTACCAGCTCCTCGGCCGTCTGATCGAGTCGGAGGAAGCCCTGGAGTACGACCCGATGCTGGTGCGACGGCTGCGCCGCATCCGTGACGCCAGATCGTTCCAGCGCGCCGCACGCACTCCGGGCTTCGTGGGCTGACGAGGCTCGCGCCACGCAGCGGCGTCGTCGGAAGCGGATTCACGGGCCGGTGCCATTAGCATCGAGGAGTGTCAAAGCTCAGCCGAGATCGATTCGACGACGTCCCCCGATCGTCCGGACGCGTCGGAGCGCACCGCGCCGAAGCCCCGGGGATGAACGGCTGGGTGGTGCTCCTGTGGTCGTTCGTGGCCGCTCTGGTGCTCATCATCGGCGGCATCTTCGGCTCGCTCGTGGTGATGGGGCGCATCACCCTCTTCCCGGAGGCCGTCCCCACGTCGAGCCCGACGCCCGTCGAGACCGGTGTCGTCGACGTCACCTATTCGGTGATGATCCTCAACGCCTCACCCGACGAGGGGCTGGACGAGCAGATGCGCGACCTGCTCATCAACAACGGCTGGGCCGCCGACGTCGTTTTCGCGAGCGACAGCGCGAGCCAGGACTTCTCGACGACGACCGTCTACTACGTCGCCGAAGAGGACGAGCTCGCCGCCCTCGGCCTCGCGAACCTGATCGGCGGTGCCGCGGTCGAGCAGAGCGACTTCTACTCCGACCTGAACGACACGGGGGCGAAGCAGCTCACGGTCGTCATCGGACTCGATCGTGCGACGACCGCGCCGGAGACGCCCGCAGACACTCCTGCCCCGTAGACCGCCGCACGGTCCGTCCGCGCAGCTTGCACTCGATGGGGTCGAGTGCCAGAATGGCGTTAGCACTCTCTCACTCTGAGTGCTAAACCCAACGTCTACGTCCAGGAGGGACGAAAAAACTCATGGCAAAGATCATTGCTTTCGATGAGGAGGCCCGACGCGGCCTCGAGCGCGGCCTCAACATCCTCGCCGACGCTGTCAAGGTGACCCTCGGCCCGCGCGGTCGTAACGTCGTGCTGGAGAAGAAGTGGGGCGCCCCCACGATCACGAACGACGGTGTCTCCATCGCCAAGGAGATCGAGCTCGACGACCCGTACGAGAAGATCGGCGCTGAGCTCGTCAAGGAGGTCGCCAAGAAGACCGACGACGTCGCCGGCGACGGAACCACCACCGCCACGGTGCTCGCTCAGGCTCTGGTCCGCGAGGGCCTGCGCAACGTCGCAGCCGGCGCAGACCCGATCTCGCTGAAGCGCGGCATCGAGAAGGCCGTCGCGGCCATCACCGAGGAGCTCCTCGCCAGCGCGAAGGAGATCGACTCCAAGGAGCAGATCGCCGCCACCGCGTCGATCTCCGCTGCTGACCCCGCCATCGGCGAGCTCATCGCCGAGGCGATCGACAAGGTCGGCAAGGAGGGCGTCGTCACCGTCGAGGAGTCGCAGACCTTCGGCACCGAGCTCGAGCTCACCGAGGGCATGCGCTTCGACAAGGGCTACCTGAACCCGTACTTCGTGACGGACCCGGAGCGTCAGGAGGCTGTCTTCGAAGACGCCTACATCCTCATCGCGAACCAGAAGATCTCGAACATCAAGGACCTTCTGCCCATCGTCGACAAGGTGATCCAGGACGGCAAGGAGCTCGTCATCATCGCCGAGGACGTCGAGGGCGAGGCTCTCGCGACTCTCGTGCTCAACAAGCTCAAGGGCATCTTCAAGTCGGTCGCCGTCAAGGCTCCCGGCTTCGGCGACCGTCGCAAGGCGCAGCTGCAGGACATCGCGATCCTCACCGGTGGTCAGGTCATCACCGAAGAGGTCGGCCTGAAGCTCGAGAACGCCACGCTCGACCTGCTGGGTCGTGCTCGCAAGGTCATCGTCACCAAGGACGAGACCACGATCGTCGAGGGTGCCGGTGAGGCAGACCAGATCGAGGGTCGCGTCACGCAGATCCGTCGCGAGATCGAGAACACGGACAGCGACTACGACCGCGAGAAGCTGCAGGAGCGCCTCGCCAAGCTCGCAGGTGGCGTCGCCGTCATCAAGGCGGGCGCGGCAACCGAGGTCGAGCTCAAGGAGCGCAAGCACCGCATCGAGGACGCCGTTCGCAACGCGAAGGCAGCCGTCGAAGAGGGCATCGTCCCCGGTGGTGGCGTCGCGCTGATCCAGTCGGGCACCAAGGCTCTCGACGCTCTCTCGCTCACGGGCGACGAGGCGACCGGTGCGAACATCGTTCGCGTCGCGATCGAGGCTCCGCTGAAGCAGATCGCCCTCAACGCAGGCCTCGAGCCCGGCGTCGTCGCGAACAAGGTCTCCGAGCTCCCCTCGGGCCAGGGCCTCAACGCGGCAACGGGCGAGTACGTCGACATGTTCGCCGCGGGCATCATCGACCCGGCGAAGGTGACCCGCTCGGCTCTGCAGAACGCAGCGTCGATCGCGGCTCTCTTCCTCACCACCGAGGTCGTCGTCGCTGACAAGCCTGAGAAGGCTGCTGCTCCGATGGGTGACCCGTCGGGTGGCATGGACTTCTGATCCATCAGCACTGACAGAAACGCCCCGACCTCGGTCGGGGCGTTTCTGCGTTCGCGGGGGCTCGAACCGTGAATCAGCGGAACAGGCTCGCCGAGTACTGATCGGCGTCTGCATACTGCGTCGCCGCGCTGCCCAGCGAATGCCCGATCGATTCGAGCACCTGCTCGACGTGCAACTGCGCTCCACGCCACTCCTCGGCACATGACTGGAACGCGGCCGACGCGGTGCCGACCCACGTCGCCTGCAGCTGCGTGAGCTGCGACATGAGCGTCGCGGACTCCGTCTGCAGGCGCTCCATCGTGGCCAGCGCCGCGCCTTGGGCGGCACCTACGGCTTCGGTGTCGACGGTGATGACGGACATGGGAACTCCTCTCGATTGGTGCTCCGACGATAGGGGAGAGGAGATCTCCGGATGCGGGTGCGCGCGCACGTCCCGACGCCCGCTGTGGAGAACCCGCATGGGCGCCGCGCCGTGCAGGAGCGCCGATCAGGAGCGCCGAGCAGGAGCACCCGCGCGAGAAGCGAGGTGCGGTCAGAGATCCAGTCGCTCGAGGGGCTGAGTGTCTTCGAGAAGGTGGGCGGGCGTTGCGCGTGAGGGAGCGAGGGGCAGCGTGACGGTGAAGGTCGCTCCGCCACCCGGCGTCTCGGACACCGCGACGCTTCCGTGCAGCGCTTTCACGATGGATGACACGATCGCGAGCCCGAGCCCGGACCCACCGGTCTCGCGTGCTCGTGAGGTGTCGGCGCGCCAGAAGCGCTCGAAGATCTGCTCGCGGATCTGGGGAGGGATACCCTCGCCGTGGTCGACGATCGCGATGCTCGCCGTGCCACGCACGCGGTCCGCGTCGACGACGATCTCGATCGGACTCTCCTCAGGCGAGAAGCGACGCGCGTTGCCGAGCAGGTTCGTGACCACCTGGCGCACCTTGTTCTCCTCGCCGAGCACGATCGGCGGGGTGCGCACGGGGATGTCCGCGGCTTCGGTGAAGTCGATCGCCGGCACGTTCGCCGCGGAGCTTCGCGAGCGACGCCGCAGACGGGCGAGCGTGCCGCGGGAGAGCCCACGCGGAGCGGGAGTCTCGGGTGCGGCGGGGACGACAGGCGTCGACCGAGTCGTGAGGTCGATCAGCGGGGCCTCGACCGTGCGGTCGACGACGGTCACGGTGCGTGCCGGAGCCGCAGCACGCAGATCGAGGGCGGCGTCGCGGGCGATGGGACGGAGGTCGAGTGCCTCGATCTCGGGTTCGCGCTCTTCGTCGAGACGCGCGAGCGCAAGCAGATCCTCGACGAGCACGCCCATGCGGATCGCCTCCTTCTCGATGCGCTCCATGGCACGGGCGGTGTCCTCCTCGCCCTTGATCGCACCCATCCGGTAGAGCTCCGCATACCCGCGCACGCTCACCAGAGGCGTGCGCAGCTCGTGGCTGGCGTCGCCGATGAAGCGACGCATGTGCTGCACGGTGCGGTCCCGCTGCGCGAGCGAACCGTCGACTCGATCGAGCATCGTGTTGATCGCGCTGTTCAGGCGGCCGACCTCGGTCGTCGGCTCGAGATCGGTGAGGCGCTGTGTGAAGTCGCCCGCGGCGATCGACATGGCCGTGGACTCGACCTGACCGAGTCGTCGGAACGTCAGTGTCACGAGCCCTCGGGTCAGCAGCGCGGCAAGGAAGATGGTGACGAACGCGACGGTGATGTAGATGCCGAAGTACTGGCTGATGATGCGATCCGCATACTCGAGCGGCATCGCGACGATCTGGATCCGCAGCGATCCGTCGCCCTCTCCTGGCACCCGTGCCACAGCCGCCCGGAAGCTCGATCCCTTGGTGCCCTCGATCGTGAACCGGGTGTCCTCCTTGGCCTGCACGTCGAGGGGCGAGTACGACGAGGGGAAGAGCGGTGCCCCGTTGTCGGAGTTGCCTGTGGTCGTCTGCAGCACGCCCTCAGCGTCGTAGATCGCGACGAAGAAGTCACGGGGCGAGTCCGTGGGGGTGTAGACGGTCTTGCCGTCTTCGACCGTCACCTCGAAGTACCGGTTCGCGAGATCGGCAGACACCAGAGCAGGGAGCTGAGCGTCGATGTTGCTGACCAGCGAGTTGCGCAGGATCGGCACGGTGCCGAGGCCCGCCGCGAGCAGGCCCAACGCGAGCACGGCGACCGTGACGCCCGTCACCTTGGCGCGCAGGCTGATCGACCGCCACCACTTGGTGATCGCGTCAGGCTTGTGCGCCATGCGGACCTCCCTGGAGACGGATGCTGTGCGGCGTCAGCGTGCGGCGGTGAGCCGGACTACTTGCCGACCTTGAGCATGTATCCGAAGCCGCGCTTCGTCTGGATCACCGACTCCTCGGTGTGCGGATCGATCTTGCGACGGAGGTAGGAGATGTAGCTCTCCACGATGCCGGCATCCCCGTTGAAGTCGTACTCCCAGACGTGGTCGAGGATCTGCGCCTTCGACAGGACGCGGTTGGGGTTCAGCATCAGGTAGCGCAGCAGCTTGAACTCGGTCGGGCTCAGCTCGATCGATTCCTTGCCGACATGCACGTCGTGGGTGTCCTGGTCCATCGACAGCTCGCCGGCACGGATGATCGACTCCTCGTCGGCCTGCATGGTGCGTCGCAGGATCGCCTGGGCGCGGGCGACGATCTCGTCGAGGCTGAAGGGCTTGGTGACGTAATCGTCGCCGCCGGCGTTGAGCCCCTCGATCTTGTCGTCGGTGCCGTCCTTCGCGGTGAGGAACAGGATCGGAGCGGTGAAACCGGCGCCGCGAAGGCGCTTGGTCACGCTGAACCCGTTCATGTCCGGAAGCATCACGTCGAGGATGATGAGGTCCGGCTCTTCCTCGAGCACCGCCGAGATGGTGGCGGCGCCGTTGGCCACCGTCTTCACCTGGAACCCGGCGAAGCTGAGACCTGTCGAGAGCAGGTCGCGGATGTTGGGTTCGTCGTCGACGACCAGGATGCGCGCATCAGTCATGTCCCCATTATGGTGACTTCGGCCATGCGGATGCTGATTATCCGTCGGAGCGGCGCTTTCGCCCTCCGCGTAGCGATGCTGCAGGGAGGGCCCGCAGGCGGTCAGGCGGCGAAGGCGTCGGCGTCCATGATGGTGTAGCTGTAGCCCTGTTCGGCGAGGAACCGCTGGCGGTTCTGGGCGTAGTCCTGGTCGATCGTGTCACGGGCGACCAGCGTGTAGAAGCTCGCCGTGCGGCCGGACTGCTTGGGACGCAGGAGCCTGCCCAGGCGCTGGGCCTCCTCCTGTCGCGAGCCGAACGAACCCGACACCTGGATGGCGACGGATGCCTCGGGGAGGTCGATCGAGAAGTTCGCGACCTTCGACACCACGAGCAGTGAGATCTCACCTTCGCGGAAGGCGCGATAGAGCTCCTCGCGCTCGTCGACGGGCGTGGCGCCGGTGATCTGCGGCGCGTTCAGCGACTGCGAGAGCGAGTCGAGCTGGTCGAGGTACTGACCGATCACGAGGATCCGCTCGTCTTTGTGCTTCTCGATGAGCTCTCGCACGGCCGCGATCTTCGCCGGTGCGGAAGCGGCGAGACGGTAGCGTTCGTCGTCTGTCGCGGCGGCGTACTCGAGCCGGTCGTCCGGCGGCAGGTCGACGCGCACCTCGTAGCAGACGGCGGGGGAGATGAACCCCTGGGCCTCGATCTGCTTCCACGGAGCATCGAAGCGCTTGGGGCCGATCAGGCTGAACACGTCGCCCTCGCGACCGTCCTCGCGGACGAGCGTGGCGGTGAGGCCGATCCGGCGCCGAGCCTGGAGATCGGCGGTCAGCTTGAACACGGGCGCGGGGAGCAGGTGCACCTCGTCGTAGACGATGAGACCCCAGTCGAGGGCATCCAGCAGGGCGAGGTGGGCGTACTCGCCTTTCCGCTTCGCCGTGAGGATCTGGTAGGTCGCGATGGTGACCGGCTTGACCTCCTTGGCCTGGCCGGAGTACTCGCCGATCTCCTCGGGTGTGAGGCTCGTGCGCTTGAGCAGCTCGTCGCGCCACTGCCGTGCCGAGACGGTGTTCGTCACGAGGATCAGGGTCGTCGTGTTGGTCGCCGCCATGGCCGCGGCACCGACGATGGTCTTGCCCGCGCCACACGGCAGCACCACGACGCCCGAGCCGTCCTTCGCGAACGCGTCGACGGCATCCTGCTGGTAGGGGCGGATCTGCCAGCCGTCCTCGGCGAGCTCGATCTCGTGCGGTGTGCCGGGGGTGTACCCGGCGAGGTCCTCGGCCGGCCAGCCGATCTTCAGCAGCTCCTGTTTGATCTGCCCGCGCGCCCACGCGTCGACCACGAAGGTGTCCGGAGCCGGGTGCCCGATCAGCAGCGGCTGGATGCGCTTGTTGTTCGCGACCTGGGCGAGCACGGCCGGGTCGGTCGAGCGCAGGATCAGGGTGCCTTCGTCGTCACGCTCGATCACGAGGCGGCCATACCGGTTCACGGTCTCGCGGAGGTCGACGGCGACCGACGGCGGCACGGGGAAGCGGGACCAGCGGTCGAGCGTCTCGAGCATGTCTTCGGCGGTGTGCCCGGCGGCACGCGCGTTCCACAGTCCGAGCCGCGTGATGCGGTAGGTGTGGATGTGCTCTGGCGCGCGCTCGAGCTCGGCGAAGATCGCCAGCTCGTGGCGGGCGCTCTCAGCGTCGGAGTGGGCGACTTCGAGCAGCACTGTGCGATCGCTCTGGACGATCAGGGGTCCATCAGACATAGCTGTCCAGTTTACTGCGCGATCACGACGGCGGCGCGGATGCTCGACACCGGCAGCGTGCGTTCGACATCTGCCGCGCGATCTCGGCCGCGGAGGCGTCCTCCGCCGAGCCCGGTGGCTTCGAGGATCAGCTCTCTCGTCGAGCCGTCGGGCATTCCGACGCTCACTCGCAGCACGGCCTTCGCTCGGACTGCGGCCTCGAGCTCGCGGTCGAGCCAGGCGGCGTCCGCGTCCGGCCCCTGATGCGAGCGCATCGCGGCGATGAGCGCGGAATAGTCGGGCGCAGGGTCGGGCGTCGCCTCGGTGATCGGATTCCGCTCGCGGGCGATCGCGCGTCCGTCGTCGTCGACGAGCGTCGCCGGGTACCGAGCGTCAGTCAGTGCCCAATAGACGGTGTCGCGCCCGACGCGCGTCGTCAGAGAGGCGACGTGCTTCGTCAGGGCGAGCGGTCGCAGCCCCTGGTCGACGGCCATCGCCTCGATCAGGTGCTGGTCGCTGCTCTCGATGCGCGTCCGACCGGTCTCGGGGTCGATCGACACGCGAACCAGGCCGTGTCGTTGCGCGGTCTGGGTGACGAGGTAGCGGAGCGGCTGAGGGATGCCGGTGAGCGAGAGCGATTCGAGGAACTCGAGGATCGACTGCTCGGTCTCGCCGGCGACGAGCGCGTGCGCGATCGACTCGGGGGTGAAGCGGTAGGTGGAGGCCTGGGCTGCGGACTCTCGCTCGGCGATCGTGCGCAGCCGCACGTCGAGCCCGGGAGCGAGAGGGCCGGGCGAGATCGCGCTCAGGTCGTTCTGGAGGAAGATGCGATCGACCTCGTTCGGAAGCAGCGCGACGAGCGCAGCGGCGTCGACGTTCTCGCCTCGGCGGATCGAAGCCGCCCACGCGGGTTCACTGCCGCCGTCGGTGATGAGCCCGAGCAGACGAGCGCGCTCGAGCAGCGCGTCACTGCGGTCGGCCCACGCGGGGTCCCACGGGTGCGCCTGCGCCCAGGCCGTCGTGGACGACCAGCCGCCGTCCGACGCCCGCACCCCTCGGGGGAGAGCATCGCGGAAGCCCTCCACGAGTGCGCTCCACCGATCGGCCACGGGCGATCGCAGCCATTCCTCGGTCCGCGGCGTGGTGCGCAGCCGGCGAGCATCGGGTGCGACGAGCCCCGAGTCGATCGCGATCTCGATCAGCCCGTCGATCGATTCAGCGGCGACGCCCGCTTCGCTGAGCTGCCGCTTCTCTCCGGCGCTGACGTTGCCGCCGGCGAGAAGTGCGAAGGGCTTCTCTCGCGCGAGCAGCAGCAGATCGGCGAGGGCGGAGACCGTCGTGAACGCCCGCTCGGCCGCATGGGCGCTCTCGGCATCGGTCGCGGGCGTCGGCGCCGAGAGGCTGAGCGGAGCCGGCTCCGGTCGATCGGCGATGGCGGCGACGACCGGCGGGAAGGGCGCGCCGTCGGGGCGCAGCAGTGCGAGACTCTCGAGCGTCGCCCGCTGAGGGGAGTGCTCTGTGACAGGGGCGGCCGCGGCCGCGAGAAGAGAAACGGCCTCGCTGTGCGTGAGCAGGGGCAGGATCCGCGCGATCGACGTGGGATCGAGGAGCGCCTCGGCGGCATCGAAGAAGTCCTGCCAGCCGGCATCCGCGCGCACGCGTCGGATCGAGAACAGAGTGGTGAGCTGCTCATCGCTCGCCTCGGAGAGCCATTCGGCCAGCGGTCGGGCGTGCGTGCTCATGACGGATTCCTCAGGGCCGCGATGCCGCGCGCCCCTTGCGGATGAAGCTCATGATGAGGAGCACGATGATCATGACGAACGCGGCCGGAAGCCCCCAGTAGGGGATCGCGGCGATGAACGGCCAGGCACCGGTGCCGAAGTCCTGCTGCTCCATGCCGACGGCGGTGCCGATGATGATCGCGAAGAAGCAGATGATGGATGCCGCGGCGAGTCCGAGTGCCGTGAACGCCAGGATGCGATCGATGCGGCGAACGGGAACCTCAGGTTCGGGACTCTTGGTGCTCATCCGTCTCAGCCTAGTCGTTGCAGGGGCTCACGGTTCCGCATCGTGACCTACGGATTCCCCGCCCCGCGACCGGTAGGCTGGAGGTGGTCGCACGCGTGCGTCCGATCCAGCTCCACACCGACTCAGCGAGGTTTCTCCCATGCCCACCGGCAAGGTCAGGTTCTACGACGAAGACAAGGGTTTCGGCTTCATCGCCAGCGATGACGGCCAAGACGTCTTCCTGCACGCTTCAGCCATGCCCACGGGCGCGGCGGTCAAGGCGGGCTCACGGGTGGAGTTCGGTGTCGCCGATGGCAAGCGCGGCCTCCAGGCGCTGTCCGTGCGTGTGCTCGAAGCCCCGCCGAGCCTCGCGAAGGCGAAGCGCAAGCCGGCAGACGACATGGCGATCATCGTCGAGGACCTCGTCAAGCTCCTCGACGGGATGGGCGGCGATCTGCGACGCGGCCGGTACCCCTCGTCGGCCCAAGGCCGCAAGATCGCGGCAGTTCTGCGCAAGGTAGCCGATGACCTCGAAGCCTGAGGTGGACCAGCGTCTGATCGACGCTCATGATCTCGCGCTCGCCGCACTGCACGAGATCACTCCGCCGTCGACCGTCGGACCCGCAGCCGATTACATCCCCGAAGAGGGCGGCTCTGTGTCGCTGCGCTTCGAGAACCGACTTCCCGGGTATCCGGGCTGGTTCTGGACCGTGACGGTCGCGCGCGTCGATGATGAGGAGCCGACGGTGCTCGAGCTCGAGCTGCTGCCGGGCGACGGAGCGCTTCTCGCACCCGAATGGGTGCCGTGGGCCGAGCGTCTGGCCGATTACCGCGCCCATCAGGTGGAGCTCGCGGCGCAGGCGGCCGCGGCCGCTGCGGAAGGCGAGGACGAGAGCTCGGTCGACGACGACGAATCCGACGACGATCTCGATGACATCGACGAGGACGACGACATCGACGAGGATGACGACGACGACATCGACGAAGACGAGCTCGCCGCCGAGCCGCGTGTGCTGCATGCGGGAGACCTCGACGGAGTCGACGTCGACGAACTCGACGACTCGGCTGCTGCGGACGAAGACGATGACTCGGACGACGACGACTCGGACGACGACGATGACGACGAGGACTCCGACGACGACGACTCCGACGACGAGGACGATGACGACGACGAGGACTCCGACGACGAAGACTCCGACGACGAGGAATGACCGTCCACTGAGTCGAACGAGAAAAGGGGCCGCGTGTGAACGCGGCCCCTTTTCTCGTCGACTCCCTGGCGTCAGGCGCCCTGCTGCTCGAGCACGTAGTCGAGAGAGCGAGTGAGCTGTCGGACGTCGTCGGGTTCGATCGACACGAAGGTCGCGACCCGCAGCTGGTTGCGGCCGAGCTTGCGGTAGGGCTCGGTGTCGACGATGCCGTTGGCCCTCAGGGTCTTGGCTACGGCTGCGGCGTCGACGGTGTCGGCGAAGTCGATGGTCACGACGACGGGTGAGCGGTGTGCCGCATCCGTGACGAACGGGGTCGCCACGGATGATGCCGAGGCCCAGTCGTAGAGGACCGCCGAGGACTCCGCCGTGCGGGCGCCGGCCCACGACAGGCCGCCGTTCGAGAGGATCCAGCCGAGCTGGCTGTCGAGCAGGTGCAGGGTCGTCAGCGCCGGCGTGTTCAGCGTCTGGTTGAGTCGCGAGTTGTCGACGGCGTTCTTCAGGCTGAGGAACTCCGGGATGTACCGGTCGGAGGCGGCGATGCGCTCGATCCGGTCGACCGCGGCAGGCGACACCGCGGCGAACCAGAGGCCCCCGTCGGAGCCGAGGTTCTTCTGCGGCGCGAAGTAGTAGACATCCGCCTGGGCGGCGTCGAAGTCGATGCCGCCGGCAGCGCTGGTCGCGTCGATGACGGTCAGAGCGCCGTCGGCGATCACGCGCTCGATGGGGGCCGCGACACCGGTGGACGTCTCGTTGTGCGGCCAGGCGTAGACATCGATGCCCTCGACGACCTCTGCGGCCGTGCGCGAACCCGGCTCGGACTTGCGGACATCGGGCGCCTCGAGCCACGGAGCGGCGGCGGCCGCGGCGAACTTGCCGCCGAACTCGCCGAACACGAGGTTCTGGCTGCGTCGTTCGATCAGGCCGAAGGCGGCAGCATCCCAGAACGCCGTCGAACCGCCGTTGCCGACGATGATCTCGTATCCCTCAGGGAGCCGGAACAGAGCCGCCAGCTGCTCACGGACGCTGCCGACCAGGTTCTTGACCGGCGCCTGGCGATGCGAGGTGCCCAGCAGGGTGGGGGCCGCGGCGAGCAGCGCGTCGAGCTGCGCAGGGCGCACCTTCGAGGGACCGCAGCCGAAGCGGCCGTCAGCGGGCAGGAGGTCACGGGGAATCTCGATCGCCATGCGTCGATTCTACGGCGTGAGGTCCGAGTGCCCTCACCGCATGACGCCCTGATGTCCGCGTGGGAATGTAGGCTTGCCTAAGAAGACCCGGAGGGCCACATGACGGACTTGATCGACACCACGGAGATGTATCTCCGCACCATCCTCGAACTCGAGGAGGAGAACATCGTGCCGCTGCGTGCGCGAATCTCCGAGCGTCTCGGACACTCGGGTCCGACGGTCTCCCAGACGGTGGGGCGCATGGAGCGCGACGGTCTCGTCGTCGTCTCCGAGGACCGCACCCTCGAACTGACCGACGCTGGCCGTCGCAAGGCCGTCAATGTCATGCGCAAGCACCGCCTGGCCGAGCGTCTGCTCTCGGACGTCATCGGTCTCGACTGGGCGTACGTGCATGAAGAGGCCTGCCGCTGGGAGCACGTCATGAGCGAGCAGGTCGAGCGTCGACTCGTCGAGCTGCTGGGTCACCCGACCGAATCGCCGTACGGCAACCCGATCCCCGGGCTCGACCAGCTGGGCGACACCCCGGCACGCACCTTCGACGAGGGTGTCATCGGACTGGTGCAGAAGCTCAACGCCGCGGGCGCTCCGATCGACGGAACCGTGCGTCGTCTCGCCGAGCCCGCCCAGGTCGATCCTGAGCTGCTCGAGCAGCTCCGCGACGCGGGCGTCGTCCCCGGCGCGAAGGGGGACTATCGCTTCAACGAGGGATACGTCCTCATCCAGATGGAGGGCCAGGAAGACGGTCTTGAGCTCCCCGTCGAGCTCGCCTCCCACATCTTCCTGGTCGGCGAACCTGCCTGATCCACGAGGCCGATCGGCCCTCAGATCCGCGTGATTCCGCCTCTCCGAGGATTGCCAGGTTCGTGGGGTGACAGAATCGTTATCTTCCGGTAACCTCGGACAGGTCGTCGAAGAAGCCCGCTGATGACACCCGAGAGGACTCGCCTTCCAGGCTCGTCGACCTCCCGGTCAGACCGCACAACGTACCCGAGCTACATTCGTGCCACGAGAGCAGAGTGCCGACGAGCCAGCGCTACCCGAGCGCGCAGGCGCTGGAGGATCAAGTTTTGGCCAAAGACATCGAATCGCCCATGAAGACAACTGAAGATCGAGCAGTCGCTCGCAGCTCCCGCAGCCGCGTCGACGCCCGCAAGGTCGTCAAGCCCTTGCGTTCGATCGCCATCTTCGGGGCCGTCGGTGCTCTCGTCGCTGCTGTCGCTCTTCCCGCTTACGCTGCCACGAAGCCCGCCGAGGCGGCGACGACGGTGCAGCAGATGGCTGCCGTCGACGCCCAGTCCCTGGTCGTCGCCTCCGACGCCACGGCGGCACCACTCAGTCGCGGCACCTTCACCGCCACGACTCCGGGTGAGATCGAGAAGAAGAAGGCGGAGGAAGCCGCCGCGGCCCGTGCTGCTGCCGCCGCCAAGGCCGTCACCGCCTCGTCCTCGTCGAGCTTCGACATCGGCAACTACGCGCTGGTCTCGCCGGGTTCCGGCGAGGTCCGCTATCCGCTGCCGCAGGGTTCGTACAACGTCAGCCGCACAGTCGGCGGTGCGCACCAGGGTGCCGACATGCTGGCTCCGGCCGGAACGCCGATCTACGCCGCCGCTGCCGGCGTCGTGCGCGCCTCGGCGGAGAGCATCGGCGGATACGGCGTCGCCGTCATGCTCGACAGCGTCGTGGGCGGCCAGCGCGTGCAGACCACGTACGGCCACATGATCTACGGCTCGCGCCAGGTCCAGGCCGGACAGACCGTCGCCGCCGGTCAGCTGATCGGCTTCGTCGGCAGCACCGGGCGTTCGACGGCCAACCACCTGCACTTCGAGGTCTGGGTCAACGGCGGGCTCATGGAGCCCATCGCCTGGCTCGGCGCCAACGCGGGCTGATCGAGCCACTCACCTCTCCTGCTCGCGGACACGCCTCCGGGAGTTCACCCGCAGTTTCGCCCTCGTGCTCTCCTGATGGGTTAGCCTGAACCCGTTGTCGCACAGGCGGGAGAAGCTGATGGAGCGAATATCGAGCATCCGAACCATGGATGACCTCGGTCGTCACGTCCTTCTGCATCGTCCGCAGGGACACCACGGCGTTGCCGTGCGAATGAGGCGCTGTCTGTAGACAGCGCCTTTTTTCATCCCTGCGAACGCCTCCGCTCCGTGCGGCTTCGTGTGAGTCGAGAGTGCCGGGAAGCCGTCCCGGCGGATCGAGAGGATGACGATGCGCACACTTGTACTGAACGCAGGATACGAACCGCTCGCGATCGTGTCGTTCAAGAGAGCCCTGGTCCTGGTCATGAATGACAAGGCCACCGTGATCGAACGCGTCGAAGACGACCCCGTCTGGGGCAGCCATGGCGTCTACGACCGCCCCGCCGTCATCGTCCTCTCGCGTTACGTGCGCATTCCCGCCAGCAGACGGGTGCCGGTGACGAGGCGGGGCGTCCTACGCCGCGACAATCACCGCTGCGGCTACTGCGGCAAGGCTGCGTCGACCATCGACCACGTCATGCCGCGCTCGCGGGGCGGAGCCGACTCATGGGAGAACCTCGTCGCCTGCTGCCTGCGCTGCAACAACACCAAGAGCGACCGCACTCCGCAGGAGATGCGCTGGGAGCTGCGCTTCGCGCCGCGTCCTCCTCACGGCACCGCGTGGACGGTGCGTGGCACCGAGCGGAGCGACCCGAGGTGGGAGCCGTACCTCGCCCTTGCGGCGTGAGCGGGAGGCGGGGGCGAGGGTTCCTCTAGAATGGAATCCTCGCCCCCGTAGCTCAGCAGGATAGAGCAGCCCTCTCCTAAAGGGCAGGTCGCTGGTTCGAATCCAGTCGAGGGCACTCCTCAGTCGCGACCACTCCGCCACAGCTTCGACGGCCACCAGATCGCTCGACCCAGGTCGTAGGCGAGCGCAGGTACGAGCAGCGAGCGCACCACGAACGTGTCGAGCAGCACGCCGAACGCCACGATGAACGCGAGCTGTGCCAGGAACAGGATCGGGATCACCGAGAGTGCGGCGAAGGTCGCAGCGAGCACGAGACCGGCGGAGGTGATCACGCCTCCCGTGATCGAGAGCCCGCGGAGGACTCCCTCGCGAGTGCCGTGCTCGAGAGACTCCTCGCGCACTCTGGTCATCAGGAAGATGTTGTAGTCGATCCCCAGTGCGACCAGGAACACGAACCCGTACAGAGGCACGGCAGGGTCGGCGCCGGGGAAGCCGAAGACGCCGTTGAACATCAGCGCCGAGACGCCCATGGCCGTGCCGAACGACAGCACGGTGGTGATGATCAGCAGCACCGGGGCGAGGATCGAGCGCAGCAGCAGCATGAGGATGAGCATGATGACGACGAGGACCACGGGGATGATCAGGTTGCGGTCATGGATCGACGCGTCGTTCGTGTCGATCGCCGTCGCCGTCACACCGCCCACGAGCGCGTCGAGCTCGTGCAACTCGACGCGGAGCTCGCGCACCGTGGCAGCAGCAGCATCGGAGTCCGCCGCGTCGGTCAAGGTGCCCTGCAGCAGCACCTCGCCATCCACCACCGTCGGCTCGGGCACGGGGGCACCTGGAGGGCCGACCGCGACGAGTCCGTCTTCGGTGACCGTCGCCGCACCGCTCGGCGAATCGGCCGCCGTCACCGAGACGCCGTCGATGCCGTCGTCGGCGAGCAGCACGTCGGCGGCATCCTGCAGCCTGTCCTCTGCGACGACCACGTAGACCGGGCTGCCGGAGCCGCCGGGGAAGTGCTCGCCGAGGGCCACCTGTCCGTCGCGGGCCTCCGAGGCGCCGAGCACGAGGTCGGATGCCGGCACGCCGACGGCGTTGAGCTGCAGCACGCCGGAGGCGCCGGCGAGCAGCACGAGAGTCGTGACGATCCAGATCGCGCGGGGGCTCTTGGTGATCATGCCGGCCAGGCGCGCCCACAGCCCGGTCTTGCGCATGCCGTGCTCTTCGGCGACGACCTCGGGCTCGAACTTCGGACGCCGGGGCCAGAACACCGCGCGGCCGAACAGCAGCAGCAGTGCAGGAAGCAGAGTGAGTGCTGCGAGCATCGCGAACACGATGCCGATCGCGGCCACCGGTCCGAGAGTGCTGTTGGACTTGAGATCGCTGAGCAGCAGGCACAGAAGGCCGGCGATCACGGTGCCGCCGGAGGCGACGATCGGCTCGAACGAGCCCTTCCACGCAGCCAGCACGGCTGTTCCCTTGTCCTGAACGACGCGGAGTTCTTCGCGGAACCGCGCCACGAAGAGCAGGGCGTAGTCGGTCGCCGCTCCGATCACCAGGATGAACAGGATTCCCTGGGTCTGTCCGCTGAGCAGCAGCACCTCGAACTTGGCCAGCCACCAGACGACGAGCAATGCCACGCAGAGCGCGAACAGGCTGGTCGAGAGCACGACGATCGGCAGCAGGAACGAGCGGTAGACCAGCACCAGGATGACGAGCACAGCGAGAAGGGCGACGCCCAGCAGCAGTCCGTCGATGCCGGCGAACCCGGCGACGAGGTCTGCGCTGAAGCCCGCGGGACCCGTGATGTAGACGGTGACGCCGCCAGGAGCGGCTTCCCGCAGCTGAGCGCCGAGCGCGTCGATCGCATCGGCGAGCTCCGCGTCGCCCTCGATGGGGATGAACGCCTGCACCGCCTTGCCGTCTTCGGACGTCAGAGCGGGGGAGACATCCTCGCTCACACCCTCCACCGAGGGGGCGTCGGCGACGGCACCCGAGATGGTCTGCAGATCCGACTCCGAGAGCTCGTCATCGGACACGAAGACGGCGATCGCAGGAATGGCGTCGCTGTCGTTGAATTCGCCGAGGAGCTTCTGCACCTGGGTGGCATCAGCGGATTCGGGCAGATAGCTCGTCTGATCGTTCGACGAGACCTCATCGACCTTGCCGAACAGCGGGCCGCCGAGCCCCGCCCCGACCAGCCACACCAGGATCAGGGCGACGGGGATGAGGATGCGCGCCCAGGAGTGTCGCCGCGTGCGCACTCGGGTCGGCGGGTTGGGCGCGTTCTCAGGGCGGGACATCGGGTTCCTCTCGGAAGGTGCAGGGCGGGGAACAGGGATGGGGCGTCAGGAGACCCAGGCGAGGATGAGGATCATCGTCGCGAGGAACCCGGCGAAGTAGTTGAGGAAGATGAAACGCCGCCAGGCGCGGTTGGTGCCCGCGGAGGTCTCGTCGGTGACGTTCCACCAGGGCGCGGCGTTCACGATGTACGGCAGCGCGAGCGCAGCGCCCAGCGGACCCGGCCACGAGGTGAACAGCATCGCGACGCCGGCCAGCGCCCAGAGCGCGATCGACAGCCGCACGGTCGCACGGGCTCCGATCACGGTCGCGATCGATCCGATCCCGCCTTCGCGGTCGGGTGCGATGTCCTGCACCGCGCCGAAGGCGTGTGCCGCCATGCCCCACAGGAAGAAGGCGATGAGCACGATGACCGCCGTCGGCGTGGCGGATGCTCCGGCCAGGGCGAGACCCACGATCGCCGGGGTCACGAAGTGCAGGCTCGAGGTCGTCGAATCGAGGAATGCCCGCTCCTTGAACCGGAGCCCCGGCGCGGAGTAGGCGATCACGGCGAACACGCTGATCGCCAGCCAGAACCAGGACGCGGGGTTTCCGACCACCACGAGGTAGACGAGGAACGGGATGTTCGTCACGACCGCCGCCCACAGTGTGGCCCGGTGGATGCGGGGGGAGAGCAGTGCACCTTCGATCCCGCCCTTGCGCGGGTTGGCGAGGTCGGACGCGTAGTCGAACACGTCGTTGATGCCGTACATCGCCAGGTTGTAGGGCACCAGGAAGTACAGCGTGCCGATGATCAGCGTGAGGTCGATCTCGCGGGTGCTGAGAAGGTATGCGGCCGCGAAGGGGAACGCCGTGTTGATCCAGCTGATCGGACGGGATGACAGAACGATCTGCGCGATGTCGCGACCGACGGATCCGCGGGCCGACGAGGTCATGAGGGATCCTCGTCGGCGGTTCTGACGTCGTCACGAGCGCGTCGACGGGCGCGCAGCGCCGCCCACAGAGTCGGCAGCAGCACCGCCCCGGCGAGCGGATAGGCGAAGTCCTCGAGAGGCGCGAGACCGATGTGCACGCCGAGCAGATGATCGGCGGAGTAGTGGAACAGGCCCGTCGCGATCATCACCGTGTCGAACACGGCGGTGAGGATGAAGAGCACGACGACGGTCACGGCCACGGCGCCGAGGTGGGCGCGATGCCGGCCCGAGACGATCGACAGAACGATGGCCGCCACCACCGCGGCGCCGACGAACCACGCGGAGAGCTCGAGGTAGGTCACTGTGCGACCTCGCTCGGGCGTCGGGTCAGTCTCGTCAGGATGCGCACGGCGCCGGTGTAGACGATCATCGTGCACACGACCAGGAAGAGAAGGAAGACCGGCTCCTCGATCGGGAGCTCGGGGGCGAGGACGATCCCCGTCGCGATGGCCGACTCGCCACGGAAGAAGATCCCTCCGGCGATGCCCGCGACGTCCCAGACGAGGAAGAACGCGAGCCCGACGGCCGTGACGACGGACGCGGAGACGGCGTCGCGCCAGAAGAAGAGCCGGAATCTCCGATCGAGCAGCAGCATGCATCCGAGGGTGGCGAGCAGGACCACCGGATATACGAAGCCCATCACGCGGTTCCGCTCGCAGACTCAGCGGTGGCCGAGACGTCGAGAGGTCCACTAGAGTGGTCGCCGCGGATCCGCTTGAGAACGATCTCGGCGCTGATCAGGCACATCGGCACGCCGACCCCCGGTGCGGTCGTGGCGCCCGCGTAGTACAGCCCCGTCACCTGGCGCGACTCGTTCTGAGCGCGGAACATCGCGCTCTGGGAGAGGATGTGCGCCGGTCCCAGCATCCCGCCGCGCCACGAGTTGTAGTCCTCGAGGAAGTCTGCGGGACCTTTCGTCTCACGCACCACGATGCGCTCGCGCAGGTCGTCGATGCCTGCCCAGCGCGAGATCTGGTCGATCGCGGCATCCGCTGCCCGCTCTATCGCCGCAGATCCGCCGCCGTCGGAGCCGCCCGCGCCCAAAGCGGTGTCGGCAGGGATCGGCACCAGCACGAAGAGGTTCTCGTGCCCTTCGGGGGCGACGGTGCTGTCAGTGGCGCTCGGACGGCAGACGTACGTCGAGGCGGGGGAGGGGATCTCGGGCGCATCGCCGAAGATGGCGTCGAAGTTGGCATCCCAGTCTTCGGTGAAGAACAGCGAGTGGTGCGGCAGCTCGGGCAGAGAGCCTCGCACGCCGAGCATCACGAGCACGGCACCTGGTCCGCTGGTGCGCCGCTGCCACCACGAATCGGGGTACGTGCGAAGGTGCGGTGGGAGCAGCGCCGTCTCGGTGTGATGCAGATCGGCGCCGGACACGACGATGTCGGCGTCTGCCGTGTGCGCGACTCCGTCGGAGTCGCGCCACTCGACACCCGTCACAGTGGGTGCGCCCGACCGGATGCCTGTGCTGATCGCCGTGACGTCGGCATCCAGCACGATCCTGGCGCCCGCCGCCTCGGCCAGCTCCGCGATGCGCTCGACGACGCGCCAGAACCCGCCCTGCGGATAGCTGACGCCCTCGTCGAGATCGAGAGCGCTCATGAGGTGGTACATCGCCGGGGCGGTGCGGGGATCGGTGCCGAGGAACACCGCGGGGTATCCGAGCAGTTGACGGATCACCGGGTCTCGGAAGCGCCGAGCGGCGAACGACTGCAGGCGCGTGCCGAGCAGCGTGAAGAGACGAGGAAGGGCTCGCAGCACCTCCGGCGTCATCAGCGTGCGCAGTCGCGTGAACGGGTTGTAGAGGAAGTAGCGTTCGGCCATGACGCGCGCGTCGTGCGCCGAGTCGAGGTACGCGTCGAGCGCCTGCGCCGAGCCGGGCTCGCGGGACTCGAACAGACGAGATACCGCCGCGCGCCCGAAGGGCACGGTGACGGAGGGCGATGGGTGCCCGTCCGATTCCGGTGCCTGGAAGACGCGGTACCCGGGATCGAGGAGCGTCAGGTCGAGCTGATCCTGCGTCGAGGTGCCCATCATCTCGAAGAAGTGGTCGAACACCTCGGGCATGAGGTACCACGACGGCCCGGAGTCGAACCGGAAGCCGTCGCGCTCTATGGTGCCCGCGCGACCACCGACGCGGCTGTTCTTCTCATAGACGGTCACCTCGTGACCGTCGCGGGCGAGCAGTCCTGCGACAGCGAGACCGGCGACTCCCGCGCCGATCACCGCGACCCGGCTCATCGGTTCCGCTCCAGCGCCGTCACGAGCACTGACCGCGTGGCCAGCAGCGCCTTGATCGGATCCGGCACGCGCACCCGGCGCTCGTAGAGGCTCGAGGCCGGAGTCTTCGCGACGCGTCTCGTCAGGGCGGCGAACAGCGCGTGGGCGCTGCGCACGGCGGCGCGAGCGTCTTTGGGCAGCAAGGGGATCGAGCGTGCCGCATCGTCGAGCTGCGCCGTGATGGTGCGAACCCAGTCGTCGCGGTCGGCATCGGTGAGGCGGCCGCCGTCGCCGAGATAGCCGCGCTGGAGGCGCTCGGTGTCGTCGGCGAGGTCACGGAGGAAGTTGACGTTCTGGAACGCGGCGCCGAGCTGTCGTGCTCCGTGGGTCAGGGTCTCGAGTTCGCCGGTGGTGCGCGTGTCTTCTCGCAGGAACACCCGCAGGCACATCAGTCCGACCACCTCGGCCGAGCCGTAGACATAGCGCTCGTGCGCCGCCGCGTCGTAGGCGGTGAAGCCGGTGTCGCCCGCGATGTCTGCGGCCATCGAGTCGAAGAACGGCTGCGTGAGATCCTCGCCGATCCCGCACTCCCTCGCCGTGCGCGCGAAGGCGTGCAACACGAGGTCCGTGCTGTATCCGACATCCATCGCCCGGTGGGTCTCGGCCACATAAGACGCGAGCGCGCCGGTCTGCGCGGACTCGTCGAGTCCTGCCTGCGCGGCGACGCCGTCGACGATCTCGTCGGCGATGCGAACCATGGCGTAGATGTTGCGCACATGCTGGCGATGTCTCTCCCCGAGCAGTCGGGTCGCCAGCCCGAACGACGTCGAGTATGTGCGGATGACCTCGGTGGATGCTGTGTCGGCGGCGCGGTTGAACCGTCCCAGACTCGCACCCGACGCGTCGTGAGGGGTCGGGCTCATGCCTGTCGTCCTTCGAGGCGAGACGCGGAGACCAGAATCGACCGCGCGGCATCCGAGCTGATCTCGCCGGCGAGCTCCGCCTCTGACAACAGCGCGTAGACCGCGTCGAGCTGATCGCCGATGAGGCCGACGACGAATCGCTCGGCTCCGCATTCGCGCAGCAGGTCGCGCATCGCGGTGGCATCCTGGAGGCTCAGATCTGCGGAACCGAATCGGGGCGCGATGCGCTCCCAGGTGCCCGTCGATCGGGCGAAGGCGATGAGGGCCGTCTCCTTGCCCTCCCGCAGATCGGAGAACGCATCCTTGCCATGTGTGCGGTGGTCTCCGAAGACACAGAGCAGGTCGTCCTGCAGCTGATATGCGAGACCCAGGTGGCGGCCCACGGACTGCAGCGTCGCTTCGGCCGAATCGGAGGAGTCGGCGAGGAGCGCCGCTGCTCTCAGAGGCAGTGAGAACGAGTAGGTCGCCGTCTTGTAGACGCTCATGGTGAGGACGGTGTCGACGTCCGACGCGATGATCCCGTGGCTCAGCGCCACGTCGGTGTGCTCGCCGGCCACCGTCTCGAGGATGGTCTGCTCGACGAGATCGAGCAGGCGTCGTCGTGCGTGCGCCGAGACCTCTGCCCGGGCGAAACCCATGATCGCGGCCGAGAGCATCAGATCGCCCATCAGGATCGCGCTGGATCTTGCCCAGTGCAGCGAGTCCTCCTCGGAGGTGGCCGGCGTGCTCGCCGCGAGCTCTCCGATCAGGTTCGGTCGCTTGCGGCGGGTCAGATCTCCGTCGATGACGTCGTCGTGCAGCAGGAAGGCGTAGTGCAGCAGCTCGATGTGCGTCGCGATGTCGACGGCGGCCACCGTCGCGCTGTCGTCGGCGGACGGGACGAGTGCGCGATGGATGTCGAGCAGCAGCCTCGGGCGAACGAGCTTGCCGCCGAGCGCATGGTCTGCGGTCGCGCGCCAGAGCGCAGCGAACTCGGTTCCATACGCCTCTGCGTTCTCGCAGTGCAGGGCGAAGCGCTGGCGGAGCATCTCTTCGACTCGAGGGCTCAGGTCCTCTCGCGGCGCGGCCTGCGTCACGGTCACGGTCATGGTCACACCACCCCGAGGTCGCGGAGCTGGGGGAGCTGCTCGACGAGCCAGGGGCTGAAGGCGAAGGGAGCGCCGATCACGGAGTCGGCGAACTCCGCCGGGTCGACCCATGCCCACTCGGCGACCTCGTCGGGGTCAGGGGAGAGGGGGCCGTCTGCGATGGCCACATGGACGGGGCAGATCTCGTTCTCGACGATTCCGCTCGCGTCGACGGCCCGGTAGCGGTAGTCGGGCAGCACCAGGGAGACGTCGGTGAGGCGGAGCCCGAGTTCGTCCTGTGCGCGTCGATGCACGGCGTCGGTCATGTCTTCGCCGGGGCGTGGGTGACCGCAGAAGCTGTTGGTCCAGACGCCGGGCCATGTGCGCTTCGCGAGCGCTCGTCGCGTCACCAGAAGACGCCCCTCACGATCGAAGACGTGGCAGGAGAAGGCCAGGTGAAGAGGGGTATCGGTCGTGTGGACCGTGTCTTTCGCACTGGTGCCGATCGCGACTCCGTCTGCAGAAAGGAGGGTGACCTCATCCAACGGGGGAACCTCCTCGATTTTCGCTAGCTTAGCTAATAATCAACATAACATGAAACATTCGTGTGTAGCATGATGTCATGCACGACGGACCCGACGCCACCCCCCGCGGAAGCGGCGCGTCCGACGTCCTCTCTCGACAGGAGGCGGGCTCGCCGGACGGCGTCGCGCACGCGGCGATCTACGACGTCGAGTCCGCGGATCCGCGGAGCACCCTGATCGACCGGTCGGGAGTCGCACCGGAGGACCTGCGCCAGATCGCGCTGGTGATGGGAGCACTCGGCGAGCTCAGGGACGCCGAGCAGAAGCTGTCGCTCGCCTCGCGCCGCTACATGCGCCTCAACGACACGGACATGCGAGCGCTGCATTATCTGATCGTCTGCGCGAACCGCGGTGCGACGGCCACTCCTGGGGGCATCGCCACCCACCTCGGCATCTCGACGGCGTCGACGACCAAGCTGCTCGACCGCCTGGAGAAGGGCGGCCACATCCGGCGCGCACCGCATCCGACCGACCGGCGTGCTCTGGCGATCACCATCACTCCGGAGACGCGACAGGCGGCGATGGAGACGGTGGGTCGTCAGCAGGCCAAGCGCTTCTACTCAGCGGCGCGGTTGACGGCGGACGAGCGTGACGTCGTCATCCGATTCCTGTCGGACATGGCGAAGGAGATCACGCTCCGGGATGAGCCGTGGGCCCAACCCGGAGTCGCGACCTCCGAGTGAGTCAGTGCGCGGCGTTGTACGCCTCGACGACCGGAGCAGGAATTCGTCCCCGCTCTGAGAGCGTGTAGCCGTTGTCGTTGGCCCACGCCCTGATCGCGGCGACCTCCGGATTGCGGCCGGCACGCTTGCGAGGTGCCGCCGATCGCGCAGACACGGCGGAGCCGGCCCGACGCCCTGCCGAGATATACGGCTCGAGTGCCGCGCGCAATTCTTCTGCGTGAGCGGTATTCAGATCGATTTCGTACGAGGTTCCATTCAGCGAGAAATGCACGGTCTCGCCTTCACCGACATCCAGAACGCTTCCGTCGATGTCGTCTACCAGCTGGTGCACAATTCTTCTTGCCATGGAAATGACAATACTCCGAATTGACGAGCCTGAGGATATTACTCGTGACCGGGGTCGATCAATTTCAATCCGACGATGCATCCGACGAGTCCGAGAAGCAACAGGATGCGCACCCAGGAGACCTCGCTGTCACCCGTGACCATCGCCCAGACGACGGTGAGTGTCACACCGATTCCGACCCATACGGCATATGCGGTTCCGGTCGCGATATCACGCATCGCGAATGCGAGTCCGATCATCGAGAGGATCAGACCACCCGCGAAGATGATGCTCGGCCAGAGCTTGGTGAGTCCCTCGGATTTGCCCAGGGCAGTCGCCCACACGGCCTCGAGAACACCGGAGACGATCAGCACGATCCACGACATGACGGTCCTTTCGGACCAGTCTTTTCGCTCACCGGGTACTGGTCTGCCTCGTCCGGGGCCGGGGTTCACCGACCGGTGTCCACGATAGCCGTCAGCGCTGGGCAGCGCCTGTGCAGCCCTGATGCCGCGCGTGCCGGCGGCTCAGGGGAGCAGCCCGGCGCGGCGCGCCTTGGCCACAGCAGCGTGGCGGGTCGACGCGTCGAGCTTCGACATGGCCGTGCCGAGGTAGGCCTTGACCGTGCCCTCGCGGAGGCCCAACTGACCGGCGATCTCCGCATTCGTCGCCCCGAGGGCCGCGCACGCGAGCACATCGGTCTCCCGACGGGAGAGATGAACGGTCGAGATCGGTCCGGTCCCCGGCGGGACAGCATCCTCGGCTAGCATCACGAGACGCTGTTCCACCTGCGCGATTCGCGCGCGCAGTTCGGCGTCATCGACGGACGCCGCGATGCTGCGAAGCTCGGCGAAGCTCTCGCGCAGCTCTTCGCGATGACGCGGCGCGACGGAATCGGATGCCGGTGCCACCGAACGAAGTCGTCGCTCCACCTCGTCGCGGACGCGGAGCTCCTCAGCCACGGACTGCGCGACCTGCATCGCCGGAGCGGTCGTCACGCCTCCGACGGGTGTCCTGTCCCAGGCTCCCGCATAGAGGATGCCTCGAGGGCGACCGCTCACGACGATGGGCAGAGCGAGCAGGGTCCGCAGTCCTTCGCCGAGCACGAACACGTCGTAGTCATGGGTGATCTGCTGGGAGGATCCGTAGTCGCTGGTCATGCGGGGGCGCAGTTCCATCATCGCCCGCCCTCCGAGGCCGCGCTCGGGTCTCACTCGCAGCCCGTCGAGACTGCGGGTGCGGTTTCCGACGATGCTGGTCACGCTGACGACACCCTCGTCGATGAGCCCACCGAAGGCGACCGGGAACCGGGTGCGCTGAGCGAGCTCGCGCACTGCTCTGGCGACGAGCTCGGTCTCTGATTCCATCCGGGTCGATGTGGTCACGACTACCTACTTTCGGGGGTGACGGCGCTGTTCCCCGTTTCGTAGCGTCGACCCTATCATTCGCCTGGGAAACCGGGGCGAGCCGCAGCACATGAGGCAAGGAGGCCCCATGACCGACCATCAGACGGCTGATTCGCCGGGAGCGATCGACTACATCGCTGTCGAGCAATCACCACGATTCCGCGAGTTGAAGAAGACGCAGCGATCGTTCATCTTCCCGCTCGCGGCGTTCTTCCTCATCTGGTATTTCGTCTACGTCCTGCTCGCCGCATTCGCGATCGACTTCATGTCGCAGAGGGTGTGGGGCGATATCACCGTCGGACTGCTCATGGGGCTCGGGCAATTCGTCACCACTTTCGCGATCACGATGGGCTACGTCGCGTTCGCCAACCGGCGGCTCGATCCGATCGCCACGGAGATCCGTGAAGAGCTCGAGAAGGCGCAGGGAGAAGCATGAACATCATTCACGCAGCCACCCAGCCGGTCACGGCCGAGAGCAATCCCGTCCTCAACATCTCGATCTTCCTGGCTTTCGTCGCGGTGACGCTTTTCATCGTGATTCGGGCGAGCAAGAACAACAAGACGGCGGCTGACTACTATGCCGCCGGCCGCTCGTTCACGGGGCCGCAGAACGGTTTCGCGATCGCCGGCGATTATCTGTCGGCGGCGTCGTTCCTCGGAATCTGCGGAGCGATCGCGATCAACGGTTATGACGGATTCCTGTATTCGATCGGATTCCTGGTCGCCTGGCTCGTCGCACTGCTTCTCGTCGCGGAGCTCATGCGCAATACCGGCAAGTTCACGATGGCCGACGTGCTGTCCTTCCGTCTGAAGCAGCGCCCGGTGCGCATGGCGGCCGCGATCACGACGCTGGCCGTGTGCTTCTTCTACCTGTTGGCGCAGATGGCGGGTGCCGGCGGCCTGGTCTCGCTGCTGCTCGGAATCGACGGCCGGATCGGGCAGTCGATCGTGATCGCCGTGGTCGGTCTGCTGATGATCGTCTACGTCCTCATCGGCGGCATGAAGGGCACGACCTGGGTGCAGATCGTCAAGGCGTTCCTGCTCATCGGCGGTGCCATCGCGATGACGATCTGGGTGCTGGCGATCAACGGGTTCAGTCTCAACACGCTGCTCGAGGGAGCGGTGGCGAATTCCGACAAGGGCGATGCCATCCTCGGACCGGGGCTGCAGTACGGGGCCAACCCCTGGGACTTCGTGTCTCTCGGCATGGCCCTCGTGCTCGGAACCGCCGGGCTCCCGCATGTGCTGATGCGCTTCTACACGGTGCCCACCGCCAAGGAGGCTCGTCGTTCAGTGGTGTGGGCCATCTGGCTCATCGGCGGCTTCTATCTGCTCACGCTGGTGCTCGGATATGGAGCGGGCGCGCTCGTCGGCGCGGATGTGATCGCGGCAGCACCCGGCGGACCGAACTCGGCCGCCCCGCTGCTCGCGCTCTATCTGGGCGGACCGGTGCTGCTCGGCTTCATCTCGGCGGTCGCCTTCGCGACCATCCTCGCCGTGGTGGCCGGACTCACGATCACGGCAGCCGCCTCGTTCGCGCACGACATCTATGCGAACGTGATCCAGAAGGGCAAGAAGGACTCCGCGGGCAACCCGGTCGAGCCCGACCCCGACGGCGAGGTGCGCGTCGCGCGACGAACGGTGGTCGTGATCGGCATCCTCGCCATCATCGGCGGCATCGGCGCCCAGGGGCAGAACATCGCCTTCCTCGTGGCGCTCGCCTTCGCGGTCGCCGCCTCGGCGAATCTGCCGACGATCCTGTATTCGCTGTTCTGGAAGCGATTCAACACCCGTGGCGCGGTCTGGAGCATGTACGGCGGTCTTGCGGCGGCGATCATCCTCATCGTCCTGTCGCCGGTGTTCTCCGGTTCGCCGACGTCGATGATCCCCGGAATCGACATCGTCCTCTGGCCGATGAACAATCCGGGCATCGTATCGATCCCGCTCGGCTTCTTCCTCGGCTGGCTCGGAACCGTCACGAGCCGCACCAAGGAGTCGCCGCTCCTGGCCGCCGAGATGGAGGTGCGGTCGCTCACCGGGTTCGGAGCAGAGAAAGCCGTGGATCACTGATCCGGCGATGAAGCGATCGTGGACCCCGACGGCCTACTCGTCGGGGTCCACGTCGTGTGCGGTCAGCTGTGCGACTCGAGATCCAGAAGGAACCTCTTGCGCTCCGGATGCGCGCCGTACTGCCCCGCCGTTCCGTCGGACCGCACCACGCGGTGAACCGGGACGACGATCGAGAAGGGGGAGATGCGGCACGCGGTGCCGACGGCGCGCGCGGCGCCGGGCCGACCGGCCAGCACCGCGATCTCGCCGTAACTCATCGTCTCTCCCCACTCGATCGTGCTGATCGTCTGCAGAGCGGTGCGGGCGAACCCGGTGACGAGGCGCCAATCGAACTCCAGATGATCCTCGAATCGCACCGGCGCGCCGTCGAAGTAGGCGTCGAGGAGTTCGGTCACGTCGTCGGCTGCTCCGGGGTCGGGATCGGGGACGGCGCCGAGCTGGCCCGAGACGTTCTCGAGAACCCAGGGAACCGAGGGATCGTCCGATTCCGAGAGGTCGAATCGGACGAGCCCCTCGTCGGAGAACACGGCGAGTGCGTCTCCGAAGGGGGTCGGTGCGAAGTCGTAGCGGAAGGTCATGCCTCCATACTGACCGCAGCGATCGAGCGCGGGCACCATCACGAGCGCGACCGGGGGAGACGCCGCTGACTCACGGCTTGCGTGCAGAAGCAGTCCGCGTACACCTTATCCAGCCCCCTGATGGGCGGAAATCCGGTGAAACCCGCCAGGGATACCGGCTGCGGGGCGAGGCGCGCTTAGTGTGTGAGGTGTGTGGCGACGTGAAGGCAAGGCTGCGGATGACGCGGCGACCGATGCCGCAGTGACCCTCGGCGAATTGCACGAGCCGGTCTCCGGTATCGGCATCGCGCATGCCGCCGAAGCGGAGCGCACCCGGCTGCGTGCGGAAGCCGCGGACCTCGGCGGCTCATCGCCGCTCGTCAACTTCCGCGACACGGTCGAGTCCGGCATCGACATCTCGAAGGCCCACCCCGGCAGCCTCCCCCAGTTCATCACCGGCAAGTCCACCCTGCTGTCGAACCTCTACCGCGACGAGGTCGGTCTGCGGACCGCGAGGCTCGCCGCCGAGCGGATCACCGCGAAGAACACCGAGCTGCGCACCGTCCGCGGCATCGAAGCCGTGCACCTCGCGGTCGGGGTCGCCGGATGGCGCATCGGCGGGGCTGAGTTCTCGGCACCCGTGCTCCTTCGCCCGCTGGCGATCCGACGGCACCATTCCGATTTCGAGCTCAAGCTGCAGGGTGCCTTCGAGGTGAACCCGGAGCTCGTGCGGATCGCGCGCGAGCACTTCGGCATCACGATCGACGCCGCAGCGCTCGCCGCCCTCGCCTACGACGGCGGGATCTTCAAGCCGCAGCCCGTGATCGACAGCCTGCGTGCCACGACGCGATCGATCGACACGTTCACCGTGCTGCCGAGGCTCGTGGTCTCGACTTTCGCCGACGTCGGCGGCGCGATGTCCCGCGACGGGGGCAGCCTCGACCACGTCGTGCTCAACGCTCTCGCCGGACACGTCGGCGACCGCGAACAGGTCTCCGCCCGCAGACCCGACCCGCACCACACCGGACCGGATGACCGCGCACCGGCATCCGACAACCTGCTGCTCGACGCGGATGCCGAGCAGGAGGCCCTTCTCGCGAAGATCGCGGCCGGCCATTCGCTGACCGTCGCGACTCTCCCCGGCACCGGCGGCACGCAGACCGTGATCAATGCGCTCGGCGAGCTCGTGCGCGCCGGCAAGCGCGTGCTCGTCGTCTCGGCTCGGCGCTCGACCCTCGACGGGGTGAGGCACCGCCTCGCGGGCATCGGTCTCGACAGCCTGGCGGTCTCACCCGCCAGCGTGCGCCGCGACCTCGTGCGCGCGATCGGCCGGAACGAGAAGGCGACTGCTCCGAAGGTCAGCGACGTCGATGACGCGCTGGTCCGTCTGCGCGCCGTGCTGCGGGACTACCGGCACGCGCTCACCGCTCCGGTCGCGGGAACGAACTCGTCGGTGCTCGACGCCACGCGTCACCTCACGAGGCTCGCCTCCCTGCCCACTCCGCCGTCGACCACCGCGCGGCTCAGCGCCGAGACCCTCCGCCGTCTCGCCGACGATCGCTCATCGGCTGCCGCAGCGCTCGCGCACGCGGCGCGCCTGGGCGAGTTCCGCTTCGGCCCGAACGACTCACCCTGGTACGGCGTGACCTTCTCGAGCACGGAAGCTGCGAAGTCCGCGCATCAGCTGGCGGCGCGTCTGCACTCCGAGAGCGTGCCTGCCCTGCTCGAGCGGGGTTATGCGCTGATCGCCCAGACGCACATGCGTCCGTTCTCGACCATCGACGAGCTCGGCGAGTACCTGCGGCTCCTGCAGGGCATCCGTGATTCCCTCGACCGGTTCAGCCCCACCGTGTTCGAGCGCCCGCTGGGGGAGCTCATCCAGGCCCACGGTTCGCGACGCGATGCGCCGGCCATGTCCGGAGCCAACCGGCGCCGTCTGCGTCGACTCGCGAAGGAATACGTCCGCCCCGGAGTGCACGTCACCGAGATGCATGAGTCGCTGCTCCGCATCCAGGCGCAGCGCACCCAGTGGCAGCGATTCGTGGATGCCGGTGTCGCACCCGAGGTGCCGCTCGGCCTCGCCGACGTCTACGCCTCGTGGCAGCGCGTCACGGCCGAGCTCGCAGAGCTGGACGTCGCGCTCGGACGCAGGGAGCCGCTCTCGACGCTTCCCGTGGCCCGTCTCGTGCGCACTCTCGCGGGCCTCGCGGCCAAGTCCGATGTCTTCGACAACCTCGTCGAGCGTGCGCAGCTGCGCGATCGACTGGCCGAACTCGGTCTCGAGCCGCTGCTGGCGGAGTTGTCCGTTCGGCACGTGGCCGAGTCGCGCGTGGGGGACGAGCTGGAGTTCGCCTGGTGGCAGACGCTGCTCGAGCGTGCTCTGCAGGAGGACCGGGCGCTGCTCGGCGCGAACACGGCGGTGGTCGATCGGCTCGAGCGGGACTTCCGTCTCGTCGACGAGGCGCATGCCGCGATGGCAGGTCCGCTTCTCGCATGGCAGCTCGCGAACCAGTGGAAGATCGCGATCGTCGACGAGCCGCAGGAATCCCAGAATCTGAGGCGCGCACTGAAGCAGCCCGCGACGACGACGGCCGAGATCGTGAGCTCCGCGCCGACGCTCGTCGACGTGCTCGCGCCGGTCTGGATCTCGTCGCCCTACCTCGTGCCGCAGATACCCGACTCGGTCGAGTTCGACACGGTCCTCCTCGTCGACGCGGCCGCCATCAACCTGGCAGAAGCCGCCCCGGCGATCCGCCGTGCGCGTCAGGTCGTGGCGTTCGGAGACCCGGTCACGCAGCTGCCGACCGCGTTCCACGTCGCGGTCGACCCGGGTTCCGAGTGGGAGCACGAGGTTCCCTTCGACTCCGTGTCGGTGTTCGAGCGGCTGTCCGAGCTGCTGCCCGTGATGACCCTCACGCGCAGCTACCGCGCCGGCGGCGAAGATCTCGCCGAACTCATCAACGACGCGTTCTACGGCGGCGAGATCGTCTCCCTGCCCTGGGCGGGGTCGTATCTGGGTCGCGGCAGCCTCACCGTCGACTACGTCGAAGGCGGCACGGGAGCGCCCGACCCCGTATCGGGTGCGGTGGAGAGCCCCGAGGCCGAGGTCGCCCGCGTCGTCACTCTGGTCGTCGAGCACGCCGTGCATCGCCCGGACGAGTCGTTGATGGTCGTCACGGCGAGCAGGCGTCACGCCGAGCGCGTGCGCGCGGCGGTCACCTCCGCCTTCGCCGGACGATCGGATGTCGCCGACTTCGTCGGTCGCGACACCGCCGAGCCCTTCGCGGTGCTCACGCTCGAGGAGTCCGTCGCCGAGAGTCGCGACCGCGTGATCTTCTCGCTCGGCTACGGCCTCACCAAGCACGGCCGGGTCCTCAGCGACTTCGGTGACCTCTCGACGCCGGACGGCGAGCGGCTGCTCACCGTGGGAATGACCCGCGCCCGGCGGTCCATGGTCATCGTCTCGTCGATCCGACCCTCCTCGTTCGACGACGGTCGACTCGAGTTCGGCGCGGCCACGCTGATGTCGATCCTGGGCGGCCTCGCCACCCGTGCACGCGATGCGCGCCTCGAAGACCTCGCCGATCCGCTGACGCTCGCACTGGCACGCGAGCTGCGCCGCCTCGGCGCCTCCGTCGACGTGGACTATCGCGGCCTGCTGCCGCTCGTCGCCCAGCACAACGGCAAGGCGGTCGTGATCGAGTCCGACCCGGAGTCTCGTGGCGAGTCGCTGCGCGAGACGCTCCGACTGCGCCCGCATGTGCTGCGTCGCCTCGGTTGGCACTACGTGCGCGTGCATGCGTTCGACCTCTACAGCGACCCGGTCACCGCGGCCTCGCGCATCGCCGGTGTCCTGGGCATCTCGGCATCCGCGGCTCGCGCCGACAACGACACGCAGCCGATCGATCTCACCGATCCGCAGAATGACTGACGAGCGCGACCCTGACGCACCCCGGCAGAAGGTCGTGCGCATCGCCGGGTCGAGACGTGCCCGGCTGACACCCGTGCCGGGAACCGACACCGACCCGGAACGGGTCGTGAAGGACCCCCAGCGGCCGAAGGGCCCGAAGGGTCCGAACGACGATCAGCTGATGCAGGACGTGCCGCCGCACTACTGAACACCTGCCCCTGCGCCTTCTGCAGGGGATACGACGAAGCGCACGGTCCGATCAGGGCCGTGCGCTTCGTCGTAGGACGATGCCGCGTCAGCTGCGCGAGCTGTTCCTGGCGAGCAGGTCGCGGATCTCGACGAGCAGCTCGGCTTCGGTCGCGGCGGCCGGCTCCTCCTCCGGCTGCTCGGCGGGTGTACCCTTGCGAGCCTCGACGTGCGCCTTGAACGTGTTCATCGGCAGGACGAAGACGAAGTAGACCACCAGGGCGACCGACAGGAAGCTGATGACCGCCGAGATCAGGTCGCCGATGGGGAACGTGACCGTGTCGCCGTAGATGCTCGTCAGCTGCGGCCCGAAGTTTCCGGTCGCGTCTGCCTTGAAGAACAGGGAGACGAGCGGGGTGATGATGCTGTTGACCACGGCGGTGACGATCGCCGTGAACGCGGTGCCGATGACCACGGCGACGGCCAGGTCGATCACGTTGCCGCGGAGGATGAAGTCCTTGAAGCCCTTGAGCATGATGAGTGCCTCCGAAGAGTCGATGTGGTCAGGATGAGGTGCTGGTCGACGCGGGCGCCGGAGTGGTGCTCTTCGCCGGCTCCGACTTCGATGATGCCGGTGCGGACGTCGATGCGCCAGAACCCGCGCGCGAGTCGTTGCGGTAGAAGCCCGATCCGTTGAACGTCACACCGATCGATCCGTACTGCTTGCGCAGCTCGCCGCCGCACTCGGGGCAGACGGTGAGAGCGTCGTCCGAGAAGCTCTGCACGGCGTCGAAGGCGTGGCCGCACGAACGGCAGGCGTAGGCATAGGTGGGCATGGCGATCCTCGCGGGTCAGCGTCGCGTCGGCGACAGGTGGAGGGTCTGCGTGGGAGTGACGACGCCGGACACCGGCTGATCGTGCACCTCCCTCGGCAGGAAGTCGAGTACCTCGGAATCATAGATGACTGCGTAGACAGGCGGGCACTTCTCCATCGATCCGATGGTCTTGTCGAAGTATCCGCGCCCCCAGCCCATGCGCATCCCGGTGCGGTCGACCGCGGCGGCAGGGATGATCATCAGGTCGACGTCGTTCACGGCGATCGGGCCGAGGACCTCGCCTGTCGGCTCGGGCAGTCCGAACAGCCCCTCGGCGACGTCGTCGTCATCGGTCGCGACCGCCCAGTCGAGCAGACCGTCTGCGCGGGTCACCGGAAGCAGGACCCGGATGCCGCGGCGCACTGCCCCGGTGACGAACTCCCTCGTGCCCGGCTCGGTCGTGGTCGAGAGGAAGCACGAGATCGACCGGGCGCCCAGCGATGCGACGAGCTCGTCGAGTCGCTGCGTGATGGCGGATGCCGCGATCTCCCGCTGCGCGTCGCTCAGCAGCTGGCGGCGCTCGCGGAGCTCGGCGCGAAGCGCGCGCTTCTCGTGCTCGACGTCGTGAGGCATGCCTCCGAGTCTACGGCGGCATCCCCACTAGGCTGTGTGGATGGGTATTAGGAAGATGAAGGCTGTCATTCCCGCCGCAGGACTGGGAACACGGTTCCTGCCTGCGACGAAGGCGATGCCGAAGGAGATGCTGCCGGTCGTCGACAAGCCGGCCATCCAGTACGTCGTCGAAGAGGCCGCCTCAGCCGGGATCGACGACATCCTCGTCATCATCGGCCGCAACAAGAACGCGATCTCCAACCACTTCGACTCGGTTCCCGAGCTCGAGGTGAAGCTGATGGAGAAGGGCGACACGGGTCGTCTGGCTCGGGTCATCCACTCGAGTGATCTCGCTGACATCCACTTCGTCCGTCAGGGCGAGCCGAAGGGCCTCGGTCACGCGGTGCTGCGTGCCCGGACGCACGTCGGCGACAGCTCTTTCGCCGTGCTCCTGGGCGACGACCTCATCGACGAGCGCGACCAGCTGCTGACCGAGATGATCGCCGAGCACGAGCGCTCCGGCGCCGCCGTGATCGCCCTCATGGAGGTCGACCCCGCGAACATCCACATGTACGGCGCCGCAGCCGTGGAGGACATCGAAGGATCGGACGCCGTGCGCGTGACCGACCTCGTCGAGAAGCCGGCCGCCGAAGACGCTCCGTCGAACCTCGCGATCATCGGTCGCTACGTTCTTCCCGCGTCGATCTTCGAGGTGCTCGAGCACACCGAACCCGGCAAGGGCGGAGAGATCCAGCTGACCGACGCGCTGCAGGTGCTGGCGACCAGGCCCGAGGGCCCCGGCGTGGTCGGCGTGATCTTCCGCGGCCGCCGCTATGACACCGGCGACCGCGTCGACTACATCAAGGCGATCGTGCAGCTGGCCTCAGATCGCGACGACCTCGGCCCCGAGCTGCGCCCGTGGCTGAAGGAGTTCGCGGAACGCCTCTAGGCGTCATCGCGGGGCGCACGGATGGATCAGGCGACGGGGATGCGGCACGGTCTCATCGAGCTGCGCCTCGTGCGCTCACGCGACGCGAGGGCTCTGCAGCATGAGCTGTTGAGCAACCGCTCGTGGCTGCAGCCGTGGGAGGCCACCGTCCCCTACGGCTCGGTCTCGTTCGACATGCGGCTCAGCATCCGTCGATTGCTTCAGCAGTACCGAGACGGCGCTGGCTACCCGTTCGTCATGGAGTACGACGGCGAGATCGCCGGGCAGCTCAACGTCTGGGGAGTCGCCAGGGGGTCGCTGTGCTCGGCGACCATCGGCTACTGGGTGAGCGAGCGGTTCGCCGGCAAGGGCATCACGCCGACGGCCGTCGCGCTCGCGACCGACGCGTGCTTCACCGAGTACGCACTGCATCGCATGGAGATCTGCATCCGCCCCGAGAACGTCGCGAGCCTGAGGGTCGTGCAGAAGCTCGGTTTCCGCTATGAGGGGCTGCGTCGCCGGTACATCCACATCGATGGGGACTGGCGCGATCACTACGCATTCGCCCTGACACGTGAGGATGTGCCGCAGGGCGTGCTGGCCCGCTGGTTGAACGGCGAAGTGCCCCCGGACGCCGCGACGATCCCTCCTTCCGACCGTTTCGCGCTCTGACACGCCGCTGAGTTCAGAACTCGTCGCGACACACGCTGCCACTGAGCGTCGTGACCATCGATGTTCCCGTACCGTTGTCGACATGGACGGGCCAGTGCTGAGCGGGGGAGTGATAGTCCTCGTCGCTGTGCTCCTGTGGATGCTCTATCTGCTGCCGTCATGGCGCGGACGCTTCCAGTACGACGCCGCCGAGCGCAACGCCGTCAGGCTGAACCAGGCCCTGCGGGTGCTCGCCGAGACCAGCGAGACTCCCGGCGAGGTGCGCCTCGAGCTCAATGCGCGGACGGCCCTCGCGCAGCAGAAGCTCGCGAAGCGCCTGCAGTCCGAGAAGGAGGCCGCCGAGCTCATGCTCCTCCGTGAAGAGCTCGCGGCCACGAGGGCTGATCCTGTCATGCGCCAGGCACGCGCTCGTCGCCGCGTGCGCATCGTCGCCACCTCGACTCTGCTTCTCGGTCTCGTCATCGCCGGGCTGGGCGTGTGGCAGCTGATCGCCGGTCAGGCCCAGCTGCTGCTGTGGATCGGCGGAGCGATGATCGTCGTGGCCGGCTACGCCCTGCAGCGCATGTCGTCGGTCGCCGCTCGTGCAGCCCGACGCTCCGTTCGGGAGGCCGAGCAGCCCGTGCAGAGAGTGGCGCCCGAACTGCACGACCAGGGTCGAGCGACATGGACTCCGCGTCCACTGCCCGAGCCGCTGGTGACCGTCGCAGGCTCTCGTGCGCAGGTCGCGCGAGCAGAGCTCGATGCGCAGGAGGAGCGCCGGACAGCGGCTCGCCTCGCCGAGCTGCGCGAGCGCGCCGAGCGCCTGGCGCCCGCGACGCCGGTGCAGATCCCCGCCGCCGCGCCGGCGGCATCTTCTCCCTTCGCGAAGATGGGATACGTCGACGATGCCGAGATCGAGGCGCACGTCCGCGACCTCCTTGCGAAGCGCGCAGCCGGCTGATCTTCGCGGCGCGAGCGGGTCTTCGAGCGTGATAGCGTAGAAGACGTCAGGGCCTATGGCGCAGTTGGTAGCGCGCCTCGTTCGCATCGAGGAGGTCAGGGGTTCGAATCCCCTTAGGTCCACAGACAGACGAGAGCCCCCCGAGCGAAGCACGGGGGGCTCTCGTCTGTCTATACGGCTGAGTGATTCGGGGAGCCACCGCAGCGCAGCGAGGATGGCGGAGTCCCCTTAGGTCCACAGACAGCAAGACCCCCCGAGCACCGCTCGGGGGGTCTTTCGCTGTCCGTCAGGCGCGTGCCCTGCGACGACGGCTGACCGCGACGTCGACGAGGGTCGCGACGCCGGCGCCCACCGCGTATGCGGCGAGGTCGCGCGCGTCGAAGCCGATGCCCAGGACCAGCCGCACCGGCCAGAAGCTCTCCGCCCACAGCCCCGGCAGGCCGGTGAGTTGGAAGCACTCGACGAGCGTGCACAGGGTCAGCGCGGTCACGCCGACGACCCAGAAGGCGGCGCGAGGGAACGCGATGGCGATGAACAGGTAGATCATCACCGCATAGAGCGCATCGCCGGCCAGGTCCGCTATCGGGCCGCTGCCGACGAAGTGCGTGACGAGCCCCGCCGCGACCACCAGTGCGGCGCCGACGAGCAGACCTCGTCGACGTGCACGCACGGGCGAATCGCGATCCGCGGGCGGCGGCATCCGCGTCTCGTCCGCCTCCACCTACTTCCGATTCGCGCGGTAGTACGCGAGCAGCGCCTTCGTGGACGCATCCTGCGCCTCGATCGCCGACTCGTCGCCGCCGATCGCCGGCGCGATCTGCATGGCGAGCTGCTTGCCGAGCTCGACGCCCCACTGGTCGAACGAGTTGATGCCCCAGATCGTGCCCTGGGTGAACGTGATGTGCTCGTAGAGGGCGATGAGCTGGCCGAGGACCCGCGGCGTGAGAGCGGGCGCGAAGATCGAGGTGGTCGGGCGGTTGCCGGGGAAGGTGCGCGCGGCCACGAGTGCTCCCGTGGTTCCCTCGGCCTCGACTTCTTCGGCGGTCTTGCCGAAGGCCAGGGCCTTGGTCTGTGCGAGGAAGTTGGCCAGGAACAGCTCGTGCACGTCCTGACCGTCGTCGGTCAGCGGGTACGCCGGGTTGACGAAGGCGATGAAATCCGCCGGGATCAGCCGCGTGCCCTGATGGATGAGCTGATAGAACGCGTGCTGGCCGTTGGTGCCCGGTTCTCCCCAGAACACCTCGCCGGTGTCGGTGGTGACGGGGGTGCCGTCCCACCGGACGGACTTGCCGTTGGACTCCATCGTCAACTGCTGCAGGTAGGCCGGGAACCGACTCAGCTGCTGCGCGTAGGGCAGCACTGCGTGCGACTGAGCACCGTGGAAGTTGACGTACCAGACGTTGAGCAGGCCCATCAGCACGGGGACGTTGCGCTCGAGCGGGGTCGTGCGCACATGCTCGTCGACGGCGTGGAAACCGGCCAGCAGCTCACGGAACGCATCAGGACCGAGCGCGATGGCGAGCGACAGCCCGATCGCGGAGTCGACTGAGTAGCGACCGCCCACCCAGTCCCAGAACCCGAACGCGTTCGCCGGGTCGATGCCGAACGCGGCGACCTTGTCGAGCGCCGTGGACACCGCCACGAAGTGGTGTGCGACGGCGTCGGTGCGGGCGTCGTCGTCGTCGGAGATGGCGCCGGAGGCCTGGAGCCCGGCCCACAGCCAATCGCGGGCCAGACGGGCGTTGGTGAGCGTCTCGAGAGTGGTGAAGGTCTTCGACGCGACGATGAAGAGCGTCGTCTCGGGGTCGAGGTCCGATGTCTTCTGCGCGAGGTCTGTCGGATCGATGTTCGACACGAACCGGGCCTCGATGCCGGCATCCGCGTAGGGCTTCAGAGCCTCGTAGACCATGACCGGCCCGAGGTCGGAGCCGCCGATGCCGATGTTGACGACGTGGGTGACGCGCTTGCCGGTGATGCCGAGCCACTCGCCGGCGCGAACCCGGGTGGCGAACGCGCTGAGCGCGTCGAGCACGGCATGCACATCGGCATCCACGTCCTGTCCGTCGACGACGAGCGCGGGGGAGGCCCCGGCCGGTCGGCGCAGTGCGGTGTGCAGCACGGCCCGGTCGTCGGACGTGTTGAGATGGCTCCCCTCGAGCATCGCGGCGTAGCGCTCGGCGACACCCGTCTGCTCGGCGAGGCGCAGCAGCGCGGCCAGAACCTCATCGGTGACGAGGTTCTTCGACAGATCGACATGGAGGTCCGCGAGCGGGAACGAGAGACGTTCAGCGCGGTCCGGATCGGCGGCGAACCAGCCCCGCAGATCGGCGGTGATCGACTCGCGCAGCGCGGCGAGCTCGGACCAGGCGGGAGTGTGTGTCGGATCAACAGGAGCGGTCATGGATCCACGGTACTGCCGCACGCGACCCGAAGCGCCCGCGATGACGTCGGGTCTCGTCCTAGGATTGCTGCGATGACCGACACCGCGCCCGAGACGACCTCGGAGAGGCGGCTGAGGCGCGAGGTCGGTCGCCGGTTCGTGCGTGCTCCGTTCGCATGGGGACTGCTGTTCCTGATCGCCGCGATGGTCTGGACCATCGCGGGCGACGACCTGAGCTTCTTCCCGTTCCTGCTCATGCTGCTCGGTGGCTGGAGCGTCGCGTTCTCGTTCGTCAACGCGACGATGGAGATGCGCCCGGTGCGCACCGGCGTCGCGGTGCATCTCGGTGTCGCGGTCGGCCTGACTGCCGGGATGATCCTCGTGATCGAGTCCGACGACGGGCTGCTGGCAGGGCTGCCCGACCCGGTGAGCGCGGTCGTCGTCGTGCTGCAGATCGCCGCCGGCCCCGCAGCCGGGTGGATCTGGCTCGCGCTCCTCTCGCGCCTCACCGATCTCATCGGGCGACGCGATGCGAAGCGACGACCGCCTCCCGCTGCACCCGAGTGGGAGCGGGAGGAGGGCCGCGACGGCTCCGGCGTCGAGTTCACGGCCCTCGACCTGCGGATGGGGACGCTGACGCTCGCCATCGTGGGCGTGGTCCTGGTCGTCGGCCTCGCGGGAACGGCTCTGCTCATCGCCTTCGACGACGCGGTGATGCGCGTCGGGGCCCGTCTCGCGATCATCCTGATGGGCGTCGTCGTCGGCCTGCCGATCTATCTGCTGCTCATAGGAGTGCTGCGCCGTCGTACGCTGTCGTGCGGCGTCGCATTCGGCAATGATGAGCTGCGCATCCGTGCGGGGACAGCGACGCACCGCATCCCGTTCCGTCACCTGCAGCACCTCGTCTGGCGAACCCGCTCGGACTACGCCCGCATCGAGGTGCGGGGTGCGGGCGTCGACCTCTCGCTGATCGCCGGGCTCGCCGCACCGTCGCCGGGCCGCACCGGCGAGCTGCCCGCGCTGCCGCGCCGGGTCTTCCGCCGGCTCGAACTCGCGGGAATGCGCGTCGAACGGTCTCGCCGTGATGAGGTCGTGACGTTCCGTCGCGTCTGATCACGCCTGCGTGTACACGATGACGCGTACCCCGGGGTACGGTTTCCTTCATGGGAAGACTGCGATATGACGGCACATCGGAGCCGATCCTCATCGACGACGAGACACTGGCTCATCTGAAGGTCGTCGTCGGCACGAAACTCCGCCGCCAGGAGAGCTTCATGATGACCTGGCTTCCTTCCGAGGGCGGCGATCCTGGGCGCGTCACGGTATGGATCCACCCGGCGATCCCCCTGCAGTTCCTCTTCACGTCAGCGGAACCCCAGGCCATCCAGAAGCCCCGCGTCGAGGAGATCATGCACGCGCTCAACGCGACCGGGGAACTCGTGATCGACGACTACGTGCAGGCGAAGATCGCCGACGGGAGCAAGGCGAAGTCCTGACCTACTCGGCCGGGTAGCCGTCCGCCTTGAGCAGGCCTGCCAGGCGCGCCGCGTTGCGCGCGGCTGTCGCCGTCGCCTGGGCGACCTTCTCGGGGGTCTCGTCGAGATCCTTGTAGTCGACGGTCTGCATCGCCTCCCCGTTCCAGTAGACCGATGCCTGGGCAGGCACGGAGTATCCGACGTCGTTCAGAGACTGGAACAGGATCGCGGCGATGTGGTGTGCGCCGTCCTCGTTGCCGACGATGCCGGCGAGCGCGACCTTGTCGAAGAGGATCGGTCGTCCTGCGTCGTCCGTCTCGCTCAGCTCCGCGTCGAGGCGTTCGAGCACCCGCTGGGCGACACTCGACTGCTGTCCCATCCAGGTGGGCGTCAGGAGAACCAGGATGTCGGCGGCATGAACCTTCTCGCGCAACGTGGGCCACTGGTCGTCTCCGCCCATGTCGGCCTCGACGCCGGGGCTGATGACGTGGTCTACGGCGCGCACGAGCTCGCCGGTCACTCCGTGCTCGGCGAGCGCTGAGAGGATCTGCGAACCGAGAAGGTCGGTGCTCGATTCCGCGGGGGAGGGCTTGAGAGTGCAGGAGATGGCGAGGGCAGTCAGTTGTGCGGTCATCCCTGCACGAAATCATCGTCGACGCCGATAGCCCAGGGGGTTCCGTCGCTGGCAGGTGTGCGCTAGACGGTATCCTGGATGACGGCCGCTACGACAGGAGATCCCGTGATACTCAGCTTCATCTTCTTCATGATCCTCTTCCTCGGAGGCATCTGGCTCATGGGGCTCGCGCAGTCGCTCGAGGACTTCCAGGCGATCGTCTTCGTCGGTGGACTTCTCATCACCAGCCTGTCGCTCGCATTCATGATGCGTGCAGGTGGTTCGGCCACTCGTCGCAAGGACAACTGGTCGGGCAACGCCACCGAGTGATCAGCGTCGTCTGGCCAGCCTCGCCTCGAGGTTGGCCCGCACTGCGGGCCATTCCGGTTCGATGATCGAGAACTCGACGCTGTCGCGCAGTGCGCCGTTGCGGTACCGGCTCATCGCGCGCATGACGCCGTCCTGCTTCGCTCCCAGGCGTTCGATCGCGGCGCGCGACTGGAAGTTGACCCACTGAGTGGTCAGGCCCACCCGGAAGACGCCGAGCTCTTCGAATGCGTGCCGGAGCAGCAGCAGCTTCGACTCGGCGTTGGTGCCCGTTCCGTGCGCCGACGGGCGGTTCCAGGTGTACCCGATGTGCAGCCGTGGGACGTCACCCTCGAGGTCGTAGTACGAGGTGAGGCCGAGGATGCGCCCCGAGGCGTCGAACGCCGTGAAGGGGATCATGCCGCCGCTCTCGATCAGACCGATGCGACGGTCGATCTCGGCGGCGAGTCCGTCGGGAGAGGGCACGGAGGTGTACCAGGCCTGCTTCCACAGATCGCCTTCGCGCAGCGCGTCGAGGAGTCCGTCGTGATGCGAGGTCTCCAGCGGGCGGAGCTCGACGAGGCGTCCGGTGAGCGTGATCGGGGCCGGAGTGGTGCGGAAGGTCATGCAGCCATTCAATCAGCGCGGCGCCCGGTGGCGGATCCCGCGATCAGGGTGCGGTGCTCCCACTGGCCTCGGCCCATCTTCGCGCCGACGTACGTGGCGTCGCCGACGCGGCGGAGCAGCCGCTGGTAGGCGGTCACGATCTCGATCGTCACCCCCAGCTCGAACGCGAGGCTGGCCGGGTGGGTGCCTCGCGCCTTCTCGGCCTCGGCATAGGCGTCGGCGCTGATCAGCAGGCGCGCAGCCCACTCGTCGGCGCGTCGCTCCTGTCGCGCACGGATCGACGGGTCTGCCGTGGGAGTGTGGCCGAGCACGGCGTGCGCCAGCTCGTGGGCGATCACGCTGCTGGTCGCTCTCCGGGTGAGTCCGGGGGAGACGCGGATGGTCGCCGTCTGCGGTTCGTAGCCGCCGTGGCACCGACCTCGGCGTTCGACGAGGTGCAGCCCGTTCTGTTCGAGCAGGCGGAGGAGGGCCTCCATGGTCCTCCTCGTCGCAGGTCGTCAGTCGTAGAGATCGTCGGTGTCGTCGGCGTGGGCGAGGGGAGACTCGAACGCGACTTCGGATCGATCCTCGCGTCGACCACGGACATCGGTGCGGGGGTGGAGCGGGGTGATGGTGGCGCCGCCGCGCTCGACCTCGGAGCGAAGCCGCTCTTCTGCACGGGTGATCATGATGTGGGGCGCGATGTCGAGCGATGCGCTGACCGCGTACACGATGGGGACCGGGATGGAACGCTTGCCCGTGACGTAATTGTCGAGCGCGCTCCTGGCGATGCCGATCTCGCGTGCCATCGCGGCGATGCTGCTGCCTGCGGCGCCGATCTCGGCACGGAGCTGGCGGCCGACTGCCGCGTTGAACTGCTCACCCGGTGTCTTCACGTGAGTCACGATAGCACCGAGATGAAGCCAGGATGCCGTCATACTGGCGCCATCGATGCTTGATGTGCTACGCCTGCGGCGATACTGTCTATGAATGACGACAGATGTGCGACGTGTGGTGGCTGACGCGGTGGAAGAGGAACTGCTGCGGGCTGGGCGCAGCAGCCAGTGGCTCTCGGCGCGCGTGGGCATCACCGGCACCGAGCTGCGCCGGAAGCTCGCGGGCGAGGTCGACTTCACCGTCACCGATCTGGCCGAGATCGCGCAGGCGCTCGGCATCGCAGTCGCACAGCTCACCCCTCGTCCGCACTAGCGTGGGGGTATGAAGACCATCCCGTTCGGATCCGCCACTGCCCCCGCCGTCGTCGCCGGAATGATGCGCATCGATGACAAGGATGACGCGCAGATCCGCGAACTCTACGACACGGCCCGCGGCGCGGGCATCGACTTCTTCGACCACGCCGACATCTACGGCGGAAGCATGCACTTCTGTGAGGGCCGCTTCGCCGAGGCGCTGGGGCTGAGCGCCGCCGAGCGCGACGAGATCGTGCTGCAGACCAAGTGCGGCATCAACCCCGCTGAGGGCACGTTCGACTTCTCGTACGATCACATCGTCCGCCAGGTCGAGGGGTCGCTCGCGGCGCTGCGCACCGAGCACATCGACGTGCTGCTGCTGCATCGCCCGGATGCGCTGGTCGAACCCGAAGAGGTGGCCAGGGCGTTCGACGAGCTCGAGGCCGCGGGCAAGGTCCGCGCGTTCGGCGTCTCAAACCACACCCCTCGACAGATCGATCTGCTCCGCACCGCCGTCACCCAGCCCCTGGTCGCCAACCAGCTGCAGCTCTCGATCACGCACGCGCCGATCCTCGCGCAGCCGGTCGCCGCGAACATGGCCGGCGAAGACCAGAGCATCGTCCGCGACGGTGGCGGCATCGTCGAGTACTGCCGCATCAACGGCATCACGATCCAGGCCTGGTCGCCGTTCCAGGGCGGATTCTTCACGGGCGTCTTCCTCGGAAACCCCGAGTACGCGGAGCTCAACGGGGTGATCGATCGTCTGGCGGCGTCGTACGGAGTCGCACCGATCGCGATCGCGACGGCGTGGATCACGCGTCACCCCGCCAAGATGCAGGTCGTGCTCGGGACCACGACTCCGCAGCGCGTGCAGGATGCCGCAGCGGGTGCCGACATCGAGCTCAGCCGGGCCGAGTGGTACGAGCTGTTCCGCGCGGCCGGTCACCTGCTGCCCTAGCAGCGGCGAGACGCGGCCCGGTCGTCTACCCTGAACGCATGCCGTTCCTGTTCTCGCTCCTCGTCATCGCGCTGATGGTCGGCGCGATGGTCGACATCATCCGGAGAGACGACGCGCAGGTGAGGTACCTGCCGAAGATGGCGTGGGTCATCATCGTGATCCTGCTGCCCCTCATCGGCAGTCTGCTGTGGTTCGCGATCGGCAGGGAGTACTCCGAGGCCGGTCTTCGGATCCCGCGGATCCCCCGCATGCGGCCGGCTGCTCGACCTGCGGCTGCTCGACCTGAACCGCGCCCGACACCGCCCGTCGACGCCCGCAGCACCGAGCAGCAGATCGCCGATCTCGATCGCGAGATCGAGGAGTGGCGGCTGCGTCAGGAGATCGAGAAGCGCAGGCGCGAGGGCGGCGGTGACTCGTCGAGCGGGACGACTGACGCGCCTCGCTAGCGGACGCGCTCGAGATCGAACGACTCCCGCAGGGCGTCTTCGAGGTCCGGGTACGCGAACTCGAAGCCGGCGACCGTGAGCTTCTCGGGGATCACCCATCGGCTCTTGAGGATCAGCTCGGTCTCGGTGCGGATGGCGATGGCGCCGAGCTCGAGCATCCACCGGGGCATCGGCGGTCCGATGCGCACTCCGAGCACCCGCCGGACGGTCGCCATGAAGTCGGCGTTGTCCGTCGGATTCGGGGAGGCGGCGTTCACAGGTCCATCGAGCGTCGGCGTGACCTCGAGGAAGTCGATGATGCGGGCGATGTCCTCGACGTGCACCCAGCTGAACCGCTGCCGACCGCGGCGTGCTCCCGGGCGGTGCGCGGTGCCGGCGGCCCGGCGCGCGCGACTGATCGGCCACCGGCCGTCGTGCTGCGCCCCGCCGAGGCCGAGTCGTGCCAGGTTCTTCAGCGGGCCGAGCACGCCTCCGTGGCCCAGTACGATCGCGCTGCGCAGGGCCACCCGACGCGTGTGCGGCAGATCGTCGGTGAACAGGGCGCGCTCCCATGCCTTCGCGACCTCGACGGAGAACCCTGATCCGATCTCGCCCGACGACTCGGTCATCGGTCGCTCCTCCGCATGGCGGTAGATCGTCGCCGTCGACGAGTTGATCCACAGCGGGGGAGGACTCGCGGCTCTTGCGATCGCGGAGCTCAGCGACGAGGTGGTGTCGAGACGCGAACGGAAGATCGCCGCGCGGTTCTCGGGCGTGTAGCGGCAGTTCACGCTCTTGCCCGCCAGGCCGATCACGAGCGATGCGCCGTCGACGGCTCGATCGATCGCCGCCTGGTCGCCCCAGGAGATGTCGGCGCCCGAGCGCGAGATCGTGATGACCTCCCGCCCGGCTGACTGCAGGTGCGGGATCAGGTACTGCCCCATGAAACCGGTCGAGCCGCCGATCACGACGGGGCCTGACGCGAGGGGTGTCGGATCTGTCACGGAGTCTCGCTCTCGATCGCGTACTCGAAGAATCCGGTGTACTCGTAGACGCGACCGAGCAGAGGGGCATCGATGGTCATGTTCACGTGGTGCCGTTCACGCTGCTCGTCCCAGCGCTCGACGAGGCCGATGCGCGGACGAAGGAAAGACGGGGCCGCGATGCGCAGCCGCCCGAAACGCATCCCGACGCGGCGGATGGTCAGCACGACCGCGCCGTCGCGCACGTCGATGTCGAAGGTCGTGACGACCGTGCGATGAGGGCCGATCTCGTTGCGCAGGATGCGGTTCGCGCCGAGCGAGACGATGTCGGGCATGACCCACGTGCGCCCCGGAAGGTCGAAGTGCCTCACCGCCAGGGCCTCGCCCGCGACCGTGCGGTTCTCGATGCGGAACGGCACGTCGTGCTCCCACCCGGCGAACGCGACTCCGAGAGACTCCGCGATGCGGAACACGGGCCAGAGCCAGCGGTGACGGGATCCCGCGGTCGTGAAGACCCCGGTGCCGACACCGACGTGGCCTTCGGGGATCGTGCGGAAGTACCAGGCGGTCTTCGGGTGGAGTTCCGAGATGCGGTCGCCGAGCGCGCGCTCGTAGGGCGAACGTCGATCCGTGCCTGGTGCTGTCACGCCTTCACCCTATCGAGCGGTCGGCCGCAGCAGCCGGTCGAGCAGCGCGAGCGCCTCGTGCTGCGGGGCGGTGTCATCGAGCAGCCACTGCGTCTGCAGGCCGTCGGAGGCGGCGACCACCAGGGCGGCGACGGCCTCGGCATCCACCTCCTCCCGCATGCGTCCGGTGCTCTGCTGCTCCCGCACGACCGCGGCCATGTCCGCTCGCAACCGCGCGAATCGGGTCGTCGCGAACTCGCGGGCGGCCGGGTGCCCTTCTTCGAGAGCGGCGGCGACCAGCATCGAATACAGCTGCACGAGACCGGGGACCTCGCGGTTGGTGCGCGCGGACTCGATCATCCGCTCGACGGGGGTCGCATCCGGCTGAAAAGCGTCGGGATGCTGGCGCTCTGGTGCCGTGCTCTCCTGGTAGACCGCGACGAGCAGCTCTTCGAGCGACCCGAAGTAGTGCGTGAGGGCTGAGTGGGTGACGCCGACGGCGCTCGCGATGGAGCGCAGGCTCGTGCGGTCGGCCCCGCGCTCGGCGAAGACCTCGATGGCGCGATCGAGGATCTCCTGGCGACGGGCGATGCCCTTCGCATACGCACCGCGTTGCCGTGGGCGATCCTGATCGTCGGTCATGGTGAGAGTGTAACGACATGAAAACTTCCGCGCGGAGGTATTTGGTGATAGCGTGCTCGGACAGACGGGCGAAGACGGCCCGCACGTCACCGACGACCGAAGGAGACCCCGTGGCGATTCAGACTTCCATCCAGCTGTTCACGATCAAGGATCAGCTCGAGACCGACCTCGAGGGCTCACTGAAAGAGGTCGCCGCGCGAGGCTTCACGGCCGTCGAGCCCTATGACTTCGTGCGCCGTGCGCAGCCGCTCGCCGATGCGCTGGCCGACGCGGGTCTCACCGCGCCCTCGGGTCACGCGTTCCTCGCCTCCGAGTCGTTCGTGAACCCGGACGGCAGCGGCACCACGCTTCCCGTGCCCTCGCCCGCTGAGGTGTTCGCCGCCGCGAAGGTGCTCGGCATGGACACGGTCATCGACCCGTACACCGAGCCCGCGCGCTGGGAGACGGTCGAGCAGATCGAGGAGACCGCACGTCTGCTCAACGAGGCGGCCGCCGTGGGTGCCACCGTCGACGTGCGCGTCGGCTATCACAACCACGCCCACGAACTCGAGGCCGTCTTCGACGGAGTCACCGGACTCGAGGTGCTCGCGGGCCTGCTCGACGAGCGCGTCGTGCTCGAGGTCGACCTGTACTGGGTCGCCCGCGGCGGCGTCGACCCGGTCGCACTTCTGCAGCGTCTGGGCGACCGGGTCATCGCCGTGCACGCCAAGGACGGCACGCTCGATCCCTCGCTGCTGAGCGCCTACCCGCCCGCCGACCAGGTCGCGGCAGGAGAAGGCGTGGTCCCGCTGGTCGAGGCCATCGCCGCGGCCCCGGCACTCGAGCTCGCGATCGTGGAGTTCGACCACTTCGACGGTGACCTCTGGGACGCCATCGAGCGCAGCCGCGTCTACCTCGACGAGAAGGTGGCCGGCTGATGGCGATCGGCAACGGGCCCGTCGGCGTCGGAATCATCGGCGCGGGCAACATCAGCGACCAGTACCTGTCGAACCTGACCACGTTCCCCGACGTGAGGGTGCTCGCCATCGGCGACCTGCTCGAGGAGCGCGCGAAGGCGCAGGCCGAGAAGTACGGCGTCCCGCGGGCGGGCGGCGTCGAGCTCGTGCTGAACGACCCCGCGATCGACATCGTGGTGAACCTGACGATCCCCGCGGTGCATGTCGAGGTGTCCGAGGCGATCCTCGCCGCAGGCAAGCACGTGTGGACCGAGAAGCCGATCGGCGTCAGCCGCGACGAGTCGCTGCGCCTGCTGCAGAAGGCGGATGCCGCGGGGCTGCGCGTCGGCGTCGCGCCCGACACAGTGCTCGGGCCGGGTGTGCAGACGGCGAAGCGCGCCATCGCCCGGGGCGACATCGGTCGTCCGCTGTTCGCCCAGACCACGTTCCAATGGCAGGGGCCGGAGATCTTCCACCCGAACCCCGCGTTCCTGTACGCCAAGGGCGCGGGGCCGCTGCTCGACATGGGGCCGTACTACGTCTCGGCTCTCGTGCACGTGTTCGGACCGGTCGCCGCTGTCGCCGCGCTCGGTCTCCAGGGCAGCCCGACCCGCACCGTGCAGGTCGGCGAGCTCGCCGGTCAGGAGTTCCCCGTCGAGATCCCGTCGACGCTGAGCGTGCTGATGGACTTCGAGCAGGGTGGACAGGCGCAGAGCCTGTACAGCACCGACTCGCCGCTGCTGCGCACGGGCATCGTCGAGATCACGGGCACCGAGGGGACGATCGTAATCCCCGACCCGAACACCTTCGGAGGCGAGATCACCATCACCCGGCCGCTGACGCAGGCCTTCGTGCCGCCGGCGCCCATGACGCAGGAGGTCGTCGACGTGGTCCAGGAGGGCGTGCTCTCGGGTCGCGGCGTCGGTCTGCTCGACATGGCGCGTTCGATCGCCGCCGACCGCCCGCATGTCGCTACCGGTGAGTTCGGCTACCACGTGCTCGACACCCTGCTGTCGATCGAAGAGGCTGCCGAGTCGCGCAGCTTCGTGCAGGTCGCGAGCACGATCGACGAGGTCGGCTCACTCGACGCCGACTTCGACCCGTTCGAGGCGACGCTCTGAGATCGGCCGATGTGGTGACGAGGGCGCGGTCAGCGCGCCTTCGTCACCACATAGCGGTCGACGCTCGCGGGTGAGAGCACCTCGCGGGCGACCATGATCGCGGCCCCGAGCACGGCGGCCCTGTCGCCCGCCTGCGACTGCACGATGGCCAGATGCTGGGTCGCCAGCGGGATGGACCGTCTGTAGACGACCTCGCGCACCCCGGCGAGCAGGTGCTCGCCGGCCCTGGCGATGCTGCCGCCGAGCACGATGATCGACGGATTGAGCAGATTGACCACCGTCGCCAGGACCTCGCCCACATCGCGTCCCGCCTGCCGTGTCGCCTCGATGGCTGCGGCATTGCCGGAGCGCACCAGCTCGATCACATCGGCCGGGCTGTGCGCCTCGTGCCCCGCGCCGCGCAGCGCCGTCGCGAGGGCCGACCCGCTCGCGAGCGCCTCGAGGTCGCGCTCGTCGCCGGGCTCCCTGGTGGACCCGGCCACTCTCGGCACCTGGACATGCCCCATGTCGCCGGCTGAGCCCTGCGCCCCCCGTTGCAGCTGCCCGCCGGCGATGATGCCGGCTCCGATGCCGGTCGAGACCTTCACGAAGATCAGGTCGTCGACGTGCGGCCACATCGTCGCGTGCTCGCCGAGGGCGAGGATGTTCACGTCGTTGTCGACCAGCACAGGCACGTCGAACGTGCGCTGCACGTAGCCGGGGACGTCGAAGCGGTCCCAGCCGGGCATGATCGGAGGGTTGGTCGGCCGACCCGTCGAGTGCTCGACGGGTCCGGGCACTCCGATCCCGATGCCGAGCAGCGGGATCCCCACGGCCGCCGGAGTCTCGAGCAGGGTCGCCCCGTCGGCGAGGATCACGTCGAGCAGATCGTCCGGTCCGTCGGCGATGTCGATCGTGCGTGTGCGCGAATCGAGGATCACGCCGGCGAGATCCGCGACGGCGATCGTGGCATGGGTGGCGCCGAGGTCGACGGCGAGCACGACTCCGGCGCGGGAATTGAAGGCCAGCCGCGCCGGCGGACGCCCGCCGGTCGAGACGGCCTCGCCCGCCGGACGAAGGAGGTCCGCGGCGAGCAGGGCGTCGACGCGCAGCGCGACGGTCGACCGGGCGAGGCCGGTGATGGCTGCGAGCTCGGCCTTGGTGCGAGCGGTGCCGTCGCGAAGGATCTGGAAGATCTCGCCGGCGCCGGGGTTCGCTGCCGCGGCGGTGCGGAGTGCGTCGACCATTGCGTCAGTAAACCACAGACTTGGAACAGGGCTCGATCGACTTCCGATTCGTTACAAAGAACTTTTGACAGAGGTCTAGCAAAAGTCGGAGCGCCTGTGTCAGACTCACCCGCATGACAACGGATGTCACTGACACCGGTCTCGGGACGATCCGAGCCGGCATCCTCGGCGGGGGATTCATGGCACGCGTGCATCGCACCGCGGCCAGGGACGCGGGCGGCGAGCTCCGCGCCGTCGCCACCCGCTCCGCCTCGGGCGGACGACTGGCCGCAGACGAACTGGGTGCCGCGCGCGCCGAGATCGATGCCGCCGCGCTCCTCGACGCCGACGACATCGACGTCGTGCACATCTGCACCCCCAACGCCACACACGCCGCACTGGCACTCCGAGCGCTCGAGTCCGGCAAGCACGTCATCTGCGAGAAGCCCCTGGCCACGAACGCCGCAGACGCCCGCAGGCTCGCCGAGACCGCGGCGTCGCGAGGGCGGGTCGGCGCGGTTCCCTTCGTCTACCGCTACCACCCGATGGTGCGCGAGGCGCGTGCCCGCGTCGCCAGGGGAGACATCGGCGAGCTCCTCACGCTCGACTGCTCGTATCTGCAGGACTGGATGCTGCATCCCACCGACGACGACTGGCGGGTGCGCTCGGCATCCGGCGGGTCGTCCCGGGCGTTCGCCGACATCGGTTCGCATCTGTGCGACCTCATCGAGTTCGTGATCGGCCAGCGCATCAGCGCGCTGAGCGCGCGCACCCGCAGGGTGTTCGACGAGCGAGCGGGCCAGGCGGTCGACACCGAGGACATCGTCGCGATCCTCGTCGAGACGGAGTCCGGTGCCCTCGGCACGCTGCTCATCTCGCAGATGGCGGCCGGACGCAAGAACGCTCTGACGCTCGAGCTGCACGGATCCAGGCAGACACTCCGCTTCGAGCAGGAGCGGCCGGAGGAGCTGTGGATCGGCATGCGCGACGAGTCCCGACTGCTGCTGCGCGATCCCGCCACGGCCGCGCCCGACTCGGCCCGCCTGCAGCGGGTGCCCTCGGGGCACGCGATGGGCTACCAGGATGCCTTCAACGGCTTCATCGCCGACGTGTACGCGGCGATCGGCGGTGCGAAGCCCGAGGGACTGCCGACGTTCGAAGACGGGTTCCGCTCGGCCGTGCTGACCGAGGCGGTCCTCGCCTCCGCGGCCGCTGACGGACGATGGACGGAGGTGGCGGCATGACCGCGACGATCACCCAGCCGGTGCTCGAGGTGTCGGGCATCCGCAAGTCGTTCTTCGGCGTCGAGGTGCTGAAGGGCATCGACTTCGACGTGCGTCCGGGCGAGGTGCACGGCCTCGTCGGCGAGAACGGTGCAGGCAAGTCGACTCTCATGAAGATCATCGCCGGGGTGCAACCCGCCGACGACGGCGTCGTGCGGTACCGCGGCGGAGAGGTGCGGTACGCGCACCCTCGACAGGCGATGGACGACGGCATCGTGACCGTCTTCCAGGAGTTCACCCTGCTGCCCGAGCGCACGGTCGCGCAGAACGTCTACCTCGGACGCGAGCCGCGCCGTGCCGGGTTCGTGGATCAGAAGGCGATGGTCCGCCGCACCGGCGAGCTGCTCGCCGATCTCGGTGTCTCGTTCATCGACCCCCAGGCGCGGGTCGGGTCGCTGACGGTCGCGGAGCAGCAGATCGTCGAGATCGTCAAGGCGCTCTCGTTCGAGGCGCAGGTCATCTCGATGGATGAGCCGACCGCCGCACTCAGCGATCGCGAGGTCGAGCTGCTCTACGCAATCATCCGTCGGCTCACCTCGCGCGGGGTGGCGGTGATCTACGTCTCGCACCGGCTGAAGGAGATCTTCGACCTGTGCGACCGCATCACGATCCTCAAGGACGGCGCTCTCGTGTCGACCGACGAGACGGGCGCGCTGACGACCGACGAGCTCGTGCGCCGCATGGTCGGCCGCTCGATCCAGTCGTACTACCCGGATGCCGTGGCGGGCACGGTCGTGGGGGAGCCGCGTCTCGAGCTCGACGGCTGCGGCAACGCCTTCGTCGACGGGGTGTCGCTGACCCTGCGCGCGGGGGAGATCGTCGGACTCGCGGGACTCCAGGGCTCCGGGCGCACCGAACTGGTCGAAGGCATCTTCGGGATCGACCCGTTCGTGCGGGGCTCGATGCGGGTCGACGGCTCACCGGCGCGCATCACGAGCGCCAGGGCGGCAGTGCGCGCCGGGTTCGCGCTCGTCTCGGAGGACCGCAAGGCCCAGGGGCTCGCGCTGGGGCAGTCGGTGCTCGACAACGCCCTGCTCGTGACCCGCAGCGTCTTCGCTGCTCGCACCGCCTCGTCCAGGCGGGAGGTGCCCGGAGTGCTCAGCTCCCTGGAGATCAGCTCGAGGGGCGTCGACCAGGAGGTGCGGTTCCTCTCCGGCGGCAACCAGCAGAAGGTCGTCCTCGCCAAGTGGCTGCTCACCCAGCCGCAGATCGTGCTCTTCGACGAGCCGACCCGCGGCATCGACGTCGGTGCGAAGTACGCCGTGTACCAGCTCATGCGCGAGCTGGCGGCTCAGGGCAAGGCGGTGCTGATGGTGTCGAGCGAGCTGCCCGAGGTGATCGGCATGAGCGATCGGATCCTCGTGATGCACGACGGCGAGCTCGTCGCCGAGCTGCCCGCAGGGTCGGCCGAGCATGAGATCCTCGGTGCGGCCACGGGCGCCACCATCGACGGAGGTGCACGATGAAGCGGCTTCGGATCGACTCGACGGTCATCGTCCTCGGCATCCTGATCCTGACCCTCATCGTCGGCGCCATCCTCGTCGGCACCGTGGGACGCAACTTCTTCAGCCCCGGGAACATCCGCGACATCCTCACCGGCATGAGCGTGCTCGGACTCGTCGCGATCGGCCAGACCCTGGTGGTGCTCGGAGCATCGCTCGATCTGTCGGTGACCTACGTCGTGAGTCTCTCGAGCCTGCTGGCTGCGACGATCATGAACGGGAACCCCTCGAACGTGCCGGCGGCCGTCGCCCTCACCCTGCTCGTCTGCGCAGGCATCGGCCTGGTCAACGGCCTGATCGTCACCGTGCTCAAGGTCAACGGCTTCATCGCCACCCTCGGCGTGGGGCTCATTCTGCAGGGCATCCTCAACACCAACTTCGAGGGCTCGGCAGGCAGCGTGCCCTGGGAGTTCCAGCTCATCGGCGCCACCGGCGTCGGGCCCGTTCCCGTCTCGACGATCATCATGATCGCGCTCGCCGTGCTCGTCTGGTTCCTGCTCAACCGCACCCGCACCGGCGCCCACCTCTACGCGGTCGGCGGCGACCCGGAGATCGCCCGCCTGTCCGGGGTGCGCACCAAGCCGCCGCTGATCGCCGCGCACGTGCTGTGCTCGGTGTTCGCAGGGCTCGCCGGTCTGCTGCTCGCCAGCCGTCTCGGCGTCGGCAGCCCCACCGTCGGCCAGCAGGGCGGCTACGCGCTGCTGTCGATAGCCGCGGTCGTGCTCGGCGGCACGCTGCTGCTGGGCGGACGCGGCTCGATCTGGGGTGCGATCGGCGGCGTCGCGATCCTCGCGGTCGTTGACAACGTCATGAGCGTCATGCAGGTCAACCCGTTCCTGAAGGACGTCGTCCGCGGCGTCGTGATCGTCGCCGCGGTGGCGGTCTACAGCCGGCGCTCGATCGTCAGCCGCCGCCCGCGCTTCGGAGCAGGCGGCACGAGAACCGGGGGAGACGACGCCGCGAAGGCGGCCGAGTCCGAGATGGCGGCCGCCGCATCGGAGCTCGCCGATACGAACCCCGTGGCGGAAGGAGGACGCGCATGAACGCGCTGCGCACACTCGTGAGCCCTCGGGGCGCGGTGTTCCTGCTGCTCGTGATCCTGCTCGTGGCGGTCATGATCCTCAACCCGAGCTTCGCCGAGCCGGGCCAGGTCATGAGGTTCATCCAGCGCGTCGCCCCGATCGCGATCGTCGCCATCGGTCAGTACTTCGTCATCATCGCGGGCGAGTTTGACCTGTCGCAGGGCTCGCTGATCACGGCCCAGGTGATCATCGCCGGCAACCTCGTCGGGCAGGACGACTCGCGCACGATTCCCGTGCTGCTGCTCATGATCGTCTTCGGAGTGGTCGTCGGACTCGTCAACGGGGTCATCACGACGCTGCTCAAGGTGCCCTCCTTCATCGTCACGCTCGGCATGATGCTCGCCCTTCTCGGCGGCGTCATGTGGTGGACGGGCGGAGCGGCCACGGGAAACCCGGCAGACAGCTTCCGCGAGATCGGCCGCGGCGGCATCCGCGATGTGCCGCTGCTCGAGTTCATCCCGTGGGCGGTGTTCATCCTCATCGGCTGGCTCGCCCTCGGCATCTGGATCACCAAGCGCCCGCTCGGCAAGCTGCTCATCGCGGTGGGCGACAACGCCACGGCGGTCGACTTCGCCGGTGCGCGCAGCGCCTGGGTCACCGCCCGCGCCTTCGTGATCTCGTCGCTGTCGGCGACGCTCTCGGCCGTGCTGCTCGTGGGATACGCCGGGGTGCACCCCTCGGTCGGCCGCGGCTACGAATTCGTCGCGATCACGGCCGTCGTCCTCGGTGGCGTCGTTCTGGGCGGCGGTCGAGGCTGGATCGTCGCGGCGGCTGCCGGTGCCTTCGCTCTCGAGGCCCTCTTCATGCTGCTGAACATCGCCGGTGCCCCGTCGACGCTGCGAGACGCCGTGCAGGGCATCATCATCATCGCCGCCGTCGCATACTCCGCCGTGGCCTTCCGCGCACGGCGCAAGCGAGGCCCGCAGACCTCTGTCGATCTCTCGACCGCAGAACCCGCACAGACCGCAGAACCCGCAACAACCAGCACCATCCACACAGAAACCAGAGGAGATTAGCAATGCGACGATCAATGAAGATCGCCACCGCGGGGGTGGCTCTCTTCGGCCTCATCGCGCTCGCCGGGTGTACGACAGACCCGTCCGTGGCGCCGGCGGAGTCGGAGAACCCGGAGGAGTCGGCGGAGACCACCGAGTGGTTCGACCAGGAGCTCTTCGACAAGCAGATGGAGGAGCGGGGTGTCGAGCCCCAGGGCCCGGCGGACGAGCCGTACCTCCAGCACATCAACGCCGAGATGGTCGACACCTCGGAGTTCGCGAGCGAAGGGGCCAAGAAGGCCTGCTTCGCGAACGCCTCGATCTCGAACCCGTGGCGGCAGACGGGCTGGATCACGATGAACGAGCAGCTGAAGTCTCTGCAGGAGGCCGGCGCGATCAGCGAGATGGAGACCCGCGACGCGCAGGACTCCGATGACACGCAGATCGCCGACATCGACTACTTCATCTCGGAGGGCGACTGCGACGTCTTCCTCATCTCGCCCAACAGCACCGCGGCGATGACCCCGGCGGTCGAGCGGGCATGCGAGACCGGCAAGCCGGTGATCGTGTTCGACCGCGGCGTCGACACCGACTGCCCCGTCACGTTCATCCACCCGATCGGCGGATTCGCGTGGGGCATCGACACCGCCGAGTTCCTCATCGACAACCTCGAAGAGGGCGACAAGGTCGTGGCGCTCCGCATCCTCCCCGGCGTCGACGTGCTCGAGCACCGGTGGGCCGCGGCGGAGAAGCTCTTCGACGAGGCGGGTATCGAGGCGGTGGACTACTTCACAGGCGCGGACCCGGCAGAGATCAAGAGCATCATCAGCGACGAGCTCGCCAAGGGCGATGTCCAGGGCGTCTGGATGGATGCCGGTGACGGCGCTGTCGCCGCGATCGAGGCCTTCGAGGACGCCGGCGCCGATTACCCGGTGATGACCGGTGAAGACGAGATGAGCTTCCTCCGCAAGTGGAAGGACACGGGTCTCACCGGTCTCGCACCGGTCTACTCGAACTTCCAGTGGCGCACGCCCCTGCTCGCCGCGCAGATGATCTTCGCGGGTGAAGAGGTGCCGAAGGAGTGGGTGCTGCCGCAGAAGCCGATCACCGAGGGAGAGCTCGACGACTACCTCGCCGCCAACGAGGGCATGCCTGACGGGCACTACGCGAAGTTCGGCGGGGAGAACCTCCCCGGCTACCCGACGGTGTGGCAGGAACGTCAGATCCCGTAACCCTCTGTGATGCTCCCGCCCTTCCCTCCGCGTCCCGCGGATGGGAGGGTGGGAGCACTCGCGTCATCCCCGAAGGAGCAGGATGCCTCGCACGATCGCCGTCAACACGTGGGTGTGGACGTCTCCGCTCACCGACGCGACGCTCGGACCGCTCGCGCGCAGGGCCGCCGCCATGGGGTATCAGGCGCTCGAACTGCCGCTCGAGAGCATCGGGGACTGGGATCCGGCGCGATCCCGCGACGTGCTCGACGATCTCGGCCTCGGCGCCATCGTCATCGGAGCCATGGGGCCGGGGCGCTCGCTGCTCGCGCAGGCGGGCGACGTCGGCGCGACCCAGGACTACCTGCGATCGTGCATCGCCGCAGCGGCGACGCTCGGCTCCGCCGTGGTCGCCGGCCCCTTCTACGCACCCACGGGCGCGACCTGGCGGATGTCGGCGGATGAACGCGCCCAGATGGTGCGGGAGCTGCGCGAGAGCCTCGAACCGCTGGCGTCGGATGCCGCCGATGCCGGGGTCACCCTCGCCATCGAGCCGCTCAACCGCTATGAGACCAGCGTGCTCAACACCGTCGAGCAGAGCCTCGACGCGCTCGCGCCGCTGCTCGGTGCGGGCGTGGGGCTCGCTCTCGACACCTATCACCTGAACATCGAGGAGAAGAAGCCGACGCAGGCCATCCGTGCGGCGGGGTCGGCGATCGCCCACGTGCAGGTGTGCGGCAGCGATCGGGGAGCGGTCGGCGACGATCACACCGATTGGCCGGAGATCCTGCGAGCCCTCGACGACGCGGGGTATCGGGGTCCGCTCGGGCTCGAGAGCTTCACGGGTGAGAACGCGACGATCGCGGTCGCCGCGTCCGTGTGGCGACCACTCGCGGAGAGTCAGGACGAACTCGCCGCACGCAGCATCCAGGCGCTGAGAGTGCTCGGCGCCTGAACCGTCACGCGATACGAAGGAGTGTCCATGACCACGCACCCGGTCACCCTGTTCACCGGCCAATGGGCAGATCTGCCTTTCGAGGAGGTCGCGCGCCTCGCGGCGGAGTGGGGGTACGACGGCCTCGAGGTCGCCGCCTCGGGCGATCACCTCGACCTGCGGCGGGCCGACGAGGATGACGCGTACGTCGCCTCGCGCCTCGAGATCCTCGACCGACACGGACTGCAGATCTTCGCGATCTCGAATCATCTCGCGGGGCAGGCGGTGTGCGATGCGCCGATCGACTTCCGCCACCGGGCGATCCTGCGCGACTACGTGTGGGGAGACGGGGAGGGGGAGGGCGTGCGCGGCCGCGCGGCGGAGGACATGAGACGCGCGGCTCGAGTGGCGCGCAAGCTCGGCGTCGACACCGTCGTGGGGTTCACCGGCTCGTCGATCTGGCCGTATCTGGCGATGTTCCCGCCGGTGCCGGCCTCCGTCATCGAGGCCGGTTTCGACGACTTCGCCACCCGCTGGAACCCGATCCTCGATGTGTTCGACGGCGAGGGCGTGCGCTTCGCGCACGAGGTGCATCCGGGCGAGATCGCCTATGACTACTGGTCGTCGGTGCGGGCGTTGGATGCGATCGATCACCGCGAGGCGTTCGGGTTCAACTGGGACCCGTCGCACATGATGTGGCAGAACATCGACCCGGTCGGGTTCATCGTCGACTTCGCCGACCGGATCTATCACGTCGACTGCAAGGACACCCGGATGCGGCCGCACAACGGGCGTGCGGGAGTGCTCGGCTCGCACCTGCCATGGGGGGATCCCCGACGCGGGTGGGACTTCGTCTCGACCGGTCACGGCGACGTGCCATGGGAGGACTCGTTCCGCGCGCTGGACGCGATCGGCTATGCGGGTCCCATCTCGATCGAGTGGGAGGATGCCGGAATGGACCGCCTGCACGGGGCTCCGCAGGCGCTCGCCTACGTGCGGTCGCTGCTGTGGCCCGTGCCCACCGCGTCCTTCGACGCCGCCTTCAGCAACCAGACGACCGGAGACACCGCATGACCATCCAGCACACCGTCGTCTTCCGCCTCGTGCACGAGGCGGGCAGCCCCGAGGAGCGCGAGTTCCTCGCCACCGCCAGAGCCGTGCTCACGTCGATCCCCGGGGTCGAGGACTTCACGATCCGTCGCCAGGTGAGCCCGAAGAGCGACCTGGAGCACCAGTTCTCGATGGTGTTCCACGACCGAGCGGCGTACCGCGCCTACGACGCGCACCCTGCGCACACCGCGTTCGTGTCGGAGCGCTGGGTGCCCGAGGTCGCCGCCTTCCAGGAATACGACTTCGAGGAGTGACCGTCCGGTGGCGTGACAGGCCGGTCGAGTCGTGCGGGGTCAGGCCGAGTCGCGCAGCTTCACGAGACGCTCGTGCCCGGTCTCCTCGAGCTCTGCGATGCTCTCGCGCGACTTGAGGAAGTCCGAGAACGACCGGTAGCCGAGGGCCTTCTCGCTGAAGGAGGGGTCCATGCGGCGCATGTGCGTCTTCACGGCCGAGCTGTGCAGCCATTCGTCGGCGTCGGCCTTGTCATGCCCGAGACGCAGCGCGCGATGCAGCAGCTCTGTCGCCTCGCCCTGCTCCGTACCCTCGGCGTGTTCGTCGACCTTGGCCGGAGTCGCGCTCGCAGCCGTGGTGGCGGCTGCCTGGGCCTTGGCCTTGGCGGTCTTGGCAGGCTGCCTCGTCCTCGTCTTCGCGGCAGGCTCTGCGGCCGGTTCGACGGCGGGTTCGACTGTGGCTTCCGGCACCGCGACGACGGTGGCCGGAGCGGTCTTGCTCGGGCGCACCACTCCGGGCAGCGAGTCGTATGCCTCGAACTCATCGCACGCCGCGGCGAGCGACTTGGCCGTGGACCCCGCGACGCCGACGCCGATGACGTAGCGGCCGAGGCGCTTGCAGCGCTGCGCGAGGGGGACGTAGTCGCTGTCGCCGGCGACGATCACGACGTGCGTGAGGTCGGGCAGACGGAACATGTCCTCCACGGCGTCGACGGCGAGGCGGATATCAGCGCCGTTCTTCGCATAGGCGGCGGCCGGGAAGAGCTGCACGAGATCGACGGCGCGGGCCACGAGCTGCGAGCGGTACACGGCATTCACCGGCGACGACCAGTCGGCGTAGGCACGCGTGAGCACGAGTGTGCCGAAGGACGCCGCGTAGTCGATGATCGCCCCGACCTCGATCATGGCGCGGGAGAGCCGCTCGGTGACCTCGGGATCGGTCGGGTTCTCGGTGATGCGCTGACGGTCTTTGCCGTAGGCGTTGCGTCCGTGCACGCGGTCGTACCAGGAGATGACGATGTTGTCGAAGTCGAGATAGACGGCGACACGGGCGTCGTTGGCTTCAGCCATGGTTGACTCCTTCGCGCGGGTAGCGCACCCCGATCTGGGCGCGGATGTCGTCGAGCGTTCCCATGATCGCGACACTCTCGGCGATCGGCAGGATGTCGCCCTCGAGCACGCCGTCGGCGACGAGGCGCTCGGCCGCATGCGCCTGATACTGCATGCCGCGGCCGGCCACCTCGGACACGTACTCCTCGACGACCGTGCCGTCGGGGAGCACGACGCGGAAGGTCGTCGGGGTGTACCAGACGCGATCGATGTCGATGCGGGCCTTCGTGCCGACGATGCTCGCGGCGTTCGGGCCGGCGGCTCGCGACGAGGAGAGAGTGGTCGAGATCGCGCCGCCCTCGTGGGTCATGACGGTGGCGACCTCGGCATCCGCTCCGGTCTCGATGAGCCGGGCCACGGCATGGATGGCGGTCGGGGCGCCCAGGACGTCCCACACGAACGAGATCGGGTAGATCCCGAGGTCGAGCAGTGCACCGCCGCCGAGCTCGAGAGCGTTCAGGCGGTGGGTGGGGTCGTCCGGCAGAAGCTGGGTGTGGTCGGCGGTGACGGCGCGGATCTCTCCGAGCGTTCCGTCGGCGATGATCTCGCGGATGCGCACCATGTGCGGCAGATACCGCGTCCACATGGCCTCCATCGCCAGCAGCCCGCGTTCGGCGGCGAGGCGCTGCAGGTCTTCGGCCTCGCCCCGGTTGAGGGTGAAGGCCTTCTCGACCAGCACGTGCTTGCCGGCCTCGAGCGCGAGGCGGGCGTTCTCGTGGTGCAGCGGGTGCGGCGTGGAGACGTAGATGATGTCGACGTCCGGGTCGGCGACGAGGGCCTCGTACGTGGGGTGCGCGCGGGGGATGTCGAAGCGGGCCGCGAACGCGTCGGCCGACTCCTGCGAGCGCGAGCCGACAGCGACGAGGTCGAGCCCTGCCGTGCGCAGATCGGATGCGAACGCGCCGGCGATGCCGCCGGTCGCGAGGATTCCCCAACGAAGACCAGTCATGGTCTCAGCGTAGAGGGTCGCACCGACAGCTGGATCGCCGCGAGGATGTGTCGGCGTATTGCGCTGCGTGTCTCCGAGCTTCCCCGGCGATTGGCGGCCGCCCACGGCGCTCGTACTTTCGGGGGCATGACCGAACCCCTCATCATCGGCGCCATGGTGCGCACTCTCGGCGCCTATCCGTCGGGTTGGCGTCAGCCAGGAGCGCACCGGGATCCCTCGTCGGATGCCGACATCCTCCGTCACATCGCGCGCGAGGGTGAGGACGCCGGGCTCGACTACCTGTTCTTCGGCGACTGGCTGGCCACCGGGCCCGACCTCGAGTTCCGCGACCCGTATCTGCTGGCGCGCATAGACCCGGTGAGTGCGGTGCTGTTCCTCGCCGGCGTCACGTCGCGCATCGGCCTCATCGCCACCGTGAACACGACCTACGCCGACCCCTACGCGACCGCTCGCTCGCTCGCCTCCCTCGACGTGCTGACCCGTGGACGCGCCGGCATCAACCTCGTCACCGGCGCCGAGCCTCGCGCCGCGGGCAACCACGGCCGAGACGCGCACGCCGACAACGAGACCCGATACGACCGCGCCGAGGAGTTCGTCGCGGCGCTGCGACGCCTGTGGGACTCGTGGAGTGACGACGCCTGGATCGCGGATGCCGAGCGCGGCGTGCTGATCGACCCGGACGGCCTCCGTGGCGCCGACCTGGACGGGGAGCATCTGCGGGTCTCCGGTCCGTTGAACGTGGCCAGGCCGCCGCAGGGGCAGATCCCGATCGTGCACGCGGGGACGTCTGCTCGGTCGCGTGTGCTCGCGGCCACCGAGGCAGACCTGGCACTGATCGCGGCCCCGAACCTCGCGGATGCGATCGCCACCCGGCGTGACCTGCGCGACATCGCAGCCGCCGCCGGGCGCTCGCCCGAGGCGCTCGCGGTGATCGCTCCCGTGCTTCCCGTCGTCGCCGACTCGGATGCCGAGGCGCACCGCATCGTCGAACGGTTGCTCGCCCTCGTGCCGCTCGCCGAAGGGCATCAGCCGTCGCGCGCGGCCTTCCCGACGAACCGATCGGTCGCGGCACTGGCCGACGCGCTCGGGGTGGCACCGGACGACCGGCTGCGCGCGGCCGGTTTCGACGACGAGGTATCAGCGGACGATGCGCGGCGACTGGGCGACGCCGGCGCCGCGCTGATCGACCGGCTCGCCCGCATCGCGGGACTGCACGTCGAGGGGCAGGGCAGCTCGCACGCGCTCACCTGGCGCCATCTGGTGGCGGCGCACGCCGTGCCCGCAGCCTTCGTGGTCGGCGATGCCTCCACGATCGCCGATCACTTCGAGACCTGGCGCGACGAGGGTGCGGCGGACGGCTTCAACGTGCTGTCGGCCTTCCAGCCCGCGCAGTTCGAGGCGTTCACGCGCCTTGCGGGGCCAGAGCTGCGTCGCCGTGGCCTGCTCAGGCGCGCGGACGAGGGCAGCACCGGCACCTTGCGCGACCGTCTCGGTGTCGGCCGACGAGACGCAGCCTCGTCCGCGCTCGCCACCCGGTGACCCCCTGGATCATTACGCCGGATTGCGCCCGGTGACCTGTCATGACGCCTCATGACAGGTCACGTCCGCGCGTGACGACTCCATTCGCGGCGGGGCTCGGGGAGTCCCTAGCGTGACCATCACCCGCACATCACGAACCACAGCATCCCTTCCCAGGAGGACCGCATGACCCGCCGTCTCATCCGCGCAGCAGCAGTCGCGCTTCCGCTCGTCCTCGCCGCGAGCCTCGCGGCGTGCGCCTCGTCTCCGGCTCCCTCCGGCGAGTCGGACGCCGGCGGCGACCCGATCACCGGCGGCACGCTCACGTACCTCGAGCACCAGACGTTCACGAACCTGTATCCGCCGCAGGCGGGGTTCTATCCGAATGGCGGCGTGGTCAACAACATCACCGCCCGCCTCACCTGGCAGAACCCGGACTCGCTCGAGATCGAGCCGTGGATCGCGTCGGACTGGACCGTGAACGCCGACGCCACCGAGTACACGTTCAACCTGAAGCCGGATGTGACGTTCTCGGACGGCACCCCGGTGGATGCCGCAGCCGTGGCGAAGAACTTCGACACCTACGGCCTGGGCGATCCGGAGCGCGGACTCACCGTCTCGGAGGCGATCAACAACTACGCGTCGAGCGAGGTCGTCGACGACGACACCGTCACGTTCCGCTTCTCGGCCCCGGCCCCGGGGTTCCTGCAGGCGACCTCCACCATCAACTCCGGACTCCTCTCCTCCGACACGCTCGACGGCACGATCGAGGACTTCGGTGCGGGCAACGCCGAGGCCATCGTCGGCGCAGGGCCCTTCACGGTTACCGACGAGAAGCTGGGCACCGAGTTCACTCTGACCGCTCGCGAGGACTACGCGTGGGCACCCGAGAGTGCCGAGAACCAGGGGCGCCCCTACGTCGACGCCGTGCATGTCCTCGTGACGCCCGAGGACTCGGTGCGCATCGGCTCACTGCTCGCCGGTCAGGCGGACTACGTGCGCTACGTGCAGGCCTTCGACGAGGATCGTGTCGAGAGCGCGGGCTTCACGCTCTACGCGCCGCAGACCCGCGGAGTGAACAACTCCATCGCGCTGCGCCCCGAGAACCCGCTTCTGGCCGACATCAAGGTGCGTCAGGCGCTTGTCGCCGCCGTCGACGCTCAGGAGGTCGTCGACACCCTGTTCACCGAGAACTACCCGGTCGCGACTTCGGTGCTGTCGCAGGAGGCACTCGGCTACAAGGACGAGTCCGAGCACTACGCCTACGACCCGGAGAAGGCCGAGGAGCTGCTCGACGAGGCCGGATGGACGGAGGGATCCGACGGCATCCGCGAGAAGGACGGAGAGCGTCTGTCGATCACCGTCTACGAGGCCGCTCCGCAGCCGCTCTCGAAGCAGACGCTCGAACTCGTCGCCCAGCAGCTCGCGAAGGTCGGTGTGGAGCTCACGGTGAAGCCGGCGGATGCGGGTTCGTATGCCGAGGACACGCGTGACCCGCTGAAGACGGGGTTCTACCACTCGATGGTCGGACGCGCGGACTTCGACGTGATCAAGAGCCAGTACCACACGAAGAACCGCGACGTGCTGATCTCGAACGACGCCGAGCTCGACGCTCTGCTGGAGGCGGTCGCCTCGGAGCCGGACACCGCGAAGCGCGCCGAGGCCTCGCAGGCCGTGCAGGACTACATCGCCGAGCAGGCGTACGTCATCCCGCTGTTCGAGGAGCCGCAGGTCTACGGCACCGCGACCTATGTGCACGGCGTGGACTTCGAGTCGGTCGGTCGCCCCACCTTCTCGGGCGTCTGGCTCTCCGAGCACTGAGCCCGAGCGACACGGTGCATCGATGAACTTCGTCCTCCGACGGGCCGGGCAGGCCGCGATCGTCCTGATCGCGGCCTTCACGGCCACCTTCTTCCTGCTGCAGCTGCTGCCGGGCGACGCGATCCTGATCAAGTTCTCCGACCCCAGCCTCGGGCTGTCGCCGGAGCAGCTCGACGGGATCCGCGCCACGTACGGCACCGACCTGCCGTGGTGGCAGCAGTACCTGCATGCGGGGCTCGGGTTCCTCGGCGGCGACTTCGGCTTCTCGACGCAGTTCGGCACCCCGGTGCTGACGATGCTCGCCGAGGCGCTGCCGTCGACCCTGCTGCTCGCGTCGCTCGGACTCGTGGTGGCGCTGCTGATCGCGGTGCTCGTCGCAGGACTCTCCTCGCTCGCACCGTTCAGCTGGCTGCGCGACGGCATCCGCCAGGTGCCGGGTCTGTTCGTCGCCGTGCCGGTCTTCTGGCTCGGCATCCTGCTCATCCAGGTCTTCTCGTTCGGCCTCGGCTGGGTGCCGGTCGTCGGCGCCGACCCGGTCGCGGGGCTGATCCTGCCCGTGCTCACGCTCGCCGTGCCGATCTCCGCGCCACTCGCACAGGTGCTGGTGCGAGCGATCGACCAGGTGCAGGTGCAGCCCTTCATCACGGTGGTGCGCGCCAAGGGCGCACCGCCGTCGTGGGTCCTCACCCGCTCGGTGGCGCGCAACGCGGCGCTGCCGACGCTCACGATCGCCGGCGTGCTCTTCGGCGAACTGGTCGGGGGAGCGGTCGTCACCGAGACCGTGTTCGGCCGCACCGGCATCGGCAGGCTCACCGAGCAGGCGGTGTCCAACCAGGACATCCCCGTGCTGCAGGGCGTCGTGCTGCTGTCGGCGCTCGGCTTCGTTCTCATCAGCTTCGCCGTCGACCTCGTCACCCCGCTGATCGATCCCCGCCAGCGCGCCCTCTCGAAGACAGGAGTCTCGGCATGACCGTCGCAGCCATCGCCGCATCCGCCGACCCCGCCGTCGAGCCTCCGCAGCAGGATGCCACGGCATCCGTCCCGAGCAGCCGACCTCGGCGACTCGGGGCACGACAGTGGGATCTGTACCTCGCTGTCGCCGTGATCGCTCTCGCAGTGCTCTGGGCGGTGATCCCCGGGGCGTTCGCCCCGGGTGACCCGCTCACCGGCACCCCTGCAGACAAGCTGCTGCCGCCGAGCGCGGCGCACTGGTTCGGCACCGACACCCTGGGGCGCGACCTGTTCGGGCGCGTCGTGCACGGCGCCGTGCACTCGCTCTCCGGCGCCCTCATCGCCGTCACTCTCGGCCTCGCGCTGGGCACCATCCTCGGCGCGATCGCCGGAGCCATCGGCGGCGTCGTCGACGACATCCTGATGCGCGTGGTCGACGTGCTGCTGGCGATCCCCGGCCTCCTGCTGTCGCTCTCGGTGATCATCCTGCTCGGATTCGGCACGGTGAACGCGGCCATCGCCGTCGGTCTCGGCAGCGTCGCGGCGTTCGCCCGTCTGATGCGGTCGGAGGTCGCGCGGGTGCGTCGCAGCGAGTACGTCGAGGCGGCCTACGGCAGCGGTGGCACGTTCGTCACGGTGCTTCGCCGGCATGTGCTGCCGAACTCGCTCACCCCGATCGTGGCGCTCGCCGCATTGCAGTTCGGCACCGCGATCCTGGCGATCTCGACACTCGGCTTCCTCGGCTACGGGGCTCCGCCGCCCACCCCCGAATGGGGTCTGCTCATCGCCGAGGGTCGCAACTACACCGCCACCGCCTGGTGGCTGACCGCGCTGCCCGGTCTGGTCGTGGTCGCGGTCGTGCTCAGCGCCAACCGCATCTCGCACCGCATCGGAAGAAGATCACGATGACGGTTCTCGCCGTCGACGACCTCAGGGTCTCGTACGCCACCAGGGAGGGTCGGCGCGAGGTCGTGCACGGCGTCTCGTTCGAGATCGCCGAGGGGGAGGCGCTCGCGCTGGTGGGCGAGTCGGGGTCGGGCAAGTCCACCACCGCGCATGCCCTGCTCGGCCTGCTGCCGGCCGGCGGCAGGGTCGAGGGTGGTGCGGTGCGCCTCGGCGATCTCGACATCTCGGGCTGGTCGGATCGCGCGCTGCGCAGCATCCGCGGTCCTGAGATCGGTCTCGTCCCGCAGGACCCGGTGACCTCGCTCGATCCCGTGCGCACGATCGGCGCACAGGTCGAGGAGGTGCTGCGGCTGCACGGCCACCGCGACCGTCGGTCGCGCCGGGCGCGGGCGATCGAGCTGCTCGAGCGGGTCGGCATCGACGACCCTGATCTGCGCGTGCGCCAGTACCCGCACGAGCTCTCCGGGGGCATGCGCCAGCGCGTGCTCATCGCATCCGCGATCGCCCTGCGCCCCCGCCTGCTGATCGCCGACGAGCCGACCAGCGCACTGGATGCCACCGTGCAGCGCAAGGTGCTCGATCTGCTCGACGAGCTGCGCCGCGAGGAGGGCACGAGCATCCTGCTCGTCACCCACGATCTCGGAGTCGCCGCCGACCGCGCGCAGCGACTGGTGGTGCTCAAGGACGGGCGCATCGTCGAGCAGGGCGCGAGCGCGCAGGTGCTCGCAGCACCCTCCGACGGGTACACGAAGCAGCTGCTCGCCGACGCTCCGGCATTCACCACCGGTTTCCGTCGGCCGGAGGCACCGCCATTCCTGAGGGATGCTGCGGCGGTGGCCGCGGAGAACCCGTTCGCGATCACCGCGAGCGGACTCGTGAAGGAGTTCGCGGTCGCCGGGCGTGAGCGCTTCCGCGCGGTCGACGACGTGTCGTTCCGGGTGCGCAGGGGAACGACGCACGCCCTGGTCGGGGAGTCGGGTTCGGGCAAGACCACGACCGCGCGACTGGTCACGCGGTTCCATCAGCCGGATGCCGGTGCGATCGAGATCGACGGAGAGGATGTGACCGGGCTGTCGGGGCAGCGCCTGCGCGCCCTGCGTCGCCGCATCCAGCTCGTCTATCAGAACCCGTTCGCGTCGTTGGACCCGCGGCAGCAGATCGTCGACATCGTCGCCGAGCCGCTGCAGAACTTCGGCGTCGGCTCGCGCGCCGAACGCAGGGAGCGCTCGCTGGCGCTGCTCGACAGGGTGTCGCTGCCGAGCGACGTCGCCCGACGCACGCCGGGCGAGCTCTCGGGCGGTCAGCGGCAGCGGGTGGCGATCGCGAGGGCGCTCGCCATCGACCCCGAGATCGTCGTGCTCGACGAGGCGGTCTCGGCCCTCGACGTGACGGTGCAGGCGCGCATCCTCGAACTGCTCACCTCGCTGCAGTCGGAACTCGGCCTGACCTACCTGTTCATCTCGCACGATCTCGCCGTCGTGCGCCGGATCAGCCACACGGTCTCGGTCATGCGCCGCGGGCGCATCGTCGAGGAGGGCAACACCGAGGACCTCTTCCACGACCCTCAGCACGATTACACCAGGGAGCTGCTCGCAGCCGTCCCCGGACGAACGGAGCAGCCCGCATGACCGGACCCACGATCGCCTTCTTCACACGTCTGCTCGATGACGCGTCTCCTGCCGAGCGATACGCGCTCGCCACCGAGCAGATCCAGCACGCCGAGCGTCACGGCGTCGGACGTGCCTGGGTGGCGCAGCATCACTTCCGTGCGGCGGAGGGCGGGCTCCCTTCACCGCTCGTGTTCCTGGCGAACGTCGCCGCGCAGACGTCGCGCATCCGCCTGGGCACCGGCGTCGTCACGCTTCCGCTCGAAGATGCGGTGCGCGTCGCCGAGGATGCCGTCGTCGCCGATCTGCTCTCGGGCGGCCGCATCGATCTGGGGCTGGGAAGCGGAGGGACGCCGGCGTCGTTCATCCCGTTCGGCGAGGACGTGCGCGACAAGGCGCCGACCTACGACCGCAAGCTCCGACTTCTCCTCGACGCGCTCTCGGGGCGCGACATCGGCGCGGACAACACTCTCTATCCGGATGCCGGCAGCCTCGCCGACCGCATCTGGCAGGCCACGTTCTCGTCGCCAGGCGGTCACCGCGCGGGCATCCACGGACACGGCCTGCTGCTGTCGCGCACCCAGCCGCGGTCGACGGACGCGCTGCACGCCCCGCTCTCGGCGCTGCAGGATCCGATCATCGACGCGTATCTCGAGGCTCTGCCCGACGGCACCGCTCCGCGCATCACCGCCTCGCGCACTGTGTTCGTGGCAGACGACCGCGCCGAGGCCCTGCGCTTCGCGGAGGTCGGCCTGCGGCGTGCCGCCGAGGGCTTCCGTCGTCAGGGGCAGACGATCCCCGGCGACGACCTCGACGAGCTGATCGTCGCGCTCGACACCCACCTCGGCACCCCCGAGCAGGTCGCCGAGTCGCTCGCCTCCGACTCGACCCTCGCGAGAGCCACCGAGGTGGCATTCCAGGTCCACTCGGTCGATGCGCCGCACGAGCACGTGCTGCGCTCGATCGAGCTGTTCGCAGAGCAGGTGGCCCCTGCTCTCGGCTACACCCGCACCGACACCATCAAGGAGAAGGCATGACCACTGACATCGTCGATCAGATCGCGGGGGTGACGCGCGAGCTCGATGCGCTGCGGCGCCGTCGCCCCGTCACCAGGGAGCAGCTGCAGGCGAGCTTCGATGCGCTCTTCGCGCCGGTTTCGACGACGGAGGTGTCGCAGGCCGAGCGCGAGCTGATCGCCGCGTTCGCCACGCGCCTCGCCGGAGACGACGACGCCACAGGGAGGTTCTACGCAGACCGGGCGCTGACGGCGGACCCGCAGCGCGCGGCGGTCGTGATCGCCGAGGCGACGGATGCCGCGGTCGTCGGGCCGTTCGGCTCCTACACCGAGGCGGGGCTGCAGGCCGAGAACACCGACGGTGAGCGCTACGCCCCGTCGGCCGAGGTCGCAGAGGTGCTCGGCGACCGTCTCGCCGCGGCCCTCGCGCACACGCACCTGCTCGTGTTCCGTCCGCGGGAGTCGTCGGCGGACGACATCCAGCGGCTGGTGGATGCGGGGTGGTCGGCCGACGGCATCGTGACGCTGTCGCAGCTGGTGTCGTTCCTCGCGTTCCAGCAGCGCGTGGTCACAGGACTGACCGCGCTTCAGAAGGGAATCGCCGCATGACCGCTCTGCTGCATGACATCGCACCGCACCCCGAGGCGTTCACACGGGCCGAGGTCGGCTGGACTCCTCACCTCCCGCCACTCGCCGAGGAGGAGCTGACCGAGCGCCACTACGACGGACTCGTCGACGCCTCGCGCGCGAAGAACGACTACTTCCGTCTGCTCGCGCGCGACCCCGAGGTGCTCAAGGCGCGCACTCTCGTCGATAAGGACATCTTCTACAACGCCGCTGAAGGGCTGCCTCGCGCCGAGCGCGAGCTCTCGGCGGCGGCCGCATCCCGTCGCAACGGCTGCGTGTTCTGCGCCTCGGTGCACTCGCGCTTCGCGGCGCACCACAGCAAGCGCGTCGACGACGTCGATCGCCTGCTCGACGAGGGCGTGGATGCCGACCTCGGCGAGCGGTGGAACGCCGTGGTGGCGGCGTCCGTCGCGCTGACCGACACCCCGAATGCGTTCGGCGCCGACGAGATCGCCCGTCTGCGCGCGGCGGGCCTCGACGATCTCGAGATCGCCGACGTCATCCACGGGGCAGCGTTCTTCAACTGGGCGAACCGACTGATGCTCTCGCTCGGCCGCCCGGTCGCTGCCGTCTGAACCAGGCGAGGACTCAGCACCAGCCCGCCGAAGCCACACGCCGACTGATCACCGCGAACTCGATCTCGCTGGCCGCAGCATCCACTGCGGCCGGCGCCTGGTCCTGAGGCTCTAAGGAATCAGCACGATCTTGCCCGAGGCGGCGCCGGACTCCATGAGCTCATGGGCCTGCGCCGCCTCGGCGAGCGGCAGCTCGGGTCCGAGCTCGATGACGAAGTCGCCGGCCGCCAGCAGCTCGACGGTCGCGCCCAGCGCCTCGGCCCGCCACGCGAGCTCCTGCTCGGAGAGCGGGGTGGGGGAGCCGCCGGAGAAGGCGCGGATGCCGAACGACGCGGCATCCGGGCCGCGCACGATCGTCGCGATGCGGTCGCGGTCTGCGACGAGCTCGAGCGAGACGTCGATCGCCTCGTCGGTGCCTGCGCAGTCGAGGACGACGGTCACGCCGTCCGGAGCGGCCTCGCGCACTCGTTCGAGCAGCCCGCGCCCGTACGCGACGGGTGTGGCGCCGAGTTCGCGCAGCTGACCGTGTCGAGCGGGGCTGGCGGTGGCGATCACGGTGGCACCCCAGGCGACGGCGAACTGCACGGCCGCCTGGCCGACCGAGCCGGAGCCGCCGTGCACGAGCAGCACGTCGCCTTCCGCGAGCCCGAGCGAGCGGAGGGCCTGGTAGGCGGTGCCGGCGGGGATGCCGATGCCGGCGCCCTCGGCCGCGGTGACCGCATCGGGCAGCGCCACGAGCTTCTCGACCGGCACGGCGAGCAGGCTCGCGTAGGTGCCGAGGGTGTCGCGGATGGCCACGCGGTCGCCCACGGCGAAGCCGTCGACGTCGTCGCCGAGCGACTCGATCACCCCGGCGCCGTCGAAGCCGACGGCGCGGGGCTCGGTGATCGGCGGCGATGGCCGCTTCGCGCTGCGCAGCTTGGCATCGATCGGGTTGGCCCCTGCCGCTTCGATGCGCACCACGGCCTCGCCGTCGAGCGCGATCGGATCGGGGACCTCGATCAGGTGCAGCACATCAGGGGAACCGAACTCTGTGTAGACGATCGCGCGAGCCATGTCCTCAGGCTACCCCCGGGATGCCAGCACCTTCATGATGCGCTGCGGCGAGACGGGCTGCGCGGTGCCGAGGCGCTGTGCGAACACGCTCACACGATACTCCTCGAGCAGCCAGCGGGTCTCGACGAGCGCAGCGGGGGCTCCGGGCTCTAGCGGGATCGTCCCACCGGCATCCTCGAACACCTTCGCCATGCGCTCGAACTCGCTCATGCGGGTGCGGTCCTTGCCCGGTTCGTTCGCCAGGGTCTTCAGCCGGTCGAGCATCCCGTCGAGGTACCGGGGGAAGTGCGCGAGGCGATCGACGCCTGCGGCAGAGACGAAGCCCGGGTGCAGGAGGCCGGAGAGCTGCGTGCGGATGTCGTTGAGCGGCCCGAGCAGAGCGAGCGAGTTCTGCGACCTGATGCCGCGCTCGACGTCACGCGCCTTCGTGAGGATGCGGGCGACGAGCGAGACGCAGGCGAACAGCTCGTCGACGAGGGATGCCGAGACGGCGTCGCGCACGCGCTCGAACTCGACCGGGGTGCGTACGATCCCGCCGGGAGCCTCGCGGTCGATCAGCTTCTGCACCACGGCGGCACGGCAGTCCTCGATGAGGGCCGCCGCGGACTGATACGGCGACGCGGCGAGTGCGAGCTTCTCCTGGCTGGTGAGGTGCTGCTGCACATACGACGAGGGCGAGGGCACGCCGAGCAGCACCAGTCGCCGCACACCGGCGCGAGTGGCCGTGATCGCAGCGTCGGCTGTCGATTCCACGCGCACCGAGACGGTCTTGCCCTGATCGACGATCGCCGGATAGCCGCGGACGACACCGCCGGCGACGCGCGTGTCGAGCACTTCGGGGAGCTCGCCGAAGGTCCAGGCGGTGAGGCCTTCCTGTTCGATCGATGCGGCCGCGGCCACGGGCCGCGGGCCGTTCGACGGCCCCGGTCGGCGGGGCGGGGCTGCGATCGACCGGGCCACGCTGCTGCGGGCCCGATCGGCGAGCTCGGCCTGCAGGATGCTGAGGTCGCGGTTCGATCCTGCGACGCGTCCGCGCTCGTCGACGGCGCGGAAGTTCATGCGCAGGTGCCCGGGCACACGGTCGTCCTCGAAGTCGGCAGCCGACACGAGCTGATTCGCGAGGGGCTGGATGAGGCGTGCGAGCGCCTCTTTCAGCGTGCGGTTCGGGAGCCCGCCGTGCGACTCGGGCCCGTCTCCGGCGAGCTCGACCCCGAACTTGTCGGCCCAGTCGGCCGCGGGCACCACATGGCGGCGGATCGCCTTCGGCAGCGCGCGGAGCAGTCCGGTGACGAGTTCCGCTCGCAGGCCGGGTACCTGCCAGTCGAACCCGCGATCCTCGATCTGCGCGAGAAGGGGGAGCGGGATCACGACGCTGACGCCGTCGTCCGCGGCTCCCGGTTCGAAGCGGTAGGCGAGTCCGAGCACCTGATCGCCCTGGGTCCATCGGGTGGGGAACTCGCTCTGATCCGCTCTGCTCTCATCGTCGAGCAGGTCCGCCTCGCGCATCACGAGCAGCTTCGGTGTGGCGGCCAGGGTCTCGCGCCACCACTTCTCGAACGAGCGCACGTCGAAGACGTCGGCCGGGATGCGCTCGTCGTAGAAGCGGAAGACCGCCTCGTCGCCGGCGAGGATGTCGCGGCGGCGTTCGCGCTCCTCGAGCTTCTCGAGGCGCTTGCGCAGCTCGGCGTTGCTGCGCCAGAACGCGCTGACCCGCTTGTCGATGCGGGTCGGGTCCCATTCGCCCTCGACGAGCGCATGCCGCACGAACATCTCGCGCGAGGCTGCGCGGTCGATGCGGGCGAACTGCACGCGACGGCGGGGGATGATCTCGACCCCGAACAGCGTCACCTTCTCGTAGGCGACAGCGGCCCCCGCATCCTTCGACCAGTGCGGCTCGGTGATCTGGCGCTTCGCAAGGTCGCCCGCGAGCGCCTCGGCCCAGGCGGGATCGATCGCGGCGACCGTGCGGGCGTAGGTGCGTGAGGTCTCGACGATCTCGGCGGCCATGACCGCCTGCGGGGCCTTCTTGCGCAGCGCAGAGCCGGGGAAGATCGAGAAGCGGATGCCGCGGGCGCCGCGGTACTCCGCCATCCTCTTCTTCTTGGGATCGATGCCCTTGCCGGTGTTGCGCTCGTCGAGGATGCCGATCTGAGACAGCAGACCCGCGAGCAGGGCGCGGTGGATCGCTTCCGGATCCGCGCTGCCCGAGCGCCCTGAGTCCTTGTCCTTCACCAGCGACCGCAACTGGCGGTGCACGTCGAACCACTCGCGCACGCGGACGTAGTTGAGGTGCTCCGACCGGCAGAGTCGACGGAAGGCGCTCGAGCCGAGTTCGCGCTGCTGCTCTCTGAGGTGGTTCCAGAGGTTCAGGATCGAGAGGAAGTCGCTCGTCGGGTCGGCGAATCGCGCGTGCATCCGGTCGGCCTCGTCGCGCACGCTCTGGGGAGCCTCCTGCGACGGACGCTCGCGCACGTCCTGGATCGACATGCCGGCGACGATCGCGAGCACGTCGCGCGTGACATCCGCCCCGCCGGGGCGGCCGGCCTCGATGAGCATGCGGGCGAAGCGGGGGTCGATCGGGATGCGCGAGATGTCCCGGCCGATGCGGGTGAGGCGAGGGGTGTCGCCGCTTCCTGTCACGGCGCCGAGTTCGGTGAGCAGATCGACGGCGGCCTTCACGCCGCGGGAGTCCGGCGGAGTGAGGAACGGGAATGCCGTGATGTCGCCGAACCCGAGCGACAGCATCTGCAGGATGACCGAGGCGAGCGACGTGCGCAGGATCTCGGGCTCCGTGAACTCCGCCCGACTCTCGAAGTCCTCTTCGCTGAAGAGGCGGATCGCGATGCCGTCACTCGTGCGCCCGGCACGGCCGGAGCGCTGGTTCGCGGATGCCTGCGAGATCGCCTCGATCGGCAGCCGCTGCACCTTCGACCGGTTGCTGTAGCGCGAGATGCGCGCGGTGCCGGTGTCGATCACATACCGGATGCCGGGAACCGTGAGGCTGGTCTCGGCGACGTTCGTGGCGAGCACGACGCGGCGCCGCACCCCGGCGACGCGGCTCTTCTCGAACACGCGGTGCTGCTCGGCGGCCGACAACCGGCCGTACAGCGGCAGCACCTCGGTGGGGGAGCGATCCTTCGAATAGGCGCCGCGCACGGCATCCGCCGCGTCCCTGATCTCGGCCTCGCCCGGCAGGAACACGAGCACGTCGCCCGGTTCCTCGCGGTCGAGCTCGCGCAGCGCGGCGACGATCGCGGTGACCTCGTCGGCCTCCTCGGCGTTCTCCGTCTCGTCCGTCTGGGCCCGATAGCGGATCTCGACGGGGAAGGTGCGTCCCGACACCTCGATGACCGGCGCAGGCACGCCGTCGGGCGAGGCGAAGTGCCGGGCGAAGCTCTCGGGGTCGATCGTCGCCGAGGTGATGATCACCTTGAGATCGGGGCGCTCGGGGAGGATTCGCATGAGGTAGCCGAGCAGGAAGTCGACGTTGAGCGAGCGCTCGTGCGCCTCGTCGATGATGATCGTGTCGTAGCGACGCAGCAGCCTGTCGCGGTGGATCTCGTTGAGCAGGATGCCGTCGGTCATCAGCGCGATGCGCGTCTCGTCCGACACCTTGTCGGTGAAGCGCACCTTGTAACCGACGAGGGTGCCGAGCTCGACCTGCAGCTCCTCTGCGACGCGTTCGGCGATCGTGCGGGCGGCCAGTCGACGGGGCTGCGTGTGCGCGATGCGCTCGCGCCCGAGGTCGAGGCAGATCTTCGGAAGCTGAGTCGTCTTGCCCGACCCGGTGGCTCCGGCGACGATGACCACCTGGTTGTCGCGGATGGCGTCGGCGATCTCGTCCCGCGCAGCGCTGACGGGCAGCTCGGGAGGATAGAAGATCACGGGGGAAGGCATAGAACTCCCATCGTACGATTCATCCGTGAGCACTGTGTCGAAGCCCCTTCCTGCAACGCAGTGGTTTCGTGAGTTCGGGCGGGCCCCGCGCATCCTCGGCCTCGACGTCGCCCGGGGCCTCGCGATCCTCGGCATGGCCGGCGCGCACATCGGCGAGACCGAGGCGTTCGATCCGTTCGACCTGTCGACGTGGACCGACCTGGTGCACGGGCGCTCGTCGATCCTGTTCGCGGTGCTCGCCGGAATCTCGATCGCCTTGATGACCGGGCGCAGCGCGCTGCCGGACCCCGAGCGGATGCCGAGCATCCGCCTGCAGCTCGTCGGTCGCGGAGCGGTGATCTTCCTGATCGGTCTGGCGCTCGAGATGCTGAACACGCCGATCGCGGTGATCCTCACCCTCTACGGCCTTCTCTACGTGGCCGTCATCCCGTTCCTCCGGTGGCAGCCCTGGAAGCTGCTGATCGCCGCCGGCATCCTGGCGCTCGCGGCGCCGGCCGTGCTCGCGCTGCTGGCCGCCCTCACGCTGTACCCCACCGGAGCGGGCATCAGCCTCGTGCTCTACGGCTCCTATCCGATCACGGCGTGGCTCGCGTTCGTCTTCGCCGGCATGGCTCTCGGGCGCCTGCACGTCGAGAAGCTCGAGACCGCGGCGATCACGTTCGGCGTCGGCGTGGGGCTCATGCTCGTCGGCTATGGGCTCGGCCTCATCGGGGGTGTCACCGGCATCAGATCCTCCTCGTGGATGACAGGCGGAGAGGGCGCCGCAGGATGGAGCACCTACCCCGATGCGCTGGCCGCGGCGGACCCGGCTGGGGCCGTCGTCCGGGCGATCTTCGCCGTGGATCCGCACTCCGGCGGAACGGCCGAGATCCTGGGGTCCGGCGGGTTCGCCCTGTCGGTCATCGCGCTGTGCGTGCTGCTCAGCGGACCGCTGCGCGCGGTGCTGCTTCCGCTGGGGGCGTTGGGATCGATGCCGCTGTCGGCTTACAGCGTGCACGTCGCGTCGGTCGCGCTGATCGCAGGACCCGGCGGCTTCTTCTCGAGCAACGCGTTCTGGGCCGCCACCGCGATCGTGCTCCTTCTCGCCACGACGCTGTGGTCGATCCTGTTCGGGCGAGGGCCGCTCGAACGACTCGTCGGCTGGGCTGCGACGAGGATGGCCGCGGTTCCCCCTGGGCCACCTGTCATCACAGGTCGTAGGGTGGGACCATGACGATTCCTGCACTCGAACTGAACGACGGCCATTCCATCCCGCAGCTCGGCTACGGGGTGTTCAAGGTTCCGGCCGACGAGACCGAGCGCGCCGTGAGCGAGGCGCTCGAGATCGGCTACCGCCACATCGACACGGCCGCCATCTACGGCAACGAAGAGGGCGTCGGCGCGGCCATCGCCGCATCCGGCATCGCCCGCGACGAGCTGTTCATCACCACCAAGCTCTGGAACGACCGGCACCACGGCGAGGAGCCGCGTGCGGCGATCGGGGAGAGCCTCGAGAAGCTCGGTCTGGATGCGGTCGACCTCTACCTCGTGCACTGGCCCACCCCGGCCAAGGACGACTACGTGCACGCGTTCGCCAAGCTCATCGAGCTGCGCGACGCCGGCCTCACGCGCAGCATCGGCGTCTCGAACTTCCTGGTGCCGCACCTCGAGCGCGTCGTGGCCGAGACCGGCGTCACCCCGGCGGTCAACCAGATCGAACTTCACCCCGCCTACCAGCAGCGCGACGTCGTGGACTGGGCGACCGAGCACGGCATCCGCATCGAATCGTGGGGGCCGCTCGGCCAGGGCAAGTACGACCTGTTCGGCACGCCGGCGATCGCCGAGGCTGCAGCGGCGCACGGCGTCACCCCCGCCCAGGCCGTGCTGCGCTGGCACCTGCAGAAGGGCTTCATCGTCTTCCCGAAGTCGGTGCGGGCAGAGCGTCTGCGCGAGAACCTCGACGTCTTCGGCTTCGAGCTGACCGACGCCGAGATCGCGAAGATCGACGCGCTCGACCCGCTCGACGGCTCGGGCCGCGTCGGCTCGCACCCCGACGACGTCAACTGAGGCGTCCCGTTTCGACAGATGACGCCCCGTGTCGCTTCGCGCGACACGGGGCGTCGTCGTGAGTAGCGTCAACGGCATGACTGCTCCCTACCGCGTCGTCGCCGTCTCCGGTTCTCTGCACGAGCCCAGCAAGACCACGGCCCTCATCCGTGCGATCGCGGGGGCGATCGCCGAGCGCGCCGAGGTCGAGATCGAGGTCATCGAGCTCACCGACATCGGTCCGTCGCTCGCGGGGGCGCTTCGTCGCGACCAGCTGCCGGCGAGCGTCGAGGAGAAGCTCGTGGCCATCGAGGCGTCAGACCTGCTGATCGTGGGCAGCCCCGTCTACCGCGCGTCCTTCACCGGCCTGTTCAAGCATCTGTTCGACTTCGTCGGCCAGTACGAGCTCGTCGGCAAGCCGGTGCTGCTCGCGGCGACCGGAGGAGGAGAGCGCCACGCGCTGATCATCGAGCACCAGCTGCGGCCGCTGTTCGCCTTCTTCCAGGCGCTGACGCTGCCGCTCGGCGTCTACGCCAGCGACACCGACTTCGACGGCTACGTGATCGCATCCGACGTGCTCCGCGCACGGATCGAGCTCGCCGCAGACCGCGCGCTGCCTCTCGTCGGCTACGCCGCTTCCCGGCCCGTGGAGCTGCTCGTCTCCTGACCGTCTCGTCGAGGCCCGACCGGCGTAGCGTGGGCGTATGACGAACCGGCTCGCCGACACGCTCAGCCCCTACCTCCGTGCGCACGCGGACAACCCCGTCGAGTGGTATCCCTGGGGGCCGGCGGCCTTCGCCGAAGCGCAGCGGCGCGACGTGCCGCTGCTGATCTCCATCGGCTATTCGACGTGCCATTGGTGCCACGTGATGGCGAGGGAGTCGTTCGCCGACCCGCACACGGCCGCCCTGATCAACCGCGACTTCGTGGCGATCAAGGTCGATCGCGAGGAGCACCCCGACGTCGACGGTGCCTACATGGCCGCAGCGTCGGCGTTCACGCAGAACCTGGGGTGGCCGCTGACGGTGTTCACGACTCCGCGGGGCCGCACGTTCTATGCCGGCACCTACTGGCCGCCCGAGGCGCGACAGCCCCTGCCCGCGTTCCGCGACGTCCTCGCGGCCGTGAACGAGGCCTGGACCCTGCGTCGGGTGCAGGCCGAGGAGTCGGCGGATGCCGTGACCGATGCGCTCGCCAGAGCGGGGGCCGCCGTGCCCTCGGATCTGCCTGACGCCGCGGCGCTCGCCGGGGCGGCCGAGGCCATCGCTGCACGCGAGGATCGGCAGTTCGGCGGGTTCGGCGGCGCCCCGAAGTTCCCCGTCGCGACGACCCTGGGCCTGCTGCAGACGCCGCTGGTGCGGCGGAAGGCTCCGGATGCCGCGGCCGCGGCCGATCGGGCGCTCGCCGCGATGTCGGCATCCGATCTGCGCGATGCCGACGGCGGCTTCTTCCGCTACGCGACGCAACGCGACTGGACCGTGCCGCACTACGAGCGGATGCTGACCGACAACGCCCAACTGCTGCTCGTGGCACTGGATGCGGGGGACGAGTCGACCGCGCGCGGTATCGCGGACTTCCTCGTGGGCACTCTGCGCCGCGAGGGCGGCGGTTTCGGTGCCGCTCAGGATTCGGAGTCGTGGATCGACGGTCAGCGCAGCGAGGGCGGGTACTACCTGCGACCGGTGACCGAACGGGCGGGACTCGAGCCCCCGGCTGTCGACGGCAAGGTCATCACGGGCTGGAACGGGCTCGCCATCGGGGCGCTGGCGCGCGCCGGGTCGAGGCTCGGCGAGCCCACCTGGGTCGCCGAGGCGGAGGATGCCGCGGCATACGTGCTGCAGGTGAACCGCGACACGGCGGGCGCTCTGGTGCGCGCGTCTCTCGACGGCGTCGCGTCGCAGGCCATCGCGACCGCCGCTGATGTCGCGCTGCTCGCCGACGGGCTGTTCTCGCTCGCCGCCGCGACCGGCGATCCTCGGTGGGCCGTCGAGGCTCGCGACCTGCTCGATGCGGTCCTCTCCGGCATCCAAGGCGATCCGCTGCTCGCTGAGCACGGCATCGCGGCCGCGCCCGATCAGACCGACGGAGACCTGCCTTCGGATGCGGCCGCGGTCGCCGCCGCATCGCTCACGGCCTGGCGGCTCGGTGCAGGGGACCGCTATCGCGGAGCCGCGGCAGCGCGAGTGCGCGAGCACGCCGGCTCGGCGATCGGTCAGCCGTTCGCGCACGGCAGTCTGCTGCGGGTCGCCGCGGGGCTCGTCGATGCCCCCAGGCAGGTCGTCGTCGTCACCGAGGCGCCGCAGGGTGCCCTCGCGTCCGCCGCTCGTCGGGCAGACGCCGATGTCGTCGCGATCGTCACCCCGGAGCAGGCGGGGGCATTCGCGGACGCCGGCTTCGAGCTGTTCGAGGGCAAGGGGAGTGCCGGCGAGCAGGCGTTCGACTGCCGATCGTTCGTGTGCCGGCTCCCCGTGAGCGATCCCGCCGAGCTTCCTCTCGCGCGGTGAGGACTCAGCGAGCGTTGCGCGGGTGTTCCCGCGCGGTGCCCGCCGCTCCGCGTATGACTGTGCAGTCTGCTCGCCGGTTCCGCGATTCCACCCCGCCAGTTGCGCGCGTTGCGCACCGGATGCTGCACCGATTGCCCACCTCTCATCATCCGGTCTAGTGTTGCGCGACAGCAGGCGCCGCCCGGACGCCACCGCATCTCAGCAAGGACGCTCAGACGATGACTCTTCCCACCCGTGCCGGACTCGACGCCGTGCCTGCCTACCGCCAGGGGCGTTCCGCCCCGGCCGGTGCCTCGAAGCTCTCCTCCAACGAGTCTCCGCACCCGCCGCTCCCGTCCGTCGTCGAGGCGGTGCAGCAGCGCCTCGCGACCATCCATCGCTATCCCGACATGAGCGCCGCCGCTCTGCGCGAGCGCCTGGCGGAGCGATACGGCGTCGAGCCGGCGGCCGTCACCGTGGGTGCCGGGTCCGTCGAGATCGCCTCTCAGCTCATCCACGCCGTGGCCGGTGAGGGAGACGAGGTCATGTTCGCGAGGCGGTCGTTCGAGGCCTACCCGTCACTCGTGCGCATCGCCGGAGCGACTCCTGTCGCGGTGCCGCTGAACGCCGAGCACGCCCACGATCTCGATGCCATGCTCGCCGCGATCACCCCGCGCACGAGGCTGATCTTCGTGTGCAACCCGAACAACCCGACCGGAACGGTCGTCGGAGCGGCAGAGCTGGAGGCATTCGTCGCGGCGGTGCCCCGCGACGTGCTCGTCGTGATCGACGAGGCCTACGTGCACTTCGACCGCACGGGGTCGCACGGGGCGGGCGTCGAGCTCTTCCACCGGTATCCGCACGTCGCGGTGCTGCACACCTTCTCGAAGGCGTACGGCCTCGCCGGTCTGCGCATCGGCTACGCGCTCTCGCCGCTCGCGGTGGCCGACAGTCAGCGCAAGGTCGCCGTGCCGTTCGGGGTGACCGACCTCGCCCAGGCCGCGGCGCTCGCATCCCTCGATGCGGAGGACGAGCTCGCGGTGCGCATCGACGAGGTCGTCGCGCACCGCGATCGCCTGTGCGCGCTGCTCGTCGATGCCGGCTGGCCCGCCGTCACCTCGCAGGCGAACTTCGTCTGGGTCCCCGCGGGCGACCGCACCGACGAACTCGAGTCCCTGCTGAACGAGGGCGGGGTGATCACGCGGATCTTCGCCGGTGAGGGGATCCGCATCTCATCGGGTTCAATGGAGGACATAGACCGGGTGCAGTCAGCGCTCCAGGCTGAGACCGCACTGCAGGAGGCACGCGCATGACCGAGGTTCCGACCACGACGACCACGACGAAAGGTCTGCACCCCGGGCTGACCCGCCGGCAGATCTCGATGATGGGACTCGGCGGCGCGATCGGCGCCGGGCTGTTCGTGGGTTCGGGCCAGGCGATCAGCATCGCCGGCCCCGCTGTGCTGATCTCGTACCTCGTCGCGGGTGGCATCGTGGTGCTGATCATGGCGATGCTCGCCGAGATGGTCGCCGCCCGGCCGAGCTCCGGTGCCTTCAGCTCGTATGCGCAGAAGGCCATGGGACGCAGTGCCGGCAGCGCCGTCGGCTGGCTCTACTGGATCCAGCTCGTCGTCGTGATCGCGGCGGAGGCGACCGGAGCCGGAGGGATCATCTCTGCCTGGATCCCCGGCATCCCAGCGTGGGTGTGGGTGCTCGTCTTCGTGGTGGCACTGACCGCGGTGAACCTCTTCGGGGTGCGCAACTACGGCACGTTCGAGTTCTGGTTCGCCGCGATCAAGGTCGCCGCGATCATCGTGTTCCTCGTGGTCGGCGTGTGCGCCATCGTCGGCTTCATCCCCGGTGTTCCCGCGACAGGCATCGGCAACCTGGTCGACAACGGCGGCTTCGCACCGAACGGACTCACCGGCATCGCCGCCGCGCTGCTGATCGTGGTCTTCGCGTTCGGCGGCACCGAGGTCGTCGCGATCGCGGCTGCCGAGTCCGACGACCCCGCGCGCAACATCCGTCGGATCGTGCGCGAGGTGCTCGTGCGCATCCTGATCTTCTACGTCGGCTCGATCTTCGTCATCGTGTCGGTGCTGCCGTGGAACGACCCCGCCGTCAAGGACGGACCGTTCTCTGCCGTGCTCGATACCCTGCAGCTGCCCGGCGTCGGGCTCGTGATGGACCTCATCGTGGTGATCGCGCTGCTCTCGGCGATGAACGCGAACATCTACGGCGCATCGCGCATGGCTTACTCGCTCGGGGAGCGCGGTCTGGCTCCGCTCGCTGCGACCCGCACGACGTCGAAGGGCGTGCCGGTGGTCGCTGTGCTCGCCTCCGTCGCGTTCGGCTTCGTCACCGTGGGACTGAACTGGGCGTTCCCCGACGTGGTGCTCCCCGCGCTCCTCAACGTCGTCGGATCCACGCTGTTGGTCATCTGGACGGCGACCGCCGTGTCGCAGATCATCCTTCGCCGCCGTGCCGATCGGGCCGGGGAGGACATGCCGATGCGGATGTGGGGCTTCCCCTGGTTGTCGTGGCTGTGCCTGGCGCTCCTCGCCGGTGTCGTCGCGCTCACGATGATCGACGGCGCCGCGCGCGTGCAGCTGCTGCTCACCATCGGCCTGACCGTCGTGCTCCTGATCGTCGCGCGACTCACGCGGAACGCCTCCCGCCCCGGTGTCACCAGCGAGCGCGACAGCGCGGTGGTGGACTGACCGTGCACATCGACCGCCTCGACGCCGAGCTCATCCGCATGCTCACCGAGTCGCCGCAGCTGCCGATCCTCGAGTGCGCGCGACGACTGGGGGTCGCCAGGGGCACCGCGACCAGCCGTCTCGCGCGCCTGCACGAGGGCGGGGTGATCGAGGCGATCGTGCCACGCATCGACCCCGCGGGCTTCGGCTACGGGGTCGTCGCGTTCTGCCTCGTCGAGATCGACCAGAAGGTGGGTCACGACGATGTCGCCACGGCGCTCGCCGATGCGGTGCCCGAGATCGTCGACATGCACACCGTGACCGGTGCGAGCGACATGCAGCTGCGACTCGTCGCTCGCGATGCGACCCAGCTGCAGGAGGTGCTCGATCGGGTGGCTCTCGTGCCGGGGGTCTCGCGCACGGCGTCATCGATCGCGATGCGCACCCACCTGTCGGGGCGCGTGCTGCCGCTGGTCGAGCACGTCGCCGGCGACGCCGGCTGACAGGTCAGATCCAGCCGGGCAGCCAGTTGTGGAGCAGCCAGAAGTCGTAGGGCACGCTCATGCCGGTCCACACCGGGTAGAAGAACACCGAGACGAGCAGAACCACGGCGAGGAAGATCAGCACCGTGCGCTCGCCTGACTGGCGGCGATGCAGGGGATCGTCTCGTCGGCCCGCGATCTGACGCAGAGCGACGGCGAGCGCGATCACGAGGAACGGCGCCATGGCGACCGTGTAGAACTGGAAGATCGTGCGCTCGGGGAACAGCAGCCAGGGCACGTAGGTCGCCGCGAGTCCGACCAGCGGGAACGTGAACGCGGGGCCGACCGGCGTGCGTTCGATCCACCCGCGCACGAGTCGGTAGATCAGGTAGAGGGCGGCGGCGACACCGGCGTACCAGATGATCGGGTTGGGGATCGTCGAGATCACCGCGATGCAGTGGTCGACACCGCAGGGCCCCGGATCGCTGCCCACCCAGACCGCCGTGGGCCGGAGCAGGAGCGGCCACTCCCACGCAGGGCTCGCGTAGGGGTGCCCCTTGCTGAGGCCGACGTGGAAGTTCAGGATCGCCTCGTGGTAGTTCCACAGTGCGATCAGCGGGTTCGGGTCACTCTGACGGGCATAGCCGCCGGCTGTGACGAGCCACCCCGTCCAGCTGACGAGGTAGGTGGCGAGCGCCGGCAGGACCAGCAGCACGAAGGAGACCGGCCCCTGACGGAACGCCGCCGCGGTCGGCCAGAGGACGACTCCGGCGCGGCGTCTCGCCAGAGCATCCGTCACCACCGTGTACAGGCCGAACGCCGCCAGTGCGTAGAGCCCCGACCACTTCACGGCGCAGGCCGCGCCGAGCGCGACACCCGCGGCGATCAGCCAGGGGCGGCGCCAGAGCACGGGACCCCACATCGGCTCGGGGGAGTCGGGGGCGCTGCGTTCGAGCAGAGGTATCGACCGGTCGCGGTCGATCAGGATGAACAGTGCGCCGAGCATCAGGAAGAACGTCAGCGGGCCGTCGAGCAGCGCGGTGCGGCTCATCACGATGCTGAGGCCGTCGATGGCGAGCAGAGAGCCGGCGACGGTGGCCACGACGATCGAGCCGGTCAGTCTGCGGGCGACCAGGTAGGTCAGCAGCACGGTGGCCGCGCCGAGAAGAGCCGTCGCGATGCGCCAGCCCACCGTGTTGTCGGGGCCGCCGACGGCCATCCCCAGGGCGATGAGCCACTTGCCGAGGGGAGGATGCACGATGAACGCCCCGGCATCCGACAGCGGCAGCTGCTGCAGCGTGATGAACGCCTCGTTCGCGTCCTTGCCCCAGGTGCCCTCGTATCCCAGAGTCCAGAGCGACCAGGCGTCCTTGACGTAGTAGGTCTCGTCGAACGCGAGCTGGTGCGGGTGCCCGAGGTTGACCAGGCGCAGCACCGCAGCCAGGGCGGTCACCACGAGAGGTGCGAACCAGCGCATCATGCGCCCCCAGTCGGGGTCCTGCAGCACGCGGTCGCGCAGTCGCTCGTAGCGCGTCGGTCGCTGCTCGGGGGGAGGCAGCAGGGGCAGGGGCGCGGTCACCGCACCAGCCTAGACACTCCGCCGATGGGGCCCGCCTAAGCTGGGCGGGTGATCATCCTCGCCGCAACACCGATCGGAAACCTGGGGGATGTCTCGCGTCGCCTCGTCGAAGTGCTGGAGAACGCGGAGGTCATCGTCGCCGAGGACACCCGCACCACGCAGAAGCTGATGCAGGCTCTGCAGATCGCGAACCGTCCGCGGCTGATCGCGCTGCACGATCACAACGAGAAGCAGAAGGCGGCAGAGCTCGCGACCCTCGCCATCGAGACCGACGTCGTCGTGGTGAGCGACGCGGGGATGCCGGCCATCAGCGATCCCGGCTACGGTCTCGTCGCCGAAGCCGTCGCGCAGGGCGTGACGGTCACGGCCATCCCCGGACCCAGTGCGGTGCTGATGGCCCTCTCGATCTCCGGGCTCCCGACCGATCGCTTCACCTTCGAGGGGTTCCTGCCCCGCAAGCCGGGGGAGCGGCGGTCGACCCTGCGGGCGCTCACCGCAGAGCCCCGCACCATGGTCTTCTTCGAGTCGCCCGCCAGGCTGGCGTCGTCGCTCGCCGACATGGGCGCTGCGTTCGGTGCCGACCGCCGCATCGCCGTGTGCCGTGAACTGACCAAGTTCTACGAGGAGGTACGTCGAGGCACCTCGGCCGAGCTCGTCGAGTGGGCCACGGCGGGGGTCAAGGGTGAGATCGTCGTCGTCGTCGAGGGGGCGCCGCATCGGGAGGTGTCTGCGGAAGACGCGCTCGCGCAGGTGCAGAGCCTCGTCGCATCCGGGGTGCGCCTGAAAGAGGCGTGCGCCGAGGTCGCCGCCGCCACCGGTCTGTCGTCGCGCGACCTGTATCAGGCAGCGCTCGCCGCCCGCAGCTGATGGTGCAGGGCACTGACGCCGCGGTCGGCTCCGCCTACGACGCGAGGGCCGCGGAGTACGTCGAGCTGGCCGGCGCGATCGAGCAGATGGATCCACGGGATGCGGCGGTCATCGCTGCCTGGCGTGACGCGACCCCTGGACGGCTGCTCGATGCCGGATGCGGGCCCGGGCACTGGACCGGGTTCCTCGGCACGGGCGGGCGCGAGGCGCGGGGAGTCGACCTGTCGGCGGAGTTCATCGCGACCGCGCGGACACGGCACCCCGATGTCCCCTTCGATCTCGGGACGTTCCGCGACCTGCCGCTCGACGGCGGTTCCGTCGGCGGCATCCTCGCCTGGTACTCGCTGATCCACACGCCTCCGGCGGACCTGCCCGAGATCCTCGCCGAGTTCCGTCGCGTGCTGGCCCCCGGCGGCAGCATCCTCATCGGATTCTTCGACGGCGAGCCGCGCGAGTCGTTCGCGCACGCCGTCGCTCCGGCATTCTTCTGGTCTGCCGACGCGCTCGCGGAGCTTCTCGCCGATGCAGGCTTCGCGGTCGTGTCGAGTGAGACCCGCGGCCGGGAGCAGGCCGAGATCAGCGCCAGGCCCCACGGCTCGCTCGTCGCGCGCCGACGGTGAGTCTCGCCCCGGGTACCCTGGTGCACACGCAACCGGAGGAGGACCGAGCGTGACCAAGAAGGCGACCGTCTACGACGTCGCAGAGCGCGCGGGCGTGTCGATCGCGACGGTCTCCCGTGTGCTGCGGCAGCCTGATGCGGTGCGTCCGGTCACCCGCGAGCGGGTGCTCGACTCGGTGGCTGCCCTCGGCTATGTGCCCAGCGGCAGCGCGCGCGGCCTGGCCGAACGCCGCACCGGCGTGCTGGGGCTGTACTTCCCGGGCTTCGATGCCTCGGAGGACGCTCCCGTGCTCGATGTGCTCGCCGGGGATCAGGCCGAGGTGCCGCCTTTCACGGTCGAGCAGGCCTCTGCCGACGCGGGGGCGCCGCATCCGACCATGCTCTTCCTCGACGAGGTGCTGCGCGGTGCCGAGCTGGAGGCCTGGAAGCAGGGGTTCGTGCTGATGATCGGCGTCGGGCGGGGAGACCCCGCCCGCGAGACGGTGCGCGACATCGCCGGCCGGGTCGACGGGCTGATGGTGCTGGCGCAGAGCGTGCCGGACGACGTGCTCGCTCGGCTCGCCCAGCGGATCCCGGTGGTCGTGCTCTCGGGGCCGGCGCGGGGTGACAGCTACGACCACGTGACCGTCAGCAACGCCGAGGCGATGTCGGAGCTCACGCGTCTGGTGCTCGCGCAGGCCGACCCGGGAGGCCTCGCTTTCCTCGCAGGCCCCGAGGACTCGCCCGACGGTGCGCAGCGCTGGGAGGGCTTCGCTGCCGCCATAGCCGAGGCGGGCATCGCGGCGGATGATGTGACGGTGCTGCGCGGTGACTTCACGCGCGCATCGGGACGCCGCGCCGCCGAGGAGCTGATCGCCCGCGGCGCACCGGCCGCGTTGGTCGCGGCGAACGACCAGATGGCTCTCGGGGCGATCGATGCCTTCCGATCGGCCGGCATCCGGGTTCCCGACGACGTGCGGGTCACCGGATTCGACGGCATCGAGGCTGCCGCGCTCTCGCGGCCGACACTGACCACGGTGCGTCAGCCGATGATCGACCTCGGCCGCGCCGCCGTGCAACTGCTCGCCAGACGACTGGAGCAGCCGGATGCCGAGCCGATGACGGTGCGCCTGCCGCTGCAGATCCTCGTCCGCGAGAGCTCGCAGCGCCCCGCCTGAGCGGTCCGACGACCCGCTCAGGCGCGATCGTGCAGCGTGATGCGGTAGCCGTCGGGGTCGGCGAACGTGAAGGTGCGGCCGAACGGGCCGTCGATCGGATCCGCGACGATCGTGTGCCCTGCGGCGGCGAGAGCGTCGTGGATCGCCTGCACGTCGCTGGCATGCAGCCAGATCGCGGCGCCGATCCCCGGCTGGTCGACGCCGTCGAGGTCTGTGCCGGGGGCGATATCGCGCAGTGCGAACGCGATGGGTGTGGTCTCGAAGACGACGGCATGCGGCGGCCCCGTCGGCGAGCGGACGAGGCCGAGGTACTGCTCGTAGAACGCCTGCGACGCGGCGAGGTCGCGAGTCTGGAGGGAGATGAAGTCGGGTCCGGTGACGGGCATGATGTGCTCTTTCCTGTGATGTCAGTTATCTGACACGGATCAATGTATGTCAGAATACTGACATGAGTCAAGACGGCGGCGGCATCGACCTCGACACATCGCTCGGATACCTCCTGAAGGAGGCCTCCAGTGCGCTGCGTTCGGCGATGGAGGAGGTGCTGCGTCCGCTCGGCATGACCATCACGCACTACTCGTGTCTCGAACTGCTCGCCCAGCGGCCCGGCCTCTCGAACTCCGAGCTGGCCCGCGGAGCGTTCGTGACGCGGCAGTCCATGAACGTGCTGCTGCAGGCGCTCGAGCGGGATGGATTCGTCACGAGACCGCCCGAGGCTCCGGTGGGCAAGGCGCTGCCGACGACGCTCACGCCGCGGGGGAGGAGCAGTCTGGCGCAGGCCACGGCCGCGGTGCGATCCGTCGAGGTGCGGATGCTCGCGGGCATGACCGACGACGAGCAGGCGGCTGCGCTCCGGGCGCTGCGGAGCATGGTGCGCTCGCTGCGCGATTCACCGCGATAAAGACAGGTTTGGCACCGCTCCCATCCTCGTCACGGTGGGGAAGTCGCCCTCGTTGTGCGGTGGTCGAGGGCTTGCGCTCGCAAAATGTATGCGCTTACAATCACTCATGCGGCTTCGGCCGCGGGGCGCCCCGACCCCCGGGACCCCCCTTCATGACACAGACGACATGAGGTGGCAGTGTGGCGAAGACGCACATGCTCCGGCGCTGGCGGAGAGCCGCGATCGTGGGACTGGCGGCAGCAGCCGTCGTGCTCAGCGGTTGCAGCATCCAGATCAGTTCGCAGCCCGATCCATCGATCGGCGACGACACGATGCTCATCAATGCGGACAAGGGGAACCCGTTCTTCACGCGGAACTTCAATCCGTACCTCACCAACACGCGCACGGCGTCGAGGTGGATCTACGAGCCTCTGATCCTGGTGAACCCGCTCGACGGAACCGAGAACCCGTGGCTCGCGAGCGAATGGTCGCAGCCCGACGCCCGCACGGTCGTGATGACGATCCGCGACGACGTCGAATGGAGCGACGGCGAGAAGCTGACGCCCGATGACGTGGCGTTCACCTTCCAGTTGCTGAAGGACAATCCCTCGCTCGACATCAAGGGCGCCTGGCAGCACCTCGAGACCGTCGAGGTCGACGGCGACGACGTCATCATGCACCTTCAGACAGACGACGCCCCGTCGCTGCCGATCCTCGGTCAGACCATGATCGTGCCCGAGCACCTCTGGGCCGACGTGAAGGATCCGGGTACCTACCGCAACGAGAACCCGGTCGGCACCGGACCGTTCGTGCTCGGCAACTACAACGACCAGCAGTACTCGGTCGACAAGAACCCCGACTACTGGCAGGCCGACAAGATCGAGATCGAGCACATCATCCTGCCGTCCACGAACTCGCAGCTCGACACCGTCACCCGCGGCTACGACTGGGCCTACTCGTTCATCTCCGACGTCGAGGGCACCTGGGGTGCGGCCAGCGAGCACAACGCCTGGTGGTTCCCGCCGGGTGGAGTCATCGCGCTCATGCCGAACCTCGAGGTCGCTCCGTTCGACGACGTGAACGTGCGCCGCGGCATCGCCCTCTCGCTCGATCGCGAGGAGATCGCCGAGACCGCATCCGAGGGGTACATGGAACCCGCCGGGCAGACCGGGCTCATCCTCCCCAACCAGGAGGAGTACCTCGATCCGAGCATCCCCGACCAGGGCATGATCACCCAGGACACGGATGCCGCACTCGCCGCGTTCGCCGAGGCGGGGTACACCCTCGACGGTGACCGGCTCGTGGGCGCCGACGGCACGCAGCTCGAGTTCGCGCTGACGACCGCCAACGGCTTCTCGGACTGGACCCGCGCGGCGCAGACCGTGCAGAGCCAGCTCGCAGACGTCGGCGTCAAGGTGACTCTCAAGCTCCCGCAGCCGGCGGGATATCAGAGCGCCATCAGCAACGGCGACTTCGAGATGGCCATCGGCGGCATGGGCAACGGCAACGTCTACCAGGCGTTCAACAACCTGCTCTCGAGCGAGTTCTACGTGCCGTCCGGCGAGGCGACCGCGAACAACTTCGAGCGGTACCGCTCGGACGAGGCCGACGCCCTGCTCAAGGAGTACCGCGAGACCGTCGACCCCGCCCGCCAGACCGAGATCGTCGAGGAGCTGCAGGGCATCGTCTACGACGACCTGCCCGTCATCGGCCTCTACTACGGCGGGATCTGGGGCCTCTTCAACGACTCCAAGTTCACCGGCTGGCCCACAGAGGACGACCCGTACATGATTCCGCAGAACTACGACTCGGCGCCGCTGGGCATCTTCACCCGGCTCGAGCGCGTCAAGGAGGATGACCGATGAAGTACGTCCTCCAGAAGGTCGGCCTGTTCGTGCTCACGCTGTGGGCAGCGATCACGCTGAACTTCTTCCTTCCGCGCCTCATGCCCGGTTCGCCGGCAGACGCCGCGATCGCGAAGCTCTCGCAGAACGGTCCGGTGTCGGATGCGACGCGGGCCGCGATCGAGGCCCAGCTCGGCGTGCCGACCGGATCGATCTGGGATCAGTACGTGGCGTACCTCGGTCAGGTCGCACGACTCGACTTCGGTGTCTCGTACACGTTCTATCCGCAGAGCGTCTCGAGCATGGTCTCGACCGCACTGCCCTACACGATCGGCCTCGTCGGCATCGTCACGATCCTCGCGTTCGTGATCGGCACCCTGATCGGCACCGCCGCGGCCTGGCGCCGCGGCACATGGCTCGACAGCCTGCCGACTCTGACGGGGTCGTTCCTCAGCACCTTCCCGTACTTCTGGACGGCGCTGCTGCTGCTGTTCTTCTTCGGCTACGTGCTGCACTGGTTCCCGACGACGGGAGCGTATGCGGCGACGACCACGCCCGGGTTCACCTGGGACTTCATCGTCGACCTCGCGCAGCATGCGGTTCTCCCCGCGCTGACCATCCTGCTGACCTCGCTCGGAGGGTGGATCATCGGCATGCGCAACGCGATGATCAACACGCTGGGTGAGGACTACGTGACCTTCGCCGAGGCGAACGGTCTGCACGGTCGCACGATCGCCCTCCGCTACGCCGCGCGCAACGCGATCCTGCCGAACCTCACCGGCTTCGGGCTCACGCTCGGCGGTGTGGTCGGCGGATCGATCCTCGTGGAGCAGGTGTTCGGATACCCGGGCATCGGCTATCTGCTCTTCAACGCCGTGATCGGGCAGGACTACCCGCTCATGCAGGCGCTCTTCCTGATGATCACCGTCAGCGTGCTCATCGCCAACTTCCTCGTCGACATCCTGTACGGCGTGCTGGATCCAAGGACCCGCCGATGACCTCCACCATGAATGTCAAGGTTCCCTCCGACCGGATCGCGGCTCCCAGTCCGTGGCGCTCGTTCGCCCGGATGGTGGGCACCCTCTGGTCCAACGGCAAGGCCCGACTGGGCCTCATCATCCTCGGGCTGTTCGTCGTGGTCGCGGTGTTCGCACCGCTGCTCGCCCCGTACGGCCCCAAGGTCAACACGTTCGAGCGCAACGCCGATGCATCGGCCGCGCACTGGCTCGGCACCACCGCTGCAGGCGAGGACGTGCTGAGCCAGCTGATCTACGGTTCGCAGGTCAGTCTGCTGGTCGGCATGGCCGCCGGCATCCTCTCGACGATCGTCGCCGTGCTGATCGGTCTCAGCTGGGGCTACATGCGCGGTTTCCTGGGGGAGGTGGTCGGCTTCATCGTCAACCTCTTCCTCGTGATCCCCGGTCTCCCGCTCATGATCGTGATCGCCGCGTACCTGCAGAACGGCGGCATCCTGATGATCATCGCGGTCATCGTCGTCACCGGGTGGGCGTGGGGCGCGCGCGTGCTGCGCAGCCAGACCCAGTCGCTGCGAGGCAACGACTTCGTCACCTCGGCGCAGTTCTCGGGTGACAGCCGGGCGCGCATCGTGTTCCGCGAGATCCTGCCGAACATGACGTCGATCATCGCCGGCACGCTCTTCGGAGCAGCGACTGCGGCGATCCTCGCCGAGGCCGGACTCGAGTTCCTCGGGCTCGGCGACTCCAGCATCGTCAGCTGGGGGACGATGCTCTACTGGGCGCAGAACTCCAACTCCCTGCTCACCGGGCAGTGGCTGCTGCTGTTCGCCCCCGGTCTCTGCATCGCCCTGCTCGCTCTGAGCCTGACACTGATCAACTTCGGCGTGGACGGCATCTCCAATCCGCGCCTGCGAGAGGGGAAGGGACGATGAGCGCCATGGAAGCGAACACCCCCGCGACCACGAACGACGTCCTGCTCGATGTCCAGGGCCTGTCCGTCGAGTACGCCTCCCCGGGTGTGACGCCGGTCACCGCCGTCGAGAACGTGTCGTTCACGCTGCGTCGGGGCGAGTTCGTCGGCCTCGTCGGCGAGTCGGGCTCGGGCAAGTCCACGCTCGGTTTCGCGCTGACACGGCTGCAGAAGCCGCCGGCTCGCATCAGTGACGGGCGGATCCTGTTCGACGGCCGCGACATCCGCGACCTCGACGCCGAGGAGCTGCGTCGACAGCGTCAGGGCGGGTTCGCGATGGTGCTGCAGTCGGGCATGAACGCGCTGAACCCCGTCCGCACGATCGGCAACCACTTCCGCGACATCTTCGCCGCGCACGGGCATGTGGCCCGAGACGCCCGGGATGCGAGGGCGAAGGAACTGGTCGGCAAGGTGGGTCTCGACCCTCTCGTGCTGTCGCGGTACCCGGGAGAGCTGTCGGGCGGAATGCGCCAGCGCGCGTCGATCGCCCTGGCTCTCTCGCTCGAGCCGCAGCTCATGGTGTTCGACGAGCCGACCACCGCGCTCGACGTGCTCGTGCAGCACGCGGTCATGGACACGATCCGCGACCTGCAGCGCTCCGAGCACTTCACCGCGATCCTCATCAGTCACGACCTCGGCATCGTGCTCGAGGCCACTGACCGCGTGATGGTCATGCACGAGGGGCGGATCGTCGAAGACGCGCCGAGCCTCGACATCCTGCACCGCCCGCAGGACGAGTACACGCGGATGCTGCTGAGCCACTACGCCGACCCGCGGGCCGAGTCGATCTCGATCCCCGGGTTCGTCGACCTCGGCACCCGGCGTCGCGAGGGGCACTCGCGCACCGATCTGACCGAGACCCTGCCCACGGTGTCGCAGCGCGACACCCGACGAGCCGATGCCGCGATCGTGGTCGAGGGCGTCTCCAAGCGCTACCCGGCCCCCCGTCGGGGGGAGAAGCCCGTGACGGCGGTCGACGACGTGTCTTTCCGTCTCGAGCCCGGTGAGGCGCTGGCGCTCGTGGGTGCGTCGGGGTCGGGCAAGTCGACGATCGCGAAGCTCATCACCGGGGTCGAGAAGCAGACCGAGGGCACCGTGCGCTTCGGTGACGTCGACGTCGCGATGCTGGGCCGCAAGGGCCTCCGCGATCTGCGCAAGGACGTGCAGATGGTGTTCCAGGATCCGTATGCCGCGCTGAATCCGCTGCACACGGTCGAGTACGCGCTCAGCCGACCGATCCGCAACTACACGCCGCTGCGAGGGCAGGAGGCGAGAGCCCGCGTGCTCGAGCTGCTCGAGACGGTGGGGCTGACGCCGGTCGAGCAGTTCGCAGCGAAGCTGCCGCACCAGCTCTCGGGCGGCCAGCGTCAGCGTGTCGTCATCGCCCGGGCTCTGGCCAGTGATCCGCAGGTGCTGATCGCCGACGAGCCCGTGTCGATGCTCGACGTGTCGCTCCGAGCCGGCGTGCTCGCGCTGCTCGAGGATCTGCGCGAACGGTGGGGCATCAGCATGCTCTACATCACGCACGACCTGCTCAGCGCGCGTCTCGTCACCGAGAACATCCTCGTGCTCAACAGCGGCCGCGTCGTCGAACGCGGCGAGACATCTCAGGTGCTTCAGCATCCGGAGGACCCGTACACGGTCCAGCTGCTGGATGCGGTGCCGAACCCGGCACGGGCCGAACGCTGACCGAAGACCATCGCAAGACGAAAGGAGCACTCGTGCTCACATTCCCTGACGGCTTTCTCTGGGGCGCTGCGACCGCAGCCCATCAGGTGGAGGGGAACAACACGACCAGCAACTGGTGGGCCATGGAGCATGCTCCCGGCTCGCCCATGGTGGAGCCCTCGGGCGACGCCGCCGATCACTTCCACCGGTACCCGGAGGACATGCGGCTGCTGGCGGACGCCGGTCTGAACTCGTACCGCTTCTCGATGGAGTGGGCCCGCATCGAGCCCGAGCGCGGGTTCGTCTCGCGGGCGATGCTCGATCACTATCGCCGCATGATCGACACGGCTCGCGAGAACGGGCTCGACCCCACGGTGACCCTGATGCACTTCACCGTGCCGCAGTGGTTCCAGAAGGACGGCTTCTGGCGTGCGGACGACGCGGTCGACCTGTTCTCGCGCTACGTCGAGACGGTGCTGCCGATCCTCGAGGGCGTGACCTACGTCTGCACGATCAACGAGCCGAACATCGCGGCGATGCTCGCCGGGGGTGAGGATGCGGCCAACCTCGTCGCGTTCGGACTGCCGAACCCCGACCTCGCTGTCGCCGACACGCTGCTCGACGCGCACCACCGTGCGACCGAGATCCTGCACTCCGTCTCGGGCGTGCAGGCCGGATGGACGATCGCCACGCAGGCCTTCCACTCCACCGGCGAGCCCGGCGCAGACGAGATGCTCGCCGAGTACGGCGACCCGCGCGATCACTGGTACCTCGACCAGTCGGCGGGCGACGACTTCGTCGGCGTGCAGGCCTACACGCGCACCTTCATCGGACCCGAGGGGCCGCGGCCGGTCGCCGACGATGTCGAGACGACGCTCACCGGGTGGGAGTTCTTCCCCGAGGCGCTCGAGATGGGCGTGCGCAGCGCCTGGGAGCGCAGCGGTGGAGTGCCGGTGCTCGTGACCGAGAACGGCATCGCGACCGCCGACGACACTCGTCGCATCGCCTACACGCAGGGCGCGCTCGAGGGTCTGCACCGGGCGATCTCCGACGGCATCGAGGTGAAGGCGTACCAGCACTGGAGTGCACTCGACAACTACGAGTGGGCGAGCGGATTCCGTCCGACCTTCGGCCTGATCGGCTTCGACCACGAGACGTTCGAGCGCTCGCCGAAGCCGTCGCTCGCCTGGCTCGGCGAGGTCGCGCGTCGTAACGGGCTCTGAGCCGGACGACCCCGGGGCTCTGCCCCGGGGTTACCCTCGGATCATGAGCCATGCAACCCGTACGACGCGCGGTGACAGGCTCCGATCGGCGGCCGCCGGGCTGAGTGCGGCGGTCGTCGCGGTCGGCCTGGCGGAGCTGGTGGCCGCCATCGTCGAACCGAGCGCGAGTCCGTTCGCCGTGATCGGCAGCGGGCTCATCGACCTCGCGCCCAGCTGGGCGAAGGACACCGCGATCGCGCTGTTCGGCACCGGCGACAAGGTCGCGCTCCTCACCGGGATCGCCATCGTGCTGGCAGGACTGGCGGCGCTCGCCGGCATCCTGGAATCCCGCCGGGCGGGAGTGGGGTCGACGATCCTCGCTGCTCTCGGCGTGCTCGCTCTGGTGGCCGCGATGATCCGTCCTGGTGCGGGACCGTTCGCCTGGCTCCCCGGCCTCGTCGCGGGAGTGACGGCGGTCGTCGCGCTGCGGCTGCTCATGCGCAAGGTGCACCCGGTGCCGTATGTCCGCGCCGAGCATGAGGAGCGCCGACAGTTCCTCCTGTGGACCGTCGGCGTCGCAGCCACCGGCATCGTGGCGCTCGCCATCGGCAACGCGGCCCGCGGCGTGACCCGGTCCATCGAGGCGGTGCGGTCCACACTGCGCCTGCCGAAGGCCGCCACGCCGGCCCCGGCAGTGCCGGTCGCCGCAGAACTCGACATCCAGGGGCTTGCGCCCGTCGTCACCCCGAATGCGCAGTTCTACCGCATCGACACCGCTCTGATCGTGCCGCGCATCGACCCGGCCGATTGGTCGATCCGCATCCATGGGATGGTCGACCGAGAGATCGTGGTCACGTGGGACGAACTGCTCGCCCTGCCGATGCAGGAGTCGCATGTGACGCTCGCGTGCGTGTCGAACGAGGTGGGCGGAGACCTGATCGGCAACGCCCTGTGGCTCGGGCATCCGGTGCGCGAGCTCCTCGCGCGGGCGGGCGTCGACCCGGACGCCGACATGGTGCTGTCGACCTCGTCCGACGGATTCACGGCCTCGACACCCCTCGAGGCTCTCACCGACGACCGCGACGCCCTGCTCGCGGTCGGCATGAACGGTGATCCGCTGCCCATCGAGCACGGTTTTCCGGTGCGCATGGTGGTGCCGGGGCTCTACGGCTATGTCTCTGCGACCAAGTGGGTGACCGACCTCGAGGTCACGCGGTTCGACCGGGCGACCGCGTACTGGACCGACCGCGGGTGGTCGGAGCGCGGACCGATCAAGCTGCAGTCGCGCATCGACGTGCCCCGTCGCGGGACTCGGATCGAGGCGGGTGACGCCGTGATCGCCGGCATGGCATGGCAGCAGCATGTGGGAGTCGAGGGCGTCGAGGTGCGGATCGACGAGGGCGCATGGCGTCGGGCCGAGCTCGCCACCGCGATCTCCGACGACACCTGGGTGCAGTGGCGCCTCGACTGGTCGGCCGAGAGCGGAGCGCACACGATCGAGTGCCGGGCGATCAGCGCCGACGGCGAGACGCAGACCTCGGATCCGGCCGACGTCGTGCCCGACGGCGCTCAGGGGTGGCATCGCATCGAGGTCTCGGTCGCCTGAGCGTAACGACCCCCTGCATCCCACCTAGAATTGTCCCCATGCCCGCAGGCGAATCGTTCTACATCACCACGCCCATCTACTACCCCTCCGATGTGCCTCACATCGGTCACGGGTACACCTCGGTGGCGGTCGACGCGCTCGCGCGCTGGCACCGTCAGGGCGGCGATGACACGTGGATGCTCACGGGCACCGACGAGCACGGCCAGAAGATGCTCCGCGCGGCGGCGGCGAACAACGTCACCCCGCAGGAGTGGGTCGACAAGCTCGTCACCGAGGCGTGGTTCCCGCTGCTGAAGACCCTCGATGTCGCGAACGACGACTTCATCCGCACCACGCAGGAGCGCCACGAGACCAATGTACAGACGTTCTTCCAGCGTCTGTACGACCGCGGCTACATCTACGCGGGCGAGTACGAGGCGCTGTACTGCGTCGGCTGCGAGGAGTTCAAGCCCGAGTCCGAGATCGTCGACGGCACAGGTCCGTTCGAGGGTCTGAAGGTGTGCGCGATCCACTCGAAGCCCCTCGAACTGCTGCAGGAGAAGAACTACTTCTTCAAGCTCAGCGAGTTCCAGGACCGCCTGCTCGAGCTCTACAAGACGCAGCCCGACTTCGTGCGCCCCGACTCCGCGCGCAACGAGGTCGTCTCCTTCGTCAGCCAGGGGCTGAAGGATCTCTCGATCTCGCGCTCGACGTTCGACTGGGGCATCCCGCTGCCGTGGGACGAGTCGCACGTCATCTACGTGTGGGTCGACGCACTGCTCAACTACGCCACCGCCGTCGGGTACGGCTCCGATCCGGAGACGTTCGACCGCCGCTGGCCCGCCTATCACGTGGTCGGAAAGGACATCCTGCGCTTCCACGCGGTGATCTGGCCCGCGCTGCTGATGGCCGCCGGTCTCGACGTGCCCAAGGGCGTGTTCGCGCACGGCTGGCTGCTGGTCGGCGGAGAGAAGATGTCGAAGTCGAAGCTAACCGGCATCGCACCGACCGAGATCACCGATGTCTTCGGCTCCGACGCGTACCGCTATTACTTCCTTTCCGCGATCGCGTTCGGTCAGGACGGGTCGTTCTCGTGGGAGGACCTCTCGGCCCGTTACCAGTCCGAGCTCGCGAACGGCTTCGGCAACCTGGCCTCGCGCACCACGGCGATGATCGAGAAGTACTTCGAGGGCATCGTGCCGCCCCCCGCCGACTACACCGAGAAGGATCTCGAGATCCAGAGGATCGTCGCGGATGCGGCGTCGAACGCGGATGCCGCGATCGAGCAGTTCCGCATCGACGAGGCCATCTCGTCGATCTGGACCATCGTCGACGCCCTGAACGGCTACATCACCGCGAACGAGCCGTGGGCGCTGGCCAAGCAGGCGAACAGCGGAGACGAGGCTCAGCGCGGCCGTCTGGGCACGGTGCTCTACACCTGCGCCGAGGGCCTGCGTGCCCTCGCGGTGCTGCTCTCGCCGGTGATGCCGCAGTCGACGGAGAAGCTCTGGGTCGCCCTCGGCGCTGCCGAGAGCCTCGGACGTCTGCAGGATCAGCCGATCCGTGAGGCCGGAGCCTGGGGAGCGCTGCGCCCCGGAACCAGCGTCAACGGCCTCAGCCCGCTGTTCCCGCGTGTGGAGTCCAACGCCTGAGCATGACCTACGTGCAGCAGCGAGACGGAGAGGGACGCAAGAACCTGCGGTATCCGGCGGCCCCCGAGCCGCTCTCCGTGCCCGTGTACGACAACCACGCGCATCTCGAGATCCTCGACGGCGATGAGCCGCTGTCGCTGACCGAGCAGCTGGATCGGGCCCAGGCCGTGGGCATCGCCGGGGTGGTGCAGGCGTCGGGTGACATCGAGTCTTCTCGGTGGGCGGTCGAGGCGGCGGAATCGGACTCCCGTGTGCTCGCGGCTGTTGCGATCCACCCGAACGACGCGCCTGCCTACGCCGAAGAGGGGCGCCTCGATGAGGCCATCGCGGTGATCGACGAGCTCGCCGCGCACCCCCGCACGCGGGCGATCGGCGAGACGGGGCTCGACTTCTTCCGCACCGAGCCCGAGCGCCGAGCACCGCAGTTCGAGTCCTTCGAGGCTCACATCGCGCTCGCCAAGAAGCATGGCATCGCGATGCAGATCCATGACCGCGAAGGGCACGACGCGGTTCTCGAGACGCTGACGCGGGTGGGTGCCCCCGACCGGACCGTGTTCCACTGCTTCTCGGGTGACGACGAGATGGCCCGGATCTGTGCGGATGCCGGATATCACCTGTCGTTCGCAGGCAACGTCACGTTCAAGAACGCACAGAATCTGCGCGACGCGCTGAAGGTGACACCGCTGGATCGCATCCTGGTCGAGACCGACGCGCCGTTCCTCACCCCGACGCCGCTGCGCGGCCGGCCGAACGCCCCGTATCTCGTGCCGATCACGGTGCGCTTCATGGCCGCCGAGCTCGGCATCGAGGTCGACGAGCTCTCTGCCCAGCTCGCCGCGAACACCCTGCGGGTCTACGGCTCGTTCACCTGAGTCTCGATCGCCTGCGTGTCGGAGACCGGCTTCGCCGACACGATCTGCGAGATCGGCTTCCACACGAACAGCAGCGTGAGCGCAGCGCCGACGAACGCGAACCACCACGGAGCGGTGAGACCCCAGAACTGCGCGATCACGCCGCCCAGTGCCTGTCCGATCACCATGCCGCCGAACACGCCGACCATATTGACCGAGGCGACCCGGCCCTGCAGCTCGGGCGGCACGAGGCGCTGACGGACGGTGGTCGAGATCGTGCCCCAGATGAACGCGTAGGCGCCGAAGACGAACATGATCACGAGCGCGACCCACCCGGTGCTGGTGAGCGCGAAGGCGAGGTGCATCAGCACTTCGAGAGAAAGCACGACGCGCATGAGCGTCGCGAACGACACGTGTCGTTCGAGCCACCCGAAGCACAGCGTGGCGAGGATGCCACCGGCGGCGGAGGCCGTGGTCAGCGCTCCATAGCCGACGGCGCCCATGTTCAGGTGCTCGGTGGCGTAGAGCACGAGCACGCCCCAGGGGGCCGCCCAGGTCACGTTGAAGACCAGGATGATGAGCACGAGCATCCGCACCGGCGGGTTCTGCCAGAGCCACCGCAGGCCCTCGGCGATGTCGGTGTGCACGTGCGTCTTCTCGGCGTCGCCCGTCGCCCGGGGCGGCACCGGCGTGCGGGCCATGCGCGAGATCAGCACGACCGCGAGGAGCACGCAGAGGACCTCGAGCAGGAAGGGCCACGCCGTGCCCGCGGCGAAGAGGAAGGCTCCCAGCGGAGGACCCGCGAACTGGTTCGCGACGAGGTACCCGGCCTGCAGACGCGCGTTGCCGATGCCCAGATCGGCGGGCTTCACGAGCATCGGCAGCAGCGTGCTTCCCGCCGTGTCGACGAAGACCTCTGCCGTGCCGTAGAGGAAGGCCACAGCGAGCACGATCCAGATGTTCGCCGTGCCGGTGAGCAGGAACGCGCAGAGACCTGCGAGCACCACGGCCCGCGCCGCGTTGGCGAACATCACGAGGCGTCGGCGGTCGAACCGGTCGGCGATCGCACCGGCGTGCAGCCCGAACAGCAGCCACGGAAGGAACTGCATGATCGCGCCGGCGGCGACGAGGATCGGCGATGACGTCATCGAGGCGATGAGCAGGGGAGCGGCCGCCAGAGCGACGCCGTCTCCGACGTTGCTCGTCCACGACGATGCGAGCAGCCAGCGGAAATCCCTGCCCATCCGACGGGGCGCGATCAGTTCACCGAGGGAGGGCACCACAGAAGACTACTGGCGGGTTCGGACACCGGTGAGGCGTGGGGGACAATGGAGCAATGACAGTCACCCTGCTCGGCGCCACCGAGATCCGCCGCCTCGCCGCTGAGCTCGACGTCACCCCGACCAAGAAGCTCGGACAGAACTTCGTCGTCGATGCGAACACCGTGCGCAAGATCGTGCACGCCGCCCGCGTGCAGCCGGGGGAGCGGGTCGTCGAGGTCGGGCCGGGGCTCGGTTCGCTCACCCTCGCGATCCTCGAGACCGGGGCATCCGTCACCGCCGTCGAGATCGACCACCGGCTCGCAGCCCGACTCGCCCAGACCGCGGTCGAGCACGGCGTTCCCGCCGAGAGGCTCACGGTCGTCGATGCCGACGCGCTGCGCATCACCGAGCTGCCCGGCGAACCCACCGTGCTGGTCGCGAATCTCCCCTACAACGTCTCCGTCCCCGTGCTGCTGCACTTCCTCGAGAACTTCTCGTACCTGAAGCGCGGCGTCGTGATGGTGCAGGCCGAGGTCGCCGAGCGCATCGCGGCCAAGCCAGGGTCGAAGATCTACGGCACCCCGAGCGTCAAGGCCGCCTGGTACGGCGAATGGAGGCTCTCGGGCACCGTGTCCCGTCAGGTCTTCTGGCCGGTGCCCAACGTCGACAGCCTCCTCGTCGGCTTCGACCGGTCGGAGGGCGAGCGCGGCACGGAGGATGAACGCCGACTCACCTTCAAGATCGTGGATGCCGCCTTCAACCAGCGCCGCAAGATGCTGCGTCAGGCGCTGTCCGAGCTCTTCGGCAGCTCGGCCGCGGCATCCGAGATCCTGATCGCGGCAGGAGTCGCGCCGACCGCCCGCGGCGAGGATCTCACGGTCGACGACTATCACCGTATTGCGCGGCACGTCGCCCAGATCGAAGACACCGTCATCACCGGCTAACCTGGCACGGTGACCGAGTCTCCCCGCTTCCGTCCCAATGTCCCTGAGCTCCACCGGCCGTACGCTGCCGACGAGAGCCGCTACCAGCAGTTCGAGTACCGCCAGGTCGGCTCCTCGGGGCTCTACCTGCCGCCGATCTCGCTGGGCCTGTGGTGGAACTTCGGCGACAACATCCCGCTCGACAACCAGCGCGCACTGCTGCGTCACGCGTTCGACCGGGGCATCACCCACTTCGACCTCGCGAACAACTACGGGCCGCCCTACGGCTCCGCCGAGAAGAACTTCGGGCGCATCTTCGCCGAGGACTTCCGCCCCTATCGCGACGAGCTGATCATCTCGTCGAAGGCAGGCTGGGACATGTGGCCGGGGCCGTACGGCGACCTCGGGAGCCGCAAGTACATCCTCGCGAGTGCCGAGCAGTCGCTGACGCGCATGGGTCTCGACCACGTCGACATCTTCTACTCGCACCGTGCAGACCCGGTGACCCCGGTCGCCGAGACCATCGGCGCACTCGACACACTCGTGCGTCAGGGCAAGGCGCTCTACGTGGGCATCTCGTCGTACAGTGCCGAGCGCACGGCCGAGGCCGTCGCCGTCGCCACCGAGCTCGGCACCCCGCTCGTCATCCACCAGCCCGCCTACTCGATCCTCAACCGCTGGGTCGAAGACGGGCTCACCGAGAAGCTCGAGCAGTCCGGCGTCGGCGCGATCGCCTTCACCCCGCTGGCGCAGGGGCTCCTCACCGACAAGTACCTCGGTGACGGCACCGCAGCCCGGGCCCAGAAGCGCGGGTCACTGCCCGATGCTCCGCTGTCGGATGCCGCTGTCGAGACGCTCCGGTCGCTCAACGCCATCGCCGAGGGGCGGGGGCAGTCGCTGGCTCAGATGGCGATCCAGTGGACGCTGCGCAACCCGGTGGTCGCCTCCGCACTGGTCGGGGCATCGCGCCCCGAGCAGCTCGACGAGAACATCGCCGCCGTCAACGGACCGGCATTCACGGCCGACGAGCTCAGCCGCATCGATGAGGCGGCCGGCGCCATCGACGTCGACCTGTGGGCGTCGTCCACGGAGCTGTGACGGGAACACCGAGATGAGCTTCGCCGCCCCCGTCGATTCCGTGCACGTGCGCGCGCCAGGCAAGATCAACGTCTACCTGGGCGTGGGCGGCCGTCACGACGACGGGTACCACGCGCTGGCGACCGTGTTCCAGGCGGTGTCGCTCTATGAGGACGTGATCGCCCGGCACGCCGACGACTTCTCGATCACGGTGTCGGGCGTGGACGATCCCGACACGGTGCCGCTGGACGACCGCAACCTCGCGATGCGGGCGGCGAAGCTGCTCGCGACCGCAGCCGAGTACGGCGGCGGGGTGGCGCTCGAGATCCGCAAGAGCGTGCCGGTCGCCGGAGGAATGGGAGGCGGGTCAGCGGATGCCGCTGCCGCCCTCGTGGCCTGCGATGCGCTGTGGGGCACCGGGTTCTCGACGGCGCGCCTGCACGAGCTCGCGGCACGCCTCGGTGCCGATGTGCCCTTCGCGCTGCACGGCGGCACCGCCGTCGGCACCGGTCGGGGAGACCAGTTGAACCCGGCATTGGCGAGGGGACGCTTCGACTGGGTGCTCGTCCCGAGTGACGAGGGCCTGTCGACGCCGGTCGTGTACGCGCGGCTCGATGCCCTGCGTGACGCCGAGGGCGCGCTCGCCGACGATCCGCCGCTGTCGCTCGAGGTTCCGGCGCCCGTGCTGCAGGCGCTGCGCTCGGGAGACCCGGACCTGCTGTCCGAGAGCATCTACAACGACCTGCAGGAAGCCGCCCTGCACGAGCGGCCGGAACTCGAGACGACGATCCTGCGTGGCATCCATGCCGGTGCGCTGCAGGGGATCGTGTCCGGTTCAGGGCCCACCGTCGCACTCCTCTGCGCGAGCCCCGAGGGTGCGCAGGAGGTGCAGTCGCTGCTGCGCGAGCACGGGCTCGAGTCGCTGCACGTGCATGGCCCGGTGCCGGGCGCGCGCATCCTCGCCTGACCCGCCCCGCCGCCCCCTCACGTCAGCGACGTGCGTTCGGCGCGCCTGGCATACATAATGAAGTGACGATGTGACCGTGCACATTCAAGGAGGTCTGTGATGTCGACTGCCTCCGAGCGTGCCCGGATGCCGAGCATCCGCGACGTCGCTCGACTCGCGGGGGTGTCGCACCAGACGGTCTCGAGGGTGCTGAACGATCACGCGAGCATCCGCCCCGAGACCAAGGCCAAGGTGCTCGACGCCATCGCGGTGCTCGACTATCGTCCCAATCTCGCAGCGCGGGCACTGGTGACCAGCAAGTCCAACATGCTGGGCATCCTCGCGGCGACCGTGGGGGAGTTCGGACCCACGTCCTCGATCGTCGGCATCGAGGATGCCGCGCGCGAGGAGGGGTACTCGGTCTCGACGCTCAACCTCTCGGCCACGACGCCGGAGGCGATCGGCAACGCCCTGCGCCAGTTGGCGCGCGAGCAGGTCGACGGCATCGTGGTGCTCGCCCCGCAGGTGCGGGCGTTCCACGTGCTCAAGGGCATGGCGGTCGAGATGCCGTTCGTATCGCTGCAGACCGCCTCGGGCTCCGACGGGGTGACGCTGTCGGCAGACCAGGTCGCCGGTGCCCGCGCCGCCACCGAGCATCTGATCGGGCTCGGACACAGCGACATCATCCACATCGCAGGGCCCCAGGACTGGATCGAGGCAGAGTCGCGCATGCGCGGGTACCTGGACGCGCTGCGCGAAGCCGATCTTCCGACCTTCCCGCCGATCCGCGGCGACTGGACCGCCGACTTCGGCTATTTCGCGGGCAAGGAACTGTCGCGCCGCCGCGATTTCACGGCCGTGTTCGTCGCGAACGACCAGATGGCCATCGGTCTGATGCACGGCTTCCGGGATGCCGGCGTCCGCGTGCCCGAGGATGTGAGCGTCGTCGGCTTCGACGACATCCCCGTCGCCGCGCATGTCGCGCCGACTCTGAGCACCGTGCATCAGGACTTCCCCGAGCTCGGGCGTCGGGCGGTGCGGATCCTGCTCGCGCAGATCCGGGGTGAGCAGGTGCCCGAGTTCGGGCCGCTCCAGACCACCCTGCGCACGAGGGAATCGTCCGCACCTCGATAGAGCCACAATTTGGCTCGTGGTCTTGACAGCGTCTCGGCGAGCGTAGACTATGTAATCCAATGTGAACGGTCACATCGAAGGTGACCGCCCGTCGCGAGGAAGATCTTGTGAGCACCACAGCAACGTTGCCGGTCGTGTCAGGCCCCATCCTGGAGATGCGCAGCATCACCAAGGAGTTCCCGGGTGTCAAGGCGCTGTCCGACGTGTCCATCACCGTCCGCGCAGGCGAGATCCATGCGATCTGCGGGGAGAACGGCGCCGGGAAGTCGACCTTGATGAAGGTCCTTTCCGGCGTGTACCCCTACGGCACGTACGAGGGGGACATCCTGCTCTACGGCGAGGAGCAGCGCTACCGCGACATCGCGGCGAGCGAGCAGGCCGGAATCGCGATCATCCACCAGGAGCTCGCGCTGATCCCCGAGCTCTCGATCACCGAGAACATCTTCCTCGGCAACGAGATCCGCAGCTTCGGCAAGATCGACTGGCGCGCACAGCGCCAGCGCACGGTCGAGCTGCTGGCTCGCGTCGGCCTGCGTGAAGACCCCGACGTGGCCATCAAGACGCTCGGCGTCGGCAAGCAGCAGCTGATCGAGATCGCCAAGGCCCTCAACAAGGACGTCAAGCTCCTCATCCTCGATGAGCCCACCGCCGCGCTGAACGAGAACGACTCGCAGCACCTGCTCGATCTGATCCTGGGTCTCAAGGCCAAGGGCATCGCGTCGATCATGATCAGCCACAAGCTCAACGAGATCGAGCAGATCGCCGACGAGATCACGATCATCCGTGACGGTCGCACGGTCGAGACGCTCGACATCTCGCGCGGTGAGATCAACGAGGACAGGATCATCCGCGGGATGGTCGGACGCTCGCTCGAGAGCCGATACCCGGACCGCACCCCCGAGATCGGGGAGGTCTTCTTCGAGGTCAAGGACTGGTGGGTTCAGCACCCGACCGTCTCCGAGCGCATGGTCGTCAAGGGATCGAACCTCAACGTCCGCCGCGGTGAGGTCGTCGGCATCGCCGGGCTGATGGGCGCGGGCCGCACCGAGTTCATGATGAGCATCTTCGGCCGCTCCTACGGCAACTTCCAGGGCGGACAGATCATCAAGGACGGCCGGGAGATCTCGATCCCCGATGTCTCGTCCGCCATCAAGCACGGACTGGCCTACGTGAGCGAGGACCGCAAGGTGCTCGGCCTCAACCTGCTCGACACCATCAAGCGGTCGGTCGTGGCGGCCAAGCTGTCGAAGATCTCGAAGCGCGGCGTCGTCGACGAGCGCGAGGAGTACTCGGTCGCCGAGCGCTATCGCAAGGCGCTGCGCATCAAGACGCCGAGCGTCGAAGAGGGCGTCGGCAAGCTCTCGGGAGGAAACCAGCAGAAGGTCGTGCTGGCTCGGTGGATGTTCACCGACCCCGACCTGCTGATCCTCGACGAGCCCACCCGCGGCATCGACGTGGGGGCGAAGTACGAGATCTACGCGATCATCAACGAGCTCGCCTCGCAGGGCAAGGGAGTCATCGTCATCTCCAGTGAGCTGCCCGAGCTGCTCGGCATCTCCGACCGCATCTACACAGTCTTCGAAGGTCGGGTCACCGACTGCATCCCGGCCGACCAGGCGACACCCGAGGCCCTCATGCGCAGCATGACCTCCGCGACTCAGAAAGCATCAGCATGACCACCGACCTCACGACAACGAAGCGCGGCTTCCACTTCGGCGACATCCGCAAGATGTTCGGAAGCAACGGCACCTCGTCGCTGCGCCAGTTCGGCATCCTGGGCAGCCTCATCGTCATCATCGCCCTCTTCGAGATCCTGACGCTGCTCCGCAACGGGCCGAACGGCGCGACCCTGACGTCGGGCAACCTGATCAACGTCATCAACCAGTACTCGTTCATCCTGATCCTCGCGATCGGCATGGTGATGGTCATCATCATGGGGCACATCGACCTGTCGGTAGGCTCGGTGGCGGCGTTCACCGGCATCATCGTCGCGAAGTCGATGGCCGACTGGAACCTCCCTTGGCCGGCGGCGATCCTCCTCGGCCTCGGTGTGGGTGCCCTCGTGGGTGCCTGGCAGGGATTCTGGGTGGCGTATGTCGGGGTGCCCGCGTTCATCGTGACGCTCGCCGGCATGCTCTTCTTCCGCGGTGCGCAGCAGTGGATCGGTGACGCTCAGACGATTCCGGTGCCCAAGGGCTTCCAGGTGATCGGCACCGGCTATCTGCCCGAGGTCGGGCTTCCGCTCGACTTCAACGTGCCGACGATGCTCCTCGCCCTGGTCGCTGTGGCGTGGCTGGTCTTCTGGGAGATCCGCACCCGTCGCCAGCAGCACAAGATGGGCTCCGACAGTGCGCCTCTGTGGGTCAGCGTGGTCAAGGTCGTGCTGCTCTCGGTCGTCGTCCTCGCCGCGGCGTGGATGTTCGCGACCGGTCGCCCCGGCACGAGCTTCCCGGTTCCCGGTCTGATCCTGCTCGCCCTGGTCATCATCTACTCGTTCATCACTCGCAACACCGTGTTCGGCCGTCACATCTACGCCGTGGGTGGCAACCGTCAGGCAGCCCGCCTCTCGGGTGTGAAGGACCGCTGGGTCGACTTCTTCGTCATGATGAACATGTCGATGATGGCCGCCCTCGCCGGCATGATCTTCGTCGCCCGTTCGCAGGCGTCCGGACCGAACGACGGCACCGGCTGGGAGCTCGACGCCATCGCATCCGTGTTCATCGGTGGCGCCGCCGTCGCCGGTGGCATCGGCACCGTGATCGGATCGATCATCGGTGGTCTGGTCATGGCCTTCCTCAACAACGGTCTCGCTCTGCTCGGCCAGGGTGCCGACGTCGTCTCGATGATCAAGGGCCTCGTGCTCCTGCTCGCGGTCGGCATCGACGTCTGGAACAAGCAGCAGGGCCGCCCGTCTCTCATCGGTTTCATGATGCGTCGCTCGAGCCGCCAGCAGGACCCGGCCACCGAGACGTTCGAACCCAACAGGACTTACCAAGCCCCTCCCGTCGACAAGACAAGGGCCGAGTAAGCGGAATCTCCGCGCAGTGCTCGCACGCAGAATCCGTCACATCACACAGAAAGAGATCACATGAAGAAGATCATCGTCACAGCGACAGCGCTCGTCGCGACGGCTGCCTTCGCACTCACGGGCTGCTCCGGTGAGCGCGGCGGCGGAACCGACACGGGATCCGGCGAAGAGGCCGAAGCAGGCTTCGAAGCAGGCTCCCCGATCGGTGTCGCGCTTCCCGACAAGACCAGTGAGAACTGGGTCCTCGCGGGTCAGCTCTTCACGGACGGCCTCGAAGAGGCCGGCTTCAAGGCCGACGTGCAGTACGCTCCGGCGAGCAACACGGTCGCCGAGCAGCAGAACCAGATCCAGGCCATGGTCACCAACGGTGCCAAGGTCATCATCATCGGCGCGAAGGATGGCAAGCAGCTCGCCACCCAGGTGCAGGCCGCCAAGGATGCCGGCGCGTACGTGATCGCGTACGACCGTCTGATCGAGAACACCGAGGCCGTCGACTACTACGTCGCGTTCGACAACTTCAAGGTCGGCCAGCTGCAGGGCCAGGCTCTGCTCGACGGACTCGCCGAGCGTGCGGGCCACGAGGCTCCGTACAACATCGAGCTCTTCTCTGGCTCGCCGGATGACGCCAACTCGAAGGTCTTCTTCGACGGCGCCATGGACGTGCTCCAGCCGGAGATCGACAACGGCAACCTCGTCGTCGTGTCCGGTCAGACCGAGATCGCGCAGACCGCGACCGAGGGCTGGCTTCCGGAGAACGCGCAGAACCGCATGGACACGCTGCTGACCTCGTCGTACAGCGGTGACACGGTGGTCGACGGTGTGCTGTCGCCGAACGACACCCTTGCTCGCGCCATCATCACGTCGGTGCAGCAGGCCGGCAAGCCGGTTCCGGTCGTCACGGGTCAGGACTCCGAGGTCGAGTCGGTGAAGTCGATCATGGAGGGCATCCAGTACTCCACGATCAACAAGGACACCGCGCTGCTCGTCGAGCAGTCGATCAAGATGGTCGGCCAGCTGCAGGCGGGCGAGACCGTCGATGTCAACGACGAAGAGTCGTACGACAACGGCGCGAAGATCGTTCCGGCATACCTGCTCGACCCGATCATCGTCACGAAGGAGAACGCCGCTGAGGCGTACGCCAACGTGCCGAGCCTCCTCGAGATCGTGAAGTCGTACCAGTAAGCGATTCCGCTCGAACAACGACGAGCCGTCCGGACCTTCGGGTCCGGGCGGCTCTTCGCCATGTCGGGTCGACTTTTCACACCGCGCGCGGGCGAGCCGCTGGCGGGAAGCGGACGTCCTGTTGGAGGACGTCCGCACACGGTGCGCTAGCCCCAGAGGGGGTCGTCGGGATCGGGAGAGTCTGTGCCGTCGGCATCTGTCATGATGCGCGCGTCAGCGATCCACGACGTCAGAGCGCCATCGCGAAGGAGATGAGGTCGCGGTGTGTCGAGCAAAACGGAGGCGGTCACCTTGTCCAGCGGCTCATCGCTCGCGAAGATGACGACGTTGCCGAGTGGCCCTTCCGCATCTTCCGGCTCTGTGTCGAGCACGACAGCGACGTGATCGAACACGGTGCTCAGGGTCGCGGCCTGTCGTCGTGAGTATTCGAACGGATGCCCGTCGAGCAGGTTCACGGCGACCACGCCCGCTGCTGCGGAGCGCGCGGCGACCCGGCGGTAGAACTCCTGGCTGGCCACACGATGCCGGATGACGGCGGCATCCCAGAGATCGACGACGGTGAAGCACGCCTCCACCCAATCGGTGTCGATTGCGGTGCGATAACTCGCTGTGTCGTCAAGTCCGGGGGACGGAGATGACTGCACCGGCGATGTCTTCTCATTCGGAAAAGCGGCGTCCGCGACCGCACGAGCGTCACCGAGGATGACTCGTATGTCAGACCCGGGAGGCAATGGCAGCGCGTCGATGACGGCGGCGTAGAGCGCGGGTTCGAACTCCACCACCAGCTGAGGTGACCCGGCGCGCGTCGCCTGGACGTAGCGTGCCAGCGTGAGTGCTCCGGCCCCCAGATGCACGGTGAACAGCGGCGCTTTCGGCTCGGCGGCGGCATCCATTGCGCGGGCGATGTGTTGGGTGTAGCTGTACTCGAGGGAGGTGGGTTCGGTGATCGAGATGACGGACTGCGCAATTCCATCCACGCTGAGCTCGAAGCGACCGGGTCGCCTTCTCGACTGCACCAGCTTTGCCTTGCGGTCGCCTAGTGAGAGCGAGAACACCCGGCGACTCCATGGCACCTGTCTAGTTTAGGCCGGAGGGGATCGGTCGGCGGCTGCCTCTCGAGGAGCAGAGCGCCGTAGGCGAATTCGCTCTCGGAAGGCCGAGCCTCCTCGAGATCGTCGAGTCGCACGAGAAAGCGATCAGTCATCTGGCAGAACAGGGCCGCTCGGACCTTCGGGGCTAGGGGATCTTTCCTATTGGCGTGCTGCTGTGGTGCGTCCTTCAGCAGCCGACGCCGGCCGGGTTCTCGTCGCAGGTGTGGGCGACGAGCGCGGTGCGGGCTTCGAGGATGCGGATCTCCTGCGTGGCGCCACTGGTGGTGAGCTGCCCGGGAACGTCGATCCATCCGCCGCCGAGGTCCACCTGCGCGGTGTACCGGATGTCCACGCGGGCCCGGTACACGCCCGGTTCGCGGTAGACGTGGCTGGTCGGGGTCGGTGTGAACTGCGCCTGGCCGAGCGCCTCCCACGTCCGCCCCGGCGTTGTCAGTGTCGCCGAGCTGCCGTCGCCGTAGGTGTAGTCGTATCCGGCCGGGACGAATCGCACGCGCAGTGGCACGCCGAACAGCTCGCCGCCTTGGATCTGCGGTGTCGCAGCGGCGGTGAAGTTGGTCGGCATCCCAGCGATCCCGACGTTTCCGGGTTCGGCGGTGGCGAGGACGGATGCCGGGGCGAACCGCGCGAGGTCGGAGATGGTGATCGTCGGAGTGCCCGTCGCCGGCGGGGCCGTTGCCGGGGCAGCGGGCCGATTAGGGCGGGGTGCGCATCGCGTGGTGCCCGAGTCGTCCATGCACGCCGCGAGGTCGATCGCCTCCTGGCTCGGTCCCGACGGCGTGCCGGGGCCGGATGGACCGCCGGGGCTGCCTGGTCCGCCGTTGCTCTGTCGCGAGCTCGTGCCGGGATCGATGCTGGGCTGCTGTTGTTGCGTGCCCGAGATCGTAAGAGACGAGCCATCCGTGGAGCCGCACAGGCCCATCTTCTCCACGGCACTGGCGCAATCTGATGAGGCACCTACCGCACTAATCGGTGCCGTTAGAAAAAGGCCAAGCATCAAGAATCCGGTTGCAACCTTGCTCAACATGAGCCCTCGTCCGCTGAGCTCTCAAGTGTGATCCGCAGGCGCGAGTGATCTCCGGTGAACTGGACGACCTGAGAGACAATATCGCCGCGATCCGGGGGAGTGACATCCACGCCGTCCGAGTTCAGAACTCGCAGCTCGGACACGTCGATGCAAACGTAGCCCGTCACCTCCGCGATGCGGTCGTCAATACTTGCGTTCGTGCCAAGAAAGGTCGCGACCGTGGCTTCTCCGCTGGCGCGCAGTCCCCACTCCCGAAGTGAGTTTTGTGCGTCGATGTCACTCCCTAGTGCCAACCCCGCAAGGAATATCTGCGGGTTGGGCTCTGCCTCGCCTCGAATTCGTGCGTTGCCAGCATCGTTGTACGCCCGGTACACCTCTTCTGCCGCCGCGAACGCCTCTTCCTCGCTGGCGAAGGCGGGCGTCTGCGTGGGAACCGGCGTAGGCCCCGGTGCGCACCCGAGCAGCTGCCCCAGAGCGGTCGCGATCATCGCGACAGTCACACTTCTTGCGCGTGTCGTCAGCGGTCGAGGAGTCGGCGAGGGTCGCGAGCGAGGAGGGGTCACCGCGCCACCGTAGCCAAAGGGGAATAGGTGCTGTCGCAGTTATCCACAGCGCGAGGCGGCGACCGGGTCTTCCTCAGAACGGTGCGGGCACAGCATCCTCCGTCACGGTGAAGGTCACCGTGTTCGGTGCAGGAGGAGTGTCGACATAGGTTCGGCCGGTGGGACTCGTCCACTCCACGACTCCGCCTGGCTTCTGCTCGACGTGCCAGGGGGAGTGGTGTTTCAGAACATGATGTCGGCGACAGAAGGACGCGAGGTTCGTCTCGCAGGTCGCGCCACCCGTCGAGGCAGCATGATTGTGGTCGAGATCGCACTTGCGAGCCACGATCCCGCAGGTGGGGAAGCGGCATCGCTGGTCCCGCGCACGCAGGTGCCTGCGCAGGTGACGGCTCGGTCGATACCGGTCGACCGCGAGCACTCGACCGCTGATCGGATGCGTCAGCACCCGATCCCACCCCTTCGTCTGGCCCGCCATCTTGCGCGCCGTGTCGACATCGATCGGGGTCCGTCCGTCGAGTTCGGCGGGCGGTGCCGTATCGGCATCCGACGCCTCGTCCGCATCGTCATGCATCAGGGTCGTCACCGGAACGGTGATCTCGATCCGGGCGTTGATGGCTCCGAGCAGTCCGTCTTCGCTGTCGTGACCTGTCGGCTGCCCGCTGAGCACCAGATCGGCGAGCAGATCGGCACGGATCTCATCGACCGTCCGATCATCCGGCTCGAACTCGCTGCCGTCGCGAGCTGCCTGTCGCTTCGCGCGAAGGTTCTCGTTGCGCAATGCGTGCGCCATCTGCGAGAGACGGTCGAACATGCCGTGGACGAGCGCGGCGGGCGCGTGCGTGTGCAGAGCCGCCATTCCGTCGTCGCCGTCCGTCACCCAGACGCGCCGCTGGGACCTCGCTCGACGGTGTATCTCCGACACGGTCGTCGAAGCGAACCGCTCGGCGACTCGCCGGGCCAACGCACGCAGACGGTTGGGCGACTCCGCCTCGGCGATCGGAAGGATGACCGCGGAGTACTTCTCACGATCGCTGGGCGACTCGATACCCGACCCCGCGTCGACGATCACCCGAGAATGAGCCGGGCTGATCCGCCCAGCCCCCTGCGCCGCCCACACGGCCGGAAACTGGTCGACCAGCAGCTCTGCGGCCGCCATCCGCCGCTCGATCGTGCGATCGCTGACGCGCTGCACTGCACCGATCTCGGCAGCCACGGTGCGAAGAGAGTGGTCGCCTCTGTCGGGGTGATCGCCCTGCTTGGCGATGTCGATCGCCAGCCGCCCGGCGATCGCCAGCAGCCCGTCGCGTGCGGCGCTCATGCTGCTCAGGGTCGCCTCCGCGACCTGCAGCGCGTCGACGAGATCGGCGAGTGTCGCCATCTGTGCGTCCGTCGCGTCGAGCAGTGCTGTCATGTCATAAGTAGATCAGAGACCACCGACATTCGAAGATAAATACGAAACATTCCGATCTGGATATGATCACGGAAGAGTAACGGAAGCGTGCAACACTGACGGGATGCTCCTCCACGCGATCGACACCGGAACAGGCCCAGGCACGGTGCTCCTGCTGCACGGAATGATGGGGTCGTCCGAGAGCTGGTGGCGCCTGATCCCGCCGCTCACAGCCAACGGCCACCGCGTGATCGCTCTCGATCTGCCCGGTCAACGGCCTGTCGGAGCGCGACCCGCAGCTCACGATCGAGCAGGCAGCGGCCTCCGTGGTCGAGACGGCCAGGCACCTCGCCCCCGGGCGCCCGCTCGCAGCCATCGGCCACTCCTACGGCGCGAGCGTTCTCGCCGCGTCCTTCGAGATGCTGCAGCCCGACCTGTCTGTGTATGTCGACGCGGCGCTCTCTCTGACCGGGGGACACGACCGCGCGGCTCTCACGGCGCAGTATGCACGCGACCGCAGAGCGCGCCTGTCTCCGAAAGATCTGCTCGCATCCCGCCCCTTCTACTCCGCGCAGGATGCCGAGGTGGAGGCTCGCGCCGCCGCACTCTTCGACCCGGCGACGACAGCGTCGATCTCCTGCGACACGGATCACTCCTGGCTTCCCGACGCCGGCTCGATCGTCCTGCGGGCAGAACCGAGCGCATGGGTCAGCGACGACGACGCCCGCAGATTCGCGGCGAACGGCGCTGACGTCCGCAGCATCCCCGGGGCCGCGCACACCATCTGGTACAGCCACTTCGACGCATTCACTGCGTCCCTCCCCGAACTCTTCGGCCCACCGCCACCGTACGCGCTGTCATAGCCTCGGATCATGACGACCGCGATGCCACCCTCGAACGCGGTGCTCGCGGACTTCGGGATCCCCGCCGCGGATCACGAGGAACTCCGGAACCTCCACGGAGGCCGCGGTCTCACCTGGCGTGCGGCCGACACAGTCCTGCGCCCCTCGGCCGGCGACGGAGAGACGCTGTGGAAGGCGAACGTCCTCGCGCATCTGCCGCACACCTCGGCATTCCGCACGCCGCGCCCGATCCCGTCGGCATCCGGAGCGTGGACGGTCGCCGGCTGGGAGGCCTGGGAGTGGCTGCCCGGTCACACGGATGAGACCCGCGTGGCCGACGTGCTCGCCGCCGCCGCCGCGTTCCATCGAGCCGTCGCCGACCTCGATCGTCCGGACTTCCTCGATGCCGCGCGCGACCCCTGGGCGCGGTCGGACAGGATCGCCTGGCAAGAAGAGGACCTGCCGCCCGGCGACGCACTCCGGCGACTCGCTGACGCCTTCAGGCCCGTCGCCGCCCCGGCCCAGATCATCCACGGCGATCTTCTCGGCAACGTGATGTTCGAACGGGGGCAGCCCCCGGTGATCATCGACTGGGCTCCGTACTGGCGTCCGGTCGGCTTCGCCGACGCGATCGTGTTGGCCGATGCCGCGTGCTGGCATCGTCTCGCACCGGCGGACATGCTGAGGCTCGCAGACGACAGAGCAGACGGGCGCCAGCACATCATCCGCGCCCTCGCGTTCCGCATCGCGACCTTCCAGCTCCTGGGCGTGTGGGATGCCGAGATGGAGGCGCGCCATGCTCCCGCTGTCACCGCAGCGCTCAGCTGACCGGCTCACCCAGCGTGCCCGACTACCCTGGGGAGTGATATGGCACATCTTCTCGGGGCAGAAGCCCTTCATCTCGAATATCCGACGAGGGTCGTCTTCGACTCCGTGACCCTCGGCATCGAAGAAGGTGACCGCATCGGCATCGTCGGCCGCAACGGCGACGGCAAGTCGAGCCTCCTGGGGATGCTGGCAGGCCTCAAGGAGCCGAGCTCGGGCCGCGTCACGGTGCGCGGCGGAACCACCATCGGCGTCCTCGACCAGGCCGACACCCTCAGCGACGACCTCACGATCAGCGCCGCGGTCGTCGGCGACACCCCGGAATACGAGTGGGCGGGCGACCCCCGCATCCGTGACGTCATCGAGGGACTGCTGAAGGATCTGCCGTGGGATGCCGAGATCGGCTCTCTCAGCGGTGGTCAGCGTCGTCGCGTCTCGCTCGCCAAGCTGCTGACGGGCGACTGGGACGTCATCGCGCTCGACGAGCCCACCAACCATCTCGACGTCGAAGCCATCACCTGGTTGGCCGGGCACCTCAAGAAGAGGTGGAGCCCGAACTCCGGAGCGCTCATGGTCGTGACTCACGACCGATGGTTCCTCGACGAGATCTCGACCGAGACCTGGGAGGTGCACGACCGCATCGTCGAGCCCTTCGAGGGCGGGTACGCGGCATACATTCTGCAGCGCGTCGAACGCGACCGGATGTCGGCCGCCACCGAGGCCAAGCGACAGAACCTCGCGAAGAAGGAGCTCGCGTGGCTGCGCCGAGGCGCCCCTGCTCGCACCGCGAAGCCGAAGTTCCGCATCGACGCCGCCAACGAGCTCATCGCCGACGTGCCCGAGATCCGCGACAAGATCTCTCTGCAATCGCTCGCGGTGTCGCGCCTGGGCAAGGACGTCGTCGACCTGCTCGACGTGGGAGTCACCTATCCGACCGCCGACGACGGCACGCGAGAGGTGCTGCGTGACGTCGAATGGCGCATCGCGCCGGGGGAGCGCACCGGCATCCTCGGCGTCAACGGCGCCGGCAAGTCGACGCTGCTGGGCCTCATCGCCGGCACCGTCGAGCCGACCGTCGGCCGCGTGAAGCGCGGCTCGACCGTGAAGGTCAAGACGCTCACGCAGCGCCTCGACGAACTCGAAGACGTGCGGCGAGAGCCGGTGCGAGTAGTGATCTCGCGGCTGCGCACCTCGTACACGATGGGCTCGGGCTCGAAGGCGCAGGAGCTCACGCCCGGGCAGCTGCTCGAGCGGCTCGGCTTCGACTCCGCCCAGCTCTCCACCCCGGTGAAGGATCTCTCGGGAGGCCAGCAGCGTCGACTGCAGCTGCTGCTCGTGCTCCTCGACCAGCCCAACGTGCTGATCCTCGACGAGCCGACCAACGATCTCGACACCGACATGCTCGCGGCCATCGAGGATCTCCTGGACTCGTGGTCGGGAACCCTGCTGGTCGTCAGCCACGACCGGTACTTCCTCGAGCGCGTGACCGACCAGCAGTTCGCGATCCTCGACGGCCACCTTCGGCATCTGCCCGGCGGCGTCGACGAATACCTGCGGCTGCGTCAGCTGCAGACCTCGGCGCCCGGCAAGTCTCAGACTGCCGTCAACACCGAGAAGAAGGCCTCCAGCCTCGACGGCGCCGCCCTGCGTTCGGCGCAGAAGGAGGTCTCTTCGCTCGAGCGCCGCATCCAGAAGCTCACCCAGCAGGTCGACAAGGCGAAGTCCGCTCTCGCGGAACACGACCAGTCGGACTTCGCGGGCCTCGGCGACAAGATGAAGGCGATCAGCGATCAGCAGGCCGAGATCGAGCAGCTCGAACTCCGCTGGTTCGAGCTGACCGAAGAACTCGACTGATTCGGGGTCTCGCCATTCGGCCGTAGCGGGAATACGGTGGCAGTGCGATGCGCTGTGCTCTGGGCGGGGTTCGATGCCATCTGGGATCGCACAGCTTGATCCTGCGGTACCCGGGAGGTTCAGATGGAAGGACTCGAGGTCACCGTCCTGATCGGACTGACGATCCTCGTTGGCACGATGCTGGCGCCGCGTGTGCGGCTCGCACTGCCGCTCGTGCTCGTCATCCTGGGTCTGCTGCTCGGCTTCGTGCCGCAGCTGCGCGAGATTCAGCTGCCGCCCGAGACCGTGCTGCTGCTGTTCCTCCCGGTGATGCTGTTCTGGGAGAGCCTGACCACGTCGCTGCGGTCGATCCGCCGCGACTTCCGTTACATCCTGCCGATGAGCACCCTGCTCGTCGTGGCATCCGCCTTCGCCGTCGCCGGAATCGGGCTGCTGTTCGGGATGCCGTGGGAGACCGCCCTCATTCTCGGCGCTGCCGTCGCCCCACCGGACGCCACGGCCGTCGCCGCCCTCGGACGCCTGCTGCCGACGCGCATGTTCATGAAGCTCAAGGCGGAGAGCCTGACGAACGACGGCACCGCCCTGGTGCTCTATGCGATCGCCATCTCGCTGGCCCTCGGGGGCAACGTGACGCCGCTGTCGGTGACCATGTCGGTGCTCACCTCGTACGTCGGAGGCATCGCCGCCGGTGTCGTGGTCGCCGCGCTCGGATACCTGCTGCTGCGTCGCACCTCCTCGACGATCGTCATCAACGTCACACTTCTGCTGATCCCGTTCTCGGCGTTCCTGCTGGCCGAGATCGTGCATGCGTCCGGCGTCCTCGCCGTCGTGGTCGCCGGCCTGATCGTCGCCTATGTGTCGCCTCGGGTGACGACCGCCTCGTCTCGACGTCAGGTCGCGGCGGCTTGGCCCTTCGGGGTCTTCCTGCTCAACGGCGCGCTCTTCGTCCTGATCGGGCTCGAGGTGCAGTTCGTCGCGCACGAGATCTCGGCCGCGGCGATCGGCCGTCTGGTGCTGATCACGCTCGCCGTGTGGATGACGCTGCTCGTCGTGCGCTACCTCTTCCAGGTGATGAACGCCCCGTTCCAGCGACGCAACCCCGCGCGCCCGTCGCGCGGTGCGCGGGCGCGTTCGATGGCGGTGTCGACCGTCGCAGGCATGCGAGGTGCGGTCTCGCTCGCGATCGCGCTGTCCGTGCCTGCCTCCAGTGCGACCGAAGGCGAGATCGCGGGGCGTGACGAGATCGTCTTCGTCACCGCCGGGGTGATCCTGCTGAGCCTGCTCGTGCAGGGGCCGCTCCTTCCGGCCATCGTGCGCTGGGCCCGATTCCCGGTCGACCACGCCGAAGACGAGGAGTACGAGCTGGCCGAGCGCACCATCTCGGGCGCGGCACTCGCAGCCCTCGATGACCTCGCGGTCGAGCACGGCGTCGGACAGGAGATCCGCGACAAGGTGCGGGCCGAGGGCTACCAGATGCTCGAGTTCTCGAACGCGCGCGCCCTGGCCCGCGAACAGGCCATCGTCGACGCCGAGGCGCAGGCGCTCGATGTGATGCTCGACGAGCCGGATCCCCTCGGCCGCGGCTCGATATCCGAGACGGGGGACGCAGGAGCGGATGCTGCGCCGACGACGGTGCGGATGCCGGATGCGACGCGCATCGTCGACGATGAAGACGGCACAGAGGGCGAGGTGAGGACCCTGCAGATGCTCGCGACGTCGGTCGACGTCGACGTCATGCAGCGCTCACCGCTGCTGCGCCACGAGGAGCACACGCGTCTCAAGCTCGCCCTCCTCGACCGCAAGCGCGAGGTGCTGCTCGGGCTGCGCAGGGACGGCACCGTCGACGACCTCGTCGTGCGTCGCATCTCGGCGCGACTCGACCTGGAGCAGGTCAGGCTGCAGGGCATCGAGGACTACGACTGAGAGCTGTGACGCTCTGTGACGCTCGATTGTCGCGCACTGCGTCGCCCTGCCTAACGTATTCGAGTCCCCCAAGAGAGGAACCCGAACACTCATGTCCATCACAGCATCCCGTCGGACCACATCCGTCATCGCCGCGCTCGCCGCGGTCCCGCTCTTCGTCGCACTCGCAGGCTGCGCCACCGCATCATCCGACGCCGGCGCAGGCGGCGGTGACTCCGAGAACGAGACCGTCAAGATCGGGGTCGTCGGCAAGGGAGACGCGCAGTGGGCTCCTTTCGTCGAGGCGGCCGCTGACGAGGGCATCACGGTCGAGCTCGTCGACTTCGGCTCCTACGAGCAGCCGAACCCCGCGCTCACCGAGGGTGAGATCGACCTCAACCAGTTCCAGCACATCGTGTACCTGGCCGAGTACAACAGCGCCTCGGGCTCCGACCTGACGCCGATCGGCTCGACCGCGATCTACCCGCTGGGCCTGTACTCGAAGAAGTACGACGACGTCGACAGCATCCCCGAGGGCGAGACCGTCGCCGTCCCGGATGATGCCTCGAACCAGGCGCGCGCACTCCTCGTGCTGCAGTCGGCCGGTCTCATCGAGCTCAAGAGCGGCGGAACGATCTTCTCCGACCTCGCCGATGTCGACACCGACAAGTCCAAGGTGAAGGTCACCGCCCTCGAGGCCGCCCTGATCCCGACGTCGCTGCCGGATGTCGCCGCGGCGATCATCAACAACGACTTCGTGGAGGACTCCGGTCTCACCTTCGACGACGCGATCGCGCAGGACGACCCGGAGGACCCGAACGCGCTGCCGTACGTGAACATCTTCGCGTCGCGCGCCGAGGACGCCGACAACGAGACGTACCTCAAGCTCGTCGAGATCTTCCAGACGAACGAGGACGTGCAGGCAGGTCTGATCGAGTCCTCGGGTGACACTGCGGTGCCGCTGCAGACCCCCGCCAAGGATCTCGTCGCCTCGCTGAAGAAGGTCCAGGAGGACACCGAGGCCAAGAAGTAGGACGACCGGGTGCAGAACACCCCCGTCCGATGAGGGAGAATCGGGTGGCGCTTCGTGCGTCACCCGATTCTTCGTTCCCGAAGCAGACCGGAGCACCACATGCCGATCGTCACCCTGACGAACGTCTCGAAGACCTACCCCTCCCGCACCCGTGAAGACGCCGAGGTCGTGGCCGTCGACGACGTCACCCTCTCGATCGAGAAGGGCGATGTCTTCGGCATCATCGGATACTCCGGTGCGGGCAAGTCGACCCTTGTGCGGCTGATCAACGCCCTCGAACCGGCGACCAGCGGCACCATCACGGTCGACGACGTGGACATCACCTCTCTTCGGGAGAGCGAGCTGCGCAAGGTCCGCGGGGGGATCGGCATGATCTTCCAGCAGTTCAACCTGTTCGCCTCGCGCAGCGTCAAAGCGAACATCGCGTACCCGCTAAAGCTCGCCGGCTGGTCGAAGGCCGACATCGAGACGCGGGTCTCCGAGCTCCTCGCCTTCGTCGGCCTCGCCGACAAGGCCAAGGCGTATCCCGAGCAGCTCTCCGGCGGTCAGAAGCAGCGCGTCGGCATCGCCCGCGCCCTGGCCACGGGCCCCGCCATCCTGCTCGCCGACGAGGCCACCAGCGCCCTCGACCCGCAGACCACGCACGAGGTGCTGGATCTGCTCAAACGGGTCAATCGGGAGCAGGGCGTCACGATCGTCGTGATCACACACGAGATGGACGTCATCCAGACGATCGCCACCAAGGTCGCGGTCATGGAGAACGGTCGCGTGATCGAGCAGGGCGATGTCTTCGACGTCTTCTCCGCTCCGCAGAACCCCGCGTCGCAGCGCTTCGTCGGCACGGTCGTGAAGGGCATCCCCTCGCCGTCCGAGCTCGGTGTGCTGCGCGAGCGCCACCGAGGCCGCCTCGTCACGTTCTCGTTCCGCGACGGCGACTCGTCGCAGGCGCAGGTGTTCCTCGACCTCGCCGGGGCGGGGCTCGACTTCGAGCTCGTGTACGGCGGGATCAACGACATCCGCGGGCGGGCCTTCGGCCACCTCACGCTCGCGATCCGCGGCGAGAGCGCCGTGATCGACCGCACCCTCGGGGAGATCTCGCAGCGCGTCGAAGTCACCGAGATCGCCGGAGAGGAGGCGCGCTGATGGACCGTCTGAACGAACTGTGGCCCGAATTCTGGAAGGCCGCGCTCGAGACCCTCTACATGACGTCGTTCGCGCTCGTGCTCGGCGGCATCCTCGGTCTCGCGATCGGTGTCATCCTCTACGTCACCCGCCCCGGCGGGCTCGCCCAGAACCGACCTGTCTCCGTGGTCGCGAACCTCGCGGTGAACTTCTTCCGCCCGATCCCGTTCGTGATCTTCATGGCGGTCGCGCAGCCGTTCGCCCGCGTCGTCGTCGGCACCGGGATCGGCACCACTGCCGGAGCGTTCATCATCGGTCTCGCCGCGGCCTTCGCGATCGGCCGCATCGTCGAGCAGCACCTCGTCTCGGTCTCGCCCGGGGTCATCGAGGCCGCCCGCGCGATGGGCGCCGGCCCCTGGCGCATCCTGTTCACCGTGGCGATCCCCGAATCCCTCGGACCGCTCATCCTCGGTTACACATTCATCGTCGTCGCGCTCATCGACATGACGGCGATGGCCGGTCTCATCGGCGGCGGCGGTCTCGGAGCGTTCGCGCAGATCTACGGCTTCCGTCAGTTCGAGCCGCTCGTGATGTGGGCGGCGATCGTTCTGATCGTGGTGTTCGTGCACCTCGTGCAGATGCTCGGCACGCGGCTAGCGCGCAAGATCATGCGCCGCTGACCGGAGCCTCCTGAAGCGTGCGCGTCGTGGAGAACACCCTCGGCGCGCCGCTCAGCGGATCGATGAAGTGCAGTTCGCGCGCGAGCAGCTGCATGGGGTGATCGAAGTCATCCGGCCGCTCGCCGCGCAGCTCGGGATAGAACGGGTCGTTCAGGATGCCGAGGCCGAGAGCGGCGAGGTGCACCCGCAGCTGATGCATCTTGCCGCTGTGTGGGCGCAGCAGCGTGTGCACGACGCGCTCGTCGGCACCGAGCACCTCGATCAGCGTCTCGGCGTTGGGCTCGCGTTCGTCGTCGACCTGGACCTTCAGCTCGTTGCGCAGCTTCACGATGTGATTGCGGTAGACGAGGGGGAATCGCGCCGCCTCCCAGTCGGCCGGACGGGCGGAGACCGCCTCATAGACCTTCTGCACCTGTCGGGTCTCGAACAGCAGCTGGTACGGGCCTCTCGTGGCCGGGCGCGCCGAGAACATCAGCACCCCGGCGGTCGCCCGATCGAGTCGGTGGATCGGTGCGAGCTCGTCGTTGCCGAGCAGGTTGCGGAGGCGGATCAGCGCGGAGTTCTGCAGGAACTTCCCGCCGGGGATCGTCGGGAGGAAGTGCGGCTTGTCGATGACCACCAGGTCGTCGTCCTGATGGATGACCTCGATCTCGACCGGCAGGCGCGTCTCGACGGGAGGATCGCGGTAGTACCAGATGAACTCCTCGACGCCCAGCGGCGTGTCCCGCGCCAGGGGCGTGCCGTCGCGGGCCACGATCTCGCCGCGGTCGAAGCGGCTGAGCAGACCTTCGGGGTCGAGGTGGAAGAAGCGGTCGATCATGTAGGCGCCCACCGTCGGCCAGTCGCCGCTCATCGGAACGTGCAGGCGCGTGGCGCCGACGCCGTCGCGCACGGGAAGAGGGGAGAGCATCGCCATGTCGTCAGTTCCTCACGCGTCGAAACTGAGGCTCAGCTTGCGCAGCAGCGCAGCCAGGCGATCGCGGTCGCCGCGCGACAGGGCCCGCAGCAGGTCGTCCTCGACGTCGACCAGACGCGTGATCGCGGCATCCACCCGGATCCGCCCATCATCCGTGAGCGTCACGAGCACGCTGCGGCCGTCAGCAGGGTCGCCTTCGCGCCGCACGAAACGACGCCCGACGAGACGATCGATGCGATTGGTCATGGTGCCGCTCGACACCAGTGTCTGCTGGAGGAGCTGCTTGGGGGATAGCTGGAAGGGCGCCCCGGCGCGGCGCAGCGCCGACAGCACGTCCCACTCCCAGGCCTCCAGATCGCTCCGGCGGAACACGTCGCGACGAGCGCGGTCGAGCAGCCGGGTCAGGCGATCCATCCGCGACAGCACCTCGAGGGGTGAGAAGTCGAGGTCGGGTCGCTGGGTGTTCCAGGCGCCGACGATCCGATCAACCTCATCCGCCTCAGTCATCCGTCCATTATCGCCGGTAGCACGCAGGCGGACATGGCAGACTTGACCCGCGGCTCCCTCGGGAGCAGCGGTCCGCCGTGGTGTAATGGCAGCACGACAGCCTTTGGAGCTGTTAGGTCTAGGTTCGAGTCCTGGCGGCGGAGCATGACTGGGAACAATCTCGCGATCATCATCCTCGCCGCAGGCCAGGGAACCCGCATGCGCTCGCGCCTGCCGAAGGTGCTGCACCCGATCGGCGGGCGCCCACTGGTGGGGCACGTCCTGACGACGGCAGGTCGCCTCGAGGCGGACCACGTCGAGGTCGTCGTGCGGCACGAGCGCGACCAGGTGGTCGCCGCCCTCACCGAGGACTACCCGGATGCCGTCTTCATCGACCAGGACGAGGTTCCCGGCACGGGCCGAGCGGTGCAGGTCGCGGTCGATGCGCTCCCTGCGGACTTCGACGGCGACGTGCTCGTGCTCTCTGGAGACTGCCCGCTCGCGGATGCCGACACGCTGCGCTCGTTCCTCGATGCGCACCGCGAGGCGGACGCCGAAGCGACACTCATGACCGCCGTCGTCGACGACCCGACCGGCTACGGCCGCGTCATCCGCGACGCAGACGGCGGTGTCGACCGAGTGGTCGAGCAGAAGGACGCCACGGCAGAAGAGGCCTCCGTCAGCGAGATCAACGCGGGCATGTACGTGTTCCGGGTCGCGACGCTGCGCAAGTACCTGCCGTCCGTCGGCGTGGACAACGCGCAGGGCGAGATGTACCTGACCGACGTTCCGGGGCTGCTCCGCCGCGACGGCAGCCGGGTGGCGGCATCCGTCGTCTCCGACGTCACGGTCACCTACGGCGTCAACGATCGCGCTCAGCTCGCCGAGGTCGGTCGTCTGCTCAACCGCCGGATCGTGCGGCGCTGGCAGCTCGAGGGCGTCACCGTGATCGACCCGGCGACGACCTGGATCGACGACGACGCCACCCTGGCGCCCGACGTCACGATCCTCCCGAACACACACATCCTGCGCGCCACGACGATCGCCGAAGGTGCCATCATCGGCCCCGACACGACCCTCGTCGACTGCGAGGTCGGTGAAGATGCGATCGTCCGCCGCACCGACGCCACGCTCGCGGTCATCGGCGCCGAGGCCACCGTCGGCCCCTTCTCGTTCCTGCGCCCCGGCACCGTCCTCGGGGCCCGCGGCAAGATCGGCGCCTACGTCGAGACGAAGAACGCCGAGATCGGCGAAGGCAGCAAGGTCCCGCACCTGTCGTACGTCGGCGATGCGACCATCGGTCGAGGCGTCAACCTCGGCGCCAGCACGATCACGGCGAACTACGACGACGTGAACAAGCACCGAACGATCGTCGAAGACGAGGTGCACACCGGGTCGCACACGACCCTCGTCGCGCCCGTTAGGCTGGGAGCCGGCGCCAAGACAGGTGCCGGCGCTGTCGTCCGCAAGGACGTCCCTGCCGGCTCCCTTGCCATGAGCGTCGCCCCTCAGCGCAACATCGAGGGTTGGGTCGAGAAGAACAGGGCAGGCACGGGCGCGGCAGACGCCGCAGCCCGATCCCGAGTGGCGGAGTAGGCAGAACGATGGCGCGCAAGAAGAAGACGGTCGATCTGGACAGGGACAACGGCATCGCTCCGGGTCTCGTAGCCAAGACCAAGAAGCGACTCGTGGTCGCCGGTGGTCGATCGCACCCCGCGCTGACCGCAGCGGTGGCCGCATCACTCGGAACAGAGGTCGTGCCGACCGAGCACCGCACCTTCGCATCCGGTGAGATCTACGCACGGTTCGAGGTGTCGATCCGAGGCTGCGACCTGTTCCTGATCCAGACCTTCGGCGAGCCGGTCAACGAGTGGCTCATGGAGACGCTCATCATGATCGACGCCGCGAAGCGCGCCTCCGCCAAGCGCATCACGGTCGTCGCCCCCTACTACCCGTACTCGCGTCAGGACAAGAAGGGCCGCGGCCGTGAGCCGATCAGTGCCCGCCTCGTCGCCGATCTGCTGAAGACGGCCGGTGCAGACCGCGTCATGAGCGTCGACCTGCACGCCGCTCAGATCCAGGGATTCTTCGACGGCCCCGTCGACCACCTCTTCGCCAAGCCCGTGCTGATGGAGTACTTCAAGAGCACGCTGAGCGCCGAGGACCGAAAGATCCTCACCGTCGTCTCGCCCGACATGGGGCGCGTCCGCGTCGCAGACACCTGGTCGGACAGCCTCGGGGCACCGCTCGCCATCATCCACAAGCGTCGCGACCCGAAGGTCGCCAACCAGGTCTCCGTGCACGAGATCGTCGGCACCGTCGAGGGGCGCACCTGCCTCCTCGTCGACGACATGATCGACACCGGAGGAACGATCGTGAAGGCGGCGCAGGCGCTGAAGGCGAGCGGTGCGCATCGCGTGATCGTCGCCGCGACGCACGCGATCTTCAGCGACCCGGCATCCGAGCGTCTGCAGGACGCGTCGATCGACGAGGTCGTGATCACCGACACGATCCCCCTGACCGAGTCGCGCCAGTGGGACAAGCTCACGATCCTCCCGATCGCCCCGCTGCTCGCCCGCGCGATCCACGAGGTCTTCGAAGACGGATCCGTCACGAGCATGTTCGGCGGCGACGCTTAGGCGACCCATACTTCGGACACAGCCCGCGCATAGATGCTGTCCCTACGGTCGAATCACACACACCGATCAAGGCCGGGAGGACCATCATGATCCGCACGACTGTACCGACTTCTGTTCGCAAGGGCGCAGCCCTGGCCGGCGTCGCAGGACTGCTCGTCCTCGCGGGGTGCTCCGGCACGGCTGACGCCGAAGACCAGTCGACCGACACCGGAACCGACACGAGCACCGAATCGACCGATTCCGGAGCAGCGGCCGGCGGCGACTACACCGACGGCACCTACACCGCCGACGGCTCGTACCAGACCCCCGAGACGGTCGAGACGATCAGCGTGACCCTCACGGTCGCCGACGGTCTGGTCACGGATGTCGAGGTGACCGGCGACCCGCAGGCCCGCGAGAGCGAGCAGTACCAGGGCGAGTTCATCGGCGGCATCGCGGACGAGGTCGTGGGCAAGTCCCTCGACGACATCGAGGTCAGCCGTGTGGCGGGCTCGTCGCTCACCAGCGGCGGGTTCAACGAGGCCGTCGAGTCGATCAAGGAGCAGGCCGCCGCCTGAGGCGCCTGACCACGGCATGACGATCTGGCGTTTCGACGCGATCGGCACACTCTGGGAGATCGAGACGTCGCACGGGCTCGGCGCGGACGACCGTGAACGCGTCGGGGCCGAGATCGAGCGATTCGACCGGGAGTGGTCGCGGTTCCGAGAGGACTCATCGGTCACCCGTGTCGGCCGAGACGGCGGCTCGATCTCGTCTCCCGATGCGGGCGCGATGCTCGATGCCTACCGCGACCTGTCGAGGGCGAGCTCCGGGGCGGTGAACCCGCTCGTCGCGGAGAGCTTGGATGCCCTCGGCTACGACGCGTCGTACTCGCTCGTCGCGAGCCCCCCGATCGCCGCCCCGGCAGACTGGACCGATCGGGTGCGCTGGACGGCGGGGGAGGCCACGGCATCCGCGCCGGCTCTTCTCGACGTCGGGGCACTCGGCAAAGGGCGTCTGGTCGATCTCGTGGCCGGGGTGCTCGCCGACGTGCCCGGTGACCTCGTGGTCGATGCCGGAGGTGATATGAGAGTCCGCGGAGACGTGGTGCGGGTCGGACTCGAGCATCCGTACGATCCGACGAAGGCGATCGGCGTGATCGAACTGCAGGATGCCGCGCTCTGTGCCTCGGCGATCAATCGCCGAGCGTGGGGTGATGGACTCCACCACGTGCTCGACGCTCGCACCGGGGTGCCGGTCCGCACCTGGGCGGCCACGTGGGCGATCGCCCCTGAGGCGATGCGAGCGGATGCCGTCGCGACCGCCCTGTTCTTCGACGGCGGCCCCGAGCTCGCCGCATCGTGGGGCGTCGAGTGGGTGCGCATGACGACCGACGGACGCGCCGAGCGTTCGCCGGGCTGCCCCGCACAGCTGTTCACCACCCGCCGATGAGGCATCGAAGTAGGGAAGAGTAGACCTGTGATCACTTCCATCACCGCGCTGCGGCAGCGGGTTCTCGCCTTGCTCGGCGGCATCTCCATGTACCGTCTGGTGCTGTTCGCCCTGCTCGCGCTGGGGCTCATCGCCGTGGTGCTGTCGACTCTCGGCGTGATCGTCTCGCCGACACCGCTCGAGATCATCGCGTCCTTCGTCGTGCTTGCGTTGGTCATATCGCTGGTGGATGCGGCGGCCCAGCGCATCCTGCGGCTGCCGTGGCGCATCGAGTCTTCGCTGGTGACGGCACTGATCCTGCTCTTCGTGCTCCGCCCCGGCATCGAGCCGAACGCCCTGCTCGGGCTGGCCATCGCCGGAGTCGTGGCGAGCCTGTCGAAGTATCTGATCGTGTGGCGGGGTCGGCACGTCCTCAACCCCGCCGCCTTCGGTGCGGCCGTCGTGTCGATCCTCGGATCCTTCGGTGCCTTCGAGTGGCTCGGGACGTCCTCGTCGTGGTGGGTCGGCACACCGTCGCTCTTCGTCCCCGTCCTGATTCTCGGACTCGTCGTCCTCTGGCGCACCGAGAAGGTGCGCGTCGTCGTCGTCTTCCTCATCGTCGCGATCGCTGTCGCGATGCTGCGGCAGGCCGTGCAGGCTCAGGAGTTCTCGATCGCCTTCGATCCCGGTGCCGCTCTCTCGTTCGCGATCTTGCAGTCCCCGTTCCTGTTCCTCGGAGCGTTCATGCTCTCCGAGCCCCTGACTCTGCCGCCGCGCCGGTGGCAGCAGTTCTCGGTGGCGGTTCTCGTCGGAGCACTCGCCGGGTGGCCGATCGCGATCGGCGGCCTCTTCACCCTCGGGCAGGAGCGGGCGCTGCTCATCGGGAACCTGCTCGCGTTCGCCTTCGCGCTGCGAGGGTCGGTGCGGCTCGTGCTCGAGAAGCGGCAGTTCATCACGCCGACCGCTCAGGAGCTGACGTTCCGCGCACAGGGAAAGCTGAGATTCCTTCCGGGACAGTACCTCGAACTGGATGTGCCGCACGCCCGACCGGATGCCCGCGGAACCCGCCGTGAGTTCAGCATCGTCTCGGCCCCGGCAGACCTCCCGACGCTCCGCATCGCCTATAAGGACGGCGATCAGAAGCATCCGTCGAGCTACAAGCGCGCACTGGCTGCAGCGGAACCGGGCTCAGCTCTCGCCGTGACGGGCACGTGGGGCGACTTCCTCCTCCCGCGTTCGGAGACGCCCGTCCTGATGGTCGCCGCAGGCATCGGCGTGACGCCGTTCGTGTCGCAGCTGCGGCAACTCCAGCTCACGGAGCAGCAGCGTGACATCGTGCTGGTCTATGTGGCCTCCGACAGCTCGGAGCTGGCGTTCCGAGACGAGCTGGCCGCCACCGGCGCGCGCGTCATCGTCTTCACGCGCGATGAGCCTGCGAACCTTCCGACGCACTGGACCTGGGCGCAGGGCGCGCGCCTCGACGCCGCAGGCCTCGAGCGTCACGTTCCCGACATCGGCGAGCGGCACTCGTACATCTCCGGTCCTCCGCGGCTCATCGCCGACCTCGCTCCCGCGCTGCAGAAGGCCCGCTCCCTCACGACAGACGCCTTCGCCGGATACTGAGCCGGGGTTCCGCTCGGCGTGCGTCTACTCCGAGGCATGTCCTGCGGGGTCAAAAACGCACCGGGATCGCCTGCTTCCGATGTTCTTTTGACCCCGCAGCCTTTGGGGACGGGACGTCAGTCGGTGGATGCAGTGGCCGGGCTCAGGGGGAGTCGCACCGTGAACGTCGTGTCGCCGGGTTGGCTGGCGACGGTGAGGTGGCCGCCGTGGCCCTCGACGATCGCTTTCGCGATGGCCAGCCCGAGGCCGGTGCCGCCGGTCTGCCGAGCGCGGGAGCTGTCGCCACGCGCGAACCGGGCGAAGAGCTCATCTCGCACGCCGGGGTCGATACCGGGCCCGTCGTCGTGCACCCGCAACACGGCCTCATCACCTTCGCGACTCACGCTGAGCGTGATCGAGGTGCCCGCGGGGGTGTGCGTCCGCGCGTTGGCGAGAAGGTTCGCGACGACCTGGTGCATCCGTCCGGCGTCGCCGACGATGACGATGGGCTCATCAGGAGCCTCGATGTTCCAGTGATGGTCTGCCGCAGTCGGGCGTGCGTCGGAGAGGCCCTCGAGCGCGAGCTGGGTCAGGTCGACAGTGCCGTAGACCAGCTCCCGTCCCTCGTCGAGACGGGCGAGCAGCAGCAGGTCCTCGACGAGGCGCGTCATGCGCAGCGACTGAGCCTGGATGCGCTCGAGCGACGTGGTGGTGCTCTCGACGGCCGCCTCGCCACCCTGTTGCTTCAACGCGCGCAGCGAGAGCTCGGAGTACCCGCGGATAGACGACAGCGGAGTGCGCAGCTCGTGGCTCGCGTCGGCGACGAACCGGCGCATCCGCTCCTCGTTCTTCTGACGCGAGGCGAGGGAGTCGTTGACGTGGTCGAGAAGCTTGTTCAGAGACGAGCCGACCAGGCCGGTCTCCGTGCGCGGATCGGCCTCCGATGCGGGAACGCGCTCGGTGATCTGCACTTCACCTCGGTCCAGGGGCTGATTCGCCACCCGGGTTGCCGTCGCCGCGACCGCACGCAATGGTCTCAGCCCCACGCGGATGGTGATCGCCGTGGTGAGCGCCAACAGGATGAGGCCTCCGATCGTCGCCAGGGCGATCACCGTGAGCAGAGTCGTCAGCTGATTCTGGATCTCGGTGCGGGGGAGTCCGGTGACGACGTTGACACCGTTGGGCGCCTGCTTCGCGAAGACCATGTACGAGCCGAAGTCGTCGATGGTGACTGTCGCACTGGGCTGGCCGCCGAGTGCCGCGTCGATACGATCGAGGTCTTCGCTGGTCAGCTTCTGCGGAACGCCGCCCCATTCGTCTTTGGTGTCGGGGAAGAGCACTCCGCTGGTTCCGCCCTCCGTGCTGGACACCGCCAGCAGGAGTCCTGGGACGCGGGCGTCGTTGATCTCGAGGATGTTGTCCATGTTCGCGAACTGCGCGGGCACCCGGCTGACCCACTGTGTCACCGTATTCGAGTAACTGTGCAGGCGATCCTCGAGCTGTCTCTCCAGTGTGCTGCCGAGCAGAGCGCTGGTGATCACGGCGACGATCACGAGGATGAGCGAGACGAACCCGATCACGGCTGTCATCAGCCGTGTCTGCAGACTCATCGGTCGCCGAGCCATCCCCGTCAGGCTCACTGGGGCGCCTTGATCATGTAGCCGACACCTCGCACCGTGTGCAGCAGCGGGGTGCGCCCGGCGTCGATCTTCTTGCGCAGGTACGAGATGTACAGCTCGACGACCGACGACTTGCCGCCGAAGTCGTAGCTCCACACCCTGTCGAGGATCTGGGCCTTCGACAGCACTCGTCGCTCGTTGCGCATCAGATAGCGGAGCAGCTCGAACTCGGTCGCGGTCAGCTCGATCTCGGTGCCGTCGCGGACGACCTCGTGGCTGTCCTCGTTGAGGGTGAGGTCGGCGACGCGGAGGATCGACTGGCCGTCGTCGGCCGTCGCGTGTCCGGTGCGGCGGATGATCGCGCGCAGTCGGGCGATCACCTCTTCCAGGCTGAACGGCTTCGTGACGTAGTCGTCACCACCGGCGGTGAGGCCGGCGACCCGGTCGCCGACGGCATCCTTCGCAGTGAGGAAGAGCACCGGCACGAGGCTGCCGGATTCGCGAAGGCGCCGCAGCACGGCCATGCCGTCGAGGTCGGGCATCATGATGTCGAGCACGAGCGCGTCGGGTTCGAATTCGCGCGCGACCTGCAGCGCCTCCAGGCCGGATGATGCGGTGCGCACCTCCCAGCCCTCCATCCGCAGGGCCATCGCGAGGAGATCGGTGAGCATCTGCTCATCGTCGACGGCGAGGATGCGCAGGGGGGAGCCGTCGGGGCGGCGCAGTTCGGGGAGATCGGAGCTCATGAGTACATTCTGCGGAATCACCTATGGGGTTTCTATGGAGAGCGCTATGCGTGGGCTGTGAGATCCGCCGACCATAGTCTTCTCATCACTCATCCCTCGATCTCGCAAAAGTCCGCTCCCTAGCGTCATCATCGGCCCGCGAACGGCGCGGCGGAAGGAGAGACATGTACGGGACATATCTGCGGCGCGAGTTGGCGGGCCGCAAGAGACAGACGATGATCGTCGCGATCGGGCTCGCCATCGCGATCGCCCTGGTCATCGTCGTCAACGCGCTCACCGCGGGAGTGCGCGATGCGCAGGCCCAGGCACTGGAGTCGGTCTACGGCGTCGGAACCGACCTCACGGTCACCGGGGCCGCGGCTGAGCCGGGGGAGGGCGGTGGTCAGCGCTTCGACTTCGGATCGGAGGACGGAGCCACCGAAGGCGACACGACGACGTTGAGTCAGTCGACCCTGATGACGGACTTCATGCGCGGAACTCTCGACGCGACCGTGCTCGACACGGTGACGGCGACGGACGGCGTGACGGCGGCATCCGCTGCGCTCAGCCTCACGAACTCGACCTTCTCGGGTGAGCTGCCCAGCGGCGGCTTCGGAGCGCAGGACGGAACCGCTGAGGGCACCGCTCCCACCGAGGGCGACGCACCGCCCCAGGGCGGCGCCGGTGGCGGCTCCTTCGGCGTCGAGTCGTTCACGGTGCTCGGCATCGATCCGGCCGTGACGTCGGTGGGTCCGCTCGCCTCGGTCGAGATCAGCGACGGCCGCGCTCTCGACAGCGATGATGCGGGTGCGCTCGTCGCCCTCGTCGACGCCACCTACGCGAGCACGAACGAGATCGCCGTCGGTGACACGATCGACGTCGCCGGTTCCGATGTCGAGATCGTCGGCATCGTGGCATCCACCTCCGACTCCGCCGACACCGCGGCCAACGTCTACCTGCCCCTCGACACGGCCCAGGAGCTCTCGGGTGCCGGAGACGTCGTCTCCACCGTCTATGTGCAGGCCGAGTCGGCGGCGTCCATCGACGCTGTGCAAACGGCACTCGCCGACGAGCTTCCCGATGCCACCGTCACGTCGCAGTCCGAGCTCGCATCGATTGTCTCAGGGTCGCTGTCGAGCGCGACCTCGCTGATCACGAACCTCGGCACCTGGCTGTCGATCATCGTGCTCGCGGTCGCCGTGCTGCTCTCGGTGCTGCTGACGCTGTCGGGCGTCTCACGTCGCACGAGAGAGTTCGGCACCCTCAAAGCGATCGGCTGGTCCAACGGCCGTGTCGTGCGTCAGGTCGCGGGCGAGTCGATGGTGCAGGGACTCATCGGCGGCGCCGTAGGCCTGGTGCTCGGCATCACCGGGATCGTCGTCATCAACCTCGTGAAGCCGACGGTCGCCGCTGCTGCCGCGGGCACTGCCGAAGGCGGCCCCGGGGGAACGGGTGGCAGACCCACCGGAGGTGGCGGCATGTTCCAGACGCAACAGGCGGCCGACATCGTGTTGCAGGCCCCCTTCACCCCCTGGGTGCTGGTCGCGGCCGTCGGTCTCGCCGTGCTCGGTGGCCTCGTGGCCGGAGCGTTCGGCGGATGGCGGGCGGCACGACTGAGCCCTGCCGAGGCACTGCGTTCCGTCGCCTGACGGTTCACGAGACATCACAGACAGAGGAGAGACATCATGACCATCGCAGACATCGCCCCCACGGCGAACGGGACGGATGCCGCGGCGCCGATATACCGCGCGCAGGGCGTCACTCGCACCTACCGGCAGAAGGCAAGGACGGTGAAGGCGCTGACCGGTGTCGATCTCACCATCGACCCCGGCGAGTTCGTCACGATCCAGGGGCCCACTGGAGGAGGCAAATCGACGCTGCTGCAGCTGCTGGGAGCGCTCGACAAGCCGTCTTCGGGGTCGCTGAAGCTGGGCGACATCGAGCTCGCCTCCGCATCCGCTCGTGAGCTCACTCGCATCCGGGCCCAGGAGATCGGCTTCGTCTTCCAGGGGTTCAACCTCATCCCGACCCTCACGGCTGCCGAGAACGTGAACATGGCGCTCGAGCCGACCTCGCTCAGTCGCGCCGAGCGATCAGCGCGCGTGGCGCAGGCGCTCGCTCACGTCGGCCTCGACGACCGTGGCGACCACCTGCCGACCGAGCTCTCGGGCGGTCAGCAGCAGCGCGTGGCGATCGCCAGGGCGATCGTGAAGCGGCCTCGGGTGCTGCTGGCCGATGAACCGACCGGCAACCTCGACGAGAGCATGCGAGACGAGATCCTCACGCTGCTCGAGGGGCTGTGCGCCGAGGGGATCACCATGATCGTCGTCACGCACGACTCGGCGGTGGCTCGTCGAGCGACGAGGCGGCTGCGGCTCGCGAAGGGGACGGTGCAGGACATCACCAGGTGAGACAAGACGAAGGCCCCGGCGACACTCGCCGGGGCCTTCGTCATGCGTCAGAGAGCGCTCAGTGCGTGTCTTCGGCTTCGATCTCGGTGCGGTCGCCCGACCACTGCGTGTGGAACGTGCCCGGCTTGTCGATGCGCTTGTAGGTGTGCGCACCGAAGAAGTCGCGCTGTCCCTGCACGAGGGCGGCCGGGAGGCGGTCGGCGCGGATGCCGTCGTAGTACGACAGCGACGACGAGAACGCCGGAGCGGGGATGCCGGCCTGAGCCGCCGCGACCACGACGCGACGCCACGGCGCCTGCGCGCGGGTGATCGCCTCGGTGAAGTAGGGAGCCGTCAGCAGCACGGGCAGGCCGGGCTCTGCGGCGTAGGCGTCGGCGATGCGGTTGAGGAACTGCGCACGGATGATGCAGCCGCCGCGCCAGATCTTGCTGATCGCGCCGAGGTCGATGTTCCAGCCGTACTCTGCCGCGCCCGCGCGGATCTCGTCGAAGCCCTGCGAGTAGGCGACGATCTTCGAGGCGTAGAGCGCGAGACGCACGTCCTCGATGAACGCGGCCTCGTCGGCGACGGTGAACGCGTCGTCAGGGCCGGGAAGAGAGCCTGCGACCTCGCGCTGCTCGGGGTGCGAGGACAGCGATCGGGCGAAGGTGGCCTCGGCGATACCCGACACCGGCACGCCGAGCGACAGGGCGGTCTGCACGGTCCATGCACCGGTGCCCTTGGCCCCGGCCTGGTCGAGGATCACGTCGACGAGCGGCTTGCCGGTCTCGGCATCCACCTGGCGCAGCACCTCTGCGGTGATCTCGATCAGGTACGACTCGAGCTCGCCCTTGTTCCACTCGGCGAAGATCTCGGCGATCTCGGCGGGGGACTTGCCCGTGCCGCGACGGATGAGGTCGTAGGCCTCGGCGATCAGCTGCATGTCGGCGTACTCGATGCCGTTGTGCACCATCTTGACGAAGTGGCCCGCGCCGTCGTGGCCGACGTGCGTGACGCACGGCTCGCCCTCGGCGATCGCGGCGATCGACTTGAGGATCGGGCCGAGGGTGATCCAGGACTCGTCCGAGCCGCCGGGCATGATCGACGGGCCCGTGAGCGCGCCCTCTTCGCCGCCCGAGATGCCGGCGCCGACGAAGTTGATGCCCGTCTCGCGGACGGCCTTCTCGCGGCGGATCGTGTCGGGGAAGTACGCGTTGCCGCCGTCGACGATGATGTCGCCCGGCTCGAAGACCTCGACGAGCGAGTCGATCACGGCGTCGGTCGGGCCGCCGGCCTTGACCATGATGATCGCCGTGCGCGGCTTCTGCAGCGAGTCGGCGAACTCCTGGTACGTCTTGGCCGGGATGAAGCCGGCCTCAGGGTGCTCGGAGACGAGCGTCTCGGTCTTCTCGTAGCTGCGGTTGAAGATCGCCACCGTGTTGCCCTCGCGGCTGGCGAGGTTGCGGGCGAGGTTCGAACCCATGACGGCGAGTCCGACGACTCCGATGTTCGCTGATGCTTCGGGCACAGATGGCTCCTAGATCGAGAAGAAGGGGATGCTCCCAGATTATCGCGGCGTCCGGGGTGGTGCTCCCGTGTGACGGGTGGTGTCGGACGCGAGGAGATCAGTCCTTGCGGTACCCCGAGCGCCCGAGCGAGAACAGAGCCGCGAAGGTGAAGCCTGCGGCGCACACGGTCATCGCGCCGATGAGCCAGGCGATCGCGTGGGAGAAGAAGACGCCGTCGAGCATGTGGGAACTCCATGTTCTGCAGAGAGGGATCGGTGTTCTCAGCCTATCGGCTCATCCGGTACCATGAGAGGAGTACCTCGGCGAGGGATGCTTCTGCGCGTGCGCTGGCATCCGTTATCGACGCGGCGAAGCAAGCCGGTGGCTTTCCTCACGTGTCTGCGTTCGAGAACAATTCCAAGACCACCGCGTAGCTGTCGCTGCGTGCCCCGAAGGAGAACCCCATGTCTGAAGACACCAAGGTCAAGGCCGAGCTCCGCGAGAGCTTCGGCAAGGGCTTCGCCCGTCGTCTGCGCGCCGCAGGCAAGATCCCCGCCGTCATCTACGGTCACGGCACCGACCCCGTGCACGTCGCACTGCCCGGCCACCAGGTCTCGCTGATCATCCGCCGCGCGAACGCGCTGCTCGAGCTCGACATCGACGGCAAGGACCAGCTCGCCCTCGTCAAGGATGTCCAGCGCGACCCGGTGCACCAGATCATCGAGCACATCGACCTGCTGGTCGTTCGCAAGGGCGAGAAGGTCACGATCGACGTTCCCGTCATCGTCACCGGAGAGCCGGCTCCCGGCACGATCGTCAACCAGGACGCGAACACGATCTCGATCGAGGCCGAGGCCACGCACCTGCCGCAGAACGTCGAGGTCTCGGTCGAGGGTCTCGAAGAGGGCGCGCACATCACCGCCGCCGACGTCACGCTCCCCAAGGGCTCGACGCTGCTGACCGACCCCGAGGTGCTCGTCGTCGCGATCGCGATCCCGGCCGAGGAGTCGCTCGGTGAGGACGAGGCCGGAGCCGACGAGGCTTCCGCCGAGGAGGCTCCCGCCGCGGAGTGATCTCCGCAGGCGCAGCGCACAGCTGACTGCATCACAGAGGGGGCGCGAGCAGATCGCGCCCCCTCTGTCGTATCCTGACCCGGGCACCGCGAAGGGCCCGCATGCGAGAGGACGATCACATGGCATCCACCTGGCTCGTGGTGGGGCTCGGCAACCCCGGCCCGCGATACGAGGCCACGCGCCACAACATCGGCCAGATGGTCGTCGACGAGCTCGCCTCGCGCCGTGGCGAGAGCTTTCGCGAGCACAAGGGCGGGGCGCGTGTCGTCGAGACCTGGGTGCGTCCGGGCGGTGACAAGCTCGTGCTCGCCAAGCCCAACACGTTCATGAACGTCTCCGGCACTCCGGTGGCGGCTCTCGCTCGCTTCTACTCGGTGCCGCCGGAGCAGGTCATCGTCGTCCACGACGAACTCGACATCCCCTTCGACACCGTCAAGCTCAAGATCGGCGGAGGCCACGGCGGACACAACGGGGTGCGCGACATCGCCCGCGCCCTCACCACGCCGGAGTTCCCGCGGGTGCGCGTCGGCATCGGTCGCCCGGCGGGTCGACAGGACCCCGCCGATTGGGTGCTCTCGCCGTTCGGCAAAGACGAGCGCGCGAACCTGCCGATTCTCGTGTCAGACGGGGCGGACGCGGTCGAGCTGCTCGTCGAGGAAGGCCTGCTCTCCGCGCAGCAGAAGCACCACGCGCCACGCTGAGCCGAACGAGGTGCGGTCGTCGCACCGCTTCGTTACGGCAGGAAGCCGGTCGCGGTGCCGGTCGACAGGGTGACCAGCAGCACGACCCAGAAGATGATCGGGCCGAGCACCGCGACGACGAGTGCAGTGATGCCCGCGCCGCGCGCCTGCTTCTTGCGAATCGCGATGATGCCGATGACGATGGCGGCGATGCCGAGGATCGTCCCTGTCCAGAACGAGATCTCCGCCCACAGCACCTGGTCCCGCGCGGGCGAGAGGATCGACAGGAAGTCGGGATCGGTCGTGTCGAGACCGCCCGGGAGGCGACGACCGATGTCGAAGCCGGCGACTCCGGCGACGATCGGCGTGACGACAGCGGCCACGATCGCCAGGATCAGCGCCAGGATGCCCATCAGCCCGGACTTCTTCTCCCCGGTGATCGGCGCCTGATACGCGCCTGCGGGCGCCGAGTAGCCACCGACCGGAACCTGGTAGGCGCCGGGAGGAGCCGCCTGGTAGGTCGGTGCGCCGGGCTGCTGACCCGCGGGATGCGGGTACAGGGGAGCGCCCGTCGGTGCCGGGTATGCGGGTGCGGGCTGACCGGCGGAGAACGGCTGGGTCGGGGCGGCGGGAGCCGCGGGGGGTGCGCCCTGGTAGACGGGAGGCGCGCCCTGGTGCGCGGGCGGAGCCGGAGGCGTCGAGTACGAAGGCGGTGCGGGCGGCGCCGGCGTCGAGATCTGCGGCGCCGGTGACGACACGGGCGATGCGAACTGCGGCTGCTCCTCGTCCGACCGGGGCACGGGAGGCACAGGGGGGACGGCACCGGACGGGGGCTGCTGCGGATCAGTCACGCCCCCATCCTATGGCTGTCGAGGTCAGACGCGACGAAGCAGTCCGACTCGGTCGTATACCGCTCCGAGGGTCGCGTCGGCGACGGCATCCGCGCGCGCAGCGTTCTGCGCGAGGATCCGATCGAGCTCGGCCGGGTCGTCGAGAAGCTCGAGTGCACGAGCGCGCACGGGTTCGAACTCGTTCACGACCACTTCGGCGAGCCCCTTCTTGAAGTCGCCGTAGCCGCGGCCCGCATACTCGTCTTCGATCGAGGGAACCTGTCGTCCTGAGAGCGCCGCGTAGATGGTCAGCAGGTTCGAGACGCCCGGCTTGCTCTCGCGATCGAAGCGGACCGAGCCTTCGTTGTCGGTCACCGCGCGCATGATCTTCTTCGCCGACTTCGCCGGGTCGTCGAGCATCCACAGCACGCCCGCGTCGCTCTCTGCCGACTTCGACATCTTCGACGTCGGGTTCTGGAGGTCGTAGATGCGCGCCGTGTCCTTCTGGATCACGGGTCGGGGCACGACGAACGTCTCTCCGAACCGCGAATTGAAGCGCTCGGCCAGGTCTCGCGTGAGCTCGACGTGCTGCTTCTGGTCATCGCCGACAGGCACGACGTCGGTCTGGTAGAGCAGGATGTCGGCGGCCATCAGCACCGGGTAGGTGAACAGGCCGACGCTCGTCGCGTCGGCGCCGTAGCGCGCTGACTTGTCTTTGAACTGGGTCATGCGGCCGGCTTCACCGAAACCCGTGATCGTCGAGAGGATCCAGGCGAGCTCCGCGTGCGCGCGGACGTGCGACTGCACATACAGCGTCGACAGCGAGGGCTCGATGCCCGCGGCGATGTACTGGGCGGCGGTCCGGCGGGTCTTCTCACGCAGCTCCGCGGGGTCCTGTGCGACCGTGAGCGCGTGCAGGTCGACAACGGAGAAATACGCGTCGTACGAGCTCTGCAGGTCCCGCCACTGCAGGAGCGCTCCGATGTAGTTGCCGATCTGCAGAGAGTCGGCGGAGGGCTGCATTCCTGAGTAGAGGCGAGGTTTCGTCACGGTATCAATCCTATGGGGGTGGTGGTGGTCCGCGAGCCGGCGGGGAAGACTCGCTCCATGACGACTGCTCCGGATGCCGCCGGCGCCGATAGGGAACGCGGCGATGGCATCTCTCGCATCATCGGAGTCGTGCTCAAGGTGCTGTTCGGCGCACCGTTCGTCCTGCTCGCGTGGGTGGCGCTGAACAGCCGGTTCGGATGGACGAGCGGCGACCCGCATGGCTACGGGATCATCTTCGGCACGTTCCTCGCGCTCATCGCCGGCATCCTCGTCGCGATCGCGGTGCCGCTCGTGTTCCCTCGCGCACTCCGGGGCACGGCCTACCTATGGAGCATGCTCGGATACCTCGCGGTCGCGGGCGCACTGGTCGTCGCTCTCGTCACGGCCTGATCGCACCCGGACCGAGACCCGGACCGAAACCGCGACCCGGACAGCAGGCAGTCGGTGCGCGAGAGGTCAGTAGCTGTAGTCGACCACGACCGGAGCGTGGTCGCTCCAGCGCTGGTCGTACGCGGCCGCGCGGGCGACGTGATAGGCCGTGACCCGCTCGGCGAGCGCGGGAGTCGCGAGGTGGTAGTCGATGCGCCACCCCGAATCGTTGTCGAATGCCTGACCGCGCATCGACCACCACGTGTACGGCCCGTCGACCTCACCGTGGAACACGCGCCCGACGTCGACCCAGCCGAGACCGGTGCCGGTCGAGCCGTCTGCGGACTCGACCGTCTCGCCCGCCGCTCCGAGGAACCGGTCGAAGTACGCGCGCTCGCGGGGGAGGAAACCGGCCTTCTTGCGGTTGCCCCGCCAGTTCTTGATGTCGAGTTCGCGATGGCCGACGTTCAGGTCACCGGTCACGAGAGCGAGCGCGCCGTCATCATCGCCGAGGTCCGCGAGACGCACACCGAACGCATCGAGGAACTTCCACTTCTCCTCCTGTTTCGGAGTGTCGGCCTCGCCGCTGTGCACGTAGGCGCTGACCACCGTGAGCGGGCGGTCTCCGATGAGGAAATCAGCTTCGATCCAGCGTCCCTTCGAATCGAAGTCGTCGTCGCCGAACTCGGTGCGGGAGGCGATGGCCGGCACGCGGCTCGCGATCGCCACTCCGGCGCGTCCCTTGGCCGTGGCCTCGTCGTGCACGAACGTCCATCCGGGAAGCGCGGCCTCGAGGTGCTCGTCCTGCCCGCGGACCTCCTGCAGTGTCAGGATGTCGACGTCGGCCGCATCGAGCCAGCTGCTCATACCGTTGCGAGCCGCCGCTCGGATCCCGTTGACATTGACCGAGGCGATACGCAGATGAGGCATGCTCACCAGCCTAACGAGGGCCGCCGACATCCTTGGACGGACGCTGCAGATCGGCCAGCAGACGCTGGGCGAAGGCGGAGCTCGCATCGACGGGCGGGGGAGCAGAGGCCTCCAGGTCGGCGAGCTCCTGCTCCGTCGCATGCACGGCCCTGGCGGCGGCCCAGGCGCGGTACCACGGAGCCGTCTCGCGAGCCTCGTGCGCCTCGCGCACGCGGATGCGGGCTGCTGCCACCAGGGTCTGGTGTTCAGCCGCCCGCCGCTCCGCGTCGGACTGGGCGAGCAGCGGCAGGTCACGATCCTTCGCCGCGACGGCGATCCACGAGGAGGCGACCAGCATCACCACGCCGTTCACCCTGAACCACAGCAGCAGACCGATGAAGATCGCGAACGTGGCGAGCAGCGGATTCGTCGGCGTGTAGCTCAGCAGGAATCCCGCGCCGAACTGGAGGATCGTCATCGCCCCGCCGCCGAGGAGCGCGCCCGGCCAGATCGTGCTCCAGTGCAGGGATGTGCCGGTGAGGAAGCGCACCATCGCCGCGAGCGCGCCCGACAGCAGCGCGAAGGACACGAGCACGGTGCCGATCCGGATGCTGGTGAGGCCGTCGAGGGCGGATCCCCATCCCAGCAGGCTCAGGATCCAGCTCATCGCGACAGCGCTGGCGGAGCTGAGCAGTGAACCGGCGATCAGCGACGCTCCGAAGATCAGCGCGGCGAGAAGATCCCTCGCCTTCAGGATGACGTAGCTGCGACGGTCGGGCGGCAGGCCGAAGATGTCGCGCGTCGCGCGTCGCGAGAACGTCACCCAGCCGATGGCCGTCCAGATCACGGTTCCGAGCGCGATCAGACCGGTGATGCTGAGCAGCCCGGTCGTGCTCGCAGCGATCTCCTGCACCTGCTGCGGGGTGAACACCCCGCCCTCGTCCTGGATCAGGTTGGGGATGTAGCTGTTGATGATGTCGATCATGCCGTCGACCGCTTCGGTGCTGCCTCCGAGCCAGAGACCGGCGATGGCGAAGGCGAGATAGATCGCCGCGAAGATCGCGAACAGCGCCTGGTAGCTCACGCCCGCTGCGAGGAGGAACCCATTGTGCTGCAGGAAGTGACGCCACACGCGCACGGGGAACAGCCCGAGTGTGCGCTGGGTCAGTGCGGTGGCCCGTTCGACGGCCGCGTCGAGGCGGCGGGGCTCGTTCTCGGCGCCAGCGGGATCAGACACATCCTCACCCTATCCACACAGAGAGAACGGGCGGACTCCGTGAAGGAGCCCGCCCGTCGTCGTCAGCGCGCGAGAGTCAGGGACGACCGCGAAGCACTGCCTGCTTGACCTCGGCGATGGCCTTGGTGACCTCGATGCCGCGGGGGCAGGCCTCGGAGCAGTTGAAGGTCGTGCGGCAGCGCCAGACGCCTTCCTTGTCGTTGAGGATGTCGAGACGGACCGCAGCGTTGTCATCGCGGGAGTCGAAGATGAAGCGGTGCGCGTTCACGATCGCCGCGGGTCCGAAGTACTGACCGTCGGTCCAGAAGACGGGGCACGACGAGGTGCACGCGGCGCAGAGGATGCACTTGGTCGTGTCGTCGAAGATCTCGCGATCCGCGATCGACTGGACCCGCTCCTTGCCCTTCTCCGGCACCGAGTTCGCGACGAGGAACGGCTGCACCTCGCGGTACGACGCGAAGAACGGCTCCATGTCGACGACGAGGTCCTTCTCGAGCGGCAGGCCCTTGATCGCCTCGACGTAGATCGGCTTCGAGATGTCGAGGTCCTTGATCAGCGTCTTGCACGCCAGGCGGTTGCGGCCGTTGATGCGCATCGCGTCAGAGCCGCAGATGCCGTGGGCGCACGAGCGGCGGAACGTGAGCGAGCCGTCGACCTCCCACTTGATCTTGTGCAGGGCGTCGAGGACGCGGTCGGTCGAGTACAGCTCCACGTCGTAGTCGACCCAGTGCGGCTCGGAGTCGATCTCGGGGTCGAATCGACGGATGTTGAACGTGACGATGAACGACTGGATGCCCGTGTCCTGCGTCGTGTCTGCGGGAGCTTCGGCGATGGCGTTCGACATGCTCAGTACTTCCTCTCCATCGGCGGGTAGTTCAACTCGCCCTGCTCGTTCTTCGTGAACACGACCGGCTTCCAGTCGAGCTTGATGTGATCGCTCGGAGTGGAGGAGTGCGGATCGCCCGTGAGATAGGCCATCGTGTGCTGCATGTACTTCTCGTCGTTGCGGGTGGGGAAGTCGTCGCGCATGTGGCCGCCCCGGCTCTCCTCACGGTTCTGCGCGGCATAGACGACGACCTCGGCGATGTCGAGCAGGAAGCCCAGCTCGACGGCCTCGAGCAGGTCGGTGTTGAACCGCTTGCCCTTGTCGTCGACGTGCACGTTCATGTAGCGGTCGCGCAGTTCCTTGATGACGCCGAGCACGTGCTCGAGCGACTCGTGCGTGCGGAAGACCTGCGCGCCCTTGTCCATCTCGTCCTGCAGCGCCTTGCGGAGCACGGCGATGCGCTCGGTGCCCTGGTTGTTGCGCAGGCCCTCGAGCATCCCGGAGACGAACCCGGCGGGGTTCTCCGGAAGCGGCACGAATTCGGCGGTCTTGACGTACTCCACCGCATTGCGGCCTGCGCGCTTGCCGAACACGTTGATGTCGAGCAGCGAGTTGGTGCCGAGACGGTTGGCGCCGTGCACCGAGACGCAGGCGCACTCGCCGGCGGCGTAGAGACCCGGGACGACGGTGGTGTTGTCGGCGAGAACCTCTGCGTCGTTGTTCGTGGGGATGCCGCCCATCGCGTAGTGGGCCGTCGGCATCACCGGCACGGGCTCGACGACCGGGTCGACACCCAGGTACGTGCGGGCGAACTCGGTGATGTCGGGCAGCTTGGTCTCGAGAACCTCGGCACCCAGGTGAGTGCAGTCCAGCAGCACGTAGTCCTTGTGAGGACCGGCGCCGCGGCCTTCGGCCACCTCCTGCACCATGCAGCGGGCGACGATGTCGCGAGGTGCGAGGTCCTTGATCGTCGGGGCATAGCGCTCCATGAAGCGCTCGCCCGAGGCGTTGCGCAGAATGGCTCCCTCGCCGCGGGCGCCCTCGGTGAGGAGGATGCCGAGTCCGGCCAGTCCGGTCGGGTGGAACTGGAAGAACTCGAGGTCCTCGAGGGGGAGGCCCTTTCGCCAGACGATGCCGACACCGTCACCCGTGAGGGTGTGCGCGTTCGAGGTCGTCTTGAAGATCTTGCCGAAGCCGCCGGTCGCGAAGATCACGGCCTTGGCCTGGAACACGTGCAGCTCACCGGTCGAGAGGTCGTATGCGACGACGCCCGAGATCTGGGTCTTGCCGTCGGCGTCCTTCACCGTGAGCAGGTCGAGGACGTAGAACTCGTTGAAGAAGTTGATGCCGAGCTTGACGCAGTTCTGGAACAGCGTCTGCAGGATCATGTGACCGGTGCGGTCGGCGGCGTAGCATGCGCGGCGCACCGGGGTCTTGCCGTGCTCGGCGGTGTGGCCGCCGAATCGACGCTGGTCGATCTTGCCCTCGGGCGTGCGGTTGAAGGGGAGACCCATGTTCTCGAGGTCGATGACCGCGTCGATCGCCTCTTTGGCGAGGATCTCCGCAGCATCCTGGTCGACCAGGTAGTCGCCGCCCTTGACGGTGTCGAAGGTGTGCCACTCCCAGCTGTCCTCCTCGACGTTCGCGAGCGCAGCCGCCATGCCGCCCTGCGCCGCACCGGTGTGCGACCGCGTCGGGTAGAGCTTGGAGATGACCGCGGTCTTCGCGCCGGAGCCTGCCTCGATGGCCGCTCGCATGCCGGCGCCGCCGGCGCCCACGATCACGATGTCGAACTGGTGGTAGTGCACGCCGTCGCGCACGACGGAATCCTGGGTCTCGGTAGTCACTTCTCGTATGCCTTCTCTTCTACTTGCCCAGCGTCTGGCACTGTTCCCACAGTGTGCTCGACTCGGTCACGCCGAGGCACGGGTCGAACGTGAAGACGACCAGGGTGCCGAGGATGATGAGCAGGGCTGCGGCCAGGCCGAGGGCCCAGATCAGCGCCTTGCGAGCGGTGTTGTTCGTCACGTAGTCGTTGACGATCGTGCGCATGCCGTTGGCGCCGTGGATCAGCGCGAGCCAGAGCATGAGGACGTCCCACCACTGCCAGAACGGCGTGGCGAACTTTCCGGCGATGAACGCGAAGTCCAGGGCGTGGATGCCCTCGCCGACCATCAGGTTGATGAACAGGTGCCCGAAGATGAGCACGACGAGCACGAGGCCGGAGGCGCGCATGAAGAGCCAGCCCCATTTCTCGAGGTTGAATCCGCGCTGACGGCGGACAGGGGCTGCGACGGTCTGAGCGGTCATCAGTGTCCTCCTCCGAAGCCGGCGAACGCGAGCATCAGGTGACGAGGCACGAAGCCCGCCATGATGATGCCCCACACCAGAAGCACGCCCCAGAACAGCTGGCGCTGGTACTTGGCACCCTTGGACCAGAAGTCGACGGCGATGATGCGGAGGCCGTTCATCGCGTGGAACACGATGCCTGCCACCAGCACGACCTCGCCGAGCGCCATGATCGGGTTCTTGTACGTGCCGATGACGGCGTTGTACGCCTCGGGGGAGACCCTGATGAGTGCAGTGTCGAGCACATGCACCAACAGGAAGAAGAAGATGGCGACTCCGGTGATGCGGTGAAGCACCCACGACCACATGCCTTCGCGACCCCGGTAGAGGGTGCCGCGTGGCGTCTTGGAAGTGGTTTCCGAAATCGACGGTGTCAAGCGAGCGCTTGTGGACACGGTCGTCCTCCCTGGATCGAAGTGACTCGGTCGCGTGCAGTGCGTCTTCCAAGCGTGAGCCTGCTGTCATCAGGCACGGCCGATCGGACACCATCCTATTCCCGTGAGACGACTGCGGGCGACGAAGGGGAGCCTAAGTGTCTCGATGTCGAGACTTTCCGTGGAGATACCCTGGCAGGGTGAGCCAACCCATCGAGAACTTCTACGCCGTGATCCCTGCCGGCGGAATCGGCAGCCGACTCTGGCCTCTCTCCCGCGCGGACGCGCCGAAGTTCCTGCACGATCTCACGGGTTCCGGGCACTCTCTGCTGCGCGACACGTGGGACAGGCTGGAGCCGTTGGCCGGGGCCGACCGGATCGCCGTGGTCACCGGCCGGGCCCATCGCGCGGCGGTGGAGGCGGAGCTGCCCGGAATACCGGATCTGAATGTGTTCCTGGAGTCGGAGCCGCGCGAGTCCGCGGCGGCGATCGGGTTGGCGGCCGCAGTCCTGCATCGGAGAGACCCCGACGTGATCATCGGCTCGTTCAGCGCCGACCACGTCATCCGCAGCACGCGTGTGTTCGAGTTCGCCGTCCGCGACGCCGTCGAGGTCGCGCGCGAGGGATACATCTGCACGATCGGCATCTCTCCGACCGAGCCTGCGATCGGCTTCGGCTACATCAAGAGGGGCGCGGAGCTCCTCGTCGAAGGGGCGCGCGAGGCCGCCCTGGTCGAGAGCTTCGTCGAGAAGCCCGACCTCGAGACCGCCAAGGCCTACTTCGCCGACCGCGGCTACCTCTGGAACGCCGGAATGTTCATCGCCAAGGCGAGCGTGCTGCTCGATGAGCTCGCCGCGAACGAGCCGGCCCTGCACGCCGGGCTGCTCGAGCTCGCCGAGGCATGGGACGACCGTGAGCGCCGCGGCCCCGCCGTGGATCGGATCTGGCCCGGGCTGAAGAAGATCGCGATCGACTACGCGGTGGCTGAGCCGGCTGCGCGACGCGGACGCCTCGCGGTCGTGCCCGGGCACTTCGACTGGGACGACGTGGGGGACTTCGCCTCCCTCACCAAGCTCATCAACAACGGGCGGAAGAACGACCTCGCCGTGCTCGGGCCGAAAGCCCGGGTGCTGTCGGATGCTGCCAGCGGGATCCTGGTCAGTCAGACCTCTCGCGTGATCAGCCTGATCGGCGTGAAGGACATCGTGGTGGTCGACACGCCAGACGCTCTGCTCGTCACGACGATAGAACATGCGCAGCGGGTGAAGGGTGTCGTCGAGTCCCTGAAGCTGACGGGGCGGAGCGACGTGCTCTGATGAGCACGCACCGTCGCTCATCGGCTGTCTTGGTTTCAGGTTTGTAACCATTCGCCAGCGCTTCGCCCTCGTGCATGCACAAAAGTCGAAACACTAGGTAACTTTGAGCGATCCGCGAGGGCCGCGGCACCGTTCAGGAGGCATGAGTTGACCATCTCCACCACCAAGAAGCTGCTCGGCGCGACCATCGCCGCTGGCGTCGTCTTCGCACTTGCCGGCTGCGGCCAGGCTCCCACCGAATCGGGCGGCACCGGCGGCGGCGAGGCTGACTCCGACTTCATCCCCTGCCTCGTCTCGGACGCGGGCGGCTGGAACGACAAGTCGTTCAACCAGTCCGCCAAGGAGGGCATGGACCGCGCAGCGGAGACTCTCGGCGTCAAGCCGATCGAGTTCGAGTCCGCCAACGACAACGACTACGCGCCCAACCTCGAGACCGCTGTCTCGGAGGGCTGCTCGCTCATCGTCGCAGTCGGCTTCAAGCTCTCCGCCGCGACCGTCGAGTCCGCTCTCGCCAACCCCGAGATCGACTACGCGATCATCGACGACTATGCCGACAACGACTTCGACGGCACCACCGATGCTCCCAACATCAAGCCCCTCGTCTTCGACACGGCTCAGGCCGCCTACCTCGGTGGCTACGCCGCCGCCGGCTGGTCTGCTGCATCGGGCGTGAACAAGGTCGGCACCTTCGGCGGAATGCAGATCCCGTCGGTCGCCGTGTTCATGGACGGCTTCCAGCTCGGCGTCGAGAAGTACAACGAGGACAAGTCGGGCGCCGTCGAGGTCTTCGGCTGGGACGCCGCCACGCAGAAGGGCTCCTTCACCGGCGGCTTCGACGCGAACGACACCGCCAAGCAGACCGCCCAGGGCGTGCTCGACCAGGGCGTCGACGTGATCCTCCCGGTCGGTGGACCGATCTACCAGAGCGCCGCGGCGGCCATCGCCGACAGCGGCAAGGACACGCTGCTGGTCGGCGTCGACAGCGACCTCGCGGTGGCCGACGAGAGCGTGGCCGATGTCACCCTCTTCTCGATCATGAAGGCCATCGACGTCGCCGTCGAGGACGCGACCGTCGCCGCATCCGAGGGCGACTTCGACCCGGCTCCCTACATCGGCACGCTCGAGAACGAGGGCGTCAAGCTCTCGGGCTTCGGTGCCTTCGAGGGCGACCTGCCCGACGGGCTGCTCGATGAGATCTCGGCTCTGCAGGAGCAGATCATCTCGGGTGACATCACGGTGGAGTCGGAGAACTCCCCGTAAGCAGTTCACATCCATGGCGGGGCGAGTGGTGCAAGCGGCCACTCGCCCCGCGCCGTGGACGGACGATGACGACTGTTCGCGGCGCATCCGGGCGATCCCCGTGCGATGCGCCGGAGATTCTTCGGACTCTTCTGGATGACACTTCTGGATAAGGTGCAGATATGAAGCTCGAACTTCGCGGTATCACCAAGCGGTTCGGAACCCTGGTGGCCAACGACCACATCGACCTGGTCGTCGAGCCGGGGCAGATCCATGCGCTGCTCGGCGAGAACGGTGCAGGCAAGTCCACTCTGATGAACGTCCTCTACGGGCTGTATCAGGCCGACGAGGGCGAGATCCTCCTGGACGACGTCGTCCAGCGGTTCCGCGGCCCCGGCGACGCGATGAACGCCGGCATCGGAATGGTGCATCAGCACTTCATGCTCGTCCCCGTGTTCACGGTGGCGGAGAACGTCATGCTCGGCCACGAGCAGACCAAGGGCCTGGGCACCCTCGACATCACGAAGGCGCGTGAGCACGTTCGCTCCGTCGCCGCCCGCTTCGGCTTCGACATCGACCCTGACGCCATCGTCGGCGACCTCCCCGTCGGCGTGCAGCAGCGGGTCGAGATCATCAAGGCGCTGTCGCGCGATGCCAAGGTCCTGGTCTTCGACGAGCCCACCGCTGTGCTCACGCCGCAGGAGACCGACGAGCTGATGGGCATCATGCGTCAGCTGCGGGACGAAGGCACGGCGATCGTCTTCATCACCCACAAGCTGCGTGAGGTGCGCGAGGTCGCGGACACGATCACGATCGTCCGCCTCGGCCGCATCGTCGGCGAGGCATCGCCCACGGCGACCAACGCCGAGCTGGCGTCTCTGATGGTCGGACGTGCGGTCGAGCTCACCGTGCACAAGGACCCGCCGCGCCTCGGCGAGGGCGGCCTCGAGGTCAAGGGGCTGCGCGTGCTCACCTCCGCGGGGGCGATCGTCGTCGACGGCATCGACTTCTCCGTGCGCCCTGGCGAAGTGCTCGCCGTGGCCGGAGTGCAGGGCAACGGGCAGACCGAGCTGGTCGAGGCCATCGTCGGCCTCGCGGCCAGGGTCGAAGGATCGATCACCCTCGGAGGCACCGAACTGGTCAGCAAGAGCGTGCGAGCGATCCTCGACGCGGGTGTCGGCTTCGTGCCCGAGGACCGCACCGAGGATGGACTCGTCGCAGGCTTCTCTGTCGCGGAGAACCTGATCCTCGACCGCACCGGCGACGAGGAGTTCAGCCGGGGCGGGACCATCCGGCGATCTGCGCTCGAGGACTTCGCCCGCGCACGGATCAGCGAGTACGACATCCGCACGCAGGGCCCGCACACCGCGGCAGGCACCCTCTCAGGAGGAAACCAGCAGAAGGTCGTGATCGCCCGCGAGATGAGCCGCGAGCTCAAACTGCTCGTCGCCGCGCAGCCGACCCGTGGAGTCGACGTCGGCTCCATCGAGTTCATCCACAAGCGGATCATCGAGACGAGAGACGCGGGCATCCCCGTCGTGGTCGTCTCGACCGAGCTCGACGAGGTGGCGGCTCTCGCCGACCGCATCGCCGTCATGTACAGAGGCACGATCGTCGGGATCGTTCCCGGCGACACCCCGCGCGAGACGCTGGGACTGATGATGGCGGGCGCCGCCGAGGGAGAGGTGGCCGCATGAGCGGTACGACGCCACACGGGAGCGACTCGGTGGGACGGGGTTCCGCCGATCAGCTCTCGGTGAACACGACCACGACGCCGCGCGATACGGGCGAGGTTCCGCCGCCCCCGCGCGGCAACGTGATCCTGAAGGAGATGCTCCGCGGCAGCGCCGTCACGACTATCCTCGCGATCTTCCTGGCTCTGGTCGTCGGCGGCATCCTGATCGCCTTCACCAACGAGGACGTGCTGGAGGCATCCGGCTACTTCTTCCAGCGTCCGAGCGACACCTTCGCCGCGATCTGGAACGCGGTCTACAACGGCTACGAGGCGCTCTTCCGCGGAGCGATCTTCAACGCACGCGGTGCGGACTTCGCGGCGCAGATCCGCCCGTTGACCAACACGCTGGGCTTCGCGGCGCCCCTGATCGCCGCCGGTCTCGGCGTCGCCCTCGCCTTCCGCGTCGGCCTGTTCAACATCGGTGCGCGCGGTCAGATGCTCATCGGCGTGGCGGCCGCTGGTCTCCTCACCTTCCAGCTCGACCTGCCGTTCTGGCTGCACATCCCGGTCACCCTGATCGCCGGCATCGCCGGCGGAGCGCTGTGGGGCGCGATCGCCGGTCTGCTCAAGGCGCGCACGGGCGCCCACGAGGTCATCCTCACGATCATGCTCAACTACGTGGCGTACTACCTGCTGCTGTGGATGATCCGCACACCCGGTCTGCTGCAGAAGCCCGGCACGAACCAGGCCCTCGGCTACGCCACCCCTGAGAGCGCGCAGTTCCCCGAGCTCCTCGGGCCGCAGTTCCCGCTGCTCGACCTCGGGTTCGTGATCGTGATCATCGCGACCCTCTTCGTCTGGTGGCTGATCGAGCGCTCGTCGCTCGGAATGCGGATGCGCGCCGTGGGTGAGAACCCGCACGCCGCGCGCGCGGCCGGAATCAGCGTGCAGCGCGTCTACGTCTACGCGATGCTCCTGGCCGGTGCTCTCGCCGGTCTGGCCGGCATGAACCAGGTGCAGGGTGCGGTCACGACCGGTATCACCGAGACGATCGACGCCGGGATCGGCTTCGACGCGATCACCGTCGCCCTGCTCGGCCGCAGCCGTGCATGGGGCACCTTCGCGGCAGGCATCCTGTTCGGTGCCCTGAAGGCGGGCTCGTTCTCGATGCAGGCGCAGGACATCCCGGTCGACATCGTGCTCGTCGTGCAGTCGCTCGTCGTGCTGTTCATCGCCGCGCCGCCTCTGCTGCGCGCAGTGTTCTTCCTGCCGAAGTCCGACCTCGAGAAGGCGGCCAAGGCGAGAGCCAAAGCCACGAAGAAGGCGGTGACCGCATGACCTCCCTCGTCCAGAGCGAAGCCGCCGACGGAACCGTGCAGCTCGCCACCGTGCGCGAGCGGCACCTGAAAGCGCCGATCGTCCTCGCCGCAGCCACCGTGCTGCTGGCGCTCCTCTTCCTGCTCGTGCCACGCAGCGGCACCAGCAGCTTCCGACTCAACGACCCGTCGTCGCCGTTCGCGCTGCCCGACGTGGCGCTGCCGACCGGGCCGACCAGCTGGGTCGTCATCGTGATCCTCGCGCTGCTGTCGGTGCTCGCGTTCCTGCGGGCGTGGACGTACCGCAAGCCCTCGATCTGGCTGGTGATCGCCTTCAGCGTGATCGCCGTCTTCGGGTTCCTCGTGTGGGCGGGCGCCGGTGGCCTCGTTCCCGTCAGCAGCCTGCTCTTCGGAGCCGTCTCGCTCTCCGTCCCCCTCGTGTTCGGCGCCCTCGGCGGCGTCATCGGCGAGCGGGCGGGCGTGGTCAACGTCGCGATCGAAGGCCAGCTGCTCCTCGGCGCGTTCTCGGCCGCGCTGCTCTCGAGCGTCACCGGCAGTCCGTTCATCGGACTGCTGGGTGCGATGCTCGGCGGCGTGCTCGTCGCCGCCGTGCTGGCCGCGTTCGCGATCAAGTACCTCGTCGAGCAGGTCATCGTCGGCGTGGTGCTCAACGTGCTCGTCAGCGGTCTCACCGGGTTCCTCTACGGCGCGCTGCTCGCACCGAACGAGGCCGAGCTCAACACCCCGGTGCGCTTCAGCCGCATCGAGATCCCGCTGCTCAGCGACATCCCCATCATCGGTCCGGTGCTCTTCAACCAGACGTTCATCGTCTATCTCATGTTCATCACCGTCGCCATCGTCGCCTGGGGCCTGTACCGCACGAAGTGGGGGCTCCGGGTCCGCGCCGTCGGCGAGCACCCGCAGGCGGCGGACACGGTCGGCATCAAGGTCAACTCGACGCGGTTCTGGAACGTCCTGCTCGCGGGCGCGATCGCCGGCATCGGCGGCGCGTACTTCACGCTCGTCTCTGTGCCGCAGTTCGGCAAGGACATGACGGCCGGTCTCGGCTTCATCGCCCTCGCCGCCGTGATCTTCGGACGCTGGGATCCGATCCGCGCGACGCTCGCGGCCCTGCTGTTCGGCTTCGCGACGAACCTGCAGAACCTGCTGTCGATCCTCAAGACACCGATCCCCGGCGAGTTCATGCTGATGCTCCCATATGTCGTGACGCTTCTCGCGGTCGCCGGTTTCGCCGGTCAGATCCGCGGGCCGGCGGCCAGCGGCAAGCCGTACATAAAGTCCTAGGAGAGACATGACCGACATCGACTGGGACGAGCTGCGCCAGGTCGCGACAGACGCCATGACGAAGGCCTATGCGCCGTACTCGCGGTACCGCGTGGGAGCCGCCGCCCTCGTCGGCGACGGTCGCATCGTCGCCGGCTGCAACGTCGAGAACGCGTCGTACGGGGTGACCCTGTGCGCCGAGTGCGCGCTGGTGGGTGACCTGCACATGTCCGGTGGCGGCCAGCTCGTCGCCTTCGTGTGCGTGAACAACGACGGACAGACGATCATGCCGTGCGGCCGCTGCCGCCAACTGCTCTACGAGCACGCGATGCCCGGGATGCTGCTGGAGACCGTCTCCGGCATCCGGACCATCGATGAAGTACTGCCGGATGCGTTCGGCCCCCGAGACCTGGAGGACGCCCGATGAGCGTTGAACCCTTCGACGCCGTCGATGTGATCCGTGCCAAGCGTGACGGAGGTGCCGTGCCCGAGAAGGCGCTGCGCTGGATGGTCGACGCCTATACGCGCGGCTACGTGTCGGACGCGCAGATGGCCTCGTTCGCGATGGCCGTCTTCCAGCGCGGCATGGAGCGCGACGAGATCCGCGTGCTCACCGATGCCATGATCGCCTCGGGGGAGCGGATGAGCTTCGCGACCCTCGGCAAGAAGACCGTCGACAAGCACTCGACCGGAGGAGTGGGCGACAAGATCACCCTGCCGCTCGCACCGTTGGTCGCGGTGTTCGGCGTGGCGGTGCCGCAGCTCTCCGGCCGAGGACTCGGCCACACCGGCGGCACGCTCGACAAGCTCGAGTCGATCCCCGGCTGGCGTGCCGCGCTCAGCAATGAAGAGATCTTCGCGCAGATGCAGGGCGATGTGGGCGCGGTGATCTGCGCCGCAGGTTCGGGTCTTGCTCCCGCAGACAAGAAGCTCTATGCGCTGCGCGATGTCACCGGCACGGTCGAGGCGATCCCGCTGATCGCGTCGAGCATCATGTCGAAGAAGATCGCCGAAGGCACGGACGCGCTGGTGCTCGACGTGAAGTTCGGCTCGGGCGCGTTCATGCAGGACATCGATCGGGCACGCGAACTCGCGCGCACGATGGTCGCCCTCGGAACCGACTCCGGCGTCGCCACGACCGCTCTGCTCACCGACATGAACGTGCCCCTCGGGCGAGCGATCGGCAACGCCAACGAGGTCCGCGAGTCCGTCGAGGTGCTGGCAGGCGGAGGCCCCTCCGACGTCCGCGAACTGACGATCGCCCTGGCGCGCGAGATGCTCGCGCTCGCAGGACAGCCGGATGCCGATGTCGAGGCCGCTCTCGACGACGGGCGTGCCATGGACGGCTGGAAGGCCATGATCCGCGCGCAGGACGGCGACCCCGACGCACCGCTGCCGACGGCACGCGAGACGCACGTGGTCACCGCTCCCGCCGACGGCGTGGTGTCTCAGATGGACGCGCTGCCGTTCGGCATCGCGGCGTGGCGTCTCGGTGCAGGACGCGCGCGGGCCGAGGACCCGGTCATCTTCGAAGCCGGCATCGATCTGCACGCCAAGCCCGGCGACCGCGTCGTGGCCGGCCAGCCGCTGTTCACCCTCTCCGCCGCTGATGAGGCCAGGTTCCCTCGCGCGCTCGAGGCCCTCGAGGGCGCATGGGCGATCGGCGACGAGGCTCCGGCCGCCGGTCCGATCGTGCGCGAGCGCATCACGGCCTGATCCGCGGACCGCTAGCCTGAACACAGCGAATCCGCGACCGAGAGGAATCCCCATGTCGATCGACGCGAACGGCGATGTCACCATCCAGGGAGCGTCTCTGCGCAGCCTGCCCAAGGTGTCGCTGCACGACCACCTCGACGGCGCAGTGCGCCCGTCGACCATCGTCGAACTGGCGGATGCGATCGGCGTCGATGTGCCGGAGTCGAACCCGGCCGCTCTCGGCAAGTGGATCGCGAAGAAGAGCGACTCGGGTTCTCTGGTCGAGTACCTCAAGACGTTCGATCTGACGACCGCGGTCATGCAGACGACGGAGGGGCTGACCCGCGTCGCACGCGAGTTCGTGCAGGACCTCGCGACCGACGGAGTGATCTACGGCGAGGTGCGCTGGGCGCCCGAACAGCACCTCACCCGCGGTCTCTCGCTCGAGCAGGCCGTCGAGGCCGTGCAGCAGGGCATCGAGGAGGGCGAGGACGCCGCTGACCGCGACGGGCATAGCATCCGCGTCGGCCAGCTGATCACAGCGATGCGTCACACCGACCGCTCGCGCGAGATCGCAGAGCTCGCGGTCGGGTTCCGCGGACGCGGGGCCGTGGGATTCGACATCGCCGGCCCGGAGGACGGATTCCCCGCCTCGAACCATCGAGCCGCCTTCGACTACCTGGCAGAGAACTTCTTCCCCGTCACGGTGCACGCGGGAGAGGCCGCCGGTTCGGCCTCGATCCGTTCGGCGCTCATCGACGGGCGAGCTCTGCGCCTCGGCCACGGCGTGCGCATCGCCGAGGACCTGCAGGTGATCACCCAGGAGGGCGACGAGGTGCAGGTGCAGTTCGGCGACCTCGCCCGCTGGGTGCGCGACCGCGAGATCCCGCTCGAGCTCTCGCCGTCATCGAACCTGCAGACCGGGGCGATCGCTGCGTGGGGCGACACCCTCGCCGATCATCCCTTCGACCTGCTCTACCAGCTCGGTTTCGCCGTCACGGTGAACGTCGACAACCGCACGATGAGCGCCACGTCTCTCACGCGCGAGCTCGCCAACCTCGTCGAGACGTTCGAGTACGACCTCGACGATCTCGAGACCTTCCAGTTCAACGCCGCGGCCGCAGCCTTCCTGCCCGTCGAGGAGCGCGAAGAGCTCGTGGAGATGATCGCCGACGGGTTCGACATCTAGATCATGGCTTCCGGGGGGAAGCGACGCCGCATCGGGGTCGCACTCATCATCAGCGCCGTCGTCGTGCTCGCGGCAGGCGCGACAGCAGCATACGCCTGGTCGACGCGAGCGCCGGAGGAGAGCGTTCCGCGCGCCGGTGCAGACGTCATCGAGCGTCTGCTGACACCCGCTCAGCAGCTGCTCGCCGATGCCGACGATCCGCTGGCGTGCGCGGTGAGCTTCTTCGGCGAGGGGGCCCCGGCCGAGCCCATGCTGCAGAGGCAGGACGCCCTCTACGCGGCGCTTCCGATCCCCGTGCAGGATGGGCGGGTGTTCGCGGGGTGGTACACCACCGAGGCGGATGCCGCCGCATACACCGTCGCCGCGCGGGTGAACGGCGCCGACCCCGTCGCCTGCGTCGATCAGCAGACCGAACTGTTCGCCGGGTGGACGACCCCCGAGGCGAACGCCGCTGCCGATGTGCAGGTGCCGATCCTGATGTACCACCAGTTCACGACGAACCCGGACGGCGAGACGGGGTGGCTGCGCGGCAACTACGCGTACATCGGCGACTTCGACGCGCAGATGACTCACATCGCGACGACCGGGTTCTATCTTCCGACCTGGGACGAGCTCAGCGCGTTCATCGACGGGCGCCTCTCGCTGCCCGCCCGCTCGGTGATCATCACCGACGACGACGCCGATCAGACCTGGTTCGATCTGGCGGTTCCGGTGATCGAGCGGAACAAGCTCCTGTCGACGTCGTTCATGATCACGGCCTACCGGCAGGATCCGCCGCCGTCGATCTACGTGCTGCGCCGTTCGCACACCCACGACATGCATCAGGCCGGCGAGAACGGCAAGGGCCGGATGACGAACTGGACGGCCGACGAGATCGCGGCCGACCTGAATCTCTCAGGGGATGTGCTCGGGGTGCGCGAGGTGATCGCGTATCCGTTCGGGCACTACAACGACACCGCGAAGCAGGGTGTCGCACAGGCCGGCTTCGAGATGGCCCGCACCATCGAATTCGGGTACGTCGAGATCGGCACCGACAAGCTCGCGCTGCCGGTCGTGCGCATCGACTACGGAATGGGTCTGGACTCGCTGATCAAGCGGATCGGCTGATCAGGCGGCCGCACGGGGCAGGATGGAGCCATGACCGCATCCGTCTTCATCGCAGGCCCCGTCTCGTGGAACTCGATCGTCGTGCTCGATCGCCTGCCGGAGCCCGTGCCCCACATGCAGTTCGCCGAGGACTCGTGGGAGACGACCGGCGGCACGAGTGCCGGAAAGGCGCTCAGCCTCACCGCGCTCGGACGCCCCACGCTGCTGTACGCGGTGAGTGCGGAGGACGAACCGGGTCAGCGCGTGCGGGGTGCTCTCGAACGGGCAGGTGTGGCCACCCTGTGGGGTGAGGGAGACGTCACGGAGCGCCATCTCAACCTCATGACCCGTCGCGGCGAGCGCGTGTCGCTCTATCTCGCGTCGCCCTCGGCGACCGGCGGTGCCGATGACGCTGCTCTGGTCTCTGCGATGCGAGAGGCCGATGCGATCGTGCTCGACCTCGCGGCGGAGCCCCTGAGGCTCCTTCCCGCGGCCAGCGCCACCGGGCGCCCGATCTGGGTCGACGTGCACGACTACGACGGCGAGGCCGACTTCCACACACCGTTCCTCGATGCGGCGGACATCGTGTTCTGCAACGCCGACCGCCTCGCCGATCCGGTGGCGTTTCTCCGTTCGCGCATCTCGGCGGGAGCGTCGCTCGCAGTGTGCACGCTCGGCGCGGAGGGCGCTGTGGCGATCGATGCAGACGGCGTGGAGCACCGCGTCGCGGCCGTGCCCGTCGACATCGTCGACACGAACGGCGCCGGCGACGCCTTCCTCGCCGGTGTGCTCGACGCCCGGCTCTCCGGCGCCGACGTGCCGTCGGCTCTCCGCGCGGGCGCGCGGACGGCGTCGGGGGTGCTCGGCACCAGGCACCTGCATCCGCTGCTCGATCCCGTGATCGTCTGACACCGGGGGTCTCGGACGCGGGCGGAGAGCCGATCAGCCCTGGGAGAGCTCAGCCATGAAGGGGTTCAGGAGATCGGCGACCTCGGCATGCATCTCGTCGTCCGCGATGGTCGGCGTCCCGTCGCCGGCCTGAGGGCCGTAGTCGCCGAATGACGCGTGGGATGCGCCCTCGATCTCGACCATCTCGGCGTCGGCGGGGAGCAGGTCGCGGGCCGCGTCGATCTTCTCGGGCGTCGAGAGCCCGTCTTCGCTGCCCGAGATGCTCAGCACTGCGAGGTCGGTGTCGGAGACATCGTTCGAGCAGTACGACCCGAACAGCACGAGCGCATCGGCGTCTGCGGCGAGCTGGCACGCGCGCACGCCGCCCAGCGAGTGACCTCCGACCGCCCACTCGTCGATGTCGGGAGCCGCCGACGTGAAGGAATCCAGGCCGCGCAGGTCGAAGAACGCGAGGTTCAGCCACGGGCGCGTGATCACGACCGTCACGCCCTCCTCGGCGAGGCTCTGCAGGATCGCGGCGTACGCCCACGGGTCCACCTTCGCCCCGGGGATGAACACCAGACCCGTCTCGGACTCGCCGTCGGCGGGGGTGAGGACGATTCCCTGCTCGGCGTCTTCGACGTGGATCGCCGGGTTCTCCCGGACGCTCGCCAGCGGTGCCTTCTCGGCGGGCATCACCCCGATCTGGCTCCAGGCGACGATGCCGCCGATTCCGAGCACGAGGACGGCGACGAGTCCCCAGACGATCACTTTCAGGACACGACGGCCACGCTTCTTCTGCACGGATCAAGGCTAGAGCCTGCGCATGTGAACGGCCTCTGCCGCGAGGATCAGGGCCGCCGCCCCGTCCGGTCTTCCAGCGCGTGCTTCTCGCGGCGGACGGCACCGCGGTAGGCGTCCTTGTTGACGTAGTAGGCCATGCGGTCGAGTCCGAGGTAGCAATAGCCACCGGTGACATCGGGCCACGGCTGCGAGGTCACCCGGTCTCGGAACCGGGTCGCGGTGTCCGGGTCGTGCTCGAGGGCGTCGAGATAGGTCGCCAGCAGGTCGGCCTGCTCGTATCGTCCCTGCCAGCCGATGCCGGATGCCTCGATCATTCCCATCACGTACAGGCCGTTGAACGAGGCGGGGAAGATGTTCAGGAACAGCCGAGGGGCCGCGCCGCGCCAGTGCAGATGCGCGCGGTCGACGAACGGATAGTCGAGCGTGTAGCCGGTCGCGAGGAGCACCAGGTCGTAGTCGTCGGCCGTGCCGTCGCGGAACCGCACGGTCGAGCCGTCGAAACTGTCGATGTTCGGGCGGATGCGCAGGTCGCCCTGGCCGAGGTGGTTGAGGATCATGGTGTTGACGATCGGATGCGATTCGTAGATGCGATAGTCGGGCTTCGGGAAGCCGAAGCGCACCGGGTCGCCGGTGAATGCCCGCAGCACGCGGCTGTCGACGGCCTGCTTGATGCGTGCGGGCAGCGGACGACCCTGGTTGAGGGTGTCGCTCGGGCGGCCGAAGAGATACCGCGGGACGAAGTAGTAGCCGCGACGCACACTCATGTCGACGGACGCGGCGTGATGCACGGCATCCACCGCGATGTCGCAGCCCGAGTTGCCCGCGCCGATCAGGAGCACGCGCCTTCCCGCGAGCTGGGCGGGGGACCGGTAGGCGCTGGTGTGCATCAGCTCACCGGTGAAGGTGCCCGGGAAGGCGGGGATGTTCGGCTCGGCCAGAGTGCCGTTCGCGAGCACGACGCCGGCGTACCACCTGGTGTGCTCGCCCTCGGGGCCGTCGCTGGTGAGGTCCCAGCCGCCGCCCTGCGGTTCGAGACGGGTGACCCTCGTCTCGAACCGGAAGCGGTCGGTGAGCCCGAAGTGGTCGGCATAGTCGCGGAAGTACTGCCGCAGCACGCGGTGGCCCGGGTAGTCGACCGTCGATCGCAGGGGGAACTCGGTGAATTCGGTGGTGGTACGTGAGGAGATCAGGTGCGCCGACTCGTACATGGTGCTGCGCGGGTTGTCGATGTCCCAGAGTCCACCGACCCCTGCCGCGGCCTCGTATCCGTCGACGCCGATCCCACGTCTCGTGAGCGCTCGGGCGGCAGCGAGTCCTGACGGCCCCGCGCCGATGACGGCGTATCTGTTCATGCTGCTCCCGCACCTCGCTGTGCGCGCACCTGCGCCCTCCGCCGATCGTATCGGCAGAGGGCGCAGGCGATGCGTGCCGCGGCGCTCAGGAGGCGTTCAGAGCCGTCTGACGCGAGACGACGGCGTCGCGAACCGCAGGGAACAGCGGATGCTCGGGATCCAGTCCCGTCGTGCGCGAGGTGAAGGCGAGAGCGTCTTCGGTGCGGAGGGCCTCCTGCATCTCGACCGCCTGTTCGTCGTCGGGCGATTCGAACTCGAGCGCGGCGGTGACGGCGCCGACCAGTGCGATGGTGGAGAGTCCTCGCTCGGCGGCCATCGCCGCGGGGCCGATGAACCGCTCGTGCCGCGAGATCTTGCGCAGCGGCTGTCGTCCGACGCGCTGCACGGTGTCGACGAGCGCGGGATTGCGGAACCGCTCGAGGATCGTCGCGCGGTACTGGGCGAGCTCGGCGGGGTCGAGGCCGTGCTCGGCGACCAGGACCGCGGAGGTCTCTTCGAGCGCAGCCGACACGCGAGCGGCGATGTCGGGATCCGCCAGCGCGTCCGAGATGCGCTCGATGCCGGCACGAGCGCCGAAGTACGCCGTCGCGGCGTGCCCGGTGTTCACCGTGAAGAGCTTGCGCTCGATGTAGGGCGCGAGGTTCTCGACGAAATGCGCTCCGGGGATCTTCGGCAACGCGCCGCCGAAGGCCTCCGACTCGATCGCCCACTCGAAATACGGCTCGACCGTGACATCCACTCCGCCGTCCGCGGGCTGTCCCGGCACGATGCGGTCGACTGCGGTGTTCGCGAACACCGCGCGGGAGAGCAGCTCTTCGGCATCCACTCCCGCCGCCTTCTCGATCTCGGCGCGAAGGGTGTCGGTCGCGCCGATCGCGTTCTCGCACGCCATCACCTGCAGCGGTGCGGCGCCGGCCGAGCGGCGGGCGAGCCCTGCCACGATCGTCGGAGCGACGAAACGGAGGACCGTCGGCCCGACGGCCGTCGTGACGACATCGGCGGTCGCGACCTCGTCGGCGACCGTCTCCGGATCGGTCTTGCTGTTCACGGCGCGGAAGCCCGTGACCACGTGGTCGGTGCCGCCGGGACCGGCTTCGTGCACGGTGTACGAGTCGACAGCGTTGATCGCATCGACCAGGGCGTCGGCGACGTCCGAGAAGACGACCTCGTAGCCGCCCTCGTGCAGCAGCAGGCCGACGAAACCTCGGCCGATGTTGCCCGCTCCGAAGTGGACGGCCTTCATCAGTCGTTCACCGCCGAGAGGAGTGCGTACAGCTCGTCCGGGGTCTGCGCGGCATTCAGCTTGGCGACGTCGTCCTCGTCGGAGAAGAGGATCGCGATCTGCGAGAGGATCTCGAGGTGCTCGTCGCCGCGTCCGGCGATGCCGATCACGAAGGTCGCGGGCTCACCGGCCCAGTCGACGCCGCCGTCGTAGCGCACGACCGAGAGAGCCGAGGCGAGGATCGCATCCTTGGTGTCGTTCGTGCCGTGCGGAATCGCCAGACCGTTGCCCATGTAGGTCGAGACGGTCTCTTCGCGCTGACGCATCGCGTCGACGTAGGCGGGAGTGACGGCACCGACGGATACGAGGATGTCGGTCGCCTCCTGCAGCGCCTCCTGCTGAGTGCTGGAGCCTGCGTGGATGCGGACCTGGTCGAGGGTGAGAACGCTCATGGTGATTCCTTCTTTCTGAGAATGTGGGGGCGGGGCGGATGCCGTGGCACCCGCCCCGCCCGGTCTGTCACGCGCCGGAGTCGCGCTGCTCGCGCACCATCTCGACGACCTCTTCGTACTTCGGAGAGTTCATGAAGTTGTCGACCGACACGTGGATCGAGTTCGGCGACTGCGCCTGCGCCCGGTCGGTCAGCTGCTGCTGCGTGATGACCAGGTCGGCGGTGCCGTCGAGGTTCGCGATGGCCTGGTTCGTGACGGTGACGCCCTCGACCCCTGCCTTCTTGAACTTGTTGCGCAGCACGCTCGCGCCCATGGCCGACGAGCCCATGCCGGCGTCGCAGGCGAACACGATGTTCTCGATGCGGCGGTCGGTGGCGACACCTGCGCCCGCACCGGCGGCTGCGCCGGCAGCACCCGCGCCGGATGACGCGCGGAGAGCGTCCATCGCGGCGGAGGACTTGCCCTTGTTCGCCTCGGTCTGTGCGATCGCGTCGCCGAAGCTGTCTCCCTCGGCCTCGAGGTCACGCTTGCGCGATGCGCGCAGGATGACGCCGGTGATGAGGAACGTCACGACGGCGGCGATGACCACCGACAGGTACACGACCAGCAGGTTGCCGACACCGCCTCCGACGGCCGCCGCGGTGACGGCGATGATGCTGCCGGGTGCTGCCGGGAAGGCCAGTCCGCCACCCAGGACCATGTTCGTCGTGACACCGGCCGCGCCACCTGCGATCAGCGCGAGGATGGTGGTCGGCTTGCTCAGCGCGTACGGGAAGTAGATCTCGTGGATGCCTCCGAAGAACTGGATGATCGCCGCACCCGGGGCAGAGGCCTTCGCCGCACCGACGCCGAAGAACGTGAAGGCGAGCAGCAGGCCGAGGCCGGGACCGGGGTTCGCCTCGATGAGGAACAGGATCGACTTTCCGGTCTCAGCCGCCTGCTCGATGCCGAGCGGCGTGAACACACCGTGGTTGATGGCGTTGTTGAGGAACAGCACCTTGGCGGGCTCCACGATGATCGAGACCAGCGGGAGCAGGTTCAGGGAGACGAGCCAGTCGACGGCGCCGCCGAGCACCGCACTGATGCCGAGCATGACCGGGCCGAAGGCGAAGAAGCCGAGGATCGCCAGGACCATGCCCAGGATGCCAGCGGAGAAGTTGTTCACCAGCATCTCGAAGCCGGGGCGGATCTTGCCGTCCCACAGCCTGTCCATGCGCTTGGTGATCCAGGCCGCGATCGGTCCCATGATCATCGCGCCGAGGAACATCGGGATGTTCGTGCCGACGATGACACCCATGGTGGCGATCGTCGCCACGACACCGCCGCGCTCGCCGTAGACCATGCGGCCTGCGGTGTTGGCGATGAGGAGCGGGAGCAGGTAGGTGACCATGGGGCCTACCAGGCCGACATACGCGAGGACGTTGCCGTCGGCGCCCTCGGCGACCGCGGTCATCGCACCCTGCCAGCCCAAGACGGCGGAATCGCCACCGCCTCCGACGATCTCGGCGACGCCGGCCCAGTGCCAGCCGAAGGGGCTCTCCGCTCCGAAGAAGCCCTTCGGGATGAACAGCATGGTGATGAATCCCCACGCGATGAACGCGGCGATGTTGGGCATGATCATTCCGGACAGGAACGTGCCGAAGCGCTGCACGCCCGTTCGGAGGCCGCCTGCCTTCGTGGCGGCCGGTGACGTCGTCGTCATGATGTCGTCTCTTTCTGGTGAGGGGGGAGGGATGCCGCGGCGTCAGCCACGGCGAGGCGAGCACCGGCGGCGTCGTCGGCCGCCAGTGCGAGTTCGGCGAAGTTGCGGGCTTCGTCGAGAGTGTGCTGCGACAGGGTGTGCCGCACGTCTGCGAGGGCTGACGGCGCCATGGAGAGGCTCGTGGCGCCGAGCCCCACGAGCACGACGGCCAGCATCGGGTCGGCGGCAGCTTCACCGCAGATCCCGACGGGTTTGCCGAGGCGGGCTCCTGCTGTGCCGACCTCGCGCACGAGCCTGAGCACGGCGGGGTGCCACGGGTCCTGGAATCCGGCGACGGAACCCAGCATGCGGTCGGCGGCCATCGTGTACTGCGTGAGGTCGTTCGTGCCGATCGATGCGAAGTCCGCATGCGCGAGGATCCGGTCGGCGAGCAGGGCGCTGGACGGGATCTCGACCATGACGCCGGCGGTCTTGAGGCCGTACTCGCGGGCGAGCGCGGTGAAGTACTCGGTCTCCTCGACGGTCGCGACCATGGGCGCCATGACCCACAGGTCGGCCTCGGTGACGGCATCCGCCTCTGCCAGAGCGGTCAGCTGCTCGCGCAGGATGTCCTCGCTCGCTCGGAGTGCGCGCAGTCCGCGCAGACCGAGCGCGGGGTTCTCCTCGTGCGCATCGTTGAGGAAGGCCAGCGGCTTGTCGGCACCGGCATCCAGCATCCGCACGACGACCTTCTGGCCGGGGAAGGCCGCGAGCAGCTCGCGGTACGACTCGCGCTGCTGCTCGACGGTCGGCGCCTGGGCCGACGAGAGGAACAGGAACTCGGTGCGGAACAGCCCGACGCCCTCGGCCCCGCGTTCGACGGCATCGGATGCGTCTGCAGGTTTCCCCAGATTCGCCAGCAGCGGGATCAGCGTGCCGTCGGCGAGGGCGCCGGGGGTAAGCGGTGCGGCGTCCGCCGAGCGGCGGGCGGCTGCGCGCTGTTCAGCGCGCGTCTTCTCGTCGTCGGAAGGATCGACGGTCACGATCCCGGCGGCGGCATCGACGATGACATGGCTGCCGGTGACGAGGTCGGATGCGGATGCCGCGCCGACGATCGCGACGATGCCCTTCTCGCGGGCGAGGATCGCCGTGTGCGAGGTGGGTCCGCCGTCGAACGTGACCAGAGCCAGCACCTGATCGAGGTTCAGCAGCGCGGTGTCCGCCGGGGCGAGGTCGCGGGCGACCAGGACGAACGGATGCCCCGGGTCGGGGACCCCTGGCGCATCGACGCCGCGAAGGCGGGCCAGCACGCGCTGGGCGATGTCATCGAGGTCGGCTGCACGCTCCCCGAGGTAGCCCCCGACGGCTTCGAGCGTCGCGCGGAAGCCCGCGAACGCGTCGTGCACGGCCCATTCGGCGGTCGCACCGTCGTCGATGCGGGTGTCGACCTCGTCCTGCAGCGTCGGGTCCTCGGCGATCATCGCCTGCGCTTCGAGCACCTCCTGCGCCGAGCCGCCGGCCGCCTCACCGCGTGCGGTGAGCTCCTGGGCGACTGCGGCCACGGCCTCGCGCACCCGTGCGCGCTCAGCATCGATGCCCTGGGTGCTGGGGGTGTTCTCGGGAGCGGGCAGCGCCTCGGTCATCCGCACGACGACGCCCTGGGCGACCCCGAGACCGATCCCGACTCCTCTGAGCTCGCTCACGCGCCGGCGTCCTGGTCATGGTCGGTCGTGAGCAGTTCGGTGAGCGTGTCGAGCACGCCTTCGGCGCTGTCGCCGTCAGCGGTCAGCGTGACGTAGTCGCCGTGCTCGATCGCGAGCGCGATCACCCCGAGGATGCTGGCCGCGTTGACCGCCTTGCCCGAGTCCTTCGCGATGGTCACGGGAATCCCCGAGTCCTTGGCGGCCTGCGCGAACAGCTTCGCCGGACGGGCGTGGAGTCCATGGGATGAGCCGATGCGGACGGTGCGGGAGACGGTCATGATGTTCCTTTCGGGGTGTTCCTGGCGTCGGCGACGATCGACCGCGCCAGCGCGAGCGTGCGGGTGCCGTCCCGATCGGCGAAGACGTCGTCGGGGAGCACTGCCACCCGAGCGGGTGCGGCACGGCGGATCGCTTCGAAGCGATCGGCGAGATGAGGACCGACGAGGATGAGGTCGTGGTCGCTGCCGGCGACGGACTGCTCCATTCCGGCGGCGGCGTCCCAGTCGAGGCCCGCTTCGGACGCCGCACGGCGGAGTCGTTGCGCGACGAACGTGCTCGACGCACCGGCGCCGCACACCACGAGGATCTTCATCGATGCTCACCTTTCCTGAGAACAGTCTGGGAAGAATCGGGGTGCGGTCGCCAACAGGTTCCTTTCCGCCCCTGCGGAACATCGGTTTCGGAGCGGGCCCCCCGCCTTCCTGACATCATGGAAGTCACGTCAGGACAGTGCAGTCGGCACGGAGGAGGGAGCATCATGTCGCGACAGCGCCAGGACCAGCTCCTGTCGTCTCTGCTCCGACAGGAGAAGTGGGTGACGGCAGCGAACCTCGCGGATCAGCTCGGCGTCACCCCGCGCAGCATCCGCTCGTACGTCGCCGCCCTGAATGCGAGGACCGGAGCGGCGGATGCCGTCGAATCGGGCCCGGCCGGGTACCGCGCCGGGTCAGGGGCGCGGAACGCGTTGCGCGCCCGTCAGAGCGGTGAGTCCGCTCCGCGCGACCGCCTGCACGGTCTCGTGCGCACGCTGCTGGATGTGCCGGACGGCGTCGACGTCTTCACCACGGCCGAGGCGCTGCACGTGAGTGAGGCCACTCTCGAAGCCGACCTCGCCCGCGTGCGCGCCCTGATCGACGGCACCGATCTCACCCTCGAGAGAGACCGGGAGATCGTGCGCCTCCGCGGCAACGAGGCGGCACAGCGGCGCCTGCTGTCTCGGCTGGCGCACGACGAGATGGACGCCGCGTCGTTCCACCCCGAGACGTTCCGGCGAGCGCTCGCCGGAGGGGTCATCGCCGCCGATGCCGTCGCGCCCTTCAAATCCGAGCTGGTGCGCGAGCTCGGCGAGCAGGGCTACTACGTCAACGAGCTCGCGATCTCCGACGTCCTGCTGCACATCGCCATCGCCGCCGAGAGGGTCGCCGCAGGGCATGCGCTCGAGTCGGGGCCCGCCGGCGCACGCGAGGAGATCCCGCGGGTCGGCGCCGTGATCGCCCGCCTCGCTCAGCAGCACTTCTCTGTCACGCTCGGAGACGGCGACAGCGGCCATCTCGCGTCCCTTGTGCTCACCCGCATCGTGGCACCGGGAGAGGACGCTGCGGGCGATGTCGCCCGCAGCGGCGTCGACCCGCGGGTCGAGGCCGCCGTCCGAGCCGAGATCGCGAGGGCGGCGGAGGACTTCCAGGTCGATCTGGTCGACGAGACGTTCGTGCTGCGCCTCGCCCTGCACGTGCAGAATCTGATGCGGCGAGCAGAGGAGAGCGCGCTGACGCGCAATCCGCTGACCCGTTCGCTCAAGACCTCGTATCCGATGATCTTCGAGGTGGCCGTCTCGATAGCCAGCGGCCTGCACGACCGACTCGGCACGCCGATCCACGACGACGAGATCGCATACATCGCCATGCACGTCGGCGGCCGCCTCGAGCGCAGCCGCAAGGCGGAGTCGATCCTCACAGCGACCATCGTGTGTCCCGGCTATTACGAGCTCCACGAGCTGCTGCGTTCGAGTGTCGACCGCTCCCTGGGCTCAGCGATCGAGGTGACCAGCGTCATCACCAAGGTCGACCCGGACTGGGCATCGTTCGACACCGATCTGGTGCTCAGCACGATCGAACCGGGGGCGTCGGGAGATCGCTTCGTGCGCATCCAGCCGTTCCTCACTGATGCCGATGTCGATCGGATCCAGCAGGCCGCAGCGCGCGTCAGGCGTGCGCGGCGCCTGACGAGGCTCCGCGCCGAGCTCGCGCGCTACTTCGTCGCCGATGCTTTCGTCTACCCGCTGCCCGATGAGGGCGAGGAGGCGATCATCCGGCGGCTGGGCGGATTGCTCGTCGATGCCGGTCTCATCGGCGACGACTACGTCGACAACACGATCCTCCGCGAACGGATGTCATCGACGGCGTTCACCGACGCCCTCGCGGTGCCGCACGCGCTGCAGATGACCGCGACGCGCACCGCGATCGCGATCGGCGTCGCCGACGGATCGGCGGCCTGGGGTGAGGGGCGCGTGCAGGTTGTCGCCCTCGCCGCCTTCAGCGAGAGCGACCGCGCCGCATTCCAGACGGTGTTCGAGCAGCTCGTCGAGGTGTTCAGCGAACGAGACAGCGTGCAGCGGATCCTCCGCCGAGGCACGACCTTCGAGGCATTCCTCGACGAGCTCGTCGCCGTCATCGACGGCTGACGACCGCGTCAGGCCCGAGGATCCAGCACGCCTGCCAGGGTGTCGAGGACCGATTCGGCATCCGCCGACTCCGCCGTCTCGAGCACCACCGCGTCGCCGGGCGCGAGTGCGAGGTCCATCAGCGCGAGAACGCTGCTGAGGTCCACGACTGCGCCCGACGACGTGCGCAGAGTCACGACGTGCGGGTGCGCCTGCACGAGCCTGACGAGCTCGGCGACGGGGCGCGCGTGCACCCCGTTGTGCGCGCTGATCACGACATGTCTTCTCGGCATGCGGCCTACGAGCGTTCTTCCAGGAGCACGCGCACTGCGGCCTCGAGCTCCGCGACCGTCGCACTCGCCCGCTCCGCAGAGTCGGCGGTGGCGTCGATGTAGACCTTGAGCTTCGGCTCGGTGCCGCTCGGACGCACGATGATGCGCGAGCCGTCTGCGAGCCTGTACCGCAGCACATCGCCGGACGGCTGTCCCTCGTCGGCGTGCAGCAGATCCTCCGCAGAGGCGATGGCGTGGCCACCGAGCTGCCGCGGCGGGATCGTGCGCAGGGACAGCATCACACTGCCGATGACCGAGAGATCCTGCACGCGCACCGACACCTGTCCGCTGGCGAAGTGGCCGTAGGTGTCGCCCAGCTCCGACATCAGGTCGGCGAGCGACTTCCCGCGCTCATGAGCCTCGGCCGCGAGACCGAGGACCGCGACGGCGGCCGAGATGCCGTCCTTGTCGCGCACGGTCTCGGGGTTCACGAGGTACCCGAGGGCCTCCTCGAACCCGAACACGATGCCGGGGGCGCGGGAGATCCATTTGAAGCCCGTGAGCGTCTCGTGGAAGTCGAGGCCGTGGTGCGCGGCGACGGCGCCGAGGCCGGGGGAGGAGACGAGCGAGCAGGCCAGCGAGGCCCCGGGAGTGCCCGCAGCCGCCCGAGCTGCGCGCGCACCGAGCAGGAGTCCGACCTCGTTGCCGGTGAGGCGACGCCATCCGCTCTCGGAGGACGCATCGGGGATGGCCACGGCGAGGCGGTCGGCATCCGGATCGTTCGCGATGATGAAGTCCGCCTGCACTCGGCGCGCCCGAGCGAACGACAGGTCCATCGCCCCCGGCTCCTCGGGGTTGGGGAACGACACGGTGCGGAACGTCGCGTCGGGCGTCAGCTGCTCCTCGACAACCATCGGCTGCGGATATCCGGCGGCCGACACGATCTTCGACAGCGTCTCCCAGCCGACCCCGTGCATCGCGGTGTAGACCCAGCGGAGGTCCGATGCGCCTGCAGGCGCAGGCGAGATCGCGGCTGTCGCTGCCACGTACGCCTCGACGACGTCCTCACCCGCCGTCTCGTAGTCGGTGGAGCGAGGCAGGGCCGAGACGTCATCCGCGTCGGCGACCCGCTGGATGTGCGCGGCGATCTCGGCGTCGGCGGGTGCGACGATCTGCGAACCCTGGTCGGCGCCGCCCAGATAGACCTTGTAGCCGTTGTCGTTCGGCGGGTTGTGAGATGCCGTCACCATGACGCCAGCGTCCGCGCCCAGGTGGCGCACCGCGAAGGCGAGCACGGGTGTCGGCAGCAGCCTCGGGAGGAGGATCGCTCGCAGACCTGCCCCGGCGAACAGCTCGGCGGAGTCGGTCGCGAACACCCGGGAGTTGCGGCGGCCGTCATAGCCGATGACGACCGTCGGCGTGCGGCCGTGCGACTTCTCGCGCAGGTAGGCGGCGAAACCCGCGGCCGCCTGTGCGACGAGCACGCGGTTCATGCGGTTGCTGCCGGCGCCGAGCGCCCCGCGGAGCCCTGCCGTGCCGAACGCGAGTCTGGCGCCGAAGCGGTCGTCGAGGTCGGCGGCCGCCGCCTCGTCGCCGGAGGCCGCGCGGGTGATGACCGCGGCGAGCTCGTCGCGGGTCTCGTGATCCGGGTCCTGTCTCATCCAGGCGCGCGCCTGCGCCAGGCGCTCGTCGTTCACAGCGCCTCGACCACTCGGGCCAGCAGCGCCGAGATCACCGGCTCGGCCTCGCGGCCGGCTTCGATGACCTCCGCGTGGCTGAGAGGCGTCTTCTGGATGCCGGCTGCGAGGTTCGTGATGAGCGAGAACCCGAGGATCTCCATGCCTGCCTCGCGTGCGGCGATCGCTTCGAGGGCGGTGGACATGCCGACGATGTGGCCGCCGATGTGCTTCGCCATCTGCACCTCGGCCGGCGTCTCGTAGTGCGGGCCGCGGAACTGCGTGTAGACGCCCTCGTCGAGCGAGGGATCGACACTGCGGGCGATGTCACGCAGGCGCGGGGAGTAGAGGTCGGTGAGGTCGATGAAGGTCGCCCCTTCGAGAGGCGAGTCGGCGGTGAGGTTGATGTGGTCGCTGATCAGCACCGGCTGGCCGGGGGTCCACGTCTCGCGGACGCCGCCTGCACCGTTGGTGAGCACCATGATCTTCGCCCCCGTGGCTGCGGCTGTGCGCACCGAGTGCACGACCCGGCGCACGCCGTGGCCCTCGTAGTAGTGGGTGCGGGCGCCGATGACGAGCACGTTCTTGCCGTCGGGGGTGCGGATGCTGCGCAGAGTGCCCACGTGCCCTTCGAGAGCGGGCTTCGAGAAGCCGGTCACCTCGGTGGCGGGGATGGTCGCTGTGGTCTCGCCGATGATGTCGGCGGCCTTGCCCCAGCCGCTGCCGAGGGTCAGGGCGATGTCGTGCTTCTCGACTCCGGTCAGGCGCGCGATGTCGGCGGCTGCGTCGGCTGCGACCTCGAACGGGTTCGCATTCGGGTCGTCGAGGGGGTTGCTGTGTGTTTCGGACATGGATCCACTCTAGGAAGGTGCAGGCTCGGGGGCCAGGATTGCGGAAGAATGGAGATCATGTCTTCCACCCCTTTTGAGCGCACTCAGCGCGTCGCCGTGCTCGGCGGCGGTCCCGGCGGCTACGAGGCGGCGCTCGCCGCCGCCCAGCTCGGAGCCGAGGTGACCCTGGTCGAGCGCGTGGGCGTCGGCGGTGCGGCGGTCCTCACCGACGTCGTGCCCTCGAAGAGCCTGATCGCGACGGCCGATGCGGCCATCGCGATCTCGGAGGCATCCGACCTGGGTGTGCAGTTCTACGCGAAGGGCGAGCACGGCAAGCCGCTGAAGCCCGAGATCGCCATCAACCTCGCCGCCGTCAACAAGCGCCTCATCGCCCTCGCCGGGCAGCAGTCCGAGGACATGCGCTCCGCCCTGCTCGAGGCCGGAGTGCGCATCCTCTCGGGACACGGGCGCCTCGAGGGCCCGAACGCGATCATCGTCTCGACCGGTCACGGCGGCACGGACTTCGACCGCATCGAGGCCGACACGATCATCGTCGCCGTCGGCGCGTCGCCGCGCGAGCTGGACTCGGCGAAGCCCGACGGCAAGCGCATCCTCACCTGGACGCAGCTGTACGACATGAAGGCTCTGCCCGAGCACCTGATCGTCGTCGGATCCGGTGTGACCGGTGCCGAGTTCGCCTCCGCCTACATGAACCTCGGCGCCAAGGTCACCCTGGTGTCCAGCCGCGACCAGGTGCTTCCGGGCGAGGATCAGGATGCCGCGCGCGTGCTCGAGAAGGTCTTCAAGCGCGGCGGCATGACGGTGCTCTCCAAGGCCCGAGCCGAGAAGGTCGAGGTCACGAAGGACGGCGTGACGGCGACCCTGTCGGACGGCCGCACGGTCGACGGCAGCCACTGCCTCATGGCCGTCGGATCGATCCCCAACACCGCGGGCATCGGCCTCGAGGATGCGGGAGTCGAACTCGACGAGAGCGGACACGTCCGCGTCAACCGCGTGGCTCGCACCTCGGTTCCCAACGTCTACGCCGTCGGCGACTGCACGAACTTCTTCCCGTTGGCATCCGTCGCGTCGATGCAGGGCCGCACGGCCGTCTTCCACGCGCTGGGCGACATCGTGATCCCGCTCGAGCTGATCAAGATCACATCGAACATCTTCACCGCGCCCGAGATCGCGACGGTCGGATACTCCGAGAAGGACGTCGAGGACGGCGTGGCTGACGGGCTCGTCTACAAGCTGCCTCTCGCCGCGAACCCACGGGCCAAGATGATGGGCATCAAGGACGGCTTCGTGAAGCTCATCGCCCGCAAGGGCTCCGGCACCGTGATCGGCGGCGTGATCGTCGGACCGAAGGCATCCGAGCTGATCTACCCGATCGCCGTCGCGGTCGAACGCCGTCTGACGGTCGACCAGGTCTCGCGTGTGTTCGCGGCGTACCCGTCGCTGTCGAGCAGCATCACCGACGCGAGCCGGGCGATGCACCTCGTCAACGCGAAGATCTCGTAGCTCGTCGAGACGGTCGGACCGCGGCCGGTACCGTCGTCTGCGAAGACGGTACCGGTGCGAGTCCGACGGCTCGCCTCAGCGTGCCCAGACGGACGCGTCGCGGCGATCCTGCGCACGGAAGCTGTTGTTGCCCCGATGGGCGATCGCGGACAGCGCATGTGCGATCGCCGTCATCTCGCGCATCGACTGGTGCCATTCGCGCTGCGCCACACGATAGGCGACCTGTGCCTCTCCTGACCACTGCCAGGACAGCGCGTCCGCCGCAGCCTCGAGTCGATCGAGCTCGGCGTCGATCTGCCTCACATGCTCCGAGATCTCGGTGCACGCGGCGTCCAGCTGGTCGTGCTCGATCGAGATGATTCGACTGTCCATCTCACTCCCCTCAGAAGTCGTTCTGCGATGTGCAGGTCAGTGTGCCGTCGAGTGTCGCCGACGTCTCGAGTTCGGCCGGATACCCCTCGGCGGACGTGCCGATTCGGGCTTCGGCGTTGTCGAACGTCACCGCGCCGTCATGCTCGAACGCGTCCGTCGTCAGCAGCCACCGGTCGTCTCCGAGGCTGATCCAGGTGGTCGCGTCCGAGGCGCCGGTGATGGACGCGGTGAACGCCGAGAGCTCGCCGACGCGGTCCTGCGCGCTGGATGCGGTGAATCGATCGCCTGAGGTGACGCACTGCAGATCTGAAACCGAGACGGTCTGTCCTTCGCCCTCTTCGAACTGCACGGTAAGCGAGGATTCCGCGGAAGACGAGCAGCTGCTGAGCAGGATCGCGGCGAGTGCGGTGCCGACGACCGCGAGCGCGCGCTCACCGCGCACGGTCGTCACCCGAACCGGTCGTGTCGGAGCGGTCGCCCGGTCCGTACAGGAAGGCCGTTCGCACGGCTTCTCGCTGCTCGTCGTCCATATCGGCGAGGGCGGCCTTGAGCAGGCGGCCCGCCTCTTCCATCCGCGCGGCGAATGCCGGGGTCTGGGCGACGTCGCGGAGCGTCGCGCGTCCGGCGAGCGCCGCCTGAGCGCGATTGCGCACCGATTCGTCCATCTGCGGATCGCGGCTCAGGCGTGCGAGCAGTTCGCGGGCGCGGAGGTCGAGGGGACTTCCGGCCTGAGCGGTGCCGAGCACGCGGGGCTGGCCGGGGACTTCTCCTTCGGGAGAGATCGAGGGGTCGTCCATCATCAGTTCACCTGCGCATTGTCGTATCCGACGGGGAGGGGGAGGTCGGTGCCGCCCGCGAGCAGCGAGCTCAGCACTCCCACCGAGGCGTTCAGCGCGTCGAAGAAGGTCAGCACGGACTGCACGGTGTCGTAGGCGGACTTGGCGAGCCACAGGGCGTATCCGATCTCGATGCCACCGCAGAGGTAGCCGAGGATTCCACCGACGACCGTCTCGATCGTCACTGTGCCCGCCGCGATGCAGACGGCGGCCACGAGTGCGGCGTCGAGGATCTTCGAGAAGATGCCGCTCACCAGTGCAGCCGTGCTGATCATGCCCCGCGCCACCATCTCGAACTCCGGTCCGAGCTCGGCGATCTTGGTGCCCGCCTCACGGAGGAGCTCCGCGAGGTCGGTGAAGAACGCGTTCGCGGCTGTCGCCGCTTCCCCGGTCCAGGATCCGGCGGTCACGGCCATCTCGTAGGCCACGTTGTCGCCCTGGGTGCCGGTGTAGGCGCCGAGCTTGCGGAGCGAGTCCGAGACTTCATACAGCTTGTTCCAATCGCCGCTGAAGTTCTTGGAGATGACGTCGAGGTAGTTCCAGTCGAAGATCCAGTCCAGCACCTGGGCCAGCACCGACGACGGGCTCAGCCAGTCGGTCGTGAGGATGGTGGAGACCAGATCCTCCGGAGTCTCCGTGGCCGGAGGGGACAGCTCGTCCACTGCGTTGTGGGGCGAACCGGACGACGCATCGTCCGCCGATGTCGTGGCACCGCTGCCGCCCCCGCCGGGATAGTTCCGGTCGAGGTCGGCTTCGATCGCGTCGTCGAGTTCGAGTGATCGGGTCGCCGTGCCCTGCAGCTCGGTCGCGGATGCCGTCAGCGCGGTGTTCAGTGCGCCGAAGTAGCTGTTGAGCGCCTCCACCGTCTCATTAGCCGCGAACAGAGCCTTCGAATAAACGAAAGAAGTGTCGAGGTACTCGAGCGTGATGTGGTCGGAGGCGTAGGTCGTGGCTGTGGCCGTCGATCCGGAATCGTCGGTCAGTGCGCCGGCGTGCGCCGTGAGTCGCGCGGGGTCGATCCGATACATGCGATCCTTCCTCGGTGGTGGTCCGGCGATCAGCCTACTTCGAATGCGCTGCGATAATGGTGGCCATGCGAACTGCCCTCGTCGAACCGCCGCTCCTCGTCGCGGAGGGGCAGCGGTGACGGATTCGTTCGCATCGCCGCGGTTGCAGGGATGGCCGGCGAAGTGGGGTGAACGTCGCCCTCGACGCAACACCGGCATGCTCTGGCTCGGCGTGGTCCTCTTCGCCGCCGCGGCCGCCATGGTCGGATTCTCCGGCGGCGCCGCGGGGCCGCTGTGGTCGGGGGCGTTCGTCGCGCTGTTCGGTCTCACGGCCCTCGCCGTCGCTGCCCGCAGGCCTTTCGTCGCAGGGAGCGCGCGTCTGGCCGACGCGGCGACGCTGACGCGCGGGCGGATAGGAAGCCCTGATGCACGCGTGCACTTCGTGCCGGAGCGGCGCCCGGGCGTCGTCACCCTGATGCTGTGCGTCGTGTGGGCCATCGTGCTCACGGCCGCGACGATCGTGGCGGTCGGGATCGGGCTGACCGGCCGACCGGAGGCCTTCCTCGGCGTGGCGGTGCTCGCGGCGACCGCCGCGCTGTTCGTCTACACGGCGGTGCGCGCGGCCATCACGCAATACCGCTCCGATTCCTTCGGCCGTCGACCGATGGGGCTGGGCATCGGCCATGACGGGGTGCTCCTGATGCGTGCCACCGAGACCCTCTACGTGCCGTGGAGCGCGATCCGTCGCGTGGAGCCGGACACGACCGAACCCCGTCGAGGAATGGATGAGCTCCCGCTGATCCGACTCCGCGTGGACCCCGGTCGCGTGACCGCGTCCGACGGTATGCGTGTTCCCGCCACGGTCACCGTGGCCCCGGCGATGCTGAAGACGCACCCGCAGGTCGTCTGGTCCGCGCTGCGTGAGTTCCACGATTCGCCGGCGGCACGCGCCGCCCTCGGGACACCGACGGGGCAGGGGCTGTTCGACGAGTGGTGCGCGACTGCCCCTGCGGACTGAGGGAACGACGAAGGCCCCCGCCTCGAGGCGGGGGCCTTCGTCCTGATGCGTGTGGTCAGCTGATCGTGAGCAGCTGGTGCCCGGCCGAGACCGTCGCACCGGCGACCGCGCTGATGTTCGCGATCGTGCCGTCCTTGTGGGCCTCCAGCGGCTGCTCCATCTTCATCGCCTCGAGCACGACGACGAGGTCGCCCTTGACGACCTGCTGCCCCTCCTCGACGGCGATCTTGACGACGGTGGCCTGCATGGGCGACTTCACGGCGTCGCCGGAAGCACCGGCGCTGACGGAGGTGGCGTGGCTGCGACGAGACGGCGGCACGGCGGCCGGTCGTCCGGCGGTGCCTGCGGCTACGGCGACGCGGTCCGGAAGACTGACCTCGAGGCGCTTTCCTGCGACCTCGACCACCACCGTGTGGCGGTTCTCGGCGGCCGCAGGAGACTCGAGCTCGCCGTCCCACGCCGGGATGTCGTTCTCGAACTCGGTCTCGATCCAGCGTGTGAAGATGCCGAACTCGCCGTTCTCCGCGGTGAAGGCGGGGTCGCGGACGACCTTGCGGTGGAACGGGATCACGGTCGGGAGGCCGGCGACCTCGAATTCGTCGAGCGCCCGGCGCGACCGCTCCAGAGCCTCGGCGCGGTCCTTGCCCGTGACGATGATCTTCGCGAGCAGCGAGTCGAATGCTCCCGAGACCGAGTCGCCGGCGGTGACGCCGGAGTCGAGCCGGATGCCGGGGCCGCCGAAGGTCTTGAAGACGTGGATCGGACCCGGCTGGGGGAGGAATCCGCGACCGGGGTCTTCGCCGTTGATCCGGAACTCGATCGAGTGGCCGGTCGGCTTCGGGTCGTCGTAGTCGATGCTGCCGCCGGCGGCGATGCGGAACTGCTCCCGCACCAGGTCGATGCCGGTGACCTCTTCGGAGACGGGGTGCTCGACCTGCAGGCGGGTGTTGACCTCGAGGAACGACACGGTGCCGTCGGCGCCGATCAGGAACTCGCAGGTTCCTGCGCCGACGTACCCGACCTCCTTGAGGATGGCTTTGGAGGCCGAGTAGAGCAGGTCGTTCTGCTCGTCCGTGAGGAACGGAGCCGGTGCCTCCTCGACGAGCTTCTGGTGGCGCCGCTGCAGCGAGCAGTCACGCGTCGAGATCACGACGACGTTGCCCTCCGCGTCAGCCAGGCACTGGGTCTCGACGTGGCGGGGCTTGTCGAGGTACTTCTCAACGAAGCACTCTCCACGACCGAACGCCGCGACGGCCTCACGGGTGGCCGACTCGAACAGCTCGGCGACCTCGTCGAGCTCGCGGGCGACCTTGAGGCCTCGGCCTCCACCGCCGTACGCGGCCTTGATCGCGATCGGCAGACCGAACTCCTGGGCGAACGCGATGACCTCGTCCGCTCCGGCGACCGGGCCCGGCGTGCCGGGGGCGAGGGGAGCGCCCACCTTCTCGGCGACATGACGGGCGGTGACCTTGTCGCCGAGCGCCTCTATGGCCTCGGGGGAGGGGCCGATCCAGGTCATGCCTGCACCGATGATGGCGCGGGCGAACTCGGCGTTCTCGGCGAGGAAGCCGTACCCGGGGTGCACGGCATCTGCGCCGGCACGGCGGGCGATCGAGAGGATCTTCTCGATCTGCAGGTAGGTCTCGGCGCTCGTGGCACCGCCGAGGGCGTAGGCCTCGTCGGCGAGGCGGGTGTGCAGAGCGTCCCGGTCCTGGTCGGCGTACACGGCGACCGAGGCGATCCCCGAGTCGCGAGCGGCACGGATGATGCGGACGGCGATCTCGCCGCGGTTGGCGATGAGCACCTTGGCGATATCAGGCATGCTTGCCAGCCTAGCGAGAAGGGTGGCTTTCGCTTTGACGACTCTCCACAAGAAAGAGGGAGAAACGTCGACGAGACTCTACGACCAGAGGTCGGTCCACGTCACGCCGAGATCCGCAGCGAGGCGGCGCACGGTCGACAGCGACATCCCGACCACCGTCGACGGGTCTCCGTCGACGCGCGTGATGAAGGCTCCGCCCAGGCTGTCGACCGTGAATGCGCCGGCGACGAGCAGAGGCTCGCCGGAGGCGACGTAGGCCGTGATCTCGGCATCCGTGATGTCCTCGGCGAAGGTCACCGAAGCCTCCGCCGTCGCGGTGGCCTCGACCGGAGCGGAGCCGGGGGAGACCCGGAAGACCGAGTGGCCCGAGTGCAGGATCCCGGTGGCGCCGCGCATCTCCTGCCAGCGCCTGGTCGCCTCCTCCGCCATGTAGGGCTTGCCGTAGACACGACCGCCGATCTCGAACATCGAGTCTCCGCCGATCACGATGCCGTCGAACGACCCGTCCTCCGCGAGCCGCTGAGCGACATCCGCGGCCTTCGCGCGGGCGAGCAGAAGCACGAGGTCGGCCGGCGCGAGCTCGGCGCCGCGTTCGGCAGCGGCAGCGGCGGCGACCGCATCCTCATCCACGCCGGGCGACTGGGTCAGCGGTTCGATGCCGGCCTGTCGCAGCAGCATGAGACGGGCGGGAGAGGTGGAGGCGAGGCAGACGCGCATGTTCACCACCGTATCCTCGAAGGATGACTTCCTCCCCAGCCCTGCTCGATCTGGACATCACCGGCATCGCGCACGGCGGCACGTTCATCGCCCGACACGAAGGTCGCGTCGTCTTCGTCTCCGACGCCATCCCCGGTGAGCGGGTCCGCGCGCGCCTGACCGAGGATTCGACCGGAGAGTCGAAGAGCTTCTGGCGCGCCGAGACGGTCGAGGTCCTCGAGGCTTCGCCGCACCGCCGACCGCACGTCTGGGCGGAGGCCGACGTCTCTCGCGCCCCGGAGGATCGGCCGGGTGGTGCCGACCTCGGGCACATCGACCTCGCGCAGCAGCGCGTGCTGAAGCGTCAGGTGCTGACCGAGGCGCTCGATCGCTTCGCCGGTCCCGGACTCGAGGCCCCCGAGATCGAAGCCGTCGACTCCACCGACGGCACCGGGTGGCGCACGAGGGTCACCCTGCACGTCGACGACGAGGGCCGGGTCGGGCCCTATGCCGCGCGCAGCCACCGCGTGATCCCGGTCCGTTCCCACCCGCTCGCCCGCCCGGCGGTCGCGAAGGCGGCGCTGCGCCTCGCCGGCGGCGACGCGGGAAGCGTCGACCTCGTCGAACCCGGCGACGGCGAGGTGCGGGTCATCCGCCGAGACCGCCTCGACGAGCGCCCGGCAAGGGGCCAGCATCGTCGGCCCGCCCCCGAGGTCGTCTACGAGCAGGTGGGAGACCGTCGGTTCCAGGTCGACGCCGGTGGATTCTGGCAGGTGCACCCCCGTGCCGCCTCGGTGCTCGACGGCGCCGTCTACGGAATCCTCGACGGCCATGTCGACCCCGAGAAGAAGCACTTCGATCTCTACGGGGGAGTCGGGCTCTTCGCCGCGTCGCTCGCGGATCTCGGCGGCACCGACATCGTCACGGTCGAGTCGAGCCGACGAGCGACCCTTCACGCGCAGCAGAACCTCGCGCCCCTCGCAGTGGATGCCGTCACGGCGAGAGTCGACCGCTATCTCGCCGGTGTCCCCGCGGGTACGCGCGCAGGAGCCGTCGTCCTCGATCCGCCGCGTGCGGGCGCCGGCCGCGCCGTGGTCGACGCTCTCGACACGCTCGCCCCCGAAGCCATCGCCTACGTCGCGTGCGACCCCGTCGCGCTCGCCCGTGACCTCGGCACCTTCCGTGCGCATGGGTGGAACGTGGGGACTCTGCGAGGGTTCGATCTGTTCCCGCACTCGCACCACTTCGAGGTCGTCGCGCTGCTCACTCGGTGACCGGTGATCTGCGGACGCTGACTACTCAGTAGGCTGGGCGGATGAGCAGGGTCGCACTCATCGACGATCACGAATCCGTCCGTCTCGGTCTCGAGGCGGCGTGTGCTCGTGACGGAGCGCAGACCGTCGTCTTCTCCGGCAGCACGGTCGTGTCGTATCTCGAGTGGAGGTCGGCGACGTCATCGCAGCCGGCCGACGTGGTGGTGCTCGACCTGACGCTCGGCGACGGCACCACGGTGACGGAGAACGTCCGGTCGCTCGTCGCAGACGGCGCGAGCGTCGTGATCCACAGCGTCGCCGATCGACCGGCGGCCGTGCGCGAGGCGCTCGCCGCCGGTGCGGCGGGCGTCGTGAGCAAGTCCTCGGCGCTCGACGACGTGCTGGACGCCATCCGCACCGTCGCCCAGGGTGAGGCGCTCAACAACGTCGAGTGGGCGAGCGCCGTCGACGGGGATCGCGACTTCGCGGATGCCCAGCTGTCGACCCGAGAACGAGAGGTCTTGCGGCTCTATGCGGCCGGCCTGCCGCTGAAGGCTGTGGCCGAGCGACTCGGCGTGGCCTACTCGACCGCGAAGGAGAACATCACTCGCATCCGGGTCAAGTACGTGGAGGTCGGCCGACCGGCACCGACGAAGGTCGACCTTCTGCGCCGCGCGATGGAGGATGGGATCGTCGCCGCAGACGGGGCGCCGAGTGGCCGCTGATCCGCTCAGCATCCGCGAGGCCTGGAGCAAGATTCCTTCTCCCGGCAGCGTGGAGACCGAGTTCGAGCGCTTCACCGGCAAGCGCATGGAGCGCATCCTCGCCACTGTCGTCGCGATCGGATCGGGCGTTCTCGGAGCGCAGGCGCTGATCGCGGGCATCACCACCACATCGGGGGCGGATGCTGCGCGCATCACGATCCTGCTCGTCGTCTTCATTCCGCTGATCGTGATGCTCATCGCGTGCGTCATCGGCCGTGGTGTCAGGACGGCGTCGGGGGCGTTCGCGATCGTCTACACGGTCGCGCTCGGTGCGTGGCCGAGTTTCGTCGAGCCGGTGGGAGAGGCGGCCGACCAGCCATGGATCTTCTTCCTCGTCAACGTGGGCGTCGTGGCCGCCATGCTCGCATTCCCGCTCTGGCTCCAGTTCGCCTGGGCATTGTGTCTGCCGTTCGTCTACGGCTACGTCCGTCTCGTCGAGGGCGACTTCTCTCGTGACTTCTGGGTGACGACCGCCTTCGACGTGTCGTTCACGCTGATTCTCGGTTTCGTCATCATCGCGCTCGGGTGGATGTTCCGTTCGGTCGCCGCCGGCGTCGACGAGGCTCGCGCGCGGGCGGTCGCGTCGTATGCGGGGGCAGCGGCCGCGGCCGCGGCAGAAGAGGAGCGCGCGGCCATGTCGGCACTCATGCATGACAGCGTTCTCGCGGCACTGATCGCCGCCGAGCGAGCGGAGGGAGAGCGCGCGCAGGACCTCGCCGTGGGTATGGCGCGCGAGGCTCTCACCCGGCTGGCGAACACGGAGGCCGCAGTCGCTCAGGAGGGGAGCGATGAACCTGTGGGTGCGGCACAGATCGTGGTCGAGCTCCGCAGAGCGCTCTCGGAGCTCGGGGCGGATGCGATCGTCGAGGAACGAGGCGGGATCGGCCTGATCCCCGGACGCGCCGCGAGAGCGCTCGTGCTCGCTGCCAGGCAGGCGCTCGGCAACGCCGTCACCCATGCGGGCGGGCGCGGCCTGCACATCCTCGTGGAGGGCCGAGGTGATGAGGGCATCACCGTGACGATCTCGGACACGGGGCCGGGGTTCGATCTTCGGGCGATCGGTGCCGACCGCCTCGGAATCAGAGCATCGATCTTCGCGCGCATGGCCGGAGTGGCCGGCACCGCAGAGATCGACTCGAGCGAGTGCGGCACCACTGTCACTCTGGGCTGGGAGCGTCCATGAACCGCACGGTGCGCAGCGTCGCGACCTCACTCGCTGTCGGCTTCGCGATGTACTTCGCCGCCAGAGGCGTCTGGTGGATCGAGCAGCCGTCCGCACCGCTGCTGATGGTCGCGGCGATCGCCCTCTATCTCGTCGTCGTCAACGTCGCGATCCTCTGGGACTCGGCGGTCTCGGTGCGGATGCCTCTCTGGGCGGCGCTGGCGACCCTGGTCTCGAGCATCCTGATTCCGGTGCTCGTGACGCTGTCTCTCGATCCGCTGACGCGCACGGCGCCGTTCGCGACCTGGTACATCGGTGCCCTCGGTCTGATGGGCGTCGTGTGCATCGTGCGGCGTCGCTTCGTCATCGGCTGGCTGGTGGTGGCCGTCCTCGTCGCCACCTCCTCGGCGTATCTGGGCTTCTTAGTCGCACTGTCGCTCGGTCTCGTCGGCTCGCTCATGTGGGTCGTGATCGCTCACCTGCTCGTGATCTTCTGGGACAGAGCCGTCCGCGACACCGAGCGTCTCGCGGGAATCCAGCAGGCGGTGTCTGCGTGGCACGCGACCCAGCAGGTGCGCCAGAAGGAACGTCGCCTGCGCACGCAGTTCGCGCTCGCGGTCGCCGGGCCCGTGCTCAGCCGCACGGTCGCCTCTCGCGGCGCGCTGAACGACGAGGAACGTCTGCAGGCGCGCCTGGCCGAGGGACGGCTCCGCGACGAGCTGCGCGGCGCGGATCTGCTCAACGACGCGGTACGTGATGCGATCGAGGACGCGCGTCGCCGGGGTGCCGTGGTCACGGTCTTCGATGAGGGCGGCCTGGCAGACGTCGACGAGGAGAGGCGCGCGACGATCCGCGACGAGCTCGCGCGAGTGCTGCGCGATGCCGATGCGGAGCGGTGGATCATCCGGGCGGCTCAGGATCCTCTCACCGCCGTGACGATCGTCGGTCGGGCAGGTGCAGGCGGACAGAGCGACGACGATGCCGTCGACGTGTGGCACGAGATCCCCCGAGACGCGCCGGAGGGCTGACGCCTGCCCCTGCCCTCGGCTCTGGCCGGGGGAGGGAGGTCAGAGTCGAGGTCAGACAGAGTGGGCGAGGGGCGGCGAATCCGCCTGCCCCTCGCCAAGCGGACAAGTTACCCGAAAACCGTCCGCTGGTGGCCGGTCTGCGTCTATCTACCCTGGGACAGAGAGACCAGCCGAACGCTGAGCGTCTTACTCAGTTTCGCGGTTAGTCAAGTCGTTGTCTGTAGGTATTTTGGGGGACACGGATGCGGCCCCGGTGCGAGAAGATGGGGCATGGGAATGCGTCGAGGAACAAACCTCCCCCGTATGGGCGACTTCAATCAGTCGGTCATCCTCGAGGCCATCCGCCGGTCGGGTGAAGGACTCAGCCGGATCGAACTCGTCGAGGCGACCGGTCTCTCCGCGCAGACGATCACGAACATCACCCGGCGTCTTCTCGACGAGGGGCTCATCGCCGAAGCCGGACGGACCATCAACGGGCCGGGCAAACCGCGCGTCACGCTGCGCCTGGTGGCGGAGAGTCGCTTCTCGGTCGGCGTGCATCTCGATCCGGCCGTGATCACGTTCGTGCTGCTGAACATGACCGGCGAGGCGGTCGGTCGGAGGGTCGTGCGCACTCAGGACCGAGATCCGAGCCGTATCGTCGAGACGATGGCGAAGACGATCGAGATCCTGATCGACCAAGCGGGCATCGATCGGGATCTGGTCGCGGGAGTCGGAGTCGCTGCTCCCGGCCCGCTCGACGCCGCGAAGGGCACCGTGATCGACCCTCCGAAGCTCGACGGGTGGCACCGTGTTCCGCTGCGCTCGGTGCTCGCGGAGGCGACGGGTTTCGAGGTCACGCTCGAGAAGGACACCACCGCTGCCGCGGTGGGGGAGCTGTGGACGGGAGATGCGACGTCCGAGGGGTCTTTTCTCTTCGTGTACCTCGGCACGGGGCTGGGAGCAGCCGCCGCGCGCGACGGCGGCGTGGTTGCCGGCAGCACCCACAACTTCGGTGAGATCGGCCACATCATGGTCGACCCGGAGGGGCCGCCGTGCGCGTGCGGCTCGCGCGGCTGCGTAGAGGTGGTGTGCACTCCGCAGGCGATCGTCGAGCAGGCCGAGGCGGCGGGGGTGTTCGACGATGAGCCTCAGGGCGGAGGCGCGAACGAGGTCGACGAGCGGTTCCTGCGCCTGTGCGAGCGGGCCTCGGCAGGGGAGCTGCCGGCGCTCGGCGTGCTGCGTCGTTCTGCCGGCCATCTCGCGGTGCTGATCTCGGTGCTCACGAACGTGCTCGACGTCGATCGCGTCGTCCTCGGGGGCCCGTTCTGGGGGCCGCTCTCCGATGTCTACCTTCGTGAGATCCCCGAGCCGTTGCACCGGAGGAGCGCGACTCGCGCAGTGCGCACACTGACCGTCGACGGTGCCGTCGTCGGAGACGACGTCGGTGCGGTGGGCGCGGCCTGTGTCGTGCTCGACGCCGTTCTCACACCCCGGGCCTCGGACCTGTACCTGGAGGACTGAACGCCGTCCCGCGATTCACATACCGGTATATCGGTTACGCCCCCAGGGCTATAACTCCATTCGATGTACTATCGAAGAGATGCGCCATCTGGGGTTACAAGGTGCCAGGGGCGACGGCCCCGCATCATCGGAGGGTCGTCTGCGTGGCCCGGTAGCCGGGGGGCTCCGGGCCTCGCAGGCACTCCGTGCCCGTTGCGGTCACCCCGCGAAGCGGCCCCACGGGATGTCGCGTCGCAGCGGACGTCGCAGCGGTCGCTGCGTGCGGGCCCATGCCGACACGCGAGGCTCGTCTGCCACGGCCTCGGAAGCCTCCTGCGTGTAGGCGTCGCTCACCACCGCGATGAGAGCGGCGAGCTCCTCCTCGGTGGCGGCACCCCGAGTGATCTGCATCGTCGGCGGCTGGTGTTCCTCCGACGTCGCGTCCCGCGTTGCCCCGATGGTCACAGCGGAATGTTCCCATGCTTCTTGGGCGGCAGCTCGGCGCGCTTCCCACGGAGGGCGCGCAGCGCCTTGGCGATCGAGACCCGGGTGTTCGCGGGCTCGATGATGCCGTCGATCTCGCCGCGCTCCGCGGCGAGGAAAGGCGAGGTCACACTGTAGGTGTACTCGTTGGCGAGGCGCGTGCGCACGGCGGCGACGTCCTCGCCGGCTTCCTCGGCACGCTTGATCTCGCCGCGGTAGAGGATGTTGACCGCACCCTGACCGCCCATCACGGCGATCTCCGCCGTGGGCCAGGCGAGGTTGACATCCGCACCGAGCTGCTTCGAGCCCATCACGATGTAGGCCCCGCCGTAGGCCTTGCGGAGGATGACCGTGACCAGAGGAACCGTCGCCTCGGCGTACGCGTAGATGAGCTTCGCGCCGCGGCGGATGACGCCGGTCCACTCCTGGTCGGTGCCCGGCAGGTACCCGGGCACGTCGACGAGCGTGACGATCGGGATCGAGAACGCGTCGCAGAATCGCACGAACCGGCTGGCCTTCTCGCCCGCCTCGATGTTCAGTGTTCCGGCCATCTGCGACGGCTGGTTGGCGATGATGCCGACGGAGCGGCCCTCGACACGTCCGAAGCCGATCACGATGTTCGGTGCGAAGAGCGGCTGGACCTCGATGAAGTCGCCCGCGTCGACGACGTGCTCGATCACGGTGTGGATGTCGTACGGCTGGTTGGCGGAGTCGGGGATGATCGTGTTCAGCGAGCGATCGGCATCCGTCGTCTCCCACTCGAAGCCGCTCTCGTAAGCCGGGATCTCCGCCATGTTGTTGTCGGGGAGGAACCCGAGCAGCGTGCGAGCGTAGTCGATCGCGTCGTCCTCGTCTTCGGCGAGGTAGTGGGCGACACCCGAGCGGGTGTTGTGCGTGAGGGCTCCTCCGAGCTCTTCCATGCCGACGTCCTCGCCGGTCACGGTCTTGATGACGTCGGGGCCGGTGACGAACATCTGGCTGGTCTTGTCGACCATGATCACGAAGTCCGTCAGCGCCGGGCCGTACACGGCGCCGCCGGCTGCGGGGCCCATGATGAGTGAGATCTGCGGGATGACGCCCGACGAACGGGTGTTCAGACGGAAGATCTCACCGTACTTGCTGAGCGCGAGCACGCCCTCCTGGATGCGGGCTCCGCCCGAATCGAGGATGCCGATGATCGGCATGCCGCCGGACAGCGCGAACTCCATGATCTTGATGATCTTGTCGCCCGAGACCTCGCCCAGAGAGCCGCCGAACGTGGTGAAGTCCTGCGAGTACACGGCCACGGTGCGTCCGTGGATCGTGCCGACACCCGTGACGACCGAGTCGCCGTACGGGCGATTGCGATCCATGCCGAACGAGGTCGTGCGGTGTCGGACGTACTCGTCGAACTCGACGAAGCTCCCTGGATCGACGAGCAGTTCGATGCGCTCGCGGGCGGTCATCTTGCCCTTGGCGTGCTGCTTCTCCTGCGCGACCTTCTCAGCGTCGACAACGGCTTCGTTGTAGCGAGCGCGGAGGTCTGCGATCCTGCCGGCGGTGGTCGAGAGTTCGGGCTTGTCCGTCACGGATTCCACCCTATCGTCGGGTCGGCCTCGTCCGTTGGATGCTCGCCACAACGGGTCGCCGGATCCTTTGGCTGCTGTCGTGCAGTCGGCGCAGGCTGCGGCGGATGCCGAATCGCGTCAGTCCTGGACGACGTCCGACCTGCCGGATCCGAGCTCGCCCGGAAGATCGTGAGTTCCCGACGGGCCGATCTCGTCGGCGCCGCTCTTGCGGCCACGACCGACGGATGCGATCTTCCGTCCTGCCCAGCCCACACCGCGTGCCGCCGATCCGGCCGCACCCGCGACGGCGCCGCCGACGAACTGCGCGCCGTGCAGCATCCGCAGTTCGAGCTTCTCCGCCCCGTCGACCGGCTCGAGCTCGAGGGGCAGGTCCATCGGGGCGACGCCGAAGGCATGATGCGATGTCGTGAGGACGCGGCGTCCGAGGATGTGGTTGCCCGCGCCACCCACCGCGGCACCGACTCCGAACGGCAGCGCCTTGCCGATGAAGGATGCTCCGCCCTTCGCGGCGAACTGCTTCACGAACCGGGTCTTGAGCTGGTCGACCAGCGGTCCGACGGCGGCCCGAGGAAGCGACTTGGTCACCGTCTCACCCCAGTACGACGATCGCGTGCCGCCGCGACCCGTCGCCTGTCCTGCCAGCTGTCCGACCAGCGCCACGCCCTCTTTGCCGAGCATCAGGGTCATGACCAGGGCCCTGGCCCTGTCGGGGTTGGCGACCGCGATCCCATGGACCTCGGCGACCGACTGCGCGAACAGTGCGGTCGATTCGACGAACCCCACGGTCTCGACCCCTGAGAGGGCGAGGGTGATGCCTGTGCCGATCCCGGGAACGACGGCGGTCGCGCCGACGGCGGCACCGCCGGTCGTGACAGCCGCGAGGTAGCGACGCTCGAGGATGCGGATGATCTGCTCGGGCGACGCGTGCGGGTTCCTCAGGCGGATGCTGCGGATATGCGCGAGCACGAGAGGGCGCTGGATGGCGAGAACGCGATCGAGTCCTCGGACCATCAGCGGGTGCTCCGCGGAGCCCACCGGCGGCACCCCCTTGTCCCACGCGGCGTCGTCGGGGAGGGAGTGGATCTTGTGCACCTTGGGGGCCATGGAACGATCCTAGGAACCCAGACCGCGAAAACGCCGAAAGCCCGGCTCCCCTTGACGGAGCCGGGCTTTCGTGGAAGCGATCAGACGAACAGGTTCGCCCGCTCGAGGTCTTCGGCGAAGTCGACCTCGACCGCGTACAGGTCGGAGACGTCCATCGGCTCGAGAAGGAGTCCGTCCTCCGCGATCGACAGCTCGAGGCCGCGTTCGAAGTAGTCCTGATCCTCGACCCGCTGCAGCTGACGCATGAACGCCTTCTTGTTCGCGGACGAGATGTAGTTGATGCCCACAGCCTCGCCGAGGCCGCCCTTGACGGTCTTGGAGAGTTCGTTGATGAAGCCCTCGGCGGTGACCGTGTACTTCACCTCTTCGTCGCTGACCTTGGAGGTGTTGACGGTGACGAACGACTGGTCGCGCTCGATGTAGGCGGCCGCCCGACCCAGGATCATCGGGTCGAAGACCACGTCGCCGTTCATCCAGAGCACGCCGGACTTGCCCGTGGCGCTGAGGGCGCGCAGCAGGCTCTTCGAGGTGTTGGTCTCGTCGTAGCGCTCGTTGTGCACGTAGTTGACGTTCGGGAATGCTTCGATGATGGTCTCGGCGCGGTATCCGACGACGGCGGTGATGCGGGCGTCCGATCCGAAGGCGGCGCGGATGTTGTCGTGCTGCTGGCCCATGATCGTGCGGCCGTCGCTCAGCTCCGTGAGCGGCTTCGGCAGCGCACGGCCCAGGCGTGAGCCCATGCCTGCTGCGAGGATGACGGTCTGAAGAGTCACGAGTGCTCCTAAAGGAAGTATGTGTTCACGGTCGGTTCACCGACCAGACACTTCGTCGTGCCGAGAGTCATGCTAGCGATCAAGCCTGGGAAGCCCCGGGGGTTGAGGTCGCTGTTGCCAATTCGTGATCCAGTACACACCCAACACTCAGATTCGTCCAGATCAGGGCGACGAGAGGTCGGTCTGACGATCCGAAGGGCGATTTGTTGCGGTGACCCGAAGAAAGTCGGCACCCGTTGATACCGTAGGACGGTGACTGCTTCTTCCTCCGACGACCGCACCGATCAGGTGGCTGACGCCGCGCCCGCCGCCCCGAAGAAGACTCCCGCCCGCAAGGCCCCCGCGAAGAAGACGACCGGCACACGTGCTCCGTCGAAGGCCGCAGCCGACAAGGCCGCGGCGACCGTCGAGGTGGTCGCCGAGCCGGCGCTGAAGATCGACCGGAGCTCCGCAAGCTCCGGTCCGCGATCCGCAGGATCGAAGAAGACGACGACCGCTGCGGCGCGCGCGGCCGCAGTCAAGAACTCGACGCGCGACACGACGGCTCGTGCGGCTGCGGCGAAGTCCGCTTCGGCACGTTCCGCAGCGACCACGGCGACGACAGCCAAGACCGCCGCTGCCAAGGCCGCCGCTGCGAAGACCCCCGCTGCGAAGACGGCTGCCTCGAAGACCGCTGCCTCAGGCACGTCGAACACGTCGGCCGCGAAGACCGCCGCCGCGAAGACCGCCGCTGCCAAGGCGGCCTCAGAGAAGAGCGCTGCGGCGAAGTCGGCGGCGCGCACCTCTGCCGCGAGAACAGCAGCGGCGAAGACCGCGGCAGCGAAGGCAGCGGCAGCGAAGGCGGCCGCTGCCAAGGCGGCTGCGGCGAAGGAGTCGGCAGTCGAGGCTGAGAACACTGTGGCGATCGAGGCCGTCGCTGTGGACACAACGGGAGCTGATGTGACCACGGCCGACGCGGATCCACGCGAGCTCGGCGTCACTGAGTCAGACACGACGGGCGAGGTTCTCGAAGAGAATGCCGCTGTCGAGACGCGCATCGAGACCCCCATCGAGACCCCGTCGCTGCCGCTGACGACCGAGGCGGCGGCATCCTCCGACGCGGTCGCCGTCGAGAGCGAAGACGATGCGACGTCCGCGCCCGTCGAGTCGACTCCGAGCACGCGATCCGCAGACGAAGCGTCGGCCGATCCTGCCCTCGACACGTCACCGGTCGAAGGCGCCACGGCGGAAGCCGAGCCGGTCATCGAGTCCGCTGAGGAGCCGACCGTCGACGAGGACGCGACATCCGAGTTCGTCGACGCCGTGTCCGATACGGATGAGACGGATGAGGCCGTCGGCGGAATCGAGGAGGCATCCGGCTCCGAAGCCATCCGCATCCGCGGCCTCGTGAAGAGCTTCGGCGACCACACCGCGGTCAACGGCATAGATCTCACTGTGCCCGCAGGGTCGTTCTACGGCATCGTCGGTCCCAACGGTGCGGGCAAGACGACGACGCTCTCGATCGTGGCGGGCCTTCTGCGTGCCGACGCGGGCGACATCGCGATCTGCGGCATCGATCAGTCGGCGAAGCCGCTCGCTGCGAAGCGCATGATGGGCGTGCTGCCCGATCGCCTCCGCACGTTCGACCGGCTCACCGGGCGGCAGCTCCTCTATTACTACGGGCTGCTGCGGGGGCTCGCATCGGCGGTGATCGAGAAGCGCGTCGCCGACCTCGCACGAGCCTTCGACCTCGGAGAGGCGCTGAACCGCGTCGTCTCCGACTACTCGGCCGGCATGACGAAGAAGATCATGCTCGCGGGTGCGATGATCCACTCGCCGCGCGTCCTGGTGCTCGACGAGCCCTTCGAGGCCGTCGACCCGGTGTCCTCCGCGGTGATACTGGACATCCTGCGTGCCTATGTCTCGCACGGTGGAACGGTGGTCCTCTCGAGCCACGGCATGGACCTCGTCGAGCGCGTCTGCTCGCGCGTGGCGATCATCGTCGGGGGAGAGGTGCTCGCCGAAGGCACGATCGATGAGGTCCGCGCAGGGCAGACGCTCGAAGCGCGGTTCGTCGAACTCTCCGGTGGCATCGGAGAGGTGGAGGGGCTCGAGTGGCTGCACACGTTCTCCGACTGAGGGCGGCGCTCCTGATCGGATCGCTTCGCGGCGAACGTCGGGTCCGCACCCTGGTCATGCTCGCTGTCGTGGTGGTTCTGACGGCTGTGGTCTGCGCTGCGGTCCTCAGCCTCGACGACGCCCCTGTCGCTGTCGCGCGCACGGTCATCGTGCTCGGCAGCGCCGCTCTGCTCCTCGGGTTCCTGGTCGGGCCGATCCTCGTGGGTGCCGTCGACCAGCTCGATCCCCGGCGTTTCGCGGTGTTCGGGGTCGATGAGCGGCAGATGCCCTGGATCCTCACCCTCGCCTCGTTCGTCAGCGTCCCGAGCCTTGCCCTGATCGCAGTGAACATCAGCGTGTGCATCGTGGCGATCAGGCTCGGCGCACCCTGGTTCGTCGCGGTGCTGATGAGCGTCGTCAGCCTGTTGTCGACGATCCTCTCGGCGCGCATCGGCATGGCGGTCAACGCGCTGCTGCTGCCGGAGCGTCGGTCGCGCGAGCTCACCGCGCTCTTCGCACTGGCCGTGATCGTGATCGCGTTCCCCGTCGCCGTGTTCCTCGCCTCGCTCAAGTGGGACGGGCAGGTTCCTGCGGCGGTCGCGTCGCTGACGGCGACGATCGGGTTCACCCCGTTGGCGGCGTCGTCGCGGTTCCTCTTCTCCTTCGCGACAAACGATGTCGCCGGAAACTGGATCAGCGGCATCGTGGCCCTCGTCACCATCCTGGTGCTCTGCGTGGCGTGGTCGTGGCTGGTGCGCAGACTGCTCACCACCACAGAGCGGCCCGTGACCCTGCGGGAGCGCTCGGGCCTCGGCTGGTTCGGCCTGCTCCCGTCGAACGCCTTCGGTGCGATCGCCTCGCGCAGCCTGGTCTACTGGCTGCGCGACCGCAGGTACATCATGAACCTCATCGTCGTCCCCGTCGCGGGCGTGCTCACCGTGCTGCCTCTCCTCGTCGCCGGAGTGCCGCTCGAGATCGCTGCGCTCGTTCCGGTCCCGGTGATGGCCCTGTTCTTCGGGTGGCTCCCGCACAACGACGTCGCCTACGATTCCACGGCGTTGTGGACGCACGTGGCCAGCGGCGTCCGCGGCATCCCCGATCGTCTCGGACGACTCGTCCCGGTCATACTCGTGGCTGTTCCCGTGCTCGCCATCGCCGTTCCCCTCACGCTGCTGTGGATCGACGACTGGCGTCTGCTCCTTCCGCTCACCGGCCTCGGGGCCAGCCTCCTGCTGTCGGCACTCGGATTCTCGAGCATCGTCTCGGTGATCGCTCCCTACGCCGTGTCGCGTCCGGGCGACAGCCCGTTCCAGCAGCCGCAGCGGCCGACGTCGCGCGGTGCATACGGCCCCGCCGCGGCGTTCCTCGGCGCGATCGTGGTGAGCGTGCCGACCATCTGGCTGCTCGTGCTCACGATGCTCGAGGGGTCGCAGTTCGCTCCCGCGACGTTCTGGGCGGGACTCGCGACCGGCATCGCGGTCTTCGCGATCGGCGTCGGTGTGGGCGGGCGCATCTTCGAGCATGAGGGCGAGCGGCTGATGGAGTTCGTCGAGACCGCGTGACAGCCGCCCCACGGGGCGCGTGCGCGGCTAGACTCTCGGCATGAGTACTCCGCTGGACAGCCCCGATCAGGGCGGCGTGGCAACGCTTGATCGCGAACTGGAAGAACTCCTCCGCGAGGAGAACCTCGAGCCGGGCGATCACGAGCGCTTCTCGCACTACGTCAAGAAGGACAAGATCCTCGAATCGGCGATCACCGGCAAGCCGGTGCGCGCACTGTGCGGCAAGAAGTGGACGCCGGGTCGCGACCCCGAGAAGTTCCCGATCTGCCCCACGTGCAAGGAGATCTACGAGACGATGGTCGGCTGAGTCTGCGCCGACTCGCCGGCAGTCAGCTCGCGTCGACGAAGACGGTGGGGATCGCGGGGTCGGACTTGCTGAGCGCGAGCGCCCGCACAGGAAGCTCCTCCCGCACCCGAAGGTGATGTGCCCGAGCGGAAGCGGTGCCTTCGGCACCTTCGAACGCCGTGTCGATCTCTCCGCCCTCGACGAAGGTCGTCTGCAGCGCCCGCCCGTCCGCATGCTCCGCCGGGGTGTCGAGCTCTTCGAAGCCGTCTGAGACGACGACCGTCTCAGCCTCGGCGACGCCGTCGACGAGAGTGCGGAATGCGGCCTTGCGCCCGCCGTGGGATGCCTTGTCGGTCGAGGCCTTGGCCACTCCGATCCACGCTCCGCTCGGATCCTGGCGAGCCACGAGCTTGTAGACCATGCTCGCCGTGGGGTATCCGGAGCCCGTGACCACTGAGGTGCCCACACCGTACGCGTCGACCGGTGACGCCGCCAGCGCGGCGATCGCATACTCGTCGAGATCGCTCGTGACCGTGATGCGCGTGCCCGTCGCACCGAGCTCGTCGAGCTGTGCCCGTACCTCTGCGGCGACGATCGGTAGGTCGCCCGAGTCGATCCGCACACCGCCGAGGCCGGTGCCGGCCACGCGGATGGCCGTCTCGACGCCCGTGCGGATGTCGTAGGTGTCGACGAGCAGGGTCGTATCGGTGCCGAGGCTGTCGATCTGCGAGCGGAAGGCCTCTTCCTCGGTCTCGTGCAGCAGGGTCCACGAGTGCGCGGCGGTGCCCATCGTCGGGATTCCCCAGCGACGTCCGGCCTCGAGGTTGCTCGTCGCGCGGAAGCCGGCGATGTATGCGGCGCGGGCCGCCGCGACCGCCGACTGCTCTGCCGCGCGGCGTGATCCCATCTCGGCGAGCGGTCGCTCGCCGGCGGCGATGCTCATGCGTGATGCTGCAGTGGCGACGGCCGAATCGTGGTTGAGGACGCTGAGAGCCAGCGTCTCGAGCACGACGGCGTCGGCGAAGCTGCCCTCGACCGTCAGGATCGGAGACCCGGGGAAGTACAGCTCGCCCTCGCGGTAGCCCCGGATCGAGCCGGTGAAGCGGTAGTTCTCGAGATAGGTGAGCGACTCGGCATCCACGACGTCGTTGTCGCGCAGGAAGCGCAGCTCGTCGTCTCCGAAGCGGAACTCGCGCAGCAGCGTGAGCAGGCGGCCGGTGCCGGCCACGACGCCGAAGCGGCGGCCTCCGGACAATCGCCGGGAGAACAGTTCGAACACACTGGGTCGTGATGCCGTGCCGTCGCGAAGCGCGGCGGCGAGCATGGTGAGTTCGTAACGATCGGTCAGAAGCGCCGTGGACGTCGTCATCCGCTCAGCTTAGTGACGACACCCGCACGGGTTGCTGAGCATGACGCGCTCGCGCGCAGGTAGGCTGGGTAGTCATGAACGACGCCCCGATCGGAATCTTCGACTCCGGTGTCGGCGGACTCACGGTGGCACGTGCCATCCGAGCCCAGCTGCCCCGGGAATCGTTCGTCTACATCGGCGACACGGCACACTCCCCGTACGGTCCGAAGCCCATCGCGGACGTGCGGCGGTACGGCCTCGAAGTCCTCGACACACTGGTCGAGCAGGGCGTCAAGATGCTCGTGATCGCGTGCAACACCGCGTCCTCAGCCATGCTCCGCGATGCCAGGGAGCGGTATGACATCCCTGTCGTCGAGGTGATCGGTCCGGCGGTGCGCCGAGCCGTCTCGACGACGCGCAACGGCCGCGTGGGTGTCATCGGCACTGTCGGCACGATCGGGTCGCGTGCCTACCAGGACATGCTCGAGGTGAACGAGCGCCTCGAGGTGTTCACCGCCGCGTGCCCTCGTTTCGTGGAGTTCGTCGAAGGGGGCATCACCGGAACGCCGGAAGTGCTCGCGACCGCCGAGGAGTACCTCGCACCGCTTCGGGATGCCGACGTCGACACGCTGGTGCTCGGGTGCACGCACTACCCGTTCCTCCGCGGTGCGATCAGCTACGTGATGGGGGAGGGGGTCACGCTCGTGTCCAGTGACGACGAGACCGCCGGTGATGTGTACCGTCAGCTCGTGCGGGGCGACCTTCTCGCCTCTCCCGACGCCACGGCGTCGTACGTCTACGAGGCGACCGGCGACTCGACGACCGAGTTCACCGCCCTCGCCAACCGTCTGATGGGCCGGGAGGTGCGCGACGTCCAGCTCGTGCAGACCGGCGTCATCACCCTCCCCGCGACGGCCTCCGGGTCGTAGCTCTCCCGCAGCACCCGCTTCATCCACCTCCACCCGAAGGAAACCCATGACCAGCATCGTCCGCGCCGACGGCCGTTCCACCGACCAGCTCCGCGAGATCACGATCGAGCGCGGATGGAGCAGCCACGCCGAGGGATCGGCCCTGATCAGCTTCGGCGGAACCAAGGTGCTGTGCACGGCGTCGTTCACGAACGGCGTTCCTCGCTGGCTCACCGGCAAGGGCAAGGGGTGGGTCACGGCCGAGTACTCGATGCTTCCTCGCGCGACGAACAGCCGCAACGACCGTGAGAGCGTCAAGGGTCGCATCGGCGGACGCACGCACGAGATCTCCCGACTGATCGGTCGCGCGCTTCGCGCCGTTGTCGACACCAAGGCTCTCGGCGAGAACACGATCGTCATCGACTGCGACGTGCTGCAGGCTGACGGAGGGACGCGCACGGCCGCGATCACCGGAGCATACGTCGCGCTGGCAGACGCGATCGAGTGGGGCCGGGAGAAGAAGTTCATCGGCAAGAACGCGACGCCGCTGCTCGATTCGGTGGCGGCGATCTCGGTCGGCATCATCGACGGCGAGCCCATGCTCGATCTCGCATACGTCGAGGACGTCCGCGCCGAGACCGACATGAACATCGTCGTCACCGGTCGTGGGCTCTTCGTCGAGGTGCAGGGCACGGCAGAGGGGGCGCCGTTCGACAAGCGCGAGCTCGACGCCCTGCTCGATCTGGGCGTCGCGGGCTGCGCCGACCTGAAGGACCACCAGCTGAAGGCTCTCGCGGGCTGATGAGGGTCGTCCTGGCCACTCACAATCCGCACAAGGTCGCGGAGTTCCAGCAGATCGTGGCGTCTGCGCGCCCTGATCTCGAGATCATCGCGTATGACGGTCCGGAGCCGGTCGAGGACGGCGTCACGTTCGCCGAGAACGCGCTCATCAAAGCGCGCGCCGCTGCGCGGCACACGGGTCTCGCGGCCCTCGCGGACGACTCGGGCATCTGCGTCGATGTGCTCGGTGGATCGCCCGGGGTGTTCTCGGCCTATTGGGCGGGGCAGAAGAAGGACGCCGCGGCCAACCTCGAACTGCTGCTCGACCAGCTGCATGACATCGCCGACCCGCATCGCGTCGCTCACTTCAACTCGACGATCGCACTCGTCACGCCGGATGGGCGCGAGCACGTGGTCGTGGGCAACTGGCCTGGTCGTCTCGCGACCGAGGCATCGGGCGGGGGCGGCTTCGGATACGACCCGATCTTCATCCCCGACGGCCAGGCCGCGGGGGCCGAGCGCACGGTCGGGGATCTCAGCGCGGAGGAGAAGCAGGCGCAGTCGCACCGCGCCCGCGCTTTCGTCGAGCTGCTGCCTCTGCTCGCTGATCTCTGAGCCGAACGTAACCACTACGCTTGACGTACTTCAAGCGTAGTGGTTATGGTGGTCGGCATGAGAGATCTCACCTACTACATCGGAGTGACCCTCGACGGGTTCATCGCAGGCCCCGACGATGAGGTCGATTTCTACCCGGTGACCCCTGCCTTCGCCGAAGTCCTGGGCACGGAGTTCGCCGACATCCAGCCGGCTCACGTCCGCGCGGCCGGCGGAGGCGAAGACGAACCGCTGACCCGGTTCGACACGGTCGTCATGGGACGACGCACCTACGAGCCCGCGCAGGAGGTCGGCATCACCGATCCCTATGCGCACCTGCGCACGGTCGTGTTCAGCCGCTCGCTCGACGATCCGGGCGAAGCCAATGTCGAGGTCGTGAGCACCGATCCCGTCGCGCGGGTTCGGCAGCTCAAGGCGGAGGACGGGCTCGGCATCTATCTCGCGGGCGGTGCGTCGCTCGCGGGGGTCCTCCTCGATGAGATCGACCGGCTGATCGTCAAGAAGTACCCGGTGATCGCCGGCACCGGCATCCCGATGGCGCGCCACCCGTTCTCCCCGACGCGGTTCGCACTCGATCAGGTGCGCTCGTTCGACAACGGCTGCGTCGTGCTCGAGTACTCCCGGTCCCGCTGACGAATCGACTACTGAGAATCATCACCATTCCCGACTGGGTGGATCCCCGCCGACGCGCGTGAGAGCCGGTCTAGCCTGGAGACATGCACGATCATGCGCCCGCCGCCGGCGGCATCCGCTCGGCCAGCCATCGCCGCCTGCTGGCGATCTCGCTGACCCTGACCGCGACCATCATGGTCGTGCAGGTCGTGGGTGCGATCTTCACCGGTTCGCTCGCGCTGCTGGCCGACGCCGCCCACATGTTCACGGATGCGTCGGCTCTCGTGATCGCGCTCATCGCCGCCGCCGTCGCCGCGCGTCCGGCGGATGACCGACGCACTTTCGGATATCAGCGAGCCGAGGTGTTCGGAGCGCTGATCAACGCGATCATCCTGATCCTGCTTGCAGGCTGGGTCGCATTCGAAGCGGTGGGACGGCTGCTGAACCCGGGCGAGACCGAGGTCGTGGGCGGGCTGATGCTGGTCGTCGCGGTCGTGGGCCTCGTCGCGAACGCGATCTCGATGTGGCTGCTCAGCCGAGCACAGCGCACCAGCATCAATGTCCGCGGAGCCTACCTCGAGGTGATGGGCGACCTGATCGGGTCGGCGATGGTGATCATCGCCGCGATCGTGATCGTGACCACCGGATGGATGCCCGCGGATGCGATCGCCTCACTGATGATCGCGGTGCTGATCATCCCCCGGGCGATCTCGCTTCTTCGCGAGGTGTTCTCGGTGCTCTCCGAATCGGCCCCGAAGGGCACCGCGGTCAGCGAGATCCGCCAGCATCTGCTCGACTACGACGGCGTGATCGGAGTGCACGACGTGCATGTCTGGCAGCTCACGCGCGGGGCGCCCGTGTTCAGCGCACATGTCAGCGTGGACCCCGCGCTGCTGGCCGACGGACGCTCGACGAAGCTGCTCAGTGATCTGCAGTCGTGCCTGGCGCACCACTTCGATGTCGCGCATTCGACTTTCCAGATCGAGCCGGCCGAGCAGTCGGACTGCGAGCCGCATCACGCCTGAGGCGTCAGGCCTCGACGACGACCTCTGCGGGTGTCTTGTCGGGGCGCAGCCCTCGCCAACGCGAATGCCGGAGCACTCCGTCGGGCGTCCAGTTCGCGAACTCGACTTCGCCCACGAGCTCCGGCTCGACCCACAGAGCGTCCGAGGCATCGAGAGCCGGGACGCCGTCGAGCGGCGCCGACTCGACGCGCAGTGTCGCGAGGCGAGCGAGCAGGTCGCGCAGCATCCGGTCGGTGAAGCCCGTGCCCACGCGACCGACGTACCTCAGCCGACCTTCGTCGGGTACCGCGAGCAGCAGTGAGCCGAACGTCCCCTCGCGGTCGCCCTTGCCCGGACGGATGCCGACGATCACGACCTCCTGCATCCGCGTGTGCTTGAGCTTGAGCCACGAAGGCGAGCGCTGACCAGGACGATAGCGGGACGCCGGATCCTTGACGACGACACCTTCGAGGCCGAACTCGTCGCTCGCAGCGAGAGCCGCATCGAGGTCGTCGAACACGGGCGGCACCTGCACGGGCGCGTCGAGGTCGGAGATGACGTCCTCGAGCAGGGTGCGTCGCTGCGAGAGCGGCATCGAGCTGAGGTCGTGGCCGTCGAGGTGCAGCAGATCGAAGACCATGTAGACGATCGGGGTGCGCACGACCTCGCGCTCGATCTCGCGCGGTCGAGTCAGGTGCATGCGGTTCTGCAGCATCGAGAAGCTCGGCCTGCCGTGCGCGTCGAACGCCACGATCTCGCCGTCGATGATCGCGTCGGCCACCGGCAGGAAGGGCGCGCCGTCGGCCGTCAGCTCGGGGTACCGGGCTGTGATGTCTGTGCCGCTGCGGGCGTGCAGCAGCATCCGGCCGTCGGCCCAGGTGCCGATCGCGCGGATGCCGTCCCATTTGACCTCGACCCACGATGGCGAGCTGAGGCCGCGCGCGATGGCCGGTGTGCCGTTCTCGGCGAGCATGGGGGAGACGGATGCGGGGGAGTCGGGTGCGGACGCGCTCGGTGCCCCGGAGATGCGCGGGCGGTGGCGTGCGGAAGCCGGTCGTGTGGCTGTCGTATCTGCGGGCGCCTGCTGTGACTTCGCCTCGACCCGGCGCGGTCGCTCGGGGGGATGCTCGGTGCGAAGAGGTGCGAGTGGATCCAGCCCCGATTCCGCCCGCTCGAGCACGCTCGCGAAGTCGAGCTGCGCCAGATCGGGATCGTCGAGCTCCTCCCAGGTGCGCGGGGCGGCCACCCACGGCTGCGCTCGTCCTCGCAGGGAGTATGGCGAGATCGTGGTCTTCTTGCCGTTGTTCTGGCTCCAGTCGAGGAAGACCTTGCCCCCGCGTGCGGCCTTGGCCATGGTGCTCGTGGCGAGATCCGGATGCTCGGTCTCGATGAGCCGGGCGATCTCCTTGACGACCGACGAGATCTCGTCGCTGGTCTGCTGACCCGGCAGCGCCGCGTACAGGTGGATGCCCTTGCTGCCGCTCGTGACGGGCACCGGCACGAGACCGATGTCGGTCAGCAGGGCGCGGGCGATGCGGGCGACCTCGGCGCACTGCGCGAGCCCGACGCCGGGGCCAGGGTCGAGGTCGAGCACCAGACGATCGGGTGTGCCGGGCAGGCCATCCGGGCCGAAGCGCCACTGGGGAACATGGAGCTCGATCGCCGCGACCTGAGCGAGCCAGACCAGGGTCGGCACGTCCTCGACGAGGGGATAGGCCTTGGGTCCGTCGGAGTGCTGGATCTCCTGTCGGGGTATCCAGCTCGGAGCGCCCGGTTCGAGCTGCTTCGTGAAGAACGCGTCGGCGGGAGCATCGGCTGTTCCGACTCCCACGACCCAGCGCTTGCGGGTGACCGGGCGTCCGTCGAGCAGCGGCAGGATGTGGGGCGCGATCGCCGTGTAGTAGGCGATGATCTCGCCCTTCGTGGTGCCGGTCTCGGGGTAGACGACCTTGTCGAGGTTCGTGATGCGCAGTCGACGACCGTCGATCTGCACGTTCTGCGCCTCCGGAGCCATAGCGCCAGCGTAGTCAAGGTACTGGCCCCCACCGGGGCGGCTGGTGTTCACTGGGGGCATGAGAACGATCTGGAAGGGCGCGCTGACCTTCGGCCTCGTGAACGTGCCGGTCAAGGTGTATTCCGCGACTGAAGACCACGACGTGCCGCTGCATCAGGTGCACGAGAAGGACGGCGGACGCATCCGGTATCAGCGCACGTGCGAGGTGTGCGGCGAGACCGTGGCCTACGCCGACATCGATCGCGCCTACGTCGACGAGGGGCAGACGGTGGTTCTCACCAAGGACGATCTCGCGGCGCTCCCGGCCGAGAAGAGCCGAGAGATCGATGTCGTCGAGTTCGTGCCCTCCGACCAGGTCGACCTGCTCACTCTCGACAAGCCGTATTACCTCGAGCCCGACTCGAAGTCGCCCAAGGCCTACGTGCTGCTGCGCAGGACGCTCGAGCAGACCGACCGCACCGCGATCGTGCGGTTCACGCTCCGTCAGAAGACCCGCCTCGCTGCGCTCCGCGTGCGGGGCAAGGTGCTGGTGCTGCAGACACTGCTGTGGGCCGATGAGGTGCGCGAGGCGGCGTTCCCGGCTCTGGATGAGGATGTGCGGATCTCGAAGAAGGAACTCGAGCTCTCGGCTTCACTCGTCGACAGCTACTCGGCCGACTTCGACCCCGAGTCGTTCGTCGACGAGTACCAGAAAGAGCTGCGCACTCTGATCGACGCGAAGATCGAGGCGGGCGACACGTTCGACGTCTCGGAGACCTTCGGCGAGGCCGAGGACGACTCGAAGAGCGGCGAGGTCATCGACCTGATGGAGGCGCTGCGCGCCAGCGTCGCTCGCACGAAGGCCGCGCGCTCGGAGTCGTCAGACAAGAAGGAAAGCACCAAGAAGAGCCCGACCAAGAAGAAGGCGGGCTGAGTCCTCAGCCCGCCTCTCTCAGTCGTTCGGGATCAGTGCTTGCCGTCGCCGTCGAAGTCGGGAGCGCGGTCGAAGACCTCGGGGTCGAGCGCGAGCTCTTCGGCCTCGGCGGCGTCGGTCTCACCCTCGCCGGCCGCAGCCTCCTTCTTGGCCTTGTGGCGCTCCGAGAAGTAGTGCCAGACGGTGATCAGCGCGGTGCCACCGACGGCGGCGAGCAGGATCAGGTCGATGTAGCTCTCGACGAAGTGCGCGACCGGCGGGATGAACCCGATGGCGTAGCCGAACATCGTCAGACCGAAGCCCCAGAGGATGGCGCCGATCAGGTTGTACAGCGTGTAGCGGCGCCACGGCATGTGGCCCACACCGGCGGCGACCGGGGCGAAGGTGCGCACGATCGGCACGAAACGGGCGAGGATGACCGTGATGCCGCCGAAGCGCTCGAAGAAGGCGTTCGTCCGCTCGACGTTCTTCTTGCTGAAGAGCCCTGATTCTTTGCGTTCGAAAACCGCGGGCCCGCCCTTGTGGCCGATCAGGTAGCCGACCTCGCCGCCGACGAACGCCGACAGGCCGATGAGCAGCGCGACGATCCACACGTTGATGCCGAAGACTCCGTGCTCCGAACCCGCGAGCGGGTGCGACAGCAGGCCCGAGATCACGAGCAGCGTGTCGCCCGGAAGCAGGAACCCGACCAGCAGGCCGGTCTCGGCGAAGACGATGAAGCACACCACGAGAAGCGCCCAGGGCCCGGCCGATCCGATGATGGTGGCGGGGTCGAGCCAGGGGATGAGAGCGGCGTGATGCATGGATTTCCCGTCGTAGTGATGTGTGCGGCGGTACAGACACCTGTCGCGGGGAACACGACAGATCGGTGCGGAAGGTGGGACTTGAACCCACACGCCCTAGGGCACAGGAACCTAAATCCTGCGTGTCTGCCAATTCCACCACTCCCGCGCGGTGAGATAAGTCTACTGATCGGGGGATCCGTCGATGCTGGGGATCCGCCCGCAGCCCGAGCGCTGTCACTGTGGATAACTCCGACGGGCGGCGCTCGATCCTTGCGAGGATGCTCGGGTGATCCCCCCTCCCGTCCTCGTCGCCGAGCGCGTGCGGCAGCGACTCCGCTCTGAGGGCACGGATCCGACATCCGATCCCGCGGCGGCGCGCGCCATCGCGCTGGCGGAGGTCCGCAGGTTCAACGATCTGGCGCTCGCACGGGGCGCGGCGATGATCGACGACGAAACCGCGTGCGTGCGCGACGTGCTCGCCTCGGTGAGCGGGTTCGGAGCGCTGCAGCCCTTTCTCGACGACCCGGAGATCGAGGAGATCTGGCTCAACGGTCCCGAGAGCATCCACATCGCCCGCGGCGGAATCGCCGAACGCATCGAGCTGCGTCTCACCGACGCGGCTCTGCGCGATCTCGTCGAACGGATGCTGCAGTCGACCGGGCGCCGCGTCGACATCAGCCAGCCGTTCGTGGATGCGTCTCTTCCCGACGGATCCCGTCTGCATGTGGCGATCGCAGATGTCGTCCGCGGATCGTGGTCGGTCAACATCCGCAAGTTCCTGCCGCGCTTTCGCACCCTCGACGCGCTGGTCGAGAACGAGGCTCTGACCGCAGAGCTCGGCGACCTGCTGCGCGCGGCGATGCGTGCGGGCAAGAGTGTCGTCGTGTCGGGGGCCACCCATGCGGGCAAGACCACGTTCCTCGGTGCGCTGCTCGCCTCGTGCTCCGACCATCAGCGGATCATCACCGTCGAGGAGACATTCGAGCTCGCCGTGCAGGGGCCCGATGTCGTCTCCTTGCAGGGCCGTCAGGCGAGCCTCGAGGGAAAGGGCGAGATCACGCTGCGCAGGCTTGTGAAAGAGGCGCTCAGGATGCGGCCCGATCGCCTCGTGGTGGGTGAGGTCAGAGACGCGGAGGCGCTCGACCTCGTCCTCGCACTGAACACCGGTGTGCCGGGAGCAGCGACCGTGCACGCGAACTCCGCCGCCGAGGCGCTCGACAAGCTCACACTGCTGCCGCTCCTCGCCGGACGGAACATCGACCGATTGTTCATCGTGCCTGCACTCGCGGGAGCCGTCGATCTGGTCGTGCACTGCGTACGCGGCGACGACGGGGTCCGACGGGTGGAGGAGGTCATCGCGCCCACCGGCGAGGTGATCGACGGTCGGATCGTCGCGAGAGAGGTCTACACCCGTGGCGGGCCCGCCGTCGCTGCCGGGACGGCATGGCGACGCGGCGAGCTGATGAGGGTCGGAGGCACCCCATGACGGTGCTGCTCGGAGCGATGCTCGCCGCCGGCGTGCTGTTGTGCACGTCGCCATGGCTGTGGCCTCCACGTCCGGAGGAAGAGAAGGTCAGACGCCGCGGCCATCTTTCTCGGTTGCTCGAAGAGGGTGGTCTCGCCGCCGTCAGCCCGCGCACACTTCTGTCGGTGATGGCGACGGTCGCGCTCGCCGCAGCGTCCCTCGTCTGGCTCCTCACGGCGATTCCCCTCCTGGCCGGGTTGGCAGGCGCGGCTGCAGCGGTGGCACCGATCGTGTTCGTACGATCGCGGCGGATGCGGCTGCGCAAACAGCGGCGACAACTCTGGCCCGACGTCTGCGATCTCCTGATCGCCTCCATCCGCGTGGGACTGTCGCTGCCTGATGCCGTCGCGAGCCTGGCCGAGTCGTCGCCGTCGATGATCCGGCCCGCCTTCATCGTGTTCGCCAGGGATCTGCGCGCCACCGGTCGATTCGAGACGAGCCTCGATCGACTGAAGTCCGCGCTGGCCGATCCCATCGCCGACCGGATCATCGAGACGCTGCGCATGGCAAGACAGGTCGGGGGAACCGAGCTCACCGGCGTGCTGCGCGCGCTGTCGTCGTCGGTTCGCGCAGACGCTGTGCTGCGCGGCGAGGTCGAGGCCCGGCAGTCATGGATCCGCGGCGCGGCCGTGCTCGGCGCCGTGGCGCCCTGGGTGATCCTCTGTCTGCTGGTGCTGCGCCCCGAGGGCGCTGCTGCCTACGGCACCGCGGAGGGGATGCTGGTGATCTTCCTCGGTGCTGCCGTGTCGGTGACCGCGTACCGCATCATGATCCACATCGGTCGTCTGCCCGAGCCGGGGAGGTGGTTCGGGTGAACCCGGTCTCCGCGGTCGCGATCGCGATTCTCGGCGGCGTCGCGCTCGGGTCGGGCGTGCTCTGCCTCCTCGCCGCCATGCCGCACTGGTCAGCATCGCCCCTCTCACAGCGGATCGCCTCGTACGTGCGAGACGTGGTCTCTGATGACGACCTGCCTGACGGCGCACTCCCGCGAGTCGGAGTGCTCTCGGCGGGCGACCGGACGGTGTGGCTGCGATCGCGGGCGATCTTCGAGCGCCTTCTCGGCGGTGGAGAAACTCTGCGTCGCAGGATCGAGCAGGCCGGGCTCCCCCTGGAACAGGGCGCCTTCCGCGGGCGTCAGCTCGGCTGGGTGCTGGCAGGCGTCGTGACCGGTGCGATCGCCGTCATCGGCCTCGCCCTCGCGGGCCGCATGAGTCCGCCGATCGCGCTGCTGCCCGGCATTCTGGGAGCCGCCGGGGGAATTGGGTACGACATGCAGCTCACGGCGCGAGTCTCGTCTCGTCGAGCTCGACTGACCGACGAACTGCCGACGACCCTCGAGTTCCTCGCACTGTGTCTGTCGGCAGGGGAGGGGTTCCTCGACTCCCTGCGCCGGGTGGCCGCCGTCGGATCCGGAGAGCTCACCGGCGAGTTCCGCCGTGTGGTTCTCGCCGTGGGCACAGGTTCGCCGCTCGCCGACGCCCTCACCGAGATGGCCGTGCGGCTGCAGCTTCCAGGGCTCTCACGCGCCATCGACCAGGTGATCGCCGCTCTCGAGCACGGTGCCCCGCTCTCGGCCGTCCTGCACGCGCAGGCCGGCGACGCACGCGAGGATGCCAAGCGTGTCCTCATCGAACAGGCCGGACGCAAGGAGATCCTGATGCTCCTCCCGCTCGTGTTCCTGATCCTTCCGCTCTCCGTTCTCTTCGCCATCTATCCGGGCCTCTTCATTCTGCGTCTCGGCATCGGCTGAGCGATCAAGAAAGGACGACATGAACACTCCTCGACCTCACAGCGCGCGCTTCGCGACCTGCCTCTCTCATGCTCCCGCCAAGAATCTCCTCGACGACGAATCCGGAGACGTGCCTGGCTGGGTGCTGGTGACACTGATGACGGCAGGCCTCGTGGTGCTGATCTGGGCGGTGGCCGGACCTGCGCTCAGTGCGCTGTTCGAGCAGGCCATCCAGCGTGTGTCGGGACTCTGAGGGGCTATCTCGATGCCGGTCACATCATCACGGCCCTCTTTCACGGACGACCGCGGATCGAGCCCGGTCGAGTTCGTGCTCGCGGGAACGCTGCTCACCCTGCTCACCCTTGCCGTGATGCAACTCGCGCTCGCCGTCTACGTCCGCAACGTCGTGCACGACGCGGCGGTCGACGGGGCCTATCACGCCGCTCTGGCGGACACGAGCACAGAGCAGGGAGCCGAGCATGCACGGGAGGTCATCACCCGCGCGGTCGGCGAAACCTACGCCGAGGATGTGACTGTCGTCCGTTCGATGTCACTCGCCCAGCCGACGATCGAGGTTCGCATCCGCACCACACTTCCCGTGATCGGTCTCCTCGGTGTGCCGCTCGCACTGGAGGTGCAGGCGCATGCACCGGAGGAGTCGTTCGATGACGGATGACGACGGCTCGGCCGCCCTCGAGTTCATCGCCGTCGGCGTCATTCTGCTCGTGCCGCTCGTGTATCTGATCATCGCGCTGGGGGCTGTCCAGGAGCAGACGCTGGGTGTCGAGGCCGCCGCACGGCACACGGCACGGGCGATCGCCCTCGCGCCTGATGCCGGGACGGCAGCCATGCGGAGCGAGCAGGTGATCGCGAGCATCTCCGATCAGTACGGCCTCGATGCGGAATCCATCGAGGTGTCGGTGACCTGCGCACCCATCGAGGTGGCATGTCCGTCGGCGGGCGCGACCGTGACCGTGACGGTCGCGACGTCGGTGTCCCTGCCCCTCGTGCCGACGATCTTCGGAGTGGACGAGGCTGCATCGATCGATGTCGAGGGGGCGGCGGTGCAGAAGATGTCCCGTCTGTGGGGGGACGGGTGAAGCAGGCGGGCGACGACGGAAGCGTGCTGCTCCTGACCCTCGGCTATGCGCTGCTCGCAGTCGCCCTCATCTTCGTGAGCGTGTGCGCGACGGACCTGTACATCTCGCAGAAGAGACTCGATGCGATCGCCGACGCGGCAGCGCTCGCCGGAGCGGACGGATTCACCCTGGCGCTCGACGGCGAGGCTGCACACGCGGATCTCACCGATCAGGGCGTCAGAGATCAGGTCGAGGCGCTGCTCGCAGCACTCCCGGCGGCGGTGACTCTGGAATCGGCGTCGAGCCCCGACGGCCGCTCCTCGCGGGTGACCGTCGCCACCATGTGGAGTCCGCCGCTCGCGTCGCTGTTCGTTCCGGACGGAGTGCGACTGGAGGCGACGGCGACGAGCCGCACGGCTCTGCGTTGATCGGGACGGACCGGCCCGTCGCGACATCGGCCCTTCGCGACACCGGCCCATCGTGACACCGTTCCTTCACGACACCGTTCCTTCACGACACCGCTCCTTCACGAGGTCGTCAGTTCATCTGACGATCCCGCAGTCGACGCACCCGCCGTGGGAATCCATCCGGCACCTGCACGGGCAGCGCGTCGATCGGCCACCAGCGCACGTCCTCCGACTCGTCGCTCACGATCAGTGCCGTGTCATCTGAGACGACGACGGCGACCCCGATGTCGAGGTGCGAGGCGCAGCGTCCGAAGGCCGAGGAAAGCGCGTGGTGGTCGAGGTCGTACACGAGAGGCTCGGCGAGGCCCGAGACGACCACTCCGGTCTCTTCACGCAGCTCACGGAGCGCGGCATCCGCAATCGAGAGGTCGCCCGCCTCGAGGTGTCCTCCAGGTTGCACCCAGAACTGCCCCTTGGCGTGGAACACGAGCAGGGTTCGAGTGAGTGTCGGATCGAACACGAGCGCCGATGCCGTGGCGTGGCGCGGGCCGTCGTCGCGGGAGACGGGGCCGTGGTCGTCGGGAAAGAAGCTCGCGAAGTCGACCTGGGCAGCGCGCTCGCGCTCGGAGGACACCGCGGCGCCCAGAACCAGGAGACGCACATCGGCGCCGAGGCCAGCGGTCATGAAGGCTCCTCTTTCGTGCGGGGCACGAACCGGGGGATCCAGCGGATGAACCCGCCCGCGCCGACCAGACCGATCACGCCCATGGCCGCCGCCGCGATCGGCAGGGACGCGATCGCGACGATCGCCGAGACCAGCAGGGGAGCGACGGCTCCTCCGGCATCCGTCAGCGTGCGCCATGAGCCGAGGAACGCGGCAGGCTCGCTCTTCGGGGCGACGTCGGCGCCCAGCGTCAGCAGAATGCCGCTCGAGAGGCCGTTGCCGACCCCGAGCACGGCGGCGAACATGCCGAACCACAGCACGGCCGCATCCAGATCATGTGTGAAGGACAGCGCGAGGAATCCCGCTCCCATCAGCACCATCGCCGGCATCGCCGCCCAGAGTCGTCCGAAACGGTCCATCACCTGGCCGCTCGCATAGAACAGCGCGAAGTCGATCGCGCCCGAGATTCCCACGACCAGCGCGATCGTCGAGGCGTCGAGGCCGAGCGACAACCCCCACAGCGGCAGCACGACCTGCCGTGCAGACCGCACGGCCGACAGCGACGCGGCGGCGAGTCCCAGTCGGCCGAGTACGCTGCGCTGCTGCCACATGGTGCGGAAGATGCCCGCGCGCGCCGCCGTGGGAATCGAACCCGTGACAGGCTCGCCCGAATCATCCGCAAGCGCAGCGGTGCGCACCGCAGTCGTCGGCGCGATCGTCTTCTCAGGATCCGGGCCGAACAGCACGAGCAGCACCATCACGACGAGGCAGCCCAGGAAGAACCAGATCGCTGCCATCTCCGAACCGAACAGCTGCAGCAGACCCGCAGCGGCGAACGGTCCGATGAAGATCCCGAGGCGGAAGCTGCCGCCGAGCAGCGAGAGGGCCCGCGCGCGGAAGGCGATCGGCACCCTCGTCGTCATGAAGGCATGACGAGCCAGACCGAAGGCGGCCGCGCAGAAGCCCAGGAGGAAGACGGATGCCGCGAGCACGGCGAGCGTGGGGGCGAAGACCATGCCCACGCCGGCACTGATCGCGATCACGCCCGCGATCACCATCGTGAAGCGTTCGCCGATGCGGCCCACTGCCCAGCCGGCGGGGAGGTTTCCGCAGAGCTGGCCGACCACGAGAGCGGAGGCCACGAGCGCGGCGAACGCGATGTCGGCGCCCATCCGCGCCGCGATCACCGGGATGAGCGGGATCACCGCGCCTTCGCCGAGCGAGAAGAGGACGGTCGGGAGGTACACCATCGGCCCGAACCGCCTCAGGACCGTGGATGCGCTGCTCACCCGTTTCACGCTACTCCCGTTCGAACGCCGTCCCCGCCCGCGCAGGCGGCACGTTAGGCTGGACGCGACATGCTCGAACTCGATCTCTCCGCCGACATCCAGGCCCTGCGACTCACCTACGGTGACATCCGCGAGGTCATCGATGTCGAGACCCTCCGCTCCGACATCGCGCGCCTCAGCGAGGAAGCCGGCGTGCCGGACCTCTGGGACGACCCCGAACGCGCCCAGAAGGTGACCAGCGCGCTGAGCCACCGGCAGTCGGCGCTCGCCAGGGTCGAGGGCATCGGTCGTCGACTCGACGACCTCGAAGTGCTGGTCGGGCTCGCGAACGAGATGGGCGATGAGGAATCCGCCGTCGAGGCTCGCGCCGAGCTCACCGCGCTCACCGAGATCATCAACCAGCTCGAGGTCCAGACGCTGATGGACGGCGAGTACGACGAGCGTTCCGCCATCGTCACGATCCGCTCGGGTGCCGGCGGCGACGATGCCACCGACTTCGCCGAGATGCTGATGCGCATGTACCTGCGCTGGGCCGAGCGTCACAAGTACCCCGTCAAAGTGCTCGACACCTCGTACGCCGAGGGCGCCGGCATCAAGTCGGCCACGTTCGAGATCGACGCGCCCTACGCGTTCGGCACAGTGTCGGTCGAGGCCGGAACGCATCGCCTCGCGCGCATCAGCCCGTTCGGCTCTGCCGACAAGCGTCAGACGTCGTTTGCCGCTGTCGAGGTCATCCCTCTCATGGAGGAGGCGACCGAGGTCGACATCCCCGAGAACGACATCCGTGTCGACGTCTTCCGTTCATCGGGCCCTGGCGGGCAGTCGGTCAACACCACCGACTCCGCGGTGCGCCTGACCCACCTGCCGACCGGCATCGTGGTGTCGATGCAGAACGAGAAGTCGCAGATCCAGAACCGCGCCGCGGCCATGCGAGTGCTCCAGACCCGACTCCTGCTCCTGCAGAAGGAGGAGGAGGCCGCGAAGAAGAAGGAACTCGCCGGCAACATCACGGCGAGCTGGGGCGATCAGATGCGCTCCTACTTCCTCTACGGTCAGCAGCTCGTGAAGGACCTCCGCACCGGACACGAGTCGGGCAACCCGGCTGCCGTGTTCGACGGCGATCTCGACGGGTTCATCTCGGCCGGCATCCGCTGGCGCAAGCGCAAAGACGAGGACTGAGCGAAGGCTCACTCTCAGCGGGCGGCCTCTTCGAGGCGGCCCGCTTTTCTCGTCCCCCCTCGCGGTTCGTGTCCGTGTCGGAGGCCGAACCCCGACGAGTGCGCGTGGCGACGGGCGGACATGGCCGGAGCAGAGGGCCGGAGCCGAAGCGGACCGGAGCCGAGATGGGCCCGTGCAGAAGTAGACCGGAACGGAAGTGGGCCCGTGCCGGATGCCGAAGCATCGTGCACGGGCCCACCTGCGACGCGAACCGCCGGCGACCGCCGGACGGGTTCGCCTTGCGCTGTGTTCTAGCCGGCTGACGGGGTGACGGTGATGCGCGTGACCTCCTGCAGGACCTCGTCGGTGAAGATCACGTCGTAGGACTCGCTCTGCGCGACGTCGAAGGTGATCTTGCCGTCGACCGTGTCGCCGGGCTCGAGTTCTTCAGCCACGATTCCGTCGACGTAGTAGTCGTAGGTCCCTTCGACGCCTTCAGCGGTCTCGATGCCGAAGTTGAATGCGCTCAGGTAGCTCGTGCCGGAGACACCGGTGAAGGTGACGTCGAGGATCACGTAACCGCCGTTGGTCGAGGGAATGCTCGAGCCGTCGCTCGTCGCCCACGTGGCCGAGTGGATCGTGACCTCGCTCGTGGCGGCCATCTGGTTGATCGGCACAGGGGAGCCCATCTCGCCCTCGACGACCTCGGGAGCGCCCGTGCCCTCTTCGTCGGTCCCCGGATCCTGTTCTGTTCCGGTGCCCGTGTCCGAATCGCTCGACGGCGGGGCCGTCGGCAGGTCGCGGACGGCCTCGGACACCGTCGCGAAGACGATGACGAAGAACATGACGACCGCGATGATCGCACCGATCACCGACAGGATGAGGCCGGAGATGCCCGGCCACTTCTTGCCCTTGAGGAACAGCGAGATCAGCGAGACGATGAATCCCACACCCAGCAGGAGCCATCCGAGCCAGAAGATCACGGGGATGCACGACAGGATGGTGCCGAGCGCTGCGAGCCCGAGCCCGACGAGGCCGAGGATCGAAGGCCCCGACGGAGCTGCCGGGGCGGTCGCTCCGTACGCGGGCGGGTAGCCCGTGGGAGCACCGTACTGCTGTCCTGCGGACGCATATGGTGCGGCGCCCGGGTAGCTCGGCGCTGCGGCCCCCGGGTAGCCGGCGGTGACGGGGTACTCCTGGGGCTGCGCGGGAGCAGCGGCACCGGGGTACGAGGGCGCGCCCCCGCCATACGGCTGCACGGTGCCGTCGGCCGGCGCAGCGGCGCCCGGAGCGGTGAAGTCGGGAGCCTGCGCGCTGCCGGGTTCTTCAACGGAAGTCTCGGAGGCGGACCAGGAGGACTCGGACTCGGGAGCTGCGACCTCGTCCGCAGGCGCCTGCGCACCGGCATCGGAGTCGGAGGGTGCAGGGGCATTCCACGACTGGGTCTCGACCGCAGCGACGGATTCGATCGACGCGGCGGTCTCCGCGTCGGCCGCGGACTCCGGAGAGCTTGCGGACGAGGCGTCATGCGCGCTCTGGGCGGAACCGGAGTTCGTCGCCTCGTCATCGGTCGAAACGGCGGTCGACGCATCCGCTGCGGGCTCCGTGGAGTCGACGATCGGAGCGAAGTGCTCGGTCCACTGGGTGCCGTCCCACCAGCGCTGGCGCCCGGATCCGTCGTCATACCAGCCTGCAGGCGTCGTCATGGTTCCCCCTCGGAGTATCGTCCACCCTGATGGCGTGGATCGGCACCTCCATGTATAGCAGTGCGGTGTGACACGCAGGGGGCTCCCGCGGGGTGTCGCTCGCGAACAGACGAACGGGCGCGCTTAGGCTCGAACCGCCATGATTCGGTTCGAGAACGTCACGAAACGCTACCGCGGGACCTCACGGCCCGCTCTGTCCGATGTCGACTTCGAAGTGCAGCGAGGCGAGTTCGTCTTCCTCGTGGGCGCTTCAGGGTCGGGCAAGTCGTCCTGCCTGCGGCTGATCCTCCGAGAGGACGTGCCGACCACCGGCCGCGTCGCCGTGCTCGGACGCGACCTGCGTTCGCTGGCGAACCGCAAGGTGCCGTACTTCCGCCGCCATATCGGATCCGTGTTTCAGGACTTCCGACTGCTTCCGTCGAAGACCGTCTATCAGAACGTCGCCTTCACACTGCAGGTGACGGGCTCGTCGCGCGGTTTCATCCAGCAGGCCGTCCCCGAGGCGCTCGCGCTGGTCGGGCTCGACGGCAAGCAGAAGAGAATGCCGCACGAGCTCTCCGGTGGAGAACAGCAGCGCGTCGCGATCGCTCGAGCGCTCGTCAACCGCCCCCAGGTGCTGCTCGCGGACGAGCCGACCGGAAACCTCGACCCGGCGACGTCGGTCGACATCATGCAGCTTCTCGCGAGGATCAACGCGGGCGGTACGACCGTGCTCATGGCGACGCACGAGGCGGGCTTCGTCGACCAGATGCAGCGCAGAGTGATCGAGCTCCGCGACGGCGAGATGGTGCGAGACGAAGTGCACGGCGGGTATGGCGACACATCGAACATCCCGCGCCTCGTCCCCGAGGAGGTGCGCGGTGCGGCAGCGGCAGCCGCCCTCACCGCGGTGCAGGAGGTGCAGCGCCAGACAGCCGACCTCTCGCTCGTCCGCGCTGCGCTCGCTGAGGAGCTCACCGCTCAGCGCAAGGCCGAGGGAGCATCCGCGGATGCCGTACCGACCGCATCCGAGACGCCGGAGGCGCAGGCCGCACCGATCGAGCCGCCCGTCGTCGAGGAGCAGCCCGTGGCCGTCCAGGCCCCTGTCGCGCCTCGGACGCATCCCATCGTGATGCCGCAGGTCGACGTCGCCGAGCTCGGCGTGGCCGATCGCCTCGGCCTGTCTGATGACGGTTCCGAAGAAGTGGGGCCGACGTCATGAGAATCGGACTCATCCTCACCGAGGCCCTCGGCGGCCTCCGACGGAACATCTCGATGGTCATCTCCGTCGTTCTCGTCACCTTCGTGTCGCTGACGTTCGTCGGCGCTGCGATCCTCATGCAGGCGCAGATCGGCACCATGCGCGGGTACTGGACCGAGCGGGCCCAGGTCGCCGTGTACATGTGCTCCGACATCTCCGAGCAGGACACCTGTGTCGACGGTGGTGCCTCGGAAGAGCAGGTGAACGCCGTGCGGGCCCAGCTCGAGGGCGAGGCGCTCGCCCCCCTCATCAGCGAGGTCACCTTCGACTCCAAGGAGGACACCTACGCCAAGCTCGTCGAGCAGCTCGGCGAGGACCAGGCGAGCGTCATCACCCCCGAGCAGGCGTTCGAGGTCTTCTTCGTCACCATGAAGGACCCCGGCCAGTCTCAGGTGATCTCCGAGGCGTTCAACGGCGTCGCCGGCGTCGAGCAGGTGCAGGACCAGTTGCAGTACCTAGAGCCGCTCTTCTCCGCGTTGACGGTCGCGACATACATCGCGGTGGGGATCGCCACGCTGATGCTGATCGCCGCCATCCTGCTGATCGGCACGACCATCAGACTCTCCGCCTACGCCAGGCGCAAGGAGATCGGGATCATGCGTCTGGTGGGTGCATCCAACCGCTTCATCCAGACGCCGTTCGTGCTGGAGGGCGTGTTCGCCGCGTTCCTCGGCTCGGCCCTCGCGAGCGCGGCGGTCGTCGCCGGGGTGCACTTCGGTGTCGACGGCTACCTTCGAGGACGCGTGCCGTTCATCACGACGTGGGTGTCGATGCAGGATGCCGTCGTCGTCGTCCCCGTGCTGATCGGGATCGGTGTCGTGCTGGCCGCACTCTCGGCGGGCTTCGCGATCCGACGCTGGCTTCGCACCTGAGCGGCTCGCCGGTATAGACTGACAGGCTGTCGTGCGCCCGCCTCGGGCTCTGGAACACTGCGCGACACGGATCAGGAGAGAATCATGCCCAGGGAACGCGGGGAGAAGGTCATCGCGACCAATCGTCGCGCACGTCACGACTACAACATCGAGAAGTCGTACGAGGCGGGGATGGTGCTCACCGGCACCGAGGTCAAGTCGTTGCGTCAGGGACGCGCGAACCTCAGCGACGGGTATGCGTTCGTCAAGGGGAACGAGGTCTTCCTCGATTCCGTGCACATTCCGGAGTACTCGCAGGGGCACTGGACCAACCACTCCGCCAAGCGCGTCCGCAAGCTGCTGCTGCACCGCGAGGAGATCGCGAAGCTGCAGCATGCGGTGTCCGCCGGCGGCTACACGCTGATCCCGCTGAAGCTGTACTTCTCGGACGGTCGGGCCAAGGTCGAGATCGCTCTCGCCAAGGGCAAGAAGGAATACGACAAGCGTCAGACGCTGCGTGAGCGTCAGGACACCCGCGAGGCCGACCGCGCCATGCGCCTGCGCAACCGCGTCGGGGAGTGATCAGCGCGCGGGCGTGAAGCCGAACACGCGTCCGAGAAAGCCGAGCTCCCTCTCGAGTGCGTCGACGATGGTCTCGCTCGCACGGAAGCCGTGGCCCTCGCCCGGGTAGAGCACGTACTCATGCTCGACGCCTCGCTGCGCCAGAGCGTCGCGGATCGCTTCGGACTGCGACGGCGGCACGACACGGTCCTCCGCTCCCTGCATGAGCAGCACGGGCACGCCGATCCGATCGGCGTGCGTCAGGGGAGAACGATCGACGTAGAGCGCCTCGGCCTCGGGCAGCGGTCCCACCAGGCCCTCGACGTAGTGCGCCTCGAAGTCGTGCGAGTGCTCGGTCAGCATCCGCAGATCGGCCACGCCGTATCGGCTGATGCCCGCGGCGAACGTGCCGCCCCGCACCAGCGACGAGAGCACCGTCCAGCCGCCGGCCGAGCCCCCGCGGATCGCGATGCGATCGGGGTCGGCGAGCCCGGCGTCGGCGAGGCCGCGCGCCGCGGCGATCACATCGTCGACATCGACCACGCCCCATCCGCCGTCGAGTCGTTCTCGGTAGGCGCGCCCGTATCCCGTCGATCCGCCGTAGTTGACGTCGAGCACGCCGATGCCGCGGCTGGTCCAGAACGCGATGGCCGCGGACGAGGCGCCCGTCGCATGGGCGGTCGGGCCGCCGTGCACGAGCACGAGGTAGGGCGGGAGCTCGTCGTCCGCGGCTGAAGCCGACGGGTTCACGGGCTCGTAGACGAAAGCATGGACAGGGCCGTGAGCGCCATCGACCAGGATCTCGGATGCTGCGGGCATCCACGTCGGGTCGGCCGGCGTCGCTCCCGCGACCACCTCTATGTCGCCGGAGTCGACGTCGACGCACCAGACACCTGGCGCGGTCGTCGAGCTGTTGCCGGAGAGGAGCACTCGGGTGCCTGCGACATCGTCGATGCTGACATGGCCGTCGGCGGCAACGGGGATGCGGTGGGCACCGCCGTCCCGCTCGATGACGTCCACCTCGTCGCGTCCGTTCGTGCGCACCGCCACGATGCGACCGTCGGCGAGCGGTCGATACCAGCGATTGCCGAGCACCCAGAGTCCGTACCCCGTGTCGGCGTCCGTGTCGGCGATCCGCTCTGCGGGACCGACCGCTTCGCGGCCGTCGACGCGCTGTCGGTGCAGCGCCCAGCGACCGGAGGGGTCATCCGAGTACAGGATCTCGCCGTCGTCCGTCCACTCCGGCTGGAGGGCGGCTCGCGTGGGCAGCTCCGTCCGGCCGGTGCCGTCGGAGAGCACCAGCGACGCGTGCTGCCACGGCATGCGTTCGCCCGACCATTCGACCCACGCGGCGCGAGTCCCGTCGGGAGACAGCGCAGGATGCGCGTAGAACGACTCTCCCTCCACGAGCACCTTCAGCAGCGTCGGATCGTCGGAGGCGGACCCGTCTGTCGGGATCTCGACGATGCCGCGCTGGTGCGGGTCGACCGAGAGGTCCTCCCGCACCGCGAACAGTCGCCCGTTCTGCAGGCGCAGGCCGCCATGTGCCGGCCCCGCGGGAGTCAGGGGCATCGGGGCGCCACCGCGGGGCATCCGATGCACACGCTGATCCTTGGCCTCGACGAAGAACAGTGTCCCCTCGGCATCCGCCGTCCACGCCCCTCCGCCGTACTCGTGCACGCGCGACCGTGCACTCCAGGGCGCGGGGAGGATCTCGGCGCCGCTGGAACTTCGTACCGTCAGGCGACCGCCCTCGGCAGGCACCGACTCGCCCCACCAGATGTCATCGCCGACGAAGGCGGCGCCGTCGATCCTCGGAGACGACGCGGCGATCCGGTCGGGAGTGAACGGAGAGGGCCAGGTACCGAACGGCGACGACATGGTTCGAGCCTATGGCGCACCGGCTCACGGCGTCACACAGGGTGGGTTTCGGGCCAGGCGACGAGGTCTCCGAGAATGCACGATTCCGGAGGCTCGTGTGCGGAGAGGGTCAGACGGAGCGGAGCACCGCGACGATCTTGCCGAGCACGACGGCCTCGTCGCCGAGGATCGGCTCGAAAGCGGAGTTCCGAGGCAGCAGCCACGTGTGGCCGTCTCGTCGCCGGAGTACCTTGACGGTGGCCTCGCCGTCGAGCATGGCGGCCACGATCTCACCGTTCTCTGCGCTGTTCTGCGAACGGACGACGACCCAGTCGCCATCGCAGATCGCGGCGTCGATCATCGACTCGCCCGACACCTTGAGCATGAACAGGTCGCCCTTGCCGACGAGCTGACGGGGGAGCGGGAAGATCTCCTCGACCTGCTGGTCGGCGGTGATCGGAACGCCGGCGGCGATGCGCCCGACGAGGGGAACCAGTGCGGCGTCTCCGACGGGCGTCGCCACATCGGCAGGGTTCTCACCGCTCGCGCCGGGGAGGTCGATGAGCACCTCCATCGCGCGGGTCTTTCCCGGATCGCGGCGCAGATATCCGCTGAGCTCGAGCTGACCCAGCTGATGAGTCACGCTGGACAGCGACTTGAGTCCGACGGCGTCGCCGATTTCGCGCATGCTCGGCGGGTAGCCGTAGTGACTGATCGACGTCTGGATGACCTCGAGGATCGCCATCTGCTTCGGGCTCAGGCTCTTCCGGCGACGAGTGCGCGGGGCGTCGGCCTCGGGGGCGGAGTTGTCGCTCATGGTGCTCCTCAGGTGTGCGATCCGGCGTCTCAGTTCGAATGTCGGAGGCCCGTGATGGGGTGTTCCTATCGAAACCGTATCCGAGAAACGCGACGATGTGGAAGATCTGTTCGAGCGTGTCGGCCGATTCTCGCACTTCTGTTTCGAAGAACGCTTGACAGATGTTCGAATTCGAAGATAACTTCGGTACGTAGCTTCGCATCCCCGGCTCCCGGCCGAGGCGTGGATGCGAACGCTACGCCAACTTCACCGCCCACGCGGTAGATGCAGAGGAGCACGACATGAGCACCATCACCTTCAGCAGTGCAGCAGTCCTTCCGGCTCGTCCGGCGACGCGGCTCCGGCTGACGGCGCGTGGTCGACGCGTCGTGCTCGCCGTCGCAGCGGTGCCCCTCGCCGTCGGAATCGCCTTCGCGGCGATCAGCGGCGGCAGCGCGATGGCCTCGGGTGAGCAGACGGCGACGGCGACGTTCGCGACCGTGACCGTGATGCCGGGCGACACTCTCTGGTCGATCGCAGAGGGCATCGCGCCCGAGGCCGATCCGCGCGACGTGATCGGCGACATCACACGGCTGAACCTGCTGCGCGGCGGGGAGCTGCAGATCGGTCAGGAGCTGGCGATTCCGGCGCAGTATTCGGAGTGAGCCCGACTTCGCCCGATTCGTGGAGCGAGGCGGGGGAGTTCCCGTTCACACTCGGTCTCGACGGGCATTCATGGGGCGAACGCGGCCTACCATGGGAAGGGTGACTGCATCACTCGACGACCTGCCACTTCGCGACGACCTCCGGGGGCTCACGCCGTACGGAGCGCCTCAAGCGCCTCTCCCGATCGCACTGAACGTCAACGAGAACACGCATCCGGTTCCGGACGCCGTGGCCAGCGACATCCTCGATGACATCGCGGTCGCGCTCCGAGACGTCAACCGCTACCCGGATCGCGAGTTCACCACGCTGCGCGAGGGGTTCGCCGAGTACCTCGGCCACGGTCTCGAGGCGGATCAGATCTGGGCGGGCAACGGGTCGAATGAGGTCCTTCAGCACATCCTGCAGGCATTCGGGGGGCCGGGTCGTACGGCGTTCAGCTTCAGCCCGACCTACTCGATGTACCCGCTGATCTCGAAGGGGACCGGGGCGCGGTGGGTCGCCGGCGCCAGGCAGCCCGACTATACGATCACGCCCGAAGAGGCGGCAGCCCAGGTCAGGGATGTCGACCCCGATGTCATCCTCCTGTGCTCCCCGAACAACCCGACGGGCACACCGCTCGGTCTAGACGTGGTCGAAGCGGTCTACGAGGCATCGACGGGGATCGTGGTCGTCGACGAGGCCTACCAGGAGTTCGCGCCGCGCGAGGCGGCCTCCGCCCTGACCCTGCTCGAAGGACGCCCTCGGCTCGCCGTGTCTCGCACCATGAGCAAGGCCTTCGCGTTCGCGGGTGCTCGCGTGGGCTACCTCGCCGCCGATCCCGCCTTCATCGACGCCCTGAGGCTCGTGCGTCTGCCGTACCACCTCAGCGCTCTCACTCAGGCGGCGGCGGTGGCCGCACTGCGCAACTCCGACGTGATGCTGGGCATGGTCGAGGAGATCGTCGAGCAGCGGGATCGCATCTCGGCGACGCTCGAGGCCCTCGGCTACACGCCGCACGAGTCGTGGTCGAACTTCGTCCTCTTCGGGGGCGTGGCAGAGCCTCAGAAGATCTGGCAGCAGCTGTACGACCGGGGAGTGCTGATACGCGACGTCGGGATCCCCGGACACCTCCGCGTCACCGCAGGCACCGAGGCGGAGACCACCGCGTTCCTCGATGCCCTCGCCTCGATAGGATCGGCTTCATGAGCACCCCCGCCCAGATCTCCCGCACCGCCACGCGTGTGCGCAGCACGTCGGAGTCCACCGTCGAGCTCGAGCTGAACCTCGACGGCACCGGTGCGAGCCGCATCGACACGTCGGTGCCGTTCTTCGACCACATGCTGACGGCGTTCGCGAAGCACTCTCTCACCGACCTCACCGTGCGCGCATCCGGAGACACGCAGATCGACGCCCACCACACCGTCGAAGACATCTCCATCGTGCTCGGTCAGGCGATCCGCGAGGCGCTCGGCGACAAGTCCGGGATCTCCCGCTACGGCGACGCGCTGGTCCCGCTCGACGAGGCGCTCGCCCAGGCCGTCGTCGACATCTCGGGGCGCCCCTACCTGGTTCACACGGGAGAGCCCGCCGGTTTCGAGCACCACCTCATCGGGGGCCACTTCACCGGGTCGCTGGTGCGCCACTCCTTCGAGGCGATCACGTTCAACGCCGGGCTGACGGTGCACGTGCGCGTCCTCGGTGGCCGTGACCCCCACCACATCGCTGAGGCCGAGTTCAAGGCGTTCGCTCGAGCATTCCGCCAGGCCAAAGCGCTCGACCCCCTGGTCGACGGCATCCCGTCGACGAAGGGTGCGCTGTGAGCTCGGCACCCAGGGTCGCCGTCTTCGACTACGAATCGGGCAACGTCCACTCGGCGGTGAAGGCTCTCGTCGCGGCGGGTGCGGACGCCGTGCTGACGCGCGATCGCAAAGAGGCGCTCGAGGCCGACGGTCTCGTGGTGCCCGGCGTCGGCGCGTTCCAAGCCGTCCGAGACGCGCTCTACGCGCACGGCGGCGACGAGATCATCGACCGTCGCCTCGCAGGCGGACGCCCCGTCCTCGGCATCTGCGTCGGGATGCAGGTTCTCTTCGCACACGGCGTCGAACGCGGGCATGATGCCGAGGGCCTCGGCGAGTGGCCCGGAGCGGTCACCGAACTCAACGCGCCCGTGCTTCCGCACATGGGGTGGAACACCGTCGAGCCGGGCGCCGACTCCGTGCTGTTCAAAGGCATCGAGAACGAGCGCTTCTACTTCGTGCACTCGTACGCCGCGCAGTCGTGGGAGCTCGATGTCATCCCGCCGTTCCCACAGCCCGTGCTCACCTGGTCGACCTACGGAGACCCGTTCCTCGCCGCCGTCGAGAACGGACCGCTCTCGGCGACGCAGTTCCACCCGGAGAAGTCGGGAGAGGCAGGAATCCAGCTGCTCCGCAACTGGGTCGACAGCCTCCGGTCGTGACGAGCGATACCGGGCGCCCCGGATCGAGAGCCCGTCGCACAGCTGCGCGTCGGTGACCGCCCGCGGGGCTGCTCAGAAACCGCGCGCGACCGCGGCTGCGGCCGAGAGCCAGGATCGCTGCGTCGGTGCCGCGAGTGCCCGAAGGCGCAGGTGGCCGTCGACCATCTCGCGGTCGAAGGGAATGCCGACGACTTCGCGCGCGAGAGGCTGGTAACCCGCGATCACGTCCGTCACCTCGGCCGGTGACGCCTTCGGATCGGCCTGGCTGACGATGACCACCGATTCCCGCGCGAGCCGCGCCGAGCGCTCGTCGCGGTCCTCGAGCGCCTCAAGCAGCAGGGCCCCGGCTTCGGCATGGTCATCGCGTGTCGTCGTCGCGACGACGATCTGGTCGGCGAGGTCGATCATCCGCAGCCACATGGGATCGGATTCGTCGTTGCCCGAGTCGATGATGATCAGGCGATAGAACTTGGCCGCGATCGCGTGGATGGAGTCGACGTCGGTGGGCCGGAGCCGGTTCTCGTGCGCGAGTCGGATCGGCTTCGACCGCAGGACATCGTATTTCTCCTGAGGCTGGTGGTGCACGAAGTGCGCGAGGTCCGCAGACTGTCCCTGGGCTCCGAGCAGACGCTGCGTCTGCGGAAGCAGTTCAAGCAGTGTGCGGTCGTGAGCCCCGGTCTCGGTGCGCCAGCCGAGCGTGCCGCGGGTCTGGTTGTTGTCCCATGCCAGTACGCCGGCTCCGCCGTACTGAGCGAAGACCGCTGACAGCAGCACGGTGGCCGGTGTCTTTCCCGCCCCGCCCTTTCCGTTGACGACCGCGACGGTGCGGGGTCCCGGCCAGTGACGGCTTACAGCGTGCTCGTCGTCGCGCACGGCTCGCTCGCGGGCGTTGGGTCCGAGGGAGAATCCGACGCGATTGAGCAGCCCGCGCCCGCCCTGTCGCGCGGGCTCCTCGCGGCGCTCCTCCTGCAGGAACGAGCGTCGTCCTACACCCTGCTCACGCTGCTGACGGCGCGATGATGCCGAAGACGCCGACTCGGCCGCAGCGGCGTTCGGTGCCGGCGGGGGCGCGGTGGTCGGCGCCGGCAGCGGCGGGGTGGGCGGGACGCCGGGGGTCTGGTGCTGCGGCACGCCATTCGCCGGGGTCGGCGTCGACGTCGGCGGGATGTTCGGGGCAGGGGCAGGGGCAGGGGCAGGGGCAGGGATCGGCGCCGCAGGGCTCGCCGCGGAACGGGCGTCAGTACCGGGAGCGGCAGGGCTCTGCGGCCCCGCCCACGCAGCGGGAGGCGGTCCGGGAACCGAGGGGGCTGCAGGCGGTCGGGAGATCGGGTCGGAGGGGCTGACCGCTCGGGGAGTGCCGGCCGGCGGAGTCTCGGCAGATGCTGCCGCCCACGCCGCCGCGGCTGCGCGCGTCCCGGGCAGGGGCGGGCTCGACGGCGCGTCGCCGTTCAGCGGTCGCTGGCGTGCATGGTCGGGATTCCCTTCCGGTGCGACCGGCCGCTGCGCGCCGTCATCCGGAGTCTCGGGAGGCGGCGCATTCCCGCGCCGCAGGGGTCCGCCTCCTCGCGGTTCCGCATCGCGCACCATGCAACATCTCCTCACCGACCGAACAGGGGCGTCATCGAGGCTACCGCGTGGCACACGATGTTCTCAGCCGTCATCGTTTTGGAGCGGGCGGATGCGCGGGCTAGTGTCGATTCTCGTGCCGGTGAATCGGCTCTCCATCTCACCTGAGGACGTCATGAACGACTTCGCGCAGTCTCCCTCTCTCACTCTGCTCCCCGCCGTCGATGTCGCCGGCGGCAAGGCAGTCCGTCTCACCCAGGGTGAAGCCGGCACCGAGACCAGTTACGGCGACCCGCTCGACGCCGCGGGGGAGTGGGTCGCGCAGGGCGCGCAGTGGATCCACCTCGTCGACCTCGATGCCGCCTTCGGTCGCGGCAGCAACGCCCCGATCCTCCGCAAGGTCATCAAGCAGTTCAAGAACGTCAACGTCGAGCTGTCCGGCGGCATCCGTGACGATGCGACGCTCGAAGCGGCTCTCGAGAGCGGCGCGACACGGATCAACCTCGGCACGGCCGCGCTCGAGAACCCGGAGTGGGCTGCCGACGTGATCGGCCGCTTCGGCGAGGCGATCGCCGTGGGACTCGACGTCCGCGGCACGACGCTGGCCGCACGCGGCTGGACGAAGGAAGGCGGCGACCTCTGGGAGGTGCTCGAGCGCCTCGAGGATGCCGGTTGCAGCCGCTACGTCGTGACCGACGTCACGAAGGACGGAACGCTCAAGGGCCCGAACCTCGAGCTGCTCCGCGAGGTCACCGCCCGCACGCCGAAGCCTGTCGTGGCCTCCGGGGGCATCTCGAGCCTCGACGACATCGCCGCGCTTCGCGAGCTGGTGCCGCTGGGTGTCGAAGGTGCGATCGTCGGCAAGGCGCTCTACGCCGGCGCCTTCACGTTGGCTGAGGCTCTGGATGTCGCAGGGGACTGACGACGCCTGCAGCCCCGGCTCACAGGGCCACGGCTCACAGGATCATGCCTCGCCGAAGCAGGGAGACTCCGCAGGTGTGCCCTGGGAGGGGCGCAGCTTCGAGTCGAATCCGCATGCGGGGGATGACGGCTCCGCGGACCCGGCGCTTCTCGACGCCCTCCTGCGATTCCGTGCAGGTGAGGGCGCTCAGAGCGAGGTCGTCGACGCGTTCCGCACGGCACGGGTGCTGATACCTCTGGTCGCCGAGAAGGGCGAAGAGGGCGTCGCCCCCAGCGGTCTCGCGGTCGACAAGACGCAGGAGCTCTCCATCGTGACGGTGGCTGCGCCGGACGGTCGCCGGGTGCAGCCGGTGTTCTCCTCGGTCGAGGCGATGCAGCGCTGGGACGCCACGGCGCGACCGATTCCGGTCGACGCGACGCGCGCCGCACTCGCGGCGTCCGCGGACGACACCGACCTCATCGTGCTCGATCCGACCTCCGACACCGAGTTCGTCATCCGTCGCCCGGCAGTGTGGGCGATCGCGCAGGGGCACGGCTGGGAGCCGAGCTTCCTGTCTCCCGAGGTGTTCGGCGCCCTCCAGGCGAGCGTCGCGCACGAACTCGCGGTGATCGATGTCGCAGTCGCCGCCGGCGACCCGGATGCGCGCCTGCGCGGGCCAGAGCTCATTGTCATCCTCGAGCTGGTCGACGGCCTCGAACGCGAAGTGCTCGACGCCGTGCTCGCCCGCCTCGCACAACGCTGGGCGGCGGACGACCGCATCGCCGTGCTCGCCGACTCGCTGACCGTCAAGCTCCGTCGTTCGGCCTGACCGGAGCAGCGCACCCCATCGCTAGGGTTGCTGCATGCCCGTCGCCGTCCTCCTGCACTTCCATCCGGATTGGCCCTTTCGAGACGGCACGGTCATGGATGCGATGGCGAGGGACGGCCGGTATCGTTCACAGTTCGAGACGGGGACGTCGAACGGCGGGCTCACTGCGCATCGGCAAGGCGATCGGTGGCGTTGGGAGAGCCGTCTGTTCGACGGGAGATACGACGCCGGCGCGCCCCACGCGAGACCCGTGTACGGCGCGCTCGACCTCGGCGACGCGCACGGAGCATCCCCACGATTCGGGTCGTCGTTCGTCCGGCTCCGCCCCGAGGCGGCTGCGCGTGCCACGTTCTGCTACCCGGACTCGGTCTTCGAGCCCGACGGCGTCGTCGACCTCCATGGCGTCGACGCTCTGGTCGAGCAGATGCGATCGGGTGACCTCGACCCGCTGGACCGCTACGTCGAGGCGCACGTTCACGGGGGAGTCGACTTCGCGGTGGATGTCGAGGAGATCGTCCTCGACCCCTGCTTTCGCGACTCCGACGCACATGCCGCCGCCGCTCGGCTCGCAGCGGTCGACTTCCATCCCGGTTTCAGGGCTGACACGGCCGCCCTCGATCCGAGGTATCGCGGAGCCGAGTACGTCGACCTGGCGAGGAGTCTGTCGGACGAACTGACGCCCGACGTGGTCGGAGCGGCAGCGCGCTCCGGCATCCATGAGCCGCAGGCGCTGAAGCGGGTCTGGCATCTGCTGGCACGTTTCGGACGCAGTCCATCGCATGCGCCCCACTGATTCGTGTGTCGTCGTGGTGCGCGCCGCCGACCGGACCATCTGGGAACCCTGCGACGGAGCCCGCGATGCTCCTGGAACCCGGACCGCAGCATTCTGACGCTCAGGTCATCTGCGTCCCACGGGATCCAGGAGCCCGCCACACGCGGTGACTAGTTGACCGGCCCGGTCCACTTCTCGCCCGGACCCTTGCCGATCGGGTCGGGGATCGTCGATGCCTCGCGGAACGCGAGCTGCAGTGAGCGCAGCCCGTCACGCAGGGAGCGTGCGTGCATGTCGCTGATCTCCGGCGCGCCGGCGGTGATGAGACCGGCCAGAGAGTTGATGAGCTTGCGAGCTTCGTCGAGATCGAGCTGCTCTGCCGCGTGCGGGTCGTCGGCGAGGCCGAGCTTGACGGCTGCCGCGCTCATGAGATGCACGGCTGCGGTGGTGATGACCTCCACCGCCGGAACGTCTGCGATGTCCCGGGTGGCGGAAGATGCCGCCTCCTCCTGCCGTGCCCAGCGCTCTTCGCGCTCGCGTGCAGCCTCGTCCGATGCCTGGTTCGTCACTTCGCCTTGCCTTCTGTTAGACTGTGTCGGGCTCCGGAGCGTCATGCTCCGGTACGAAAGAGGATTCACTTCCCACCCGCGCTTGCCGTTCCAGGCTACCGGGTCTTGCACTCCACCGGATCGCGTCGTGAGACTGATCCGGCAGGCAGGGTGCATAGCCGGCGTCTGACTGCCGGTGGGTGGGGGACGATTCTGATTTCGCCCGGGATGCTGACTGCGTCCTGGTGGCTGAATCCCATCGTCTAAGGAGTTACGCATCAGCGATCCCCGCACCAATGAGCGCATCCGCGTCCCCGAGGTCCGCCTCGTCGGCCCCGCGGGTGAGCAGATCGGCGTCGTCCGCATCGAGGCGGCGCTGCGCCTTGCGCAGGAAGCCGACCTCGACCTCGTCGAGGTCGCACCGAACTCGAAGCCGCCCGTGGTCAAGATCATGGACTACGGCAAGTTCAAGTACGAAGCCGCCCAGAAGGAGAAGGAAGCTCGCCGCAACCAGGCGAACACCATTCTCAAGGAGGTCCGCTTCCGACTGAAGATCGAGGCGCACGACTACACGACCAAGCTCAAGCGCGCCGAGGGCTTCCTGAAGGCCGGCGACAAGGTCAAGGCCATGATCCTGTTCCGCGGCCGCGAGCAGTCGCGTCCCGAGCAGGGTGTCCGTCTTCTCCGCAAGTTCGCCGAGGACGTCGCCGAGCTCGGAACCGTCGAGTCGAACCCGACCATCGACGGTCGCAACATGGTGATGATCGTGGCTCCGCTCAAGAGCAAGTCCGAGGCCAAGCAGGAGCAGAACGCGGTTCGCGACGCCCAGCGCGCAGCGAACAAGCAGGCCGCCCGCGAAGCCAAGAGCGACACCGATGCCCCGGCCGAGGCCGCAGCGGAGTAACTCCCGCCCCCCAGACTCCCGCACCGCGGGTTGACACCGTCGCCTGAGAAGGCGCCATACGAAGGAAGAGAAGATGCCGAAGCAGAAGACCCACTCGGGTGCTAAGAAGCGCTTCAAGATCACCGGCAGCGGCAAGCTGAAGAAGCAGCAGGCCGGTATGCGCCACAACCTCGAGCACAAGTCGAGCCGGCGCACCCGTCGTCTGAACCAGGACCAGGTGCTCTCGAAGGCTGACACCAAGACGGCCAAGAAGCTTCTCGGCCGCTGACGCGCCCGACGCACGAATAGGAACACAGGAAAATGGCAAGAGTCAAGCGGGCGGTAAACGCCCACAAGAAGCGTCGGGTCATCCTCGAGCGCGCAAAGGGTTACCGCGGTCAGCGTTCGCGCCTGTACCGCAAGGCCAAAGAGCAGGTCATCCACTCGCTGGTCTACTCGTACCGTGACCGTCGCAAGCGCAAGGGCGACTTCCGTCGTCTCTGGATCCAGCGCATCAACGCTGCTGCACGCCAGAACGGCATCACGTACAACCGCTTCATCCAGGGCCTCGGTCTTGCGGGTGTCACTGTCGACCGTCGTATGCTCGCCGACCTCGCGGTCAACGACGCAGCGACCTTCACGACGCTGGTCGAGACGGCGAAGAAGGCTCTGCCCTCTGACGTCAACGCTCCGAAGTCCGCTGCGTAAGCAGCTCTTCACCACAGAGGACGCTCTCCTTCGGGAGGGCGTCCTCTGTCGTTCCCCCGGCGTTTGCGCAGGAACAGCTCTGCCGTTCTCTAGACTGTGAACGTGCTGGAGAACCCCCGTTCGCCCCGAGTCCGTGCCGTCGCCAAGCTGACCAAGCGCAGCGCGCGAGCAGAGACAGGTCTGTACCTCCTCGAAGGACCTCAGGCGGTTCGAGAGGCGCTGACCTACAGCCCCGAGGCGATCGTCGAGTTGTTCGCGACACCGACCGGCTGGGAGAAGCATCCGGACATCCGCGCGAAGGCATCGGATGCCGGCATCGACGTCGAGCACGTCACCGAGTACGTGCTGAACGCGATGGCGGACACGGTCACGCCGCAAGGACTGGTCGCGGTCGTCCGGCAGGCACCGACCTCCGTCCGCGACATCTTCGCGGACTCCCCGCGTCTCGTCGCGATCTGCGAGGAGATCAGGGACCCGGGAAACCTCGGCACGATCATCAGGGCCGCCGACGCGGCGGGGGCGGATGCCGTCGTGCTCACCGGTCGCACGGTCGACCCGTACAACCCGAAGGTCGTCCGTGCCACGACGGGGTCACTGTTCCACCTGCCCGTGGCGGTGGGAGCCGAGCTCGCCGATGTGGTCGAGAAGGCGCACGCCGCCGGTCTTCAGATCCTCGCGGCGGATGTGAAGGGCGACGATCTGCTTCGGGCACGCGCGGACGGAGTCCTCGCCGAGCCGACGGCCTGGCTGTTCGGCAACGAGGCGCGGGGTCTCGAGGACGACGCGCTCGACCAGGCCGATCAGGTGCTGAAGCTGCCGATCTTCGGTCGGGCAGAGTCGTTGAATCTGGCCACGGCCGCGAGCGTCTGCCTCTATGAGAGCGCTTTCGCGCAGCGGGCGGCATCCTCCTCCTGATCGCGGGCGGCGAGGCGCTCTCTCGCTCTGCTGGTAGGTTTGTCCCTGCTCGAGCGGAGAAGGGGACCCAGGGTCGATGCAGATTCTGATCGTGGAGGACGACGAGCGCGTCGCCGCCGCACTCGAGGCATTCCTCGCCCGCTCGGGTTATGCGTCCGTACGAGCGGCAGACGGTGCGTCCGCCCTGCAGCTGCTGGGTGCCGACACCGAGGTCGTGCTCCTCGATCTCGGTCTGCCCGACGTCGACGGCATCGATCTCTGCCGCCGGATCCGCGGTCGCTCCGAGGTTCCGATCGTCATCGTGACAGCGCGCAACCAGGTCACCGAGCGCATCAGAGGGTTGCGGGCCGGAGCCGACGACTTCGTCGTCAAGCCCTACGACGTGCACGAGCTCCTGGCTCGCATCGAGGCCGTCACCCGACGTTCGCGACCGGTGCGCCCAGAGTCCGAGGCGCGTGTGCTCCTGCAGGATGGCGAGGTGGAGATCGACCTCGTCGCTCGCCAGGTGCTCATCGACCGGGCACCGATCGAGCTCACTCGCAAGGAGTTCGACATCGTGTCGGTGCTCGCCCGGTACCCCGGTGTGGCCGTGCCGAAGGAGAGACTCATCCGCGAGGTCTGGAACACCGACTGGCGCGGGTTCGGCCACTCTCTCGAGGTGCATGTCGGCGCCATCCGCAAGAAGACGGGCCAGCGTCGTCTGATCGAGACCGTGCGCGGTGTCGGCTACCGGCTGGCCGGGTAGCCGTCGATGCGCAGACGTCTGGTCGTCGTGTTCCTCGTGCCGCTCGTCGCGATCCTCCTGTCGCTGGGCGGCGCGACGGCCTGGAGCGCGACCCGCAGCATCCAGCAGGCGTTCTACACCGAGCAGCTCGGCGACCTGGGATACTTCGTGACGAGTGCACGACAGGCGCTGCGGTCGGGGAGCGCGACCGTGATCGACGCCGAGGTCGAGCGATTCCACGAGGTGTACGGGATCGACGTCGTCGTGTTCGATCTCGCCGGCGGCGTGTGGGCCTCGGGAGTGGACGCGGCCGAGGTGCTGCCCGACGACGATGCCGCACGCGTCGGCCTCGCGCTCTCGGGGCGGCGGGCCGAAGCTCCTGAGCCGGTGTTCCCCTGGATCGCGGCCGAGTCCTCGCTCGTCGAGCCGGTGTTCGATGACGGGGACGTCATCGGCGCCGTCATGCTCTCCGCCGACGTCGAAGCGCCGAGGACGGAGATCCTGCGGCAGATCCTCGTGCTGTCGGCGGTGTCGGCGGTGTCGATCGGACTGGGCGTCTTGCTCGTGTTCCAGCTCGCCAGGTGGGTGCTCTCTCCGGTGCGTCGTCTCGACGAGGCGATGATCGCGATCGAGCGGGGGGAGATGGACGCCAGAGTCGCGGAGGACACCGGACCACCCGAGCTGCGCCGGATGACCCGCGTCTTCAACGGCATGGCGGATGAGATCGAGCGCGTCATGACGCGCCAGCAGGAGTTCGCGCTGAACGCCTCGCACGAGCTCCGCAACCCCCTCAATGCGCTGCTTCTGCGCGTCGAGCACCTCTCGACTGGCCTCGATGACGACTGGAAGGACGACGTCGAGGAGACGAGGGAGGAGGGACGCCGCATGGCTCGCATCCTCGAGACGCTCCTCGGGCTCGCGCGGGGCGGACGCTCAGACACCACGATCTCGGCCGTCGATCTGACGACGCTCGCGGCCAGGCGCGCCGAGGCCTGGAGCGAGGTGGCCTCTCACCGGGGGATCCGCACACTCTCGTCGGGAGACGCCCCGGTGATGAGCGTCACCGATCGCACGATCGTCGAGAGCGCGCTCGACGCGATCGTCGACAACGCGGTGAAGTTCTCTCCATCCGACACCGTCGTCGAGATCGGATCGCACCGCAGCGAGGGAATCTGCGTGCTCACCGTCCGCGATCACGGCCCTGGTCTGACCCGCGAGCAGGCCGAGAACGCCGCCGACCGGTTCTGGCGGAGCGACGACAGCGGCGGGGTGCCCGGTTCAGGGCTCGGCCTCGCGATCGCCACCGACCTCCTGGCGACGATCGGTGGCGAGCTGAGGGTCGACACGCCGGAGGACGGCGGACTGCTGGTCTCGCTGCTGCTGCCGGACGGAGCTGCGGAATGAGCCGGCGCGGCAACCGCCACGCCCGCTGGCGCAGGATCGCGGCTGCGGTGGCCGTGCTGGTGATCGCAGGCGCGAGCAGTGCCTGCAGCACCCGGTCGGACGAATGGGGTGACTCTCAGTACGCGATCGCCGGAGGGGGATCGAACGGGGTGTACTACGCCTACGGTGCGGAGGTCGCTCGCGCGCTGTCCGGCTCGCTGGGCGTCCGCGTGGAGGTGGCTGAGACCGCCGGGTCGGTCGACAACCTTCTTCGGGTGAGTTCGGGGGAGGCTCTCCTCGGCTTCGCACAGGGGGATGCCGCGGCGGACGCGGTCGCGGGTGCCGGGGCATTCGACGAGGCGCTGCCGGTGCGGGCCGTCGCCCGCCTGTACGACGAGTACCTCCACGTGGTCGTGCGCGCCGACTCGGACATCGTCGACCTCGGCGACCTCGCGGGAAAGACCGTGTCGCTCGGCGCGGAGAACTCGGGCGTCAACGTCATCGCCGCACGAGCCCTGGATGCCGCAGAAGTCGACATCGCGTCGATCGCGGATCCGCAGCTCGACCTCAGCGCGTCGATCAGCGCACTCGAGGGGTCGGGCATCGACGGGTTCTTCTGGGTGGGTGGCATCCCGACTCCCGGCATCGCGGAACTGGCGAAGACCACCCCCGTGCGGCTGGTGCCGGTGGAGCAGACCTGGGTCACCGCGATCAACACGCGCTACTCCGACGCATACCGTCCGTCGGACTTCCCCGTGGGCCTCTACGGGCTCGACGAGTCGGTGCCGACGATGGCGGTCCCGAACTATCTGGTCACCTCGTCACACACCCCCGACGGCATCGTGCGAGACGTTCTGACGAGCCTCTTCGACGGCCGCACGGATATCGCGCAGCGGGTCCCGGTCGCCTCTCTGCTCGACCGGAGACAGGCGATCTTCACAGGGCCGGTCGACCTCCACCCCGGTGCGATCGAGTACTACCGAGACCAGCGGGACTGAGGCCTCAAGAAATCCTCAAGAAGTCTCATGCCGGCATGCTGCTCTGCCAATGTGGTGGTCGATCGCGCTCGATTCGACGGAGAATTCAGATGCCACAGAGCCCACGCCCTTCACTCGGGCGCGCTCTCGGTCGTTCCCGGGGATCGTCGTGCGAGCGGGTCCGGTCGGAGGCTTGCTGCAACGTTCTACTCGGGGGAGGAACCGCGCAGCAGGGACGCCCCCACGGTTCGCGGGGGCGGACCGTGGGGCACTCCGGCATCCGAACGGGATTCGCCTCTTCGCGTGGTTACGAACGTGTAAATGTCGACGCATCAATGTGGAGCCACGTGATCGACCTGGCTAGTTTGGAGAAATGATGACCTCTGGTAAGCCTCTCGTCGTGGTCGACAACGTCCAGAAGCACTATGGCGACTTCCAGGCGCTCACGGATATCGACCTCACCGTGAACGCCGGCGAGGTGGTCGTGGTGATCGGCCCCTCCGGCTCGGGCAAGTCGACCCTGTGTCGCACCATCAACCGACTCGAGACGATCACGAGCGGCACGATCAGCATCGACGGCAAGGCGCTGCCGGCGGAGGGCAAGGGACTCGCGAACCTGCGAGCCGACGTCGGCATGGTGTTCCAGTCGTTCAACCTCTTCGCGCACCTCACGATCCTCGAGAACGTCACGCTGGGCCCGATCAAGGTCCGCGGCATGAAGAAGGCCGATGCCGACAAGGAGGCGATGATGCTGCTCGAGCGCGTCGGCGTCGCCCAGCAGGCGTCGAAGCTCCCCGCCCAGCTCTCGGGCGGACAGCAGCAGCGCGTCGCGATCGCCCGTGCCCTCGCCATGCAGCCCAAGGTCATGCTCTTCGACGAGCCGACCAGTGCGCTCGATCCCGAGATGATCAATGAGGTCCTCGACGTCATGGTCGAACTCGCCCGTGACGGCATGACGATGATCGTCGTCACCCACGAGATGGGCTTCGCGCGCAAGGCTGCCAACCGCGTCGTGTTCATGGCGGACGGGAAGATCGTCGAAGAGGCGACACCCGAGGAGTTCTTCACCAACCCGAAGAGCGACCGCGCCAAGGACTTCCTCTCCAAGCTCCTCACGCACTGACGAGCTTCACAGACCTTTGCACACACAGCACACGAAGGAGACGCACATGCGACGCACACGCACACTGGCAGGAATCGGGATCGCGACGGTGGCACTGTTCGCGCTGACCGCCTGCAACAGCGGCAGCCCGTCCGACCCCGGCGCCGGAACCGGCGGCGACGAGGGCGAGGACTCCACCTGGTTCGAGGTCGCCGAGGACGTGCAGCTCGAGGGCAGCCCGACGTTCGACGCCATCCAGGAGCGCGACAAGGTCGTCGTCGGCGTCAAGGAGGACCAGCCAGGACTCGGCTACCTCGACGTGACGACGGGGGAGCGCACCGGCTTCGACGTCGACATCGCTCGGTGGATCGCCGCATCGCTCGGCTACGACGAGGACAAGATCGAGTTCAAGCCGATCGCCTCGGCGAACCGCGAGCAGGCGATCACGAACGGTGACATCGACTACTACGTCGGCACCTACTCGATCAACGACAAGCGCAAGGAGCTCATCGACTTCGCCGGCCCGTACTTCATCACCGGCCAGGGACTCCTGGTCGCCGCTGATGCTGACGACGCCGAGGCGCTCGAGGACTTCAACGGCAAGACCGTCTGCTCTGCGACCGGCTCGACGCCGATCCAGAACATCAAGGCGAACTTCCCCGAGATCAAGACGCAGGAGTACGACCTGTACTCCGCCTGCGTGCAGGATCTCATCGACGGCAAGGTCGACGCTGTGACCACTGACCAGGCGATCCTGATCGGCTACGCAGCGCAGTACCCGGACGACGTGAAGGTCACCGGCGGCCTCTTCACCGAGGAGCGCTACGGTGTCGGCCTCACGAAGGGCGATGACGCGCTGCGCACGCACATCAACGAGCTCTTCACCGACAACGGCGACATCTGGCAGGCGATCTTCGACGCGAACCTCGGTTCCAGCGGCATCGAGGTCGAGCAGCCCGAGGTCGACGCGTACTGATCGACATGGGCGGCCTCCTCAGGGAGGCCGCCCACTCATTCTGAAGAAGGGAGGGTGGCGTGGACGTCATCTTCGGCAACCTCGACCTGTGGGGACAGGCGATCAGCAACACGCTGATCGTGTTCTTCGCCGGCGGGATCATCGCGCTGATCCTCGGCCTCATCGTCGGGGCGATGCGCGTGTCTCCGGTGCCCATCGCGCGAGGCGTCGGCACCGTGTACGTGAACACCGTGCGCAACACCCCGCTCACCCTCGTCTTCTTCTTCTTCATCTTCGGGTACCCGCAGCTCGGGCTTCCCGATCTGTCGAACCTCGTGCTCGGCATCCTCGCCATCGGCATCTACACGGCGACCTATGTCGCCGAGGTGCTGCGGGCCGGAATCAACACGGTCCCGGTCGGCCAGGCTGAGGCGGCGCGCGCGATCGGGCTTCCCTTCGGCCAGGTGATGGGCCTAGTGATCCTCCCGCAGGCGTTCCGCTCGGTGGTGCCTCCGATGATGAGCGTCTTCATCGCCCTGCTCAAGAACACGACCGTGGCGGCCGGATTCTCGGTCGCCGAACTCGCGGCACTGCGTTCGACCATCAACGACTCGGCCGATCGCCCCGGCAACCCGATGGAGGTCCTCCTCTGGGTCGCGGTGGTGTTCGTCGCCCTGGTGCTGCTGTTGAGCTGGCTGCAGCGATATCTCGAGAACCGATGGAGGATCGCGCGATGAGCTCTGTACTGTACGACGTCCCGGGGCCCCGGGCGATCGCCCGCAACCGCGTCATCGCGGTCGCCACCGTCATCCTCGTCCTCGCCGCTCTCGGCTTCATCGTCCTGCGGATGGTGGAGACGGGCCAGTTCTCGGCGGAGAAGTGGTTCGTCTTCACGTTCTCCAACGTGTGGATGGGCATCTTCAAGGCGCTCGGCAACACCCTCGCCGCGTTCGCGCTCGCCGCGGTGCTCAGCATCGTGCTGGGATTCGTGCTCGCGATCGGTCGGCTCTCCGACCACGCCTGGGTGCGGATCCCGGTGACCGCGATCACCGAGCTCTTCCGCGCGGTCCCGGTGCTGGTCTTCATGATGCTGCTGTACTACGGACTGCCCGTGGTCGGCGTCAAGATGGACCCGTACTGGGCGGTCGTCATCGCGCTGATGGCGTACAACGGCTCCGTGCTCGCAGAGGTGCTCCGGGCCGGTATCGAGTCCCTGCCCCGCGGGCAGAAAGAGGCCGGCTACGCGATCGGACTCCGCAAGAGCGGCGTCATGCGTCTCATCCTGCTGCCGCAGGCGATCCGGGCGATGCTCCCGGTGATCGTCGCCCAGCTGGTCGTGACCATGAAGGACACCGCTCTCGGGTTCATCATCACCTACCCGGAGCTGCTGTACTACGCGAAGCAGCTGACGTCGCAGCAGGGTCGTCCGATCCTGCAGTCGGCGTTCGTCATCGGCGGCATCTACATCGTCATGTGCCTCATTCTCTCCGGCATCGCGAAGTGGGTGGAGATCAGCACCCGCCGTTCGCCGAAGGTCAAGGCGATCCAGGCAGCCGGGGACCCGCGCCAGCACGGCGACGGCACCAACACCGAGCTCATCACCCTGCAGCGCGGGGGCGGGGTCGCGGGCGGGGACGGCCCCGGCCCGGTCTGAGCGTCCGTCGTGATGCGCGTCGAGCCGGTCTCCGCCTATCCGCCTGCGACGAGCCGCACGCTCGCGGAGTGGATGGATGCTGACCTGGCCGCGCTGCATGGCGCGGACTCCCGGTCTCGGCTGCGTGAGGTCGCCGATGCCCGCGCGATGCGCCGTGGGATGTGGGCCTCGTTCCTCGCGCTCGGCTCGTCGTCCGTCGTCGTCGGGCTCGTCCTGCTGGCGGTCGGTATGCCGCCGTCGGCATACGTGCCGTCGATGATCGTCGGTGGCATCGTCGCCGTCGTCTCCGGCGTGTTCCTCGCACGGGTGAGAGGCTGGATCCCGAAACCCGGCACGTCGCACACGACCCGGGGTGCCGGCTCGCTCGGAGGCGGCCTCATCGCCGCAGCCAGCATCTTCGGGGCGCTCAACGTCTTCCTGATCCCCGGAATCGTCTCCTCGGTCGACCCGGTGCCGCTCCTCGTCCTCGACGCAGGATTCGCACTCCTGCTCGTCTCGGTGTTCGTGATCCCGGCCGCGGTCATCGGCAGGGGGCGTCAGACGCTGCGTCGCGAAGCGGCGCGGGACCAGCGACTCGTGGCCGCGCTCGAGCGCGATCGGGTCACGTGGGTGCCCCTGGTCGCAGTGCCGATGTTCGGCCCGCTCTGAGCCCGGCCCCGGGAAGGAGCAGCCCGCCGTCCCGGTAGACTCCTGTCTCGTGTCTGAGTCTCCCGAAATCACCCCGGAAGCGGTCGAAGCCGCCGTCGCGGCCGCACTCGAAGCGATCACTGCGGCCGCCGATAGCGCCGAGCTGAAGGCGGCGAGAGCCGCTCATGTCGCAGACGGCTCGCCTCTCGCCGTCCTCAACGCCTCGATGCGGCAGGTGGCTCCCGAGAACAAGGCGGCCTTCGGCAAGCTCGTCGGGCAGGGGCGCGGTCAGGTCACGAAGGCCCTCGCCGCCAAGGAGGAGGAGCTGGCAGCCGCCGAGGTGGCCGCCCGTCTCGAATCCGAGCGCCTCGACATCACCGCCGTTCCTTCCCGGACCCGCGTCGGTGCGCGGCATCCGCTCACCCTGCTCAGCGAGCAGATCTCCGACATCTTCGTCGGCATGGGCTGGGAGATCGCGGAAGGGCCCGAGCTCGAGCACGAGTGGTTCAACTTCGACGCGCTCAACTTCGACGTCGACCACCCCGCTCGCCAGGAGCAGGACACCTTCTACGTCGACCCGCCCTCGCGCCACCTCGTGATGCGCACGCACACGAGCCCGGTGCAGGTGCGCTCGATGCTCGACCGCGACGTGCCGATCTACGTGCTCTGCCCCGGTCGCGTGTACCGCACCGACGAGTTCGATGCGACGCACCTCCCCGTCTTCACGCAGTTCGAGGGGCTGGTCGTCGACCAGGGCATCTCGATGGCCCACCTCAAGGGCACGCTCGACCACGTCGCGCGTCAGCTCTTCGGACCGGAGGCGAAGACGCGCTTCCGCACGAACTTCTTCCCCTTCACCGAGCCGTCTGCCGAGCTCGACCTGTGGCACCCGACCTTCAAGGGCGGCGCCCGCTGGATCGAGTGGGGCGGCTGCGGCATGATCAACCCGAACGTGCTGCGTGCGGCGGGGATCGACCCCGACGTCTACAGCGGCTTCGCCTTCGGTATGGGCGTCGAACGCGGACTCATGTTCCGCAGCGATGTGCAGGACATGCGGGACATGGCAGAGGGCGATGTCCGTTTCAGCGAGCAGTACGGGATGGTGGTGTGATGCGCGTCCCGCTTTCGTGGCTGCGTGAGTACGTCGATCTGGCAGCGGATGCGACGCCCGAAGACGTTCTGGCGGCGATGGTCACCGTCGGCTTCGAGGAGGAGGATATCCACCGCTTCGAGATCTCGGGTCCCGTCGTGGTCGGACAGGTCGTCTCCCTCGAGGGGGAGCCGCAGTCCAACGGCAAGACGATCAACTGGTGCCAGGTCGACGTCGGCGAGGCGAACGGCGGCATCCGCGGGATCGTCTGCGGAGCGCACAACTTCGTCGCCGGCGACAAGGTCGTGGTGACCCTGCCGGGCGCTGTGCTGCCTGGGCCGTTCCCGATCGCCGCCCGCAAGACCTACGGTCATGTGTCCGACGGCATGATCGCCTCGGCGCGGGAGCTCGGTCTGGGTGACGAGCACAACGGCATCCTCGTTCTCGCCGACCTCGGAATCGACGCTCCCGTCGGCACCGACGCGATCAGCCTGCTCGGTCTCGACGATGTCGCGGTCGAGATCAACGTGACGCCCGACCGCGGGTACGCGTTCTCGCTCCGAGGTGTCGCACGCGAGTACTCGCACGCCACCGGAGCGACGTTCCGCGACCCGGCCGAACGCGACTTCGCCGAACTCCAGCCCGGAACCGGTCACACGGCGATCGTCGACGACGCCGCCCCCGTGCGCGGCCGCGTCGGGGCGAGTGAGTTCGTCACCCGTGTCGTCCGCGACGTCGACCCGTCGCGCCCGACCCCGCCGTGGATGATCGCTCGCCTGTCGCTCGCCGGCATGCGCTCGCTCGGCATCCTGATCGACATCACCAACTACGTGATGCTCGAGCTGGGGCAGCCGCTGCACGGATACGACCTCGACAAGCTTTCGGGCGGCATCACGGTGCGCCGTGCGACCCCCGGTGAGAAGATGACGACTCTCGACGGCCAGGAGCGAAAGCTCCACGTCGAGGATCTTCTGATCACCGATGGATCCGGGCCCATCGGCCTGGCCGGTGTCATGGGTGGTGGCACGACCGAGATGAGCGACACGACGCGCAACGTCCTCATCGAGGCAGCGACGTTCGACCCGGTGACGATCGCGCGCACGGCGCGTCGTCACAAGCTCCCCAGCGAGGCGTCCAAGCGCTTCGAGCGCGGCGTCGACCCTCTGGTGCCGTTCGTCGCGGCTCGTCGAGCCGCCGACCTGATGGTCGAGTTCGCCGGCGGCACGCTCACCGAAGAGGGTGGCGCGCTGTTCGCCGAGGTCTTCGTCGCCGAGATCGAGCTGCCGCGAGGATTCGTGCAGGGACTCATCGGGGTCGACTACTCCGACGACGAGATCGTGGGCGCGCTCACGACGATCGGTGGCGAGGTCACCGAGACGGATGCCGGCTGGGTCGTCATCCCGCCGACCTGGCGCCCGGACCTCACCGACAAGTGGTCTCTTGCTGAAGAGGTCGCGCGCATCCACGGTCTCGACCGCATCCCCTCGGTGCTGCCGACGCCTCCGTCCGGCCGCGGCCTGACGCCGCACCAGCAGGGGCGACGTCGCGTGGCTGACGCGCTCGCAGCAGCCGGTCTCGTCGAGACGCCCTCCTTCCCCTTCACCACCGACGCCGAGAACGACCTGCACGGTTCGGCGTCGGGAGAGCACCTGCCCAGCATCCGGCTCGCGAACCCGCTCGACGGCTCTGCTCCGTTCCTGCGTCGGTCGCTCATCCCGGGACTGCTGCAGACCGCGCATCGCAACATCTCGCGCGGCCTCACGGATCTCGCGCTGTTCGAGACCGGCGTCGTGTTCCTGCCCGAGCCCGGTGTCGATTACGGCACCGATGATGTTCCGCCGCTCGGCGTGCGTCCGTCGGACGAGACCCTCGCCGCGCTGAACGCGTCGATCCCGCCGCAGCACCGCCACGTCGCGGCGCTGTTCACGGGCAATGTCGTGGCACGCCAGCCCGGCCGTGCGGCTGAAGCGGCCGGTCTGTCGGAAGCGCTGGACGCGGCTCGCGTCATCGCCGCAGCTGCCGGCGTGGACATCGAGGTGGCCCAGGGCGAGCGCGCGGCACTGCACCCCGGGCGCACCGGCGTGCTGTCGGTCGGCGGCGTCGAGGTCGGCTATGTCGGAGAACTCCACCCCGACGTCGCAGCGGGAGCAGACCTGCCGGGTCGCGCGACCGTGCTCGAGCTCGATCTCGACGGAATCCTCACGCTGGCGAACGCGCGTGCGGTCGCCGCCTCGCTGTCGACGTTCCCGGCCGCCACGCAGGACGTGTCGCTCGTGCTCGGGGCTGACGTCCCCGCCGGCGACGTCAAGGCTGCGCTGGCCGACGGCGCAGGAGAGCTCCTAGAGGCGATCCGACTCGTCGACGACTACCGCGGAGACGGCGTCGCGGAAGGGCAGAAGAGTCTCACCTTCGCTCTGCGGTTCCGCGCGGACGATCGCACGCTCACCGCGGCCGAGGCGACCGAGGCGAAGCTCGCGGGCGTCGCTGTCACGGCCGAGCGCTTCGGCGCGACGCTGCGCGACTGACTCAGCGCTGCGCGGACTGCATTCCGGTACGGGATGCGGTCCGCCACGCAGCGGTCGTGGCGTCGGATGTGGAAGTGATCGCCACCGCCGAGCCGACCTGAACCTGGCTTTCCCGCGAGGTAGCGTGTCGTGATGAGCATCCTTCCCCACAGCACGCCTGCGGCGGTTCCCGATGGCGTCCGACCGATGGGCGGGGCGCCCTTCCTCGACCCGGGCGATCAGATCTCCTGGCACTACCGGAAGCCGGGGTGGCAGCCCGGAGACGCGTCGACGATCACACCCATGCGAGTGGTCCGCGACGACGAGCGGGGCCTCGTCGCCTGGCTCGCTCCGGGCACGCTGCAGGAGGGGCAGGGCACTCCGGCAGGCGAGCGCATCCGAACGGTTCCGCTCGAGCGGCGATGGCTGGACCCGCGGACGCGGATCGTGGAGGAGTGGTGGGGCAACGGCATCCTGCGGATCGCCCCCGCAGGCGCCGCGTGGTCGGTGTGGCTCTTCTGGAGCGATGTGAGCGGGGCGGAGTGGCAGTTCGCCGGCTGGTACGTGAACCTCGAGAACGCGCACCTGCGCACCGACCGCGACACCTACTCGTCGGACCACATCCTCGACGTCGAGATCGAGCCGGACGGCCGGGTGCATCTGAAGGATGAGGACGAGCTGATCGCGGCCGTCGAGCAGGGCCGTCTCACATCCGAGCAGGCGGCGCAGATCGAGCGGCACGCCGACGCGGCGATCGCGTCGTACCGCGACGGTGACTGGCCGTTCGCCGCGGAATGGCGCGACTGGCGGCCGGATCCCTCCTGGACCGTCCCGGAGCTCACGGGGCTGTCAGACCTCCGTCCGCGGTGAACCCGGCATCCGCCGTGAGCGGAAGACACTTCCCCTCGCACGGCGGAGATGGTGGCATGGGTCCATGACTGACGTTCTGATCCTCGGCGGGACCGGCTGGCTGTCCGGTCGGATCGCCGGACGCCTGCTGGTGAACGGGGCGGCGGTGATGTGCCTCGCGCGAGGAGGTCGACCGTCCCCGGAGGGTGCGAGCCTGGTTCTGGCCGATCGTGACGACGCCGACGCCTATGACGCCGTCCGCGGTCGCGATTGGGACCACGTGATCGACGTCTCCTCGAATGCGGCGCACGTGGCGGCGGCGGTCGAGGCGCTCAGGGATCGAGCCGCCCGCTGGACGTACGTCTCGTCGGTGTCGGCATACTCCGATGACGAGACGGTCGGGGCGGACGAGTCCGCGCCGTTGCATCAGCCGGCCGGCGCCGGGGATGAGTACGAGTACGGCGCGCAGAAGGTCGCCGCCGAGAACGCGGTTCGCACGCTCGGCGACCGAACGCTGATCGTGCGCCCGGGGCTGATCGTCGGGAAGGGCGACCCGAGCGACCGCTTCGGATACTGGGCTGCGGCGTTCCTGCGCGCTCACGACGAACCCGTGCTGCTGCCCCGTGCAGACGGGCGAGACGTGCAGGTGATCGACGTCGATGACCTGTCGGAGTTCATCAGCACGACGACCGCGACCGGAGTGATCAACACGACCGGCGACCGGCACCCGATGGCCGAGGTCATCGAGGCGGTGCGCAGGCATGCGGATCACCGAGGAGAAACCGTCACGGCCACCGACGACTGGCTCGTGGCGAATGAGGTGGAGTACTGGGCGGGCAAGCGATCGCTGCCGCTCTGGCTCCCGAGCGACGTGACCGGATTCATGACGAGGTCGAACGCACGCTACCGTGCGGCCGGGGGAGAGCTGCGTCCGCTCGACGAGACCATCGCCGTGGTGATCGAGGACGAGCGGGATCGCGGTGTCGATCGCGAGCGGCGCGCAGGTCTGACCCGGACAGACGAACTCGCGCTGATCCAGCTTCTGCGCTGACGGCGCGCGTCGCTAGACTGCGAGCAGTGACACGGGGTGCCGCATCCGCGGCTGAGAACAGACCCGTCGAACCTGATCTAGTTCGTACTAGCGAAGGGATGTCGCAATGAGCGATCGTCTGCGTCCTGAATCCGAATCGACCCTGGCTGCCGCGGCCGGAGAGCTCCTGTCCGAGCTGCGCGAGAGTCCACCTCTGACCCACTGCATCACCAACAGCGTCGTCACGGGGTTCACCGCCAACGTGCTGCTCGCCCTCGGCGCGGCACCGGCGATGGTCGACATCGTCGACGAAGCAGGAATGTTCGCCGGGGTGGCGTCCGGCGTCCTGATCAACCTCGGAACGCCGACCCCCGAGCAGCGGGCGGCGAGCCTCGAAGCCGCGGCCGGTGCCGTCGCCGCGGGCACTCCGTGGGTGCTGGATCCCGTCGCGATCGGCGCACTCCCGGTGCGCACGGCCCTCGCCCACGAGCTGGTCGCCTCGCGCCCCACGGCGATCAGGGGGAACGCATCCGAGATCCTCGCGCTCGCCGGACTCAGCGCAGGCGGCCGGGGTGTGGACGCGACAGACACGACAGACGATGCGGCAGAGGCAGTGCTCTCACTCGCCGCGCGTCATGGCTCTGTGGTCGCGGTGTCTGGACCGGTCGACCTGGTGACCGATGGCGTCCGTCTGCTGCGCATCGCGAACGGTCACGAGCTGCTCACCCGGGTCACCGGCGGTGGGTGCGCGCTGGGCGCGGTCATGGCCGCGTTCCTCGGCGCGGCGCGCTCGACCTCTGCCGATCCGCTCACGGCGGTGGCGTCGGCGAGCCTCGTCTACACGATCGCCGCCGAGAGGGCCGCGGTGCACGCCTCGGGCCCCGGCACCTTCGCTGTCGCTCTGCTCGACGCGCTCGCCGCCGTGCAGCCGGCTGACCTGGTGGCCTCCGCGCGCGTTCGGGAGAGCGCGCTGTGATCGCCGACCTCTCGCTCTACCTCGTCACGGATCCGGGCCTCTGCAGTGAGCGGGGTGTCGTCGAGACCGTGCGCCTCGCTGTCGACGGGGGAGTGCGCATCGTGCAGCTGCGCGACAAGATCGCGACGGATGCCGAGACCGCCGATCAGCTGGTCGAACTGTCGCGCGTGATCGCCGGCCGTGCGATCCTCCTGGTGAACGACCGGGTCGATGCGGCGCTCGCCGCTCGCGCTCGGGGAGCTCGCGTCGACGGCGTGCATCTCGGTCAGGGCGATGCGTCGGTACTGCGGGCGCGCGAGCGACTGGGTGCCGAGGCGATCATCGGGTTGACGGCGAACACACCCGACCACTTCGACGCGGTGGCGGCTCTGCCTGCGGGCGTGGTCGACTACCTCGGCGTCGGTGTGATCCGCCCCACCGACACCAAGCCCGACCATCCGCCGGTATTGGGCATCGACGGCTTCCGGTCGCTCATCGACACGTGCGCTCTGCCCTGCGTGGCCATCGGCGGCGTGGACATCGACGACACAGAGCGACTCCGCGACGCGGGCGCGGCCGGCCTCGCGGTGGTCTCGGCCATCTGCGCCGCGGTCGATCCGAAGCAGACGGCGCAGAGCTTCCTCCGGCGGTGGCGGGCGTCAGGCACGCCGCGGGTGCTCAGCATCGCCGGCAGCGATCCATCGGGCGGTGCGGGGATCCAAGCCGACCTCAAGTCCATCGCCGCGAACGGCGGGTACGGCATGGCGGCTCTGACCGCACTCACCGCTCAGAACACCGTCGGCGTGCGGGCGGTGCATGTGCCGCCCGCGGAGTTCCTGCGGGAGCAGCTCGATGCGATCTCAGACGACATCGTCATCGATGCGGTGAAGATCGGGATGCTGGCGAATGCCGACGTGATCCGTGCGGTCTCCGACTGGCTCGATGCCATGCGGCCGCCGATCGTCGTGCTCGACCCGGTCATGGTCGCGACCAGTGGCGACCGGCTTCTCGACCGGGAGGCCGAGGTCGCGCTGCGCGGACTCCTCGAGCGCGCGCATGTCGTGACGCCCAACCTCGCCGAGCTCGCCGCGCTGGCCGACCATCCGATCGACGGGTGGGATGACGCGCTCGCGGCGGCAGCTGCGCTCTCCGACCGTGTGGGCGCGGCGGTGCTCGTGAAGGGAGGGCATCTCGACGGCGACGACGTGCCCGACGCGGTGATAGACGCTGCCGACGGAGTGAGTCGGGGGTATCCGGGCGCGCGCATCGCGACCCGCAACACGCATGGCACCGGGTGCTCGCTCTCGTCCGCCCTCGCCACCCGCCTCGCCAGGGGCGAGTCCCTCACCGACGCGGTCGCCTCGGCCCGTTCGTGGCTGCGTGAGTCTCTGACGGAGAGCGATGCGCTCCACGTCGGACGAGGACACGGGCCGATCAACCACTTCGGCGGCCTCTGGCGACGTGGCGGACTCGAGACCACCCCCGACCGGGCGCACATCCGCGATCAGTGGTGGGAGCGGATCGCGCACCTGCGGGCAGATATCGACGAGCTGCCCTTCGTCGGCGCTCTCGCCGACGGGACACTCGACCGCGAGTGGTTCCTGTTCTACCTTCGCCAGGATGCGCTGTACCTCCGGGAGTACGCGAGGGTCCTCGCCGAGGCCTCTCGGCTCGCACCGACACCGCACGAGCAGGCGTTCTGGTCGGAGTCCGCGCACGGGGCGATCGCCGGAGAGCTCGAACTCCACGCGTCGTGGCTGACCCCCGGTGCGGGCGTGGAGGCGGAGACTTTCGCCGCTGATCCGGCCCCCGCGACCGTCGCGTACCTCGACCATCTGCGATCGGTCGCCTTCGGCGCAGACTACGCCGAGCTCATCGCCGCCGTGCTGCCGTGCTTCTGGCTCTACACCGATCTCGGGACGCGTCTGCACTCGGGGGCGTTCGGCGAGTACGCCCGCGATCCGCAGCATCCCTATGCATCGTGGCTCGCGACCTACGCCGATCCGGCCTTCGAGGCGGCGACAGAGCAGGCGGTCGGCTACGTGATGGACGCGGCGGCGCAGTCGGATGCCCCGCGGCGTCGACGGATGCTCCGAGCGTTCGAGGTCTCGAGCGCCCACGAGCTCGCGTTCTTCGCGGCGCCGGCGCTCCCCGTGCCTGCCGGATGACGGACCGGATTTGCGCATGCCGCGACGAGCGCGCTATCGTCGCGGCATGCCTTCGGCCGCCACCGCAACTCTGACGCTCGCTCCGAGCGCCATCGCCGTGCGCCGACGCCGCAGCGGCCGCCGACTCTAGGCGACCCTGCGCTTCTGCCTGCGTACGCACGGCGGTCGAGTGCCGGTGTCGCCGCCCCGGTTCCCGACACTGCACCCCGCGTTCGCCGAGGGGTCCGACCGTTAAGGTAGAAGCATGACGTACTCCGTCGCCGTCTCCGGCGCATCCGGCTACGCGGGTGGCGAGATCCTGCGCCTCCTCGCGTCTCATCCCGACATCGAGATCCGCACCGTGACGGCTCACTCGAACGCCGGTCAGCCGCTCGTGCAGCATCAGCCGCACCTGCGGTCTCTCGCTCACCTCACTCTGCAGGACACCACACCTGAGACGCTCGCAGGTCACGACATCGTGTTCCTCGCTCTGCCGCACGGTCAGTCGGGTCAGTACACGGATGCGCTCGGCGACACCCCGCTGGTGATCGACGCCGGGGCCGACCATCGCCTCACCTCGCAGGCGTCCTGGGATGCGTTCTACGGCGGCGACTTCCACGACCCCTGGGCCTACGGGGTCCCCGAGCTGCTCGTCGACGGCATCAAGCAGCGCGAGACGCTGCGCGATGCGAAGCGGATCGCCGCCCCCGGATGCAATGCATCCACGGTGAGTCTGAGTCTCGCTCCCGGCGTCGCAGCGGGAGTGATCGACGCGGGAGACATCGTCTCGGTGCTCGCCGTCGGCCCCTCGGGTGCGGGGAAGAGCCTCAAGACCAATCTGCTCGCCAGTGAGATCCTCGGCAGCGCCAATCCCTATGCGGTCGGCGGCACCCACCGGCACATCCCCGAGATCCGCCAGGCACTCGCCGCGGCATCCGGTGCTGCCGCCGACGGCATCCGCATCTCCTTCACCCCTGTGCTCGTTCCGATGTCGCGGGGAATCCTCGCCACCTCGACCGCGCCGATCGCCGGTGACGTCAGTGACGCGGAGATCCGCGCCGCCTGGGAGGACGCCTACGGTGACGAGACATTCGTGCAGCTGCTGCCCGAGGGACAGTTCCCGCGCACGGCCGATGTCCTCGGCGCGAACACCGCACTCATCGGCCTCGCGATCGACCGTGCGGCGAACCGCGTGACGGTGGTCGCCGCCGTCGACAATCTCGTCAAGGGCACCGCAGGCGCTGCCATCCAGTCCATGAACCTCGCGTTGGGACTTCCCGAGTCCCGCGCCCTCTCAGTGAACGGAGTCGCACCGTGAGCGTCACCGCCCCCGCAGGATTCGAGGCGGCCGGAGTCGCCGCCGGCCTCAAGTCGACCGGCAAGCCCGATGTCGCCGTGGTCGTCAACCGCGGCCCGCGCAAGGTCGGTGCCGCCGTGTTCACGAGCAACCGCGCCAAGGCCAACCCGATCATCTGGTCGCAGCAGGCCGTCGCCGATCGCGTGGTCGAGGCCGTCGTGCTCAACTCCGGCGGAGCGAACTGTTTCACCGGCAGCTTCGGCTTCCAGACGACGCACCAGACCGCCGAGAAGGCGGCAGAGCTGCTCGGCGTCAGCGCCGGCGACGTCCTCGTCTGCTCGACGGGGCTCATCGGGGTCGGAGACGAGGTCTTCCGCGGCAAGGTGCTCGCGGGCACCGCACAGGCGATCGCCGAGCTGTCGGCCGACGGCGGCGACGTCGCGGCGGAGGCCATCATGACGACCGACAGCGTCTCGAAGACCGCTGTCGTGAGCCGGGACGGCTGGACGATCGGCGGCATGGCGAAGGGCGCGGGCATGCTCGCCCCGGGCCTCGCGACGATGCTCGTCGTCATCACGACGGATGCCGTGCTCGAACCTCTCGAGGCCGACGCGGCGCTGCGATTCGCGACCGGCACGACGTTCGACCGCCTCGACTCCGACGGCTGCATGTCGACCAACGACCAGGTCACGCTGCTCGCCAACGGCGCCTCCGGGGTGGCCCCCGAACTCAAGCACTTCTCTGCTGCCCTCGCCGAGCTCTGCCTGGAACTCGCGGTCAAGCTGCAGAGTGATGCCGAGGGCGCGAGTCATGACATCACCATCGAGGTGCGGCACGCCGCCAGCGAGGGGGAGGCCGTCGAGGTCGGCCGCTCGGTCGCCCGCAACAACCTCTTCAAGGCCGCGATCTTCGGAAACGACCCCAACTGGGGTCGGGTGCTCGCCGCGATCGGCACGACCAACGCGCAGTTCGACCCGTACGACGTCGACGTCTGGATGAACGGCGTCCGCGTGTGCAGCGAGGGCGGCCCCGACCGTCCGCGCGAAGAGGTCGACCTCACCCCTCGCGCCACGCACCTCGTGATCGACCTCAAAGTCGGCGAGGCCACTGCGACGATCCTCACCAACGACCTGACCCACGACTACGTGCACGAGAACAGCGCCTACGCCTCATGACCGACATCCAGGACACCACGCCTGACGTCGCCGCCGTCAAGGCCGCGACGCTCATCGAGTCGCTCCCGTGGCTGAAGAAGTTCCGCGACCAGATCGTCGTCGTGAAGTACGGCGGCAATGCGATGGTCTCGGACGAGCTGCAGGAGGCGTTCGCGCAGGACATCGCGTATCTGAGGTACGTCGGCGTGCTGCCGGTGGTCGTGCACGGCGGTGGGCCGCAGATCTCCGACATGCTGCAGCGCCTCGAGATCCCGAGCGAGTTCAAGGGCGGCTACCGCGTCACCAACACCGAGGCGATCAGCGTGGTGCGCATGGTGCTCACCGGCCAGGTGAACCCGCAGCTCGTCTCGAAGATCAATTCGCACGGTCCGATCGCGACCGGACTCAGCGGCGAAGATGCCGGGCTGTTCGGCGGGCGTCGCCGCGGCGTCGTGATCGACGGCGAGGAGATCGATCTCGGTCGTGTGGGCGACGTCGTCGAGGTGGACCCGACGCCTGTGCTCGACCACCTCGCGGCCGGACGCGTTCCCGTGGTCTCGAGCATCGCCCCCGACCTCGATCACCCGGGCCAGTCGCTGAACGTGAACGCGGATGCCGCGGCTGCCGCGCTCGCCGTGGCTCTCAAGGCGCGCAAGCTCGTCATTCTCACGGATGTCCCCGGGCTGTACGCCGACTGGCCCAACCGCGACTCTCTCGTGTCGCACCTCACCTCGGAGGCTCTCATCGAGATGCTGCCGACCCTCGAATCAGGCATGATCCCGAAGATGAAGGCGTGCCTGGACGCGATCGAGGGCGGCGTCGACGCCGCCGCGATCATCGACGGACGCGTGCCGCACTCGGTGCTCGTCGAACTCTTCACCAGCAAGGGAATCGGAACAGAAGTGGTCATGGGAAGCGCAGGAGTGAAGGCATGAGCAACTGGCAGGATGACGCAGCGAGCGATCTGGTCCTCAACGCAGGTCCCCGGTTGGCGATGCTGACTCGCGGCGAGGGATCGTACCTCTGGGACTCCGAGGGCAAGCGCCACCTCGACTTCCTCGCCGGCATCGCTGTGACCTCGCTCGGTCACGCGCATCCGGTGTTCGTCGAGGCCGTGTCGACGCAGGCCGCGACCCTCGCGCATGTGTCGAACTACTTCGCGACACCGTCGCAGCTCGCGCTCGCCGCACGGTTGAAGCGTCTCGCCGGTGCCGGGATCGATGGGCGCGTGTTCTTCTCGAACTCCGGCGCCGAGGCGAACGAGGCCGCGTTCAAGCTCGCCCGCCTGCACGGCGGGACGGAGAAGCCCCGCATCCTCGCGCTCGAGAACGGATTCCACGGCCGGACCATGGGATCTCTCGCGCTCACGGCGAAGGCGGCCATGCGCGCGCCGTTCGAGCCGATGCCCGGGGGAGTCGAGCACATCCCGGCGACCATCGAGGCACTCGAGGCGGCGATCGACGACCGCGTCGCGGCCGTGATCGTCGAGCCGATCCAGGGTGAGGCAGGCGTCGTCGAGCTTCCCGAGGGATACCTGCAGGCCGCTCGCTCGCTCACTCTGAAGCACGGGGCCCTGCTCATCGTCGACGAGATCCAGACCGGGGCAGGGCGCACGGGCGCCTGGTTCGGCTTCAGCCACGAAGGCATCACGCCTGACGCCATCACGCTCGCGAAGGGCATCGGCGGTGGCTTCCCGATCGGTGCTCTCGTGACCTACGGTGCGGCGAGTTCGCTCTTCACTCCCGGTTCGCACGGCTCCACGTTCGGCGGAAACCCGCTCGCGACGGCCGTCGCAGACGCGGTGCTCACCGAGATCGAGCGCGCAGGCCTCGTCGACAACGCCGCGCGTCGTGGGGAAGAGATCCTCCAGATCATCGCCGATATCGACTCGCCTCTGGTCACGGGAGTGCGTGGCCGCGGGCTCCTGATCGGGGTGGCTCTGAGCGCCCCCGTCGCGAATGAGGTGGTCGCCGCCGCTCAGGAGCGCGGCCTCATCGTGAACGCCGCCAACCCCGAGACCGTGCGCATCGCGCCGGCCCTCACGATCGGAGACGCCGAACTCGCCGAGTTCCGCGAGCTGTTCGCCGCGTCGCTCTCCGACGTCCAGACCTCCCTCGCCGAATCCGGAAAGGCCCTCGCATGACCCGCCACCTGCTGCGCGACGACGATCTGACCCCCGCTGAGCAGGCGGAGATCCTCGATCTCGCCATCGAGCTGAAGAAGGATCGCTGGGCGAACAAGGCCCTCGAAGGCCCCCAGACGGTCGCGGTGATCTTCGACAAGTCCTCCACCCGCACCCGTGTCTCGTTCGCCGTCGGCATCGCCGACCTCGGCGGGTCGCCGTTGATCATCTCGACCGCGAGCAGTCAGCTGGGCGGCAAGGAGACTCCGTCGGACACCGCCCGGGTGCTCGAGCGTCAGGTCGCGGCGATCGTCTGGCGCACGTACGCGCAGGCAGGGCTCGAAGAGATGGCCGCAGGCACCACGGTGCCCGTCGTCAACGCACTCTCGGACGACTTCCACCCGTGTCAGCTGCTCGCCGACCTGCTCACGATCCGCGAGCACAAGGGCGACCTGAAAGGGCTGACCCTGACGTTCTTCGGCGACGGGCAGAGCAACATGGCGCATTCCTACGCGCTGGCCGGGGTCACCGCGGGTATGCACGTGCGCATCGCCTCGCCCGCCGACTACGCGCCGCGTGCGGACATCGTCGAGGCGGCCGACCGCCGTGCGGCGGAGACCGGCGGCTCGATCACCCTGTTCACCGATGCGGTCGAGGCTGCGGCCGGTGCCGACGTCGTGGTCACCGACACCTGGGTGTCGATGGGCAAGGAAGAGGAGAAGCTCGCACGCATCCGCGATCTCGGTGGCTACAAGGTGACGCCGGAGACGATGGAGATCGCCGACTCGGAGGCCATCTTCATCCACTGCCTTCCCGCCGACCGAGGCTACGAGGTCGACTCCGAGGTCATCGACGGACCGCAGAGCGTCGTCTGGGACGAGGCCGAGAACCGCCTCCACGCCCAGAAGGCCCTGCTCGTCTGGCTGCTCGACAAGAAGGACGCATGATGGTCGACGCGAAGAACGAGGGCACGAACGAAGGCGCGCTGTGGGGAGCCCGCTTCGCGAGCGGCCCGTCGCCCGAGCTCGTCGAGCTCAGCCGGTCGACGCATTTCGACTGGATCCTCGCACCGTATGACATCGCCGGGTCGCACGCGCACGCGACGGCTCTCGCGGCTGCCGGTTACCTCGAACCCGACGAGGCAGCCAGGATGCACGAGGGGCTCGATGCCGTGGCGCGCAAGGTCGCCGACGGCACCCTGCGGCCCGTCCCCTCGGATGAAGACGTGCACGGGGCTCTCGAGCAGGCCCTGATCGCCGAGCTCGGCCCGGAGCTGGGTGGACGTCTTCGTGCGGGACGCAGCCGCAACGACCAGATCGCCACCCTGGTGCGCATGTACCTGATCGACCACGCCCGCGTGATCGCGCGAGACCTGCTGCGGGTCATCGACGCCCTCGTCGCGCAGGCGGAGGCTCATCCTGACGCGATCCTCCCCGGACGGACGCATCTGCAGCACGCACAGCCGGTGCTCCTCGCGCATCACCTGCAGGCCCACGGGTGGCCGCTCGTGCGCGAGCTCGAGCGTCTGGTCGACTGGCGTCGCCGTGCCGGTGTCTCGCCGTACGGGGGCGGAGCCCTCGCGGGCTCGACGCTCGGACTCGACCCCGCGCTGGTCGCATCCGAACTCGGACTCGACCGCCCGGCCGAGAACTCGCTCGACGGAACCGCTGCGCGTGATGTCGTCGCCGAGTTCGCCTTCATCACGGCCATGACCGGGGTCGACATCTCGCGTCTGAGCGAGGAGATCATCCTCTGGAACACTCGCGAGTTCGGCTTCGTCACTCTGCACGACGGGTATTCGACCGGCTCGAGCATCATGCCGCAGAAGAAGAACCCCGACATCGCCGAGCTCGCTCGCGGCAAGTCGGGGCGCCTGATCGGCAACCTGTCTGGGCTGATGGCCACGCTCAAGGGGCTTCCGCTGGCCTACAACCGTGACCTTCAGGAAGACAAGGAGCCGGTCTTCGACTCGGTGCAGACCCTCGAGGTCGTGCTGCCGGCCTTCGCCGGGATGATCGCGACGCTGCGCTTCGACACCGAGCGCATGGCCGCCCTCGCACCTCAGGGGTTCTCGCTCGCGACCGACGTCGCCGAGTGGCTCGTGAAGCGCCGCGTGCCGTTCCGCGATGCGCACGAGATCTCCGGCGCGCTGGTGCGTGCCTGCGAAGAGCGGCGGATCGGTCTCGAAGACGCATCCGACGAGCTGCTGATCTCGGTGTCGCCCCACCTCGTGCCCGAGGTGCGAGAGGTGCTCACGATCGAGGGCTCCGTGGCTTCCCGCACGGGCGTCGGCGGAACGGCTCCCGTCCGGGTAGCCGAGCAGCGTGCCGAGCTGGTCGCCAGAGCACAGGCGGCTGCACACGCTCTGGGGCTTTAACCGACGAACAGGTGGAGCGCAGCGACCTGCACGACCGCAGACGGCCCGCGGAACTC
>NZ_JAPFGV010000027.1:0-1452 GCF_059803615.1 Microbacterium sp. SWDP-B6 | reverse complement strand
CTTTCCAACCAACCCGAAGGCCAGCGTACTCACGAAACTCAGCTGCGCTGATGTCATGTCAAATGTTCCACCCATGAGCTCCCAGCGAGAAACGAACGTCCTCGATCTGGGTTCTGGACTCCGAAGAGTCAGATGCTCCTTAGAAAGGAGGTGATCCAGCCGCACCTTCCGGTACGGCTACCTTGTTACGACTTAGTCCTAATTACCGATCCCACCTTCGACGGCTCCCTCCACAAGGGTTAGGCCACCGGCTTCAGGTGTTACCGACTTTCATGACTTGACGGGCGGTGTGTACAAGACCCGGGAACGTATTCACCGCAGCGTTGCTGATCTGCGATTACTAGCGACTCCGACTTCATGAGGTCGAGTTGCAGACCTCAATCCGAACTGGGACCGGCTTTTTGGGATTCGCTCCACCTCGCGGTATTGCAGCCCTTTGTACCGGCCATTGTAGCATGCGTGAAGCCCAAGACATAAGGGGCATGATGATTTGACGTCATCCCCACCTTCCTCCGAGTTGACCCCGGCAGTATCCCATGAGTTCCCACCATTACGTGCTGGCAACATAGAACGAGGGTTGCGCTCGTTGCGGGACTTAACCCAACATCTCACGACACGAGCTGACGACAACCATGCACCACCTGTTTACGAGTGTCCAAAGAGTTGACCATTTCTGGCCCGTTCTCGTATATGTCAAGCCTTGGTAAGGTTCTTCGCGTTGCATCGAATTAATCCGCATGCTCCGCCGCTTGTGCGGGTCCCCGTCAATTCCTTTGAGTTTTAGCCTTGCGGCCGTACTCCCCAGGCGGGGAACTTAATGCGTTAGCTGCGTCACGGAATCCGTGGAATGGACCCCACAACTAGTTCCCAACGTTTACGGGGTGGACTACCAGGGTATCTAAGCCTGTTTGCTCCCCACCCTTTCGCTCCTCAGCGTCAGTTACGGCCCAGAGATCTGCCTTCGCCATCGGTGTTCCTCCTGATATCTGCGCATTCCACCGCTACACCAGGAATTCCAATCTCCCCTACCGCACTCTAGTCTGCCCGTACCCACTGCAGGCCGGAGGTTGAGCCTCCGGATTTCACAGCAGACGCGACAAACCGCCTACGAGCTCTTTACGCCCAATAATTCCGGATAACGCTTGCGCCCTACGTATTACCGCGGCTGCTGGCACGTAGTTAGCCGGCGCTTTTTCTGCAGGTACCGTCACTTTCGCTTCTTCCCTGCTAAAAGAGGTTTACAACCCGAAGGCCGTCATCCCTCACGCGGCGTTGCTGCATCAGGCTTGCGCCCATTGTGCAATATTCCCCACTGCTGCCTCCCGTAGGAGTCTGGGCCGTGTCTCAGTCCCAGTGTGGCCGGTCACCCTCTCAGGCCGGCTACCCGTCGACGCCTTGGTGAGCCATTACCTCACCAACAAGCTGATAGGCCGCGAGCCCATCCCCAACCAA
>NZ_JAPFGV010000026.1:0-3606 GCF_059803615.1 Microbacterium sp. SWDP-B6 | reverse complement strand
TTAAAAGAAGTCCGGCGGTGTCCTACTCTCCCACAGGGTCCCCCCTGCAGTACCATCGGCGCTGTGAGGCTTAGCTTCCGGGTTCGGAATGTAACCGGGCGTTTCCCTCACGCTATGGCCGCCGAAACACTATAGATGTTTCAATCAAAACACATAACAAAGTCATTGTCATGCGGTTCTCGACCGTACATCGAGAACCACTCAGTGGACGCGTAGCACCAACAAACGGTGTGTTATCAAGTCATCGGCTTATTAGTACCAGTCAGCTGCATGCATTACTGCACTTCCACATCTGGCCTATCAACCCAGTAGTCTGGCTGGGAGCCTCTCACCCGAAGGTATGGAAATCTCATCTTGAGGCCGGCTTCCCGCTTAGATGCTTTCAGCGGTTATCCATCCCGAACGTAGCTAATCAGCGGTGCTCCTGGCGGAACAACTGACACACCAGAGGTTCGTCCAACCCGGTCCTCTCGTACTAGGGTCAGATCCTCTCAAATTTCCTACGCGCGCAGCGGATAGGGACCGAACTGTCTCACGACGTTCTAAACCCAGCTCGCGTACCGCTTTAATGGGCGAACAGCCCAACCCTTGGGACCTACTCCAGCCCCAGGATGCGACGAGCCGACATCGAGGTGCCAAACCATGCCGTCGATATGGACTCTTGGGCAAGATCAGCCTGTTATCCCCGAGGTACCTTTTATCCGTTGAGCGACAGCGCTTCCACAAGCCACTGCCGGATCACTAGTCCCGACTTTCGTCCCTGCTCGACCTGTCAGTCTCACAGTCAAGCTCCCTTGTGCACTTACACTCGACACCTGATTGCCAACCAGGTTGAGGGAACCTTTGGGCGCCTCCGTTACTTTTTGGGAGGCAACCGCCCCAGTTAAACTACCCACCATGCACTGTCCCTGAACCGGATTACGGTTCGAAGTTAGATATCCAGAGTGACCAGAGTGGTATTTCAACAATGACTCCACATGAACTGGCGTCCATGCTTCACAGTCTCCCACCTATCCTACACAAGCCACACCGAACACCAATACAAAGCTATAGTAAAGGTCACGGGGTCTTTCCGTCCTGCTGCGCGTAACGAGCATCTTTACTCGTAATGCAATTTCGCCGAGTTCGCGGTTGAGACAGTTGGGAAGTCGTTACGCCATTCGTGCAGGTCGGAACTTACCCGACAAGGAATTTCGCTACCTTAGGATGGTTATAGTTACCACCGCCGTTTACTGGGGCTTAAATTCTCAGCTTCGCCTTGCGGCTAACCGGTCCTCTTAACCTTCCAGCACCGGGCAGGCGTCAGTCCGTATACATCGTCTTGCGACTTGGCACGGACCTGTGTTTTTAGTAAACAGTCGCTACCCACTAGTCTCTGCGGCCTCCAAACGCTTTCGGAGCAAGTCCTAATACGTCGAAGGCCCCCCTTCTCCCGAAGTTACGGGGGCATTTTGCCGAGTTCCTTAACCACGATTCTCTCGATCTCCTTGGTATTCTCTACCTGACCACCTGAGTCGGTTTGGGGTACGGGCGGCTGGAACCTCGCGTCGATGCTTTTCTTGGCAGCATAGGATCATCCACTTTTTATCCGCATCGTGTCTCAGCCTATGTGAGAGACGGATTTGCCTATCTCTCGGCCTACGCACTTGCACCGGGACAACCATCGCCCGGCTGGACTACCTTCCTGCGTCACACCTGTTAATACGCTAACCGCACCAGAATGGGGTCGTGCGCTAGGCCCAACGCGTCACCCCGAAGGGATCAGTCACTGGGATTCAGACACTTAGCACTACTGGATTAGCTTGGGCGGTTCTTCGCCGGTACGGGAATATCAACCCGTTGTCCATCGACTACGCCTGTCGGCCTCGCCTTAGGTCCCGACTTACCCAGGGAAGATTAGCTTGACCCTGGAACCCTTGGTCTTTCGGAGGACGTGTTTCTCACACGTCTTTCGCTACTCATGCCTGCATTCTCACTCGTGTAGCCTCCACGGCTGGTTTACACCGCCGCTTCGCTGGCCACACGACGCTCTCCTACCCATCAACACGGCTGGACCACGAAGGCCTACCAATAATGTCAATGCCACAACTTCGGTGGCGTGCTTGAGCCCCGTTACATTGTCGGCGCGGAATCACTTGACCAGTGAGCTATTACGCACTCTTTCAAGGGTGGCTGCTTCTAAGCCAACCTCCTGGTTGTCAAGGCAACTCCACATCCTTTCCCACTTAGCACGCGCTTTGGGACCTTAGTTGGTGGTCTGGGTTGTTTCCCTCTCGACTATGAAGCTTATCCCCCACAGTCTCACTGCTGCGCTCTCACTTACCGGCATTCGGAGTTTGGCTGACGTCAGTAACCTTGTAGGGCCCATCGGCCATCCAGTAGCTCTACCTCCGGCAAGAAACACGCAACGCTGCACCTAAATGCATTTCGGAGAGAACCAGCTATCACGAAGTTTGATTGGCCTTTCACCCCTATCCACAGCTCATCCCCTCAGTTTTCAACCTAAGTGGGTTCGGTCCTCCACGACGTCTTACCGTCGCTTCAACCTGGCCATGGATAGATCACTTCGCTTCGGGTCTAGGACATGCGACTGAATCGCCCTATTCAGACTCGCTTTCGCTACGGCTACCCCTCAACGGGTTAACCTCGCCACATATCGCTAACTCGCAGGCTCATTCTTCAAAAGGCACGCTGTCACAGCTACTAAGGCTGCTCCAACGGTTTGTAAGCAAACGGTTTCAGGTACTATTTCACTCCCCTCCCGGGGTACTTTTCACCTTTCCCTCACGGTACTTGTCCGCTATCGGTCATCTGGGAGTATTTAGGCTTATCAGGTGGTCCTGACAGATTCACACGGGATTTCACGGGCCCCGTGCTACTTGGGATACTCTTCGCGCCAAGGGTGGCATTTCGACTACGGGGTTGGCACCCTCTATGACCGGCCTTTCAAGACCGTTCGTCTATACCATCTTGTAACGCCGCCATCTCGGCAGAGATGACTGAAAAGTCCCACAACCCCCAACGTGCAACGCCTGCCGGCTATCACACACGCTAGGTTTAGCCTGTTCCGGTTTCGCTCGCCACTACTAACGGAATCGCGGTTGCTTTCTCTTCCTGTGGGTACTGAGATGTTTCACTTCCCCACGTTCCCTCTACCCGCCCTATATATTCAGGCGGGAGTCACTAGGTCGGCACGCCGCCCAGCGGGGTTTCCCCATTCGGACACCCTCGGATCAAAACTTGCTTATCAGTTCCCCGAGGCTTATCGCAGATTGCTACGTCCTTCTTCGGCTCCAGATGCCAAGGCATTCACCGTTTGCTCTTAAAGACTTGATAAATCACATGAGTTTGAATCAGAATCGACACCAGACACAGGGCCTGGCTTGAAATTGACTAATGATCTTTAAGATCATCTTGTGCAACCGATCAAAGATCAGTTGCAAGATGCTCGCGTCCACTGTGTAGTTCTCAAAGTACGGGCGGTACCCCTTCCCGCCTCCCCCACAGGGGAAACAACAAGAGGCCCAGAGGTACAGAAACGATCCGAAGATCGCATCCGGTCCCTCAGGACCCAACAGCGTGCAGACACCCCGCTCACGAAGCCCC
>NZ_JAPFGV010000025.1:0-5494 GCF_059803615.1 Microbacterium sp. SWDP-B6 | reverse complement strand
CCCCCCCCCCCCCCCCCGCCCGCGCCTGGATAGGAGAGAACGCCATCCATCGGGCGGCCCCGATCCTCGCGCGTCTGGCCGAGTACCGTGCGAAGGAGATCGCGGTCGACGGACTGCTGTATCGCGAGAGCATGAGCGCCGTCCGGATCACGGGAGGGGTCGCGGGCAATGTGATTCCCGATGCGTGCGAGGTCGAGGTGAACTACCGGTTCGCTCCGAGCAAGTCGGCGGCGGATGCAGAGGCGCACATCCGCAACCTGCTGGCCGGTTTCGACGTGGAGATCACCGATGCCGCCGAAGGCGCGCGGCCAGGTCTCGATGCCCCGATCGCCCGGGACTTCGTGACTGCCGTCGGCGCCGAGCCGCGCCCCAAGTACGGATGGACCGACGTCGCTCGCTTCTCGGCCCTCGGCATCCCCGCCGTGAACTACGGACCGGGGGACCCGCACCTCGCGCATCATGACGAGGAGCGCGTTCCGCTCGCGCAGATCGACGCCGTCGAGCGAGGACTGCGCGCATGGCTCAGTTCGCGCTGACCGCGACCCGTCGGTGGGCGGCCGCACCGCTGGCGCTGCGGATCGCCCTGATCTACCTCACGGCGCGCGCTGTGACGACCGCGATGATGATCGCGGCGGCGACGTCGTCGACGTCGCTGTCGAGGTTCGGGGCGGAGCCGGGGCTCGCCGACTTCATCGTCGGGTGGGATGCGCAGTGGTACTGGCTTGTCGCCGAAGAGGGGTATCCGTCTTCTCTTCCCCTCACCGAGTCCGGTGAGGTCGCAGAGAACGCCTGGGCGTTCATGCCGGTGTTCGCTTTCGCCGCCAAGACGGTCGGGTTCGTGTTCGGCTCGTGGGGGATGGGCGCTTTCCTGCTGTCGTTCGTCGCCGGTTACTTCGCCTGCCTCGCGCTGCACCGACTGTTGCGTGAGCGCATCGGCGCGCGGGCGACGATGTGGTCGGTGGTGTTCTTCGCCTCCGGACCTGTCGCGGCGATGTTCCAGGTCGGATACGCCGAGACGCTGTTCCTCCTCCTGCTGTTCCTGGCGCTCGACGCGACGGTGCGCAGGAACTACGTCTGGCTCTACCTTCTCATCCCCGTCATGGCGTTCACGAGACCGGGGATCCTCGCATTCGCGCTCTACCTCGGTCTGCACGGCATCCTCCGCTGGTGGCACCGCCGAGACGACCCGCTCGCCCTGCGGGAGATCGTGCACATCGTGGCGCTCGGCGCCCTCGCCACGATCGCGGGCTTCTCGTGGCAGGTCATCGCGGGCATCGTCACCGGAGACCCCGGCGCGTACCTCGCGACCGAGCTCGCCTGGCGCAGGAACTGGCTCGTCGGCGGCGTCGAGGGTTTCGTGCCGTTCGAAGGCTGGATCCAGGCGTCCCAGTTCTGGTTCGCCCAGTGGGGGCTTCCCGGCGCGTGGGGCCCCGTCGCTCTGGCGCTCCTCGTCGTGGTGGCGGGTGCGGCTCTGCTCTATCTGCCCCAGGTGCGCGCGCTCGGTCCCGATCTCAGGCTCTGGAGCGCGAGCTACCTCCTCTATCTGCTCGCCGTCTTCTTCCCGCAGTCGAGCACTTTCCGGCTGCTCCTGCCGTTGAGTCCTGCCTGGGGAGCACTCGCGGTGCCGCGCTCGCGCGTCTGGCGGCTGGGGGTTCTGGCGGTCTGCCTGCTGGGTCAGTGGCTCTGGATCTACCACATCTACGCGTTGGGGAACACGTTCTGGCAGGTGCCGTGAATGTTAAGGCTTGATGCATTTCTTCATAGGGGACATCCAGGTTCCGGTAACACCCGATAAACTGATCGCATACCACCGGAGGAAAAGGAGCCCACGATGGCAGCGATGAAGCCGAGGACCGGAGACGGACCCATGGAGGCCGTAAAAGAAGGACGACTCATCATCGTGCGCGTCCCGCTCGAAGGAGGCGGCCGTCTGGTCGTCTCCGTGAACGACGCAGAGGCGAAGGAACTCCACGACGTGCTGGCAGCCGTCGTGAAGCCCGCCTGAGAGAACTCGAATTCGCGCACGCGGATTCACGAAGAGGGGGACGGATCATCGATCCGTCGCCCTCTTCCGTCTGTGCGGGGTGTCGTCGGCTCAGCCCTCACCGACGCTGATCAGCTGCAGCAGGCCTTCACCGGAGCTCGAGACGGTCGCGAGCACCGCTGAGGACTCCTGGGTCTCCTGCACGAGCGAGCGATAGGCCGAGGTCACCTCGTCACGCTGCACGGGGTCGGCCACGCGGCCGCCACCGAGAATCCGGGGGACCAGGACCATCCCGCCGGTGCGCACCAACCGCAGCCCGTGCTCGACGTAGTCGATGACGTTCTCGGGGTCCGCATCGACGAGCACGATGTCATAGGACGCTTCGTTCATGCGCGGCAGCACGTCGGCGGCGCGACCGGTGATGAACCGAGCCTTCGTCGGGGCGACCCGAGCGTCGGAGAACGCCTGACGAGCCGCGGCCAGATGCTCCGGTTCGTTGTCGATCGAGGTCAGTACGGCCTGCGGCGCCCCTCGCAGCAGCCAGAGGCCCGAGACACCGGCTCCGGTGCCGATCTCGACGATCGACCTGGCACCTGTCGCCGCGGCGAGCACCGCGATCTGCGAGCCGACGGCCGCGCTGATCGGCGAAGCGCCGAGTTCGATGGCGTGCGCACGCGCGCGGGCGATCGGCGAAGGCTCCACGATCGACTCGCGGATGAAACGTGCGTTCGCATCGTTCTCGCTCATTGACTGATTCTCCCGACTGAGATATGTGTTCTCCCAGCGTATGCGCTCGGTGCGCGGCACAACGGCAGGCGCGGCGGTAGCCTGGACACATGCAGTTCGGGATCACCTTCGAGAAGCTGCTGCTCATCGGTCTGATCGCTGCGCTGCTCATCGGACCGGAGCGGCTGCCCCGCTACGCCGAGAGCGTCGCGAAGCTCGCTCGGCGTGCCGGCGAGTTCCTCCGTGACACCAAATCGCGCGTCCGCGACGAGATGGGCCCCGACATCGATGACGTCGACTGGCGCAAGCTCGACCCTCGGCAGTACGACCCCAGACGCATCATCCGCGACGCTCTCTTCGAAGACGACGCGGCGCCCGGGCCCGCCAGAGCCGAGGCGGTCGTCGCAGAGCCGACGGTGAAGCCGGTGCGAACGCCGAGGGTGCGACCGGAGTTCTCGGTCGCGAGTCCGCCCCCGTTCGATCCCGAAGCCACGTGACGCGGACGGTCGACGAGAGTCGGCTTCGGACCAGAGACCGGATGGCGTTCTTCGCCGCCGCGATCTGCGCCGCGACCGGAGTCCTCATCTGGGCCCTCTGGGTGCTGCCGATCGTGCGGTCGATCGAGAGCGCCGAGGACGTCCCGATCGGGCAGACGATGGCGGTCGACCTCGACTCCGGGGCTCGGGTCGGCATCTGGACCAGCGGGATCTCCGCCACGCTCGGCACCATGGATTGCAGCGTCATCGGGCCGGACGGCGCCGAGCGTCCGCAGCAGGGCCCATCCGCGGTGAGCTGGGACGACGTGCTGTGGTGGATGACGCCGCGGACCGGGTTCGTGCAGTCCGCCCAGTTCACCGCGGCTGAGGCGGGCACTCACCTGGTGGACTGCCGGGATTCGCTCGACACGTACGACGGGCGATTCCTCGTCGCCGGCGACTCGATCGGTGACGGCAGCATCGGACTGGGCCGCACCGGCGGCAACGACTACCCGGTGGGGTCTCTGCTTGCTCTCGGAGCGGTGATGTGTCCACCCCTCGCGGTGCTTCTTCCTCTGGTGATCCTGCTGAGGCGCCTGATCACACGCCGCGTTCCGAGGCCGCCCCAGACCTGATCGCGGTCAGCCGATCCTGGCCCGGAGAGTCGCGATGTCGTCATCGGACAGCAGCGCACGGGGGATCGCCGTGATCGCAGACGCGCCTCGAAGCTTGAAGAGCACGGCATGCCTGCCGGCACGAACGCTCTGGAAGGTGCTGTAAGAGATGTCCGACGACCGACTGCCGGCGCCGACGTGCAGAGCGGTGTCATCGAGCCGAAGCCACACCGCGCTGCCCGGAGGGGTGGCGGCCCGAACGGCGCGTCTGGCGCCGACGACAGTCATGACGACCGCGTAGACCATGAGGGCGATGCTCGCGACGGGCAGCAGACCCGCCAGCCCCTGGGTGCCGCGCACGGCGGTCAGGTTGAGGATGCTGACGACGAATGCCGCGACGAGGGCGATCCACATCACGATCGCGACGGGGCGGGTGAGGGCGTAGATCGCGGCGTCGCGTGCCATGCCCCGAAGCAGCTGTTCGTCGACGGTGAGAGCCACGATCGTCTCAGCCCAGGGTCATCGGGAGCGAACGACCGGCGAGGCCGCGCCCCTGAGTGGCGAGGGAACCTGCGAGCTCGCGGATCGCGACGGCCGCCGCATCGTCGGGGGCACTGAGCACCACGGGCACCCCTTCGTCGCCTCCGGTACGCAGCGCGGGACTGAGGGGGATCGATGCCAGCAGCGGCACGGACTGCGTCTCCGACAGCGCACTGGCCACGGCTGCACCGCCTCCTGAACCGAACAGATCGACGACGGTGCCGTCCGGAAGGGTGAGGGCTCCCATGTTCTCGACCACCCCGATCACCCGCTGCCCGGTCTGGCGAGCGACCAGCCCGCTGCGGATCGCCACGTCGGATGCTGCCGCCTGCGGCGTCGTGACGACCAGCACCTCGGCGTGGGGCAGCAGCTGCCCGATCGAGATGGCGATGTCACCGGTGCCAGGAGGCATGTCGATGAGCAGGATGTCGAGATCGCCGAAGAACACGTCTGTCAGGAACTGCTGCACGGTGCGGTGCAGCATCGGTCCGCGCCAGGCGACCACAGCCTCCCCGTCGCGGAGGAACATGCCGATCGAGATGGTCTTCACGCCATGGGCGACGGGCGGGAGCATGAGGTCGTCGATGCGCGTGGGCTGTGTTCCCGCAGGGATGCCGAGGAGGCCCGGGATCGAGAAGCCGTGCACATCGGCGTCGACGAGGCCGACCGAGAGGCCCTGAGCCGCGAGCGCCACCGCGAGATTCGCCGTCACAGTGGACTTGCCCACGCCGCCCTTGCCACTCGAGACGAGGATCACCCGTGTGAGTGAGTCCGGGCCGAAGGGCATCTGGCGAGGAGGCCGCCCGTCGCGCAGCTTCTCGGTGAGCGCTTTGCGCTCTGACGGCGTCATCACGCCGACCTCGACGTCCACCTCGGCGATGCCGGGCACCGAAGCGGCCGCGGCGCGGACATCGGTTTCGATGCGAGCCGCTGCGGGACAGCCCACGATCGTGAGCACGATCGCGACGTGCGCGTGTGCTCCATCGACACTGATCTCCCTGACCATGTCGAGATCGCCGATGGGTCTGCGAAGCTCGGGGTCGGTGACAGCGGCGACGGCCGCTCGGACGGAGTCGGCTGAGCTCATGATGATGTGGAGCGGCCGCGGGGGCGTCGCTCGGTCGGCTCCTCGTCCTGCTCGCCGAGCTCGGCGA
>NZ_JAPFGV010000024.1:0-5504 GCF_059803615.1 Microbacterium sp. SWDP-B6 | reverse complement strand
GGCGCGGGCTGTGCGGGCTGCGCGCGCTGTGCCGGCTGCAGGGCCGCGAGCGGAGGCGAGGTCTGCTGCGCCAGGGGCGTGCGCTCGAGCATGGTGCGGGCGAGAGTCGTGGCGCCTGCCACGGCGGCGGGCATGACGGCCACCGCACCCCCGGGGATCAGGAAGCAGAGTTGCGTCGCGACGCCGAAGCCGAGCACCCGCGCGCGATTGCCGCGGAACAGCACTGCACGGTCGGCGGGAGTGAGTTCGCGGGCGTCGAAGGCTCGCTGCGTGAGCTCGCGTGCGAGCATGCGGCCCGACAGCACGACGCCTCCGACCGCTGCGAGGACGCCGCCCACGAGAGGGACGAAGCCGAGCACCAGCACGAAGATCGCGATGAGGATGCCGAGGAGCACCAACCGCAGTCCCTCACCGACCGCCATCCAGAATCCGCCGCCGTCGGAAGGCGGCGCGTCGCCGAGGTCAGCCTCGACGGCCCGCCAGATGCGCTGGTAGAACGGGTCGCCGATGGCCAGGGCGAGGGCGCTGAACACGGCGCTGGCCAGGGCGAGCGCCGCGGCGAAGATCACGATGCCGACAGCGGCCCGGAAGATCGATCGCCACTCGGCGATCCAGCCGTCGGCGAAGGGTGTCACCGCGTCGGAGATCGGCCCGAGCGACAGCGCGAGCGGCACGAGACCGGCGAGAAGCACCAGCGCCGCGATGAGTCCTGGTACGAGTCCGAGGGCCATCAGGCCGGGGCGGCGTCGCCAGGTCCCGAAGCCGCGCAGCAGCGTGCGGATGCCGTAGACGAACTCCCCGATCATGCGTCCAGCCTAGAAGCAGCGGTCATGGCGGCGCTCAGATCACCTTGCGCAGCGTGTAGCCGCGGGGCGTGGCGACGAACCCCGCCTCTTGCAACGCGAGGGCGAGCTCGGTGCCGTAGACGCCTTCGCCGTTGACCTTCTCGACCGTGAGGGTGTCGAGGCGCCGGGCGCGCGCCGTCGCGGCGAGGTCGGATCCCGCGGCTCGCAGCACCTCGGAGTCGTCGGTGAAGCACAGCACCGTGCGTCCGCCGCGTTCGAGGTAGAGCACGAGTGAACCGTCGACGAGCACCACCAGGCCGCCGGCCTTGCGCCCAGGACGATGCGACACCTCGTCGCGCTTGGGCCACCCGAGCGCTGCGCCGTAGGGATTGGCGGGGTCGGTCGCGGCGAGCGTCACGGCCTTGCGCGGGGGCGGGTCGGCGAGCCCCGCGAACGTGCGCAGGCGGTCGACGGTGGCGGATGCCGCGAACTGCGCGGCACCCAGCCTCTCGATCACGTAACCGCGTCGGCAGTGCCCCGCCTCTTCGAATCCCGCGAGCACCCGGTATGTCTGGGCGAAGCCGCCCGGCACGCCCTCGGCCTGCACGGCGCCACGGGTGACCACGCCGTAGCGGTCGAGCAGCAGGCCCGCTGTGACGGTCGCCCGCCGAGCGGCATCCGTGTCGACCGAGGGGAGCAGCGACCAGCGTCCGCCGATCGATGAGGGGCGCGCCGCCGTGCGCGCGAGCGACATGCCCCGGTAGGTGCGGGTGCGCGGGGCGCGTCGCGTCACGCGGTGAGCCTGCGACCCCCCGGCCAGCAGCGACCGGATCGGGGCGAAGGTGTCGTTCGTCACGCGCCCCGCCCAGGTCAGCGACCACAGTGCCTCGAGCACGGACTGCTCGTTCTCGGCGCCGGCCATCTCTTTCAGCTGGGCGGCGAAGTACGCCCCGCCTGCCTCGAGTGCGGCGAGCACCCGGGCCTCGAGTGAATCGGCGGCGATCTCGTCGTCTGGTTCGGGGAGTGTGAAGGGCGCGAGATCGACAGGGTGCAGCGAGACCCAGCCGTCGCGCCCGGGCAGCGTGCCGTGACCCGACCAGATCACCTCTCCCGCGGCCGTGAGCTCGTCGAGCAGGGCGGGGGAGTAGTCCCGCACTCGAGAGGGCAGCACGAGCGACTCCCAGGCGCTCGCGGGAATGGGCACCCCGGCGAACTGCTCGATCACGGCGAGCACGCCGTCGAGTCCCTCGAGCGGACGACCGAGGTGCTGCCAGTCGGGCAGGAAGCGCGCATACGCCTCGGGCGACACCGGTTCGACGCTGCCTCGGATCGCGGCGAGCGACCGCATCCGCAGTCGGCGCAGCACCTCGGTGTCGCACCACTCGGTCTCGTTGCCCGTTCCGGAGGCCTCGGGCAGGAAGTAGCCGCTGGTCAGTCGACCCGAGTGCTCCAGCCTCTGCAGCGTGTGTCGCGCGACCGCGGCGCCGAGGCCGTAGCGCGTCGCGATGGCATCCGTCGTGAAGGGGCCGTGCGTGCGGGCGTACCGTGCGACGAGATCGCCGAGCGGATCGGCGAGGGGTTCGAGGAACGCGACGGGGATGCCGGTGGGCAGCGCCGCGCCGAGCGCATCGCGCAGGCGGCCGGCGTCTTCGATCGCGGCGACGCGCGTGGTTCCGGCGACGGTGACCGGGATCGCGCGGCGCGCGTCGATCAGCGCGGCGAGGTGGTCGGAGGCCGAACCGGTCTCGGGGTCGAGTCGCGCGTCGATCTCGACCGCATCCATCGGACCCAGCATCCGCAGCAGGTCGGCGACGCCCTCGAGACCTCGCGCACGGCGCTCGGGATCGAGGCGCTGCGCCTCGCGCTCGAACTGCGCGATGACGTCGGGGTCGAGCAGCTCGCGGAGCTCGACCGTGCCGAGCAGCTCGCCGAGCAGCGCCGGGTCGACCGAGAGGGCGGCCGCCCGACGCTCGGCCAGCGGCGAATCGCCCTCGTACATGAATGCGCCGACGTAGCCGAAGAGCAGGTCGCGCGCGAACGGCGACGGCTGAGACGGCTGGGTCTCGACGAGTCTGATGCGTCGGTCGGCGATCGACACCGCGAGCGTGCGCAGCGACGGCAGGTCGTAGACGTCCTGCAGCACCTCGCGCAGGGTCTCCAGGATCACCGGGAATGTCGGATGCCGGCGGGCGACTTCGAGCAGCTGTGCCGAGCGCTGTCGCTGCTGCCACAGCGGGGTGCGCTTGTTCGGGTTCATCCGCGGCATCAGCAGGGCACGGGCGGCGCACTCGCGGAAGCGGGAGGCGAACAGCGCGGATCCGCCGACCTCCTGCGTGACCAGCTGCTCGAGCTCGTCGGGGTCGAACACGAAGAGCTCGGCGCCGGGAGGCTCGGCCTCGGCATCCGGAATGCGCACGATGATGCCGTCGTCGCTCGCGACCGCCGAGCCCTCGACTCCGAGGCGCTCGCGGATGCGGGCGTTGATCGCGAGAGCCCATGGAGCATGGACCTTCATGCCGTAGGGGGAGTGAAGGATGACCCGCCAGTCGCCGACCTCGTCGCGCCCGCGCTCGACCGTGAGGGTGCGGTCGGTCGGCAGGGTGCCCGTCGCCTCGCGCTGCTCGGTGAGGTGCGCCATCAGGTTCATCCTGGCCTGCTCGTCGAGACCGGCGTCGATCAGGCGCTGAGCGGCCTTTTCGGGAGTGGCCGCCGACACCTCGCGGGAGAACCTGCCGAGCGCCTCGCCGAGTTCGAACGGGCGGCCGATTCCATCGCCGTGCCAGAACGGCACCTTGCCCGGCTGGCCGTATGCGGGAATCACGTTGACGCGGTCATGCGTGATCTCGGCGATGCGCCAGCTCGTCGTGCCGAGCGTGAACACATCGCCGACGCGTGACTCGTAGACCATCTCCTCATCGAGCTCGCCGACGCGGGCACCGGTCGACTCGCCGGCGACGAAGACGCCGAAGAGTCCGCGGTCGGGGATCGTGCCGCCGCTGGTGACGGCGATGCGCTGGGCGCCGGGACGCCCGGTCAGCGTGCCGGCGTCTCGGTCCCACACCAGGCGAGGGCGCAGCTCGGCGAACTCGTCGGAGGGGTAGCGTCCGGCGAGCAGGTCGAGCGTCGCCTCGTAGGCCGACCGCGGCAGGGACTGGAACGGCGCCGAGCGACGCACGGTCTCGAACCATTCCTCGACGCTGATCTCGCCGAGGGCGCTTGCCGCGACGGTCTGCTGGGCGAGGATGTCGAGCGGGTTGCGCGGCACCTGTATCGCCTCGATCTTGCCGGCCAGCATCCGCTCGGTGACGATCGCGGTGTGCAGTACGTCGCCCCGGTGCTTGGGGAACAGCGCCGCACGGCTGATCTCGCCGACCTGGTGGCCGGCGCGACCGACTCGCTGCAGCCCGGAGGCTGCCGAGGGCGGCGCCTCGACCTGGATCACCAGGTCGACCGCGCCCATGTCGATGCCGAGCTCGAGGCTGCTCGTCGCGACGACGCAGCGAAGGACGCCGGACTTCAGCTCCTCCTCGACCTGGGCCCGCTGCTCTTTCGAGACCGAGCCGTGGTGCGCCTTGGCGAGCACGGGGTCGGCGCCGGCTGTCGCACCCGCCTGCGCCATCATGGCCGCCGGCACCGACGCCTCGGGCAGGGCGACGCCGATGCGCTCGGAGTAGATCTCGTTCAGTCGCCCGGTGAGCCGCTCGGCCAGCCTTCGCGAGTTCGAGAACACGATGGTCGACTTGTTCTGCAGGATGCGGTCGACGATCGCCTCCTCCACGTGCGGCCAGACGGAGCCGGTGACCTCGGTGTATTCCGCATCGGCGGCATCGCCGGCATCCTTCGGCGCCCCGGGAGGCGGCGGCGGATTGGTCATATCGTCCATCGGGACGATGACGCCCAGCTCGAACGTCTTCGATGCGCGCGGGGCGACGATCTCGACCGGCGCGGCGCCGCCGAGGAACCGTGCGACCTCGTCGATGGGGCGGACGGTCGCCGACAGTCCGATGCGCTGGGCCGGCTCGTCATGGCCATGAGTGCGGCGCAGCGCGTCGAGACGCTCGAGGCTCACCGCGAGGTGTGCTCCGCGTTTGGTCGCGGCGACCGCGTGCACCTCGTCGATGATCACCGTGTGCACGTCGCGCAGAGTCTCGCCGGCGCGGCTGGTGAGCATGAGGTAGAGCGACTCGGGTGTGGTGATGAGGATGTCCGGAGGATCGGAGACCAGCTTGCGGCGGTCGCTCGACGTCGTGTCGCCCGACCGCACGCCGACGGTCACGGAGGGGGCCTCGACGCCGAGGCGCCTGGCCGACTGCCCGATGCCGATGAGCGGGGAGCGCAGGTTGCGCTCGACATCGACGCCGAGAGCCTTCAGCGGCGAGATGTAGAGGATGCGCGTGCGCGAGCCGTCTCTGGCCCTGGCGGGCTGCTCGGTGCGCTCGCGGAACACGCTGTCGATCGCCCAGAGGAAGGCCGAGAGGGTCTTGCCCGACCCGGTCGGAGCCACCACGAGCGCGTGCTTGCCGGCTGAGATGGCATTCCACGCACCTGCCTGCGCAGGAGTGGGTTCGGGAAACGCACCCCTGAACCAGTCTTGCGTGGCAGGAGTGAAGCGGTCGAGCACGTCACCCATCAGTCCATCATCACCCGTGCCACCGACATCGGGGCGGCCGTTGTCCCCAGAGACGACCATGCGGTAGGCGTGATCCGAGGTGGGGGGGG
>NZ_JAPFGV010000023.1:0-6230 GCF_059803615.1 Microbacterium sp. SWDP-B6 | reverse complement strand
GAGTTCCGCGGGCCGTTCGGCGCTCCGCAGAGCGTTCCGTGGGCGTTCGCGCGTGGGGTCAGTGCAGTGCGACGTCTGCCGCCGTGCGCGTCCAGCGGGTGAAGCGGACGACGAGTCCGGAGCGCGTGGGGCCCGCGAGGAACGGGCCGGCGGATGCCGTGGCCTCACCGTCGAACGGCGCCACGCGCACCAGGCGCCATTCGCCGTCGTCGGCGCGTGCACGCACGATCACGGCATCCGGCCAGCGGCTCACACGAACCGTGATCTCGCTGCCGTGCCAGTCGTCGACATAGCCGACCGACCAGTCCGAGCGGATGTCGGTGATGACGGCGCCGAGACCGAGATGGCCGTCGGCGTACTCGACTCCCGCTTTGATCCAGTGCTCGTCGTCGGTGCGCACGAAGACTCCGGCCTGGTCGAACTGGCCGTCCCAGGGGGCGCGGAACGACACATCCATCGCCTCGCCCACTTCCAAAGGTGCGAGCAGCGCGTGCTCGGTGTCGTGCACGAACCCGTAGGCGGTGTGCCGCCAGGCGTCGCTGCCTTCTACGGCGGTCGCGTCCAGGTGGTCGCCGTCGGAGGCGAGATGAGCGGGAGCGTGGGTCCACGACCCTTCGGACCAGGGGATGATGTCTGATTCAGGCATGTTCTCAGACTATAGCCAAATAAGGCATAAATGGAAGTTATTCGTGATACGGTTATCACATGGTCATCGCCGTACTCGCCGACATCGTGGGCTCTCGCAAGCTCGACGATCGTTCGGCTGCGCAGCGCATCCTCGATGACGCGATCGCTCGCGTCGAGGAGCATCTGCCCCTCGCGCACCACGCGCTGACGCCCACGGTGGGGGATGAGCAGCAGGGCGTGTACCTCGAACTCGAGGACGCGATGGTGTCGCTGCTGATGATCCAGCTCGCGCTTCCCGACGGCATCGCCTTCCGATTCGGGATCGGCGTCGGCGATGTGCGTTCGGTCGACTCCGTGCACGGCGAACTCGCCGATGGGCCGGGGTGGTACGCGGCACGCGCCGCGATCGAGACCGTGCACGCGAGGGAGAACCGCACCGTGCCGCGCACGCGGACGTGGATTGTCGGAGCCCCGGGGCAGGATGAGGTCATGGAGAGCACCATCGCCGCGTCGAACGCCTACCTCCTCGTCCGCGACGAGCTGGTCGGGGCGATGAACGAGCGTGAACGGCGTCTGACCTATGGGCGCCTGGTCGGCAGATCGCAGCACGACCTCGCCGCTGAGGAGGGCATCTCGCAGCCCAGCGTCTCGAAGTCGCTGCGCAGCGCCGGTAGCGCCGCCCTCATCGAAGGGGTGGCCGCGCTGAGGGGGTCGAGCGCATGATCGTCGCCGGATTCATCCTGCTGGCCGTGGGCTCAGCCGATCTCGTGCGCCAGTTCGCCCCACGCCGATGGGTCGGCTACCTCACTGTCGCAGTGATGCTCCTTCTGCTCGGCAGCGTGAGCGACGCGCTGGTGCCCATGGTCCTCGGGCTCATGGTCGGCGCGCTCTGGGTGTGGTGCATGCCGGCGGAGAGGCGCGCGCCACTCGGTTTCTGGCCCGCCGTGCTGCTCGGTGTGATGACCATCGGATCGGTCGTGTGGCTGGGTGCTCGCACGGATGCCGGTCTGATCGGGGCTGTGTGGAGTATGCGCTCCCCGTTCGGAGAGATCCCTTTCGATCTCGCGCTCCTCACCGTGGGCACAGGCGTGTTCCTGTTGGAGTCCGCGAATCTCGTGGTCCGGGCAGCGCTCGACGGCGAGCACACATGGCGGCCTGCCGAGTTGAGGCGAGCCGCGATGCTCGACACCGCAGACGAGCTGCCGACTGCTTCCGGAACCCCGGTCGCGCATCCGGTGGTCCCTGGCGCCCAGGCTGACGACGGCGCGATCGGAGTCATCGGTGAGGCCGGCGTGGGTGCGGCAGACACGGTGGCCGCAGAGCAGTCCGAGCCGGCGGGCGAAGCCGACGCCGTGCCCGCACGCGATCCCCGGGCGGGTTTCAAGGGCGGGCGACTCATTGGCCCGCTCGAACGCATTCTCGTGATGCTTCTCACCCTGGCCGCCGCGTATCCGATTCTCGCCGCGATGCTGGCAGCCAAGGGAATCGTCCGCTTCCCTGAGATCTCTCGAGACGGGGAGACCGGAGCCCGCGCAGAGTACTTCCTCGTCGGCAGCCTCGTGAGCTGGGTCATCGGGTTGGGTGCCGCATTCCTGGTGTGGTGGGCGGCGCACAGCTGATCGGACTCGGTGACGGCGATTCGCCTGCCCCCACCGCTGATAGCCTGGGGCGCGTGTCGAATTCCGCTCTGACGACCGCCCCGCCGGCGATCGACCCCACGTTCGAGAACGTGTGGGACGAACTGCTGTGGCGCGGCCTCGTCCACGTGTCCACTGACCAGGAGGCGCTGCGCGCCCTTCTCGCCGGGGACCCGATCACGTATTACTGCGGTTTCGACCCCACTGCTCCCAGCCTGCACCTCGGGAACCTGGTGCAGCTGCTGACGTTGCGTCGCATTCAGCTCGCCGGCCACAAGCCGCTCGGCCTCGTCGGCGGCTCCACCGGTCTGATCGGTGACCCTCGGCCGACGGCGGAGCGCACACTCAACACCCGTGAGACGGTCGAGGAGTGGGTGGGGCGCCTGCGGACGCAGGTCGAGCGCTACCTGAGCTTCGAGGGCGAGAACGCGGCGCGAATCGTCAACAACCTCGACTGGACCGCGCCGCTGTCGGCGATCGACTTCCTGCGCGAGATCGGCAAGCACTACCGCGTCGGCACCATGCTGAAGAAGGATGCGGTCGCGGCGCGCCTCAATTCCGACGAGGGCATCAGCTACACGGAGTTCAGCTACCAGATCCTGCAGGGGATGGACTTCCTCGAGCTCTACCGTCAGTACGACTGCGTCCTGCAGACAGGCGGCTCCGACCAGTGGGGCAACCTGACCAGCGGCACCGACCTCATCCGTCGCGCCGAAGGGGCCTCGGCGCACGCCATCGGCACACCGCTGATCACGAACAGCGACGGGACCAAGTTCGGCAAGAGCGAGGGCAACGCCGTCTGGCTCGACCCCGAGATGTGCAGCCCGTACCGGATGTACCAGTTCTGGCTGAGCACCGCGGATGCCGACGTGATCGAGCGGCTCAAGGTGTTCACTTTCCTGACCCGTGCAGAGATCGAGGAGTACGAGGCTCTCGTCGAGTCCGAGCCGTTCCGGCGTGCAGCGCAGAAGCGCCTCGCGCTCGAGGTCGTGGCGACCGTCCACGGGATCGATGCGACGGCCGCCGTGATCGCGGCATCCGAAGCGCTGTTCGGTCAGGGCGACCTGACCGCTCTCGACGCGTCGACGCTGCGCACCGCCCTCGAGGAGCTCCCGCACGCGACAGTCGACGCCGGTTCACCGGTCGTGGATGCGCTCGTCGCCACGGGGCTGGTATCCAGCCTGTCCGAAGCGCGCCGCGCGATCAGTCAGGGCGGGGTGTCGCTCGACGGCGTACGCGTCGAGGACGACTCGGCCACAGTCCAGGGGACTCTTCCGGGCGGGGTCTCCGTGCTGCGCCGCGGCAAGAAGACTCTCGCGGGAGTCTTCCTCGGCTGAAGATCTGTCGCTGATCGTGTGACGGCGGTCGTCTGAGGATTCTCGGGCGACCGCCGTCGCGCTTCCCCCCCCCACCCAGCTCGTCAGGAGAGCCGATGCCGTTCACGCCGAGTCACGCGCTGGTCGCCCTGCCCTTCATCCGCACCCCGCTCGTGCCCGCCGCGATCGCGATCGGAGCCATGACGCCGGACCTTCCCCTGTTCCTCAGGGGGGTCGGCCTCCCGTATTCGTTCACCCACACGTTCGGCAACGTGCTCTGGACAGCGCTGGTCGCGTTCGTCCTGTTCCTGCTCTGGCGCGTGGTGCTGCGCCCGGCGGTCGGCGAACTGTCGCCGCTCTGGCTGGCTCGGCGACTGCCCGTCGAGTGGGCGCAGTCCGGTATCGAGGCGGCCAGAGCGGCCGTCGGCGTCGGGGCGCAGAATCGGCTGTATCCCCTCATGCTCGCGGCGTCGCTGGTGCTGGGCGTCCTGACGCACATCGTCTGGGATCTGTTCACGCACGAGGGGCGATGGGGAGTGGATGCGCTTCCCGCGCTGGACGACATGTGGGGGCCGCTCACCGGGTACAAATGGCTGCAGCACGGATCGAGCGTGATCGGGTTGCTCATCATCGGCATCTGGGCGATCCGACGGCTGCAGAGCGCCGACCCTCGCGAAGACGTCGAGCGCGCGATGCCGGCAGCCGTCAGGCTCGCCTGGTGGCTGTCGCTTCCCGCAGTGCTGGTCACCGCGTGGATCCTGGGATACGCGGCATACGGACCCTTCACCGCGGGGTTCACGTATCAGCATCTGGCCTATCGGATGCTGCCGCCGGCCTGTGCGCTGTGGGGTGTCCTGACACTCGCATTGTGCCTCTCACTGCCGTTGTTCCGCCGTCTTCACCAGCGCGGCTGATCCGACCCCCAGCGGTGGGGAGCCGCGAACTCGAGGCCGGGGAGCACTGACGCGGCGGTGGTGACCGTCTGCCCGGCGACATCGAACACGGAGGTGTGGGCGGTGAGGTCCAGCTCCTGCCCCGCTTCCGGCTGGGAGCACCGCGGCATGCCGAGAAGCTCGGCTGCGACGCGACGCAGTGAGGTCCGCACCACCCAGCCGCCGCCCTCACGCCGCCGTCGTTCGAGCAGCGAGACGACCGCGGCCGCGAGAAGATACCCCGTGCTGTGGTCGAGGGCCTGCGCGGGCAGAACCCCGGGGCGATCACCGTCGGGGCTCTCGATCATGGATATCCCGGACTCCGCCTGCACCAGGCTGTCGAACCCGGCTCTCGACGGCTCGTCGATTCCCCACGCGCTGAGCTGGGCGACCACCAGCGCAGGATGCCGTTCGAGGAGTGCAGATGCAGAGAGACCGAGGCGGTCGAGGGATTCCGGCCGATACCCCAGGACGACGACGTCGGCCGCAGCGAGCAGCTCCTCGAACCGATCTGTGCGGGCCTCGAGCAATGTCGACCTCTTGCCGTGGCCGGTATCGAGGTGCTGCCATTCGGGTTCGACCAGGTCCGGTGGGTCGACGCGAAGCACGTCGGCGCCCAGAAGTGCGAGAGTGCGGGTGCAGACGGGGCCGGCGATCACTCGTGTCAGGTCGAGCACTCGCACGCCGGTGAGAGGCGCGAGACTGTGCCGTTCATCGGTCCCGTGTCGCCCGGGGCGAGGTGCGAGACCGATCCGCTCGACCTGGAGCAGGGGAATGGCGCGCAGTCTCGCGTCGCGCTCTGGGTTCTCCCGCAGCACAGGCACTGCCAGCCCGCGTGCGAGCGTGATCCGCTCGACCGCCTCGGTGACACTCAGCGGCAGGATGGCAGTGCGCACATCGTCGGCGTCGGCGTCGGCGGTCAGTCCGAGCCCGGCCTGCAGGCGCATCGCGTGGTGCGGATAGTTTCCGTGCGTGCGGATCCACCCGTCGGATGCTCGGAAGAACCCCGAGTACGGCGACCAGACATCGGGGGAGAGACCATCGATCGTCAGAGCCCGATCGCTCCGATACGCGGCGGCGATGCGATCGGGGTCGGGAGAAGGGCCTATGCCGGACGCCAGACAGACGGCGCGCACGCTCGCCCATGCCAGATCACCCGTTGCCAGGCGCGACGGGAGGGGCACGGCATGAGGGGGCGGCGCAGCGCTGGCGGCGGCGTGCGGCTCGATGCCGAGCTCTGCCCACACCCGGTCCAACAGCCCGAGAGCGGGGTCGAGATTCGTCGGCTCGTTCACGCTGCGATCGTACTCGTGGCGGCGATGTGAGACGAATACCTGCGCTGGACTGGGAAAAGATCCATCGAACGATGCGGCGACACGCCCGGGGGTGGTGGCCCGATTTGCCAGAACCCCGGAACCCACGTAACTTATTACTTGTTCGCCCCACAGGGAAGCGGAGAGGCCGAGAGCCTCACCCCCCTCAAGTGGAGAACCACCTCCCGATCCACTCACTTGTGAGAACAGGCGCTTGCGCCTAGGATGGGAGATCCACCCCCTCTGCGGCTGTCACCGGCTGCGCATCGGATCCAAGATCCGCACGGCGCGCTGATTTGACAAGCGGGACGGGATGGCTAAGATAGAGAAGTTGCCCTTCGGGCCTGGTTGTGATGACTGGGTCGTGGGAGCATCCGATCCTTGAGAACTCAACAGCGTGCACTT
>NZ_JAPFGV010000022.1:0-19920 GCF_059803615.1 Microbacterium sp. SWDP-B6 | reverse complement strand
CCCCCCCGCTTCGAGCTCTGCCCGGACGTCGTCCTGCACCTCGGGCGTGAGGCTGCGGATCGTGGCGCTGATGTAGCGCTCGGTGAGCGTGGCTGTCGTGGTCATGTCAGTGCTCCTCGACTGTGAGGGTCGCGATCGCCGCGGTGAGCGATCGCCATTCTTCGGTCAGGGTGTCGGCGAGCCGGATGCCGGCGTCCGATGTGCGGTAGAACTTGCGAGGTCGCGCCTCGTCGGTGTTCCACTCGCTCGTGAGGTACTCCTGCTTCTCGAGCCTGCGAAGCAGCGGGTACAGCGTGTTCGCATCGGTGGCGAAGCCGCGGCGCTCCAGGTCTTCGAGCAGTCCGTAGCCGTACCCCGCAGTGCGCAGCAGCTGCAGGCAAGCCAGCACCACGGTGCCGCGGCGCAGTTCCTGCAGATGCGTGTCGAGGGTCTCGTTCATGTCGGTCACATTACTGTGCGTCACACACCATTGTCAATCACACATAGGTGTGACGCGCCACGAGCTTCCATCCGAGCCGTCAGCCTTCCCGATCGAGCAACTACCGTGGGTGCATGACGATCGAGATCTCCCGCGTCGATCCCTTCGACGACGACGCGGTGGATGCATGGTGGGGGTGCTACGCCGCAGCCGAACGAGCCGACCGTGGCGCGGACGCCGTCGTCTGGTCTCGGGCAGAGTGCCGCAGCGAGCTGCAGCAGCAATCGGCCGTCGTCGATCGGCGCGCATATCTGCTCCGTGACGGCGCAGACATCGTCGGATCCGCGAGCCTCGGGCTGCCGCTCAAGGACAACACGCACGTCGCGCACCTCGCGATCAGCGTGCCGCCCCGCCACCGACGACGCGGCATCGGCACGGAGGCACTCACCCACCTCGAGCGCGAAGCCGTGACATCCGACCGCACGACCGCGCAGGGTTCGGCGTCGTGGCCCTACGAGCTCGGATCGGAGGGGGCCGGCTCCCCCGGCCGCGAGTTCGCGAGGCGGCACGGCTACACCCTCGCTCTCGGCGACGTGCAGAGCAGACTGCCCCTTCCGGTCGACCCCTCACTGCTCGACCGGATCGAGAACGACATCGCCTCGACCATCTCGCAGTACGAGATCCGCAGCTGGGTCGGCCGCATCCCCGACGACGTCGTGGAGCGCTGGACAATCCTCGACGCCACGCTCGAGACCGAGGCGCCGACCGGCGAGCTCGACATCGAACCGCAGAAGCCCGACGTCGACAGCATCCGCGAGAGCGAGGAGCTGCTCGATCTTCAGGGCCGCATCTCGTTCGGCACGATCGCCCTCTCCCCGGACGGCGACGCCGCCGCCTATTCGCAGCTCGTCGTGTCGACCGACGACGGCAACGCGTATCAGTGGGGAACCCTCGTGCGCGCCGCCGACCGAGGCCACCGGCTCGGCATCGCGGTCAAGGTCGCCAACCTGCGGATGCTGCACCGCGAGGCCCCTCAGGCACGCGCCGTCTACACCTACAACGCGGAATCGAACGCGCACATGCTCGCCGTGAACACGCTGCTCGGCTTCCGCCCGAGCGAACGACTGGGCGAACTGCAGAAGCGCCTGATCTGAGAAGCATCCGTCGGCACGGCGGATCCCGGAGGCAGCTCCGACAGAGCAGAATGAGCACATGCTCCCACCGCTCGCAGATCTGCTCGGCTCGGCCAGGGTCGTCTCTCTTCCGATGCACACCCGCTTCCGCGGGGTCGACACTCGCGAGGCGCTGCTGTTCGAGGGCCCGGAGGGATGGGCCGAGTTCTCTCCGTTCCTCGAATACGACGATGCCGAAGCGGCGACCTGGCTCGCGGCCGCGATCGACTTCGCGTGGCGGCCGCAACCGGCACCCCTGCGCGAGCGCATCGGCGTGAACGCCACGATCCCCGCCATCGAGGCGTCACGGGTCGCCGACGTGCTGGCAAGGTTCGCCGGGTGCCGCACGGCGAAGGTCAAGGTCGCAGAGCCCGGCCAGACACTGGCGGACGACGTCGCTCGCGTGCGAGCCGTGCGCGAGGCGATGGGGCCGGAGGGACGCATCCGTGTGGATGCCAACGGAGCCTGGAACGTCGACGAGGCCGAGCATGCGGTGCACGCGCTCAACGAGTTCGACCTCGAGTACGTCGAGCAGCCCTGCGCCACGGTGCCCGAACTCGCCGAGCTGCGCACCCGCGTGAAGTACATGGGCATCCCGGTCGCGGCAGACGAGAGCATCCGCAAGTCGTCCGACCCGCTCGCGGTCGCTCGGGAGAAGGCCGCCGACCTGCTCGTGATCAAGGCGCAACCCCTCGGAGGCATCACTCACGCGCTGCAGATCGTCACCGCCGCCGGGCTCCCCGTGGTCGTCTCGAGTGCACTCGACACCGCGATCGGACTCTCGCAGGGTGCGGCGCTCGCCGCCGCGCTGCCGACGCTCGACTACGACTGCGGTCTCGGCACCGCATCCCTGTTCCTCGACGACGTCGCCGACCTGCGCCCGGTCGACGGCTCGATCCCCGCTGGACGCGTGACGCCGGACGCCGCGGCAGTTGCTCGACTCGCCGCAGACGACGATCGTCGCGACTGGTGGCTCGATCGCCTCAGCCGCTGCTACGAGGTGCTCGCCGCGCGCTGAGCAGCGACGTCACTCCGCGAGCAGCAGCTGCACGAGCCTGCCCAGCTCCTCGCTGCCAGAGTGCCGCAGCTGATCGGAGTCCTGGCCCGCCATCGCACCGCGAACGGTCATGCCCTCCCAGAGGATCATGAGCATGCGCGCGGCCTCCTCGGCCGGAACCTTCAGCTCGAGTGAGCTCACCGAGACGATGTCCGTGATGATCACCGCGATGCTCGAGACCATCTCGCGCTCCTGCACGAGGTAGGCCGAGCCGAACTGATGATCGCGCAGCGCGCGGATGCGGATCTCACTCATCAGCATCACACCGAGCCGGTCGTCGCCTCCCGCATCCATGATGCGCTGGACGAGCTCGACCGGGTCGCACCCCTCTGAGAGGCCGCCCTCAGCAGCGATCTCCTCGACGCGGGCACGCACCCCGTTGACGCGCTGCTCGCCGACGCTGCCGGCGAGCATCAGGAACAGCTCGTCCTTCGACTCGAAGTTCGAGTAGAACGCTCCACGCGTGAAACCGGCGCGATCGCAGACCGCTTCGACGGAGGCGCCGTCGAGTCCGACCTCGGCGAAGACCTGCGCGGCGGCATCCAGAAGCCTGGCGCGCGTGTTCTCTCGGCTTCGCGTGGCGGGTGTCGTCATCGAATCCTCCTGCCTCTCATTCTCACACCCCGCACACAGACTCCGGGGCTCGGATCACCTTACGATACATCTATGTATTGGATACACCTGTGTATCCAGCCCGCATTCCCTGAGGAGCCTCGTGTCCACACTCCTGTCCTCGCTCGGCCGCTGGTCTTACCGGCACCCGTGGCGCGTCCTCGTCTCCTGGCTCCTCGCACTCGGCATCGCCGGCGCCGGCGCCCTCGTTCTCGGGGCCGGCACGGACAACTCCTTCTCGATCCCCGGAACCGAGTCGCAGGCGGGTCTCGAGCAGCTCAACCGCTCTTTCCCGGCAGTCAGCGGAACCAGCGCGCAGATCATCGTGGTCGCCGCGGACGGCGACTCGATCACGGATGAGACGTATCGGAACGACATCGACGACGCCGTCGACCAGCTCGCCGATCTCGACGATTCCGTGCTCTCGGCCACCTCCCCGTTCGACGAGATGGTCAGCGGCATGGTCAACGACGACGAGACCGCCGGCATCATCCGCCTGCAGTTCGACGGCCAGGCGAGCGATGTCTCGGACGAGACACAGGACGACCTGCGAGCCGTCGTGGCCGAGCTCGCCGACGAGCTTCCGGACGGATCGCAGACCTCTCTCGGTGGCGAGCTGTTCGCCACCTCCATCCCCGGTGTCACACTGACCGAGGCCGTGGGACTGCTCATCGCGTTGCTCGTGCTGATCGTGACCTTCCGCTCGTTCGTCGTCGCAGGGCTCCCGCTGCTCACGGCTGTGCTCGGCGTGGGCATCTCGATGGCCGGCATCTTCGCGGCGACCGCCTTCGCCACGGTCTCGTCGACCACTCCTCTCCTCGCCCTCATGCTCGGGCTCGCGGTCGGCATCGACTACGCGCTGTTCATCATGGCCAGGCACCAGGATCAGGTGCGCGAGGGGGTCGACCCCGAGGAATCCACCGCCCGCGCCGTCGGCACGGCCGGCTCCGCCGTGGTGTTCGCGGGCGTGACCGTGCTGATCGCCCTGATCGGACTCGGCTTCGCCGGCATCCCGTTCCTGACGACCATGGGCATCGCGGCGTCCGCCGCCGTCGCGGTCGCCGTCGCGATCGCGGTGACGCTCACCCCTGCGCTGCTGGGCTTCATGAAGGGCAGGGTGGCGGGTCGGCCGCGCAAGGCTCCGAAGGCGAAGAAGGGCAAGCCCGCTCCGGTTCCGCGTGTGCGATTCAGCGAGCGCTGGGTGACCGGCGTCACCACACGCCCGATACTCGTCTCACTCGCGGTCGTGATCGGCCTCGGCATCATCGCGGTGCCGGCCCTGAGCCTGAACCTCGCACTGCCCAACGCCGGCGTGCTGCCGAAGGACTCCGAGGCGCGGCAGAGCTACGACCTCGTGGCCGAGGAGTTCGGCCCCGGCTTCAACGGGCCGATGATCCTCACGGGCACGATCGTCACATCGACGGATCCGCTCACGCTGATGGAGGATCTCGGCGACGAGGTCGCGAAGATCGACGGCGTCAAGGAGGTCGCCCTCTCGACGCCGAACGAGACGGCCGACACCGGCATCGTGCAGATCATCCCCGAGACGGCGCCCGACGACCCTGCCACGGCTGACCTCGTGCGCGAGCTGCGGTCGCACCACGACGAGTGGCTCGACGAGTTCGGCATCGACCTCAAGGTGACCGGATTCACCGCGGTCGGCATCGACATCTCCGACCAGCTCGGCAACGCGCTGCTGCCCTTCGGCATCTTCGTGATCGGCCTCTCGCTGATCCTGCTCACGATCGTGTTCCGCTCGCTCTGGGTGCCGATCACCGCCGCAGCCGGATACCTGCTGTCGATCGTGGCCGCGTTCGGCATCGTCGGCGCGGTGTTCGAATGGGGCTGGTTCGCCGACGCCCTGCACGTCGCGAAGGTGGGCCCGATCATCAGCTTCATGCCGATCATCCTGATGGGCGTGCTGTTCGGACTCGCCATGGACTATCAGGTCTTCCTGGTGTCGCGCATGCGCGAGGACTTCGTGCACGACCCCGACGCGAAGAGTCCTGACCGAGCCGTCCGTCGCGCCGCCGCGCTGCGCGCCGTGCGCAGCGGGTTCACGGGGTCTGCGAAGGTCGTCACCGCAGCAGGACTCATCATGTTCGCGGTGTTCGTCGCGTTCGTCCCCGAGGGTGACTCGTCGCTCAAGCCCATCGCGCTGGGCCTCGCAGCCGGCATCGCGATAGACGCGTTCCTGGTGCGGATGACGCTGATCCCCGCTCTCATGGCCATCCTCGGCGAGCGGGCGTGGGAGATCCCGGCGTGGCTGGAGAAGGTCCTCCCCCGCGTCGATATCGAGGGGGAAGCGGTCGAACGCGAGCGCCACCTGGCCGGATGGCCGGGAGACGACTCGGTCGTGGCCGCCGACGATCTCTCGGTGACGGATGCCGGCATCGACCGCCTCCACCTGCGCCTCGCTCCCGGCGGATCAGCGGTGCTCACGGGCTCCTCCGCCGGTGCGCTGCGTGCGCTGGCTCTGACGATCGCCGGCCGCGCGACGCCCGATGACGGACGCCTCCGGGTCGTCGGCCATCTGCTGCCGGGTCGAGCGGCGTGGGTGCGCGCACATGTCGGAGCGGTCATGACCGCCGATGCTGCCCGCCTGTCGGCCGACCTCTCCGAGGCGCTGCGCGGACGCCCTGCACTCGTGGTGATCGACGGAGCAGACCGGCTCTCGCGCCCCGAACGCGATCAGCTGGCGGCGCGACTGCGCGACTCTCGCAGTACGACCGCGATCCTGCTCACCGCGCTCGACCCGCAGATCGGCCTCCAGATCCTCGCAGACGCCGGCCGCTCCCCTGCCGACGTGATCGACGTCGACGCGCCCCCAGCACAGACACGACCCGAGTCCTCGGTGCCCCGCACCGCCGACGGCACCACCGAATCGACCGAGGTGAACGCATGACCCTCCCCATCGAACGCGCACGCTCGCGCAAGCCCATCACGTGGCTGACGATCCTCGGCATCCTGCTGCTGCCCGCAGCCGTCGGCGGCATCCTGGTCGCGGCACTCCAGAACCCGACCGAGCGCCTCGACTCGATGACCGCCGCGATCGTCAACCTCGACGAGCCCGTGGAGATCGACGGACAGCTGACGCCGCTGGGTCGGCAGCTCGCATCAGGGCTCGTCGAAGGATCGGACGAGCTCGACTCCAACCTCACCTGGGTGATCTCGAACGAGGATGACGCGGCCGACGGGCTCGCCGACGGGTCGTATCAGGCCGTGATCACGATCCCCGAGGAGTTCTCAGCCGCCGCCACCTCTGCAGGGCAGGCGATCTCGGACGGCGGAGGCGATGCCGAGCAGGCCACCATCCGGGTCACCACACCGGACGACGGGCTCGTGGCCGACGACCTCATCACCGGTCAGATCGCGGATGCGGCCGCCTCGAGCATGGGCACGCTGCTGTCGGAGGCGACGACCGAGAACATCCTCGTCGGCTTCACCACGATCGGCGATCAGATCGGAGAAGCCGCCGACGGCGCGGCCGAGCTCGCCACCGGCGCACGGGATGCGGCGACGGGCGCGGCCGCGATCCCCGACGGCGCGACGCAGCTCGCCTCGGGTGCCGCCGAGCTCGGAAGCGGTGCGTCCTCGCTCGCGTCAGGGCTCGACACGCTCGCTGCGAAAACCCGCGAGGCTGCGGGGGGAGCGAGCCAGATCGGCACGGGGCTGACCGCAGGGGCCGCAGAGCTTCAGAACCAGGTCGCCGGGGCCCAGCAGCTCGCGGCCGGGTCTGCACAGGTGGCAACCGGTCTGCAGCAGCTCGCGGAGACCTGTGTACCTAGTGGATTCCCTCAGGAGTACTGCGACCAGATCGCCGCGCTCTCGTCAGGTGCCACGCAGACGGATGCGGGGGTGCAGCAACTCGCTACGCTCCCCGCCACCCTCGCGACCCAGCTCGGTGAGGCCGGCGCCGGCGCGACGACTCTCGCGGACGGCTTGAACCAGCTGGCGTCCCAGGGCCTCGACGAGTCCGCCGCCGGCGCACGTGCACTGTCCACGGGAGCCGTTCAGCTGTCCGACGGGACGACCGAGCTCGCGACCGGAGCCGCCGACCTCGCGACCGGCCTCGACACCCTCGCCACCGGAACGGACGATCTCGCCGGAGGCCTGCGCACCGCATCCGACTCCCTCCCGTCGTTCAGCGACTCGGAGTCGACCTCCCTGGCCTCGGTGATCGCCGACCCTGTGGCGTCGAAGGGAGCCGACGGTGCAACGATCTTCGGGCCGACGGCGATCCCGCTGCTCGCGGCCGTGGTGCTGTGGTTCGGCGCTCTCGCCTCGTTCCTCGTGATGCGGGCCCACACCGCACGCACGCTCACGTCGCGGCGCTCCTCTGCCGGGCTCGCGCTGCGCGCTTTCGCCCCGGCGGCCGCCATCGGCGCCGCTCAGGGCCTGCTGGTCTCACTGATCGTGCAGATCGTCGCGAGCTACGACGCCGCCACCTGGTGGGCGTTCGCCGGAATCGCGGTGCTGGCGGGAATCGTCTTCGCCGCGGTCAACCAGGCGCTCGTCGCAGTCTTCGGCGGCGTCGGTCGCTGGATCAGCGCTCTCGTCGGGGTGCTCGCGATCGCGACGGGACTGATCTCGACGGTGCCCGGCTGGCTGGCGGATCTCGGAGCGTCTCTGCCGACCTCCCCCGCGTTCGCCGGGCTGATCACCGCGAACGGAGGCGCAACCGCCGGCCTCATCGTGTGGGGTGTGCTGTCGCTCGTCGTGACCACCATCGCGGTCGCCCTGCGTCGCACGACGTCCGTGAAGGCGGCCATGGCGACCGCCTGAGCGTCCTCTCCGGGCACCCAGCCCTGGCACACCTTCACATCACATCCGACGATGCGCCGTGCATGGCACTCGATGCACGGCGCATCGTCACACAGCTCCGAAGCCGCGCTCGCCCGGGCAGAGGCGGTATTCGCATACTCCCCGACGCACGTACGATCAGAAGATGCGTCGCCCGTTCATGACCTCTCCCGCCCAGCTCGAGTCACTCGAGGGGCAGCAGTATCTCGTGCTGCGCCCGACGAGAGCGGTGTCGGACGTCTACCGGGCCGAGCAGAGGTCGGCACTCGGCCGAATGGATGCTCCGCACCCGCACACCGAGCACGTCACGCTTCGCGCATTCCACGAGCCAAAGCGTCGGGAGGAGCTGCTCGCCCTGATCCGCGAATGGGCCGTGGCGCAGCGCCCGATCGAGGTCGTCGCCGAAGCCGTCGACGTGTTCCCGGCTCCGTGGCAGGTCGTCATCCTGCGCCTGAGACGAACCCCCTCGCTCGTGTCGGCCTACGCGAACCTCAGCGAAGCTCTCGAGGGCACCAACTTGCGTCGACTCGACGAGCGCAGCACGGAGGACTGGACGTTCCACCTGTCGGTGATCTACGCGAAGACGCTCGCCCCCGCGGCATGGACGGAGCTGTCGCACAAGTCCCGTCGCTCGCTCAGCTCACGCCCCGCCGAGACCATCAGCGAGGCCGAGCTCGTCTGGTACGAAGACGGCGCCGAACACTCCGAAGTCATCCCGTTCGGACTGCGTTCGTTCAGATGAGAACCGCTCGGGCGCTCAGCTGAGGCCCGAGTAGGCGTGCAGACCCTTGAAGAACACGTTGACGATCGTGAAGTTGAAGAGCACGGCCGAGAAGCCGACGATCGCCAGCCAAGCCGAGGGGTTACCACGCCAGCCGCGCGTCGCGCGCGCGTGGATGTACCCCGCATAGAGCACCCAGATCACGAAGGTCCACGTCTCCTTGACGTCGAAGCCCCAGAAGCGGCTCCAGGCGTAGTAGGCCCAGATCGAACCGGCGATGAGCGTGAACGTCCAGAGGATGAAGCCGATGATCGTGAAGCGGTAGGCCATGCTCTCGAGGCGCTCCGACCCGGGGAAGGTGCGCAGGAAGCCGGGGCCGGTCTTCTCGGCACCCTCGGAGATGAGACGCTCCCGGCGGGACTGCATCAGCTGGATCACCGACAGAGCGAAGGCCAGGGCGAAGAACGCGGTGCCGAGGGAGGCCACGAAGACGTGGATCACCAGCCACACGCTCTTGAGCGGGTCCATCAGAGGCGAGACATCGACGTAGAAGTTCGTGGCCGAGAGACCCAGCAGCACGACGACGAGACCGGTGATGAACGTGCCGAGGAAGCGCAGATCGATGCGCGTCAGCACCACGAGGAACACCGCGACGATCAGCAGCGTGCCCATCATCGCGAACTCGTAGAGGTTGGCCCACGGCACTCGCCCGGCCGCGAGACCACGCGTCACCGTGGCTGCGAGGTGGAAGATGAACGCGAGCACGGTGAGCGAGGTGCCGATGCGCGCCATCACGAAACGCTGCGGGGCGACATCCGAGCCGGATGCCGAAGCACCCTTGGCGCCGCGCGAACCCGCGCCGGCTCCGACCAGTTCGAACTCCCGCACGCTCGCCGCATCGGCCGACAGCTGCGACCGGCGGGCGAGGTCGAAGGCGAAGGCCACGAAGGCCGCCGCATAGACCGCGATCGCCGTCCAGAGCAGGATCGGCGAGATCACTTCGAGATCGAACATGGTGTCAGTCTACTTTCGGGGTGTCGGATGCAGGATGCTCGGGGTCACCGTCGCGGACGGCCTCGGACGCCGTCGCGGCGTTGTCGGACTCGTCGCCGGTCGCGACCGGCGCCTCGACCGCAGTCGTCACTCCCGCGGCGTCCATCAGACGCGCGTGACCGGCCACGAGGTCGTCGACAGCCGTGGCGAGAGTCGGATCCTCACCGCGCGCGAGACCGGCGTACTCGAGAGAGACGATGCCGTCCTGCCCCGTCGCCTTGACCCACACTCGGCGCCGAGGGATGAACAGGGCGAGCATGAGTCCGCCCAGCGCGAGAAGTGCGAAGCCGAGCACCCACGGACCCGACGCGTCGCGGTGGATCTGCAGCGAGGCGAAGCGCTTGACCGACTGCGAGGCGTCGGTGGCCCCCGCCGGCGATTCGTCCTCGAAGGTCACGGTCCCCATGCCGTTCGGCAGGTCGGCCGTCTGTCCGGGCGTGAGCTCGATCGATTCGAGGTCTGTCGTGCGTCCGGTGACCTTGGTCATGCCGGTGGTGTCGAGGACGTAGACCGAGCGGGGGATGCCCTCGTTGATGCCCAGGTCGCCGGTGTAGACGTCGAGGGTGAGCGTCGGGTTGGTGAGGTCCCCGAAGCCGGAGAAGAACGCGCCCGTGTCGAGCACACCCGTGGTCGGGTAGAAGAAGCCGACGAGGCCGACCTGCTCGCTGAGACCGTCGGGGATCTTGATGACGCCGAGCGACGTCATGTTGTTGTCCTGGGGCAGGAAGGGCGTGCTGTTCGTGAACACGACCTCCCCGTCGGGGTCGCGCACGGTGATCGTCGGCGCGTAGCCGTTGCCGAGCAGGAAGACGTTGTCGTCGGCGACGCCGAGAGGCTCGTTGACCTTGACCGAGCCGGTGCGCTCCTCGCCGTTCTCCTGCACCGTGACGTTGGCCGAGAAGTCGCCGGCCTGACCCGAGCCGGGCTCGCCGAAGGGCTGGTAGGTGACGTCGAAGCTGTCGAGGCGCATCGAGTACGGCGCGAGCGCCCCGTCGCCGACGAAGCGGCCGCGGTTCATCGAGTCGTAGTCGAGCAGCGTGTTCGCGAACGTCTCGCCCTCGACCAGCACGCGCTGGCCGGTGTAGGCGAACCCTCCCCCGACCCCCACGGTAATCAGCACGCCGACGAGGGCGAGGTGGAAGAGCAGGTTGCCCGACTCGCGCCAGTAGCCGCGCTCGGCCGAGACCGACGCGGTGCGGCCCGAGTCGTAGCGCTCGACGCGGTATCCGAGCGCTTTGAGCTGCTTCGTCGCGATGTCGATCGTCGCCGCAGCGTCGGCTGGCGCGTCTGGCGACGTGCGCTCGACGGCACGGAAGTCGGCGAGTCGCTTCAGACGTGCGGGCGTGCGAGGGGGTCGTGCCTGCAGCGCCTTGGCGTGGTGACGGATGCGCGGGATGACGCAGCCGACGAGGGAGGCGAACAGCAGCAGGTAGATGGCCGAGAACCACGGCGACAGGTAGACGTCGAACATCTTCAGCCCGTCGAGCACGGGGAAGAGATCGGGGTTGTCGCGCTCCCACTGGGTGACGCCGTTGGGGTCGGCCATCCGCTGAGGGAAGATCGAGCCGGGGATCGCCGCGATCGCGAGGACGAGCAGCAGGATCAGCGCGGTGCGCATCGAGGTCAGCTGACGCCAGCCCCAGCGCAGCCAGCCCACGAACCCGAGGCGTGGCTGGGTGATCGACTCCTCGCCGTCGACGTGGTCTGACGGGCGCAGCGGATCGCTGGACCTCTCGGTTGTGCTGCTCACGTCATCCTTCCGATGCGTCGTGTTCTCATCAGAACGGGAGGGGGACACTACCGATCACCACCGTCAGGCGAGACATGATGTCGGTCCAGAGGCCGGTCAGCATCAGCAGGCCGAGCACGATCAGCAGCACGCCGCCGATGACGTTCACGACGCGGATGTGGCGACGGAGGAACCCGATCGTCTTGGTGGCCCACCCGAACCCGAGCGCGACCAGCAGGAACGGCAGGCCCAGGCCGAGCGAGTACGCCAGGCCGAGCATGCCGGCACGCACCGGGTCGCCCTGGTTGAACGAGAGGGCGAAGATCGCGGCGAGCGTCGGCCCCATGCACGGAGCCCAGCCGATTCCGAGCGCGATTCCCAGCAGCGGTGCGCCGATCAGGCCGGCCTTGGAGTCGACCTGGAAGCGCAGCTCGCGCTGGGCGAAGCCGAAGAGACCGAGGAACACGAGTCCCATCAGGATGATCACGCCGCCGAGGATGCGGGTGATCAGCTCACCCCACTGCAGCAGGAAGACGTTGGCGAGCCCGCCGAGCGCTGTCAGCGAGACGAACACGAGACTGAAGCCCAGGATGAACAGCAGCACACCGAACACGAGTCGTCCGCGAGCGGGAGCTTCGACCGTCGCGACGCCGCTGCCGTTCTCCGACCGCTCTCGTCGAGGGGTGACCGCTCCCCCGAGAAACCCGAGGTAGCCCGGCACCAGCGGAAGCACGCACGGTGAGAGGAAGGAGATGAGCCCAGCGAGCATCGCTACCGGGATCGCGAGCCACAGTGCGCCTGAGTCGATGATCGTCCCGGGGTTCATGCCGCTTCCGCAAGACTCATGAGTCCTCCGCGAGCGCGTCCTTGACGAGCGTCGAGAGGATCGAGGTGCCGTCGATCGGCCCGATGATGCGGGCGGCGACCCGGCCCTGCTTGTCGAGCACCAGAGTGGTCGGCGTCGCCTGGATCGGCACCGACGACGCGAAGGCGAGCTTCGCCTCGGCGGTGTCGACATCGATGAGGCTCGGGTAGGTCACGCCGAACTCCGCCGAGAACGCCTTGGCGGTGTCGGCCTGATCGCGGGTGTTGATGCCCAGGAAGGCCACGTCGTCTCCGCCGTGCTCCTGCCACACGCTCTCGAGGTCTTCTGCCTCGACCCGACACGGTGCGCAGCCCGCGTACCAGAAGTTCACGACCGTCACCTTGCCCGCGAGCTCGGAGCTGCTGAAGTCGTCGCCGTTCTCGGTCACGCCGCCGAATTCGACGACGGGTTCGCCGCGCTCGGCGACCGGGATCTCGACGATCGCCCCGTCGGCCGCGACGTAGCCGGGATTGTCTCCGCTCAGGAACGAGTCGTTCACGGGATCGGGAGCGCAGGCGCTCAGACCGATGGCTAGTACCGCGGCGAGCGCGGCACCGACCGCACGGCGAGAAGGCCGGATGCGGGAGGGGCGGCCGCTGCGGATCGGAAGAACCGTCGAGGCGAGTGGCACGATTCCCAGTTTACGCGGGGGTTCCTATGCATGGGCCGGACGCCCCGGCCGTGGAAGCCTGCCTTCAGAGCCGGGCGAGCACGTCGGCCACACTCGCGCGGAAGCGAGGACACGTGGCGATGTCGTGCGAACGGCATCCCATCGCATGCTCGGTCATCTCGCGTGATCGGCGCATGTCCTCCATCCGGCGGTCGAGATCGTCGAGGTGCTGCTGCAGCACCTCGTGCCGACCGGCGCTTCCGTCGTCGAGGAGCACGGCGATCTGGTCGAGGGTCATTCCGGCCGCCTTGCTGCGCTGGATCACCGCTATGCGCACCACGTCGTCCTGCCCGTATCGGCGCCTCCCGGCGGAGTCGCGTGCGGGTCGCAGCAGCCCGACCGTCTCCCAGTGCCTCAGCACGTTCGTGGGCAGCGCGAAACGGGCAGCCACCTCGCCGACGGACCAGGGACTCTCGACACTTGACTTCATGTTGACATGAAGTCACAGACTGAGGACGAAAGCAACCGCCGCCCCTCGGAAGGACACCACATGTACGACGCGATCGTGATCGGAGCAGGCCCCGCCGGCCTGCAGGCGGCACTGACCCTGGGACGGATGCACCGCTCGACGCTGCTGCTGGATTCCGGTGAGTACCGCAACGGCACGGTGCTGCACATGCACAACGTCGTCGCGAACGACGGAACTCCCCCGGCGGAGTTCCGCGCGACCGCACGCACTCAGCTCGCCGAGTATGCCGACGTCGAGATCCGCGACGTCGGAGCGCAGTCGGTCTCGGGTGCGGAGGGCGCGTTCACCGTGCTGCTCGCGAACGGAGTCTCCGTCGAGGCGAAGAGCGTCATCCTCGCGACCGGCGTCGCCGACGATCTGCCATCCGTGCCCGGCCTGCAGGAGCTGTGGGGAGTGAAGGCCTTCAGCTGCCCGTTCTGCGACGGTCACGAGCATGCGGGGCGCTCCATCGCCATTCTCGGCCCCGCACCTCGTGCCGGGCACCTGATCGGGCTTCTGGATCGCATCGCAGGAGACATCACGGTCTTCCCCGTCGATCAGGCGTTCTCCGCAGAAGAGGCGCAGACGCTCGAAGGGCTGGGAGCGCGGGTGAGCGTGGACCTCGTGACCGCGGTAGCACCGGACCGCGACGATGTGCGGGTCACCACCGATTCCGGCGATCGGACTGTGGCCGGCGTCTTCGTGGCATCGGGCTCGCTCCGCCACCGTGCGCCGTTCGCCGACCAGCTCGGGCTGCACATGCTGCCGTCCGGGTCGATCGAGATCGACGACTTCGGTCGCACCTCACTCGCCGGTGTCTTCGCCGCGGGCGACCTCGCACACCGTGCGTCGCTTCCGGGGCCGATGGCCTCGGTGCTGCTGGCCGCCGCGGCCGGTCAGCTCGCGGCGGTCGGCGTCATCCAGTCGCTGATGGCTCCGTGATCGCGAGCATCTTCGCCGCAGCGCAGTGATGGTCGCTTCCCGACTCGGGGAGCGGCCATCACTGCGAACAGAGCCGCTAGCTCAGACTTCAGACCGCCCCGACATCGACTGCCCCACCCGTCGCCGCGGGTTCGGCGTACGCGACCTCGCGCCACACATCGCCGACGAGCTCGAAAGACGTGACGCTCGACAGCGCGCAGCGCCGAGTGCGCGGGTCGTGCTGCAGCGGCAGGCCCGCGACGCGGAGGTGGGTGATCCAGATCGGCGCCTGGTGCGAGACCATCACGAGGTCGCCGTCGTCGACGGATCGCCATGCCTCGGCCATCATGCCCAGCATCCTCTCGGCGATCGATGCGTACGGCTCGCCCCAGCTCGGCAGCGACGGCTGACGCAGGTGCCACCACTTGAGCGGGTTCATCAGCGAGCGGCGCATCTGCGTGCCCTCGAACACATTGGTCGGCTCGATCAGGCGGATGTCGATCTCGGGTGTGAGTCCGAAGCGCTCGGAGAACGGCTCCGCCGACTCCTGTGCCCGCTCGAGCGGCGAGGAGTAGAGAGCTGCGACCGGGCGATCGAGACCGGCGATGTGATCGGACGCGGCTCGCGCCATCTCCCTCCCCGCCTTGCTGAGGTGATAGTCGGGCAGCCGCCCGTAGAGCACGCGCTGGGGATTGTGCACCTCGCCGTGACGGACGAGGTGCAGTCGCGACGCCACCACGTCAGACCGCGCGGTAGCGGGACTCGCCGAAGCCGATGATCAGATACCCGATGTAGGGGAAGACGAAGAGCAGGAAGAACGAGAAGAGCCCGCCCTTGCCGAAGCGCTCACCCAGCTTGATCGCGACGATGATCCCGAAGATGAAACCGACGATCGGGATGAGGTAGAGCAGCGCGAGCCAGCCGGACATCCCGGCGATCTTGACGAGGAAGACGACGTTCACGATGGGGATGATCGCGAGGATGCCGGGGTAGCCGGCCTTCGTGAACACCTTCCACAGGCCGATGACGACGAGGACGTAGAAGACGAGGGCGATCAGGCCCGTCGTGCCGGAGAAGATCGATGCGTAGAGATCCGAGATGCCGTTGGAGTCCATGATGACCCTTTCGCTGGTCGAGCGGCTGTCGTGGCGATCCTACTGACCGATATGCCACCGGCGGAGGAGGCGACACCGCCCCCGTAGAATGGGCGGGTTCATCATTTCCCAGATCAGGAGGAATCCTCCGTGCTTCGCACCCACTCGGCAGGCTCACTGCGAGCCGAGCAAATCGGTCAGACCGTCACCCTCTCGGGTTGGGTCGATCGCCGTCGTGATCACGGAGGAGTCGCGTTCATCGATCTTCGGGACGCATCGGGCATCGCCCAGGTCGTCATCCGCGACGAAGAGGTGGCGCACCCGCTGCGCAACGAGTTCGTCCTCAAGGTCACCGGCGAGGTCTCGCGTCGCCCCGACGGCAACGCGAACCCGAACCTGCCGACCGGCGAGATCGAGCTCATCGCGACCGACGTCGAGGTGCTGAACGAGTCCGCTCCCCTGCCGTTCCAGGTGTCGACCGCTGTCGCCGACACCGAGACCGTCGGCGAAGAGGCCCGCCTCAAGTACCGGTATCTCGACCTGCGTCGCCCTGCCGCGGCATCCGCTCTGCGCCTGCGCTCGAATGTCTACAAGGCCGTCCGCGACGTGCTGCACGGCGAGGACTTCACCGAGGTCGAGACCCCGACCCTCACGCGCTCGACGCCCGAGGGCGCCCGCGACTTCGTGGTGCCCGCACGTCTGCACCCCGGTAGCTGGTATGCCCTGCCGCAGTCGCCGCAGCTGTTCAAGCAGCTGCTCATGGTCGGCGGCGTCGAGAAGTACTACCAGATCGCCCGCTGCTACCGCGACGAGGACTTCCGCGCCGACCGTCAGCCGGAGTTCACGCAGCTCGACATCGAGATGAGCTTCGTCGACCAGGAAGACGTCATCACGCTGATGGAGTCGCTCATCCAGGCGATGTGGAAGACCATCGGCGTCGAGGTCCAGACCCCGCTGCCGCGCCTGACCTATGCCGACGCCATGGCGAAGTATGGCTCCGACAAGCCCGACCTGCGCTTCGGGCTCGAGCTCGTCGAGGCGACCGAGTACTTCAAGGACACCCCGTTCCGCGTCTTCCAGGCCGAGTACGTGGGTGCCGTCGTCATGCCCGGTGGCGCGAGCCAGCCGCGCAAGCAGCTCGACGCGTGGCAGGACTGGGCCAAGCAGCGCGGCGCCCGCGGTCTCGCCTACGTCCTCTTCAACGAGGACGGCTCGCTGGGCGGCCCCGCAGCCAAGAACCTGTCCGAGGCCGAGCAGGCCGGCCTCGCCGAGTTCGTCGGCGCCTCTGCCGGTGACTGCGTGTTCTTCGCCGCCGGATCGACCAAGGAGAGTCGCGCTCTTCTCGGCGCCGCCCGCGTCGAGATCGGCCGCCGCCTCGGCTATCTGAACCCCGACGAGTTCGCGTTCACGTGGGTCGTCGACGCCCCGATGTTCGAGCCGGCCGCGGATGCCGTGGCATCCGGTGACGTCGCCGTCGGCGCCGGAGCGTGGACCGCCGTGCACCACGCGTTCACGGGGCCCAAGCCCGAGTTCCAGGACACGTTCGACACCGACCCCGGTTCGGCTCTCGCCTACGCCTACGACATCGTGTGCAACGGCTCGGAGCTCGGCGGCGGATCGATCCGCATCCACCGCGAAGACGTGCAGAAGCGCGTGTTCGAGGTCATGGGCATCAGCGACGAGGTCGCGCAGGAGCAGTTCGGATTCCTGCTCGACGCGTTCAAGTTCGGCGCACCGCCGCACGGTGGAATCGCGCTCGGCATGGACCGCGTGCTGCAGCACCTGGCGAAGACCGAGTCGATCCGCGACGTCATCGCCTTCCCGAAGTCGGGCAACGGCTTCGACCCGCTGACGGCGGCTCCGGCGCCCATCACGGCCGAGCAGCGCGCCGAGGCCGGCGTCGACTTCGAGCCCGAGGACGACGAGGCCTGACCCTCTCACGCAGAGGCCCTCTCCCGCTCAGGCAGGAGGGGGCCTCTTCGCGTACCCCGGTCGTTCGGCCGGAACGATGCGACGCGACTCGACCTCACCACGTTTCGTCTCGGGCGGCTCCGCCGGCCTCGCTCGACGACCGATCTGCGCGAGCGGCCGCCCCGCTCATCTCCCGTTCGCTGAGCGAAGACGACGAAGTCGACTGAGACGAAGCGTCGCGACCCGGCCTCGCTCAACGACCGATCTGCGCGAGCGCGGGAGCGATGTTCTCGTTCCACACGTCGACGCCGAGCTTGGCGATCAGGGCGACCACCACGACGAGGAACACGACGCGGATGAAGGTCGTGCCGCGTGAGATCGCCATGCGCGAGCCGAGATAGCTGCCGGCGACATTCGCCACCGCGAGGATTCCGCCCAGCAGCCACAGCACGGCACCGTGTGGGATGAAGAGCAGCAGCGCGCCGGTGTTCGTGGCGAGGTTCACGATCTTCGCCTTCGCACTCGCCTGCAGGAAGTCATACCCCAGCAGTGCGACGAGCGAGATCACAAGGAACGTCCCGGTGCCCGGCCCGATGAGCCCGTCATAGAACCCGATCACGAGACCGGCGAGCCCCGCCATGATGTGGTGCTTGTGGCCCCTGAAGCGCAGCCGCGTCGCGGCGCCCATCTGCGGGCGGAACGCCGTGAAGAGGGCCACGACGAGCAGTGCGATCACGATGATCGGCTTGAATGCCGCGGCCGGCAGCACCGTGGCGACGGCGGCTCCGCCGAATGAGCCGACGAGCGCGATCACCGCCATCGGCAGCGCCGTGCGGATGTCGGGTTTCGCTCGGCGGTAGTAGGTGACGCTGCTCGTGGCCGTGCCGAAGACCGAGGCGAGCTTGTTGGTGGCGAGTGCCTGGATCGGTGAGATGCCGGGGATCAACAGCAGGGCGGGAAGCTGCAGCAGCCCTCCACCGCCTACGACGGCGTCGATCCAGCCGGCGGCGAAGGCCGCGATGACGATGAGGATCAGCGTGCCCCAGGTGAGCTGCTCGAGCCCGAGCACACTGCCGATGTCCATCCGTCCAGGATGTCAGACGGCGTGACGCCCCGAGCACCATCGCGGCCCGACCCGCCACACTGCGGACACCTCACGTTCACCGGGACCGCGATGATCGGCAACCCTCGGCTCATAGTGTCCTCTCGCAACCCGAATCCGGCTCACAGCGCCGGACACCGAGAGGACCCTGATGACCAACTTCCACCGCCGCGCGCGCATCGGCGCCGGCATCGCCCTGTTCACCACCGCCGCGCTCGGTCTGACCGCCTGCGCCACCGGCGCTGAGACCCCCGCTGCCGGCAGCGACGACGTCGACGCCGCAGCCGCGACCTCTGTCGAGGACTTCGGATCGTTCGCCGATCTCGAAGAGGCAGCGAAGGCCGAAGGCCAGCTCAACGTCATCGCCCTTCCGCGCGACTGGGCCAACTACGGCGAGATCCTCGACCTCTTCGCCGAGAAGTACCCCGAGATCACGATCAACGAGGCATCGCCCGACGTGTCGAGCGCCGAAGAGATCCAGGCAGCGAAGACCAACGAGGGGCTCGACACCGCACCCGACGTGTTCGACCTCGGCCTCACGGTCGCGCTGCAGAACACCGACACCTTCGCGCCGTACCAGGTGCAGACGTGGGACGAGATCCCCGACGCGCTCAAGGAGCCGACCGGGCTCTTCGTCGGCGACTACGGCGGATACATGTCGATCGGCTACGACTCGTCGAAGTTCGACGCCCCCGAGTCGCTCGACGACCTGAAGGACGCCGCCTACAAGGGTGCCGTCGCCATCAACGGCGACCCGACGCAGGCCGGTGCGGCGTTCGCCGCTGTGGGCCTCGCCACGGTGCAGTCCGACGGCACGCTCGACGACTTCCAGCCGGGTATCGACTTCTTCTCAGAGCTGCAGAAGGCCGGAAACCTGCTCAAGGTCGACGTCACCACGGCGACCGTCGCGAGCGGCGAGACTCCCGTCGTCTTCGACTGGGACTACCTGAACGCCTCGCACACCGCCGACAACGAGGACTGGAAGGTCGTCGTGCTCGACGGCACCGGTTACGCCGGCTACTACAACCAGGCGATCAACAAGGATGCCCCGAACCCGGCAGCCGCACGCCTCTGGCAGGAGTTCCTCTACAGCGACGAGGTGCAGAACCTGTGGCTCAAGGGCGGTGCACGTCCGGCTCGTATGGAGGCCATGACCGAGGCCGGCACGATCGATGCCGACCTGGCCGCGGCTCTTCCTGAGGTCCCGAGCGAGACCGTCGTCCCGACCGAGGAGCAGTCGACGAACGCCGGCACGCTGCTCGGCGAGAAGTGGGCAGCGGCGGTCCAGTGACCACTGCCACCACGACGGGGGCGGATGCCACGGCATCCGCCCCCGTCCCCCTC